>NZ_JBIAIP010000023.1:0-69552 GCF_042871485.1 Streptomyces sp. NPDC005791
TTGACGTTGTCGCCGGTCTCGGTCTGCCACTTGCCGCCGTCGACGGCGGAGCCGGCGGGCCCGTCGAACTCGTCGGCGAACGTGACGGCGGCCGCCGCCCGGGAAGCCGTGAAGGGCGCAACCGTGTGGGGGTCGGGTGCGGCCGAGGCTCCGGCGGGAAGCGCGGTCATGGCCACGGAGCAGCAGAGCAGCGTGAGAGCGGTGCGCAGCATCGTGCGCCGCCTCTTGGGGATGCGCCGCGCCGCGTGGTGGGGGGAAGGCACAGTCATCACATCTTTCAGGGTGGGGGGAGGGGAAGCATGCACATGACAGTTTGACGCCGAGAGGTGAACACTTGGCGTGCCCACATCATGCTCTGCTTTCAACAGGTGATTCAAGGCAGCGGCCCGCGGCCCGTCAAGGATCTGGTCCGGAGCGGGCGGATACGGGTAGAAGTCATCGCGGAGGGGAACGGACAACTCATGCGCATCCGTACCGAAGTCCTCCTTCCCGCCGCATTCGCCCTGGCCTTCGCCCTGCCGGCTCCGGCAAGCGCCGCGCCGGCCGCCACCCCCACCGCAGCGCCCTCTCTCCCCCGGTGCGGGGATGCATCCTTGACGGTCGCCGCGGCAGCCTCGGACCGGCCCGCAACGGTGCGGATCAGCATCACCAACCAGGGCCGGCAGATGTGCGTCGTCGACCGCGTCCCCACGGTCGTCTTCGGCGATCTGGACGGGCCCGCTCTGCCGGTGCCCGAGGGCGAGAGCGGTCCGTACCGCCTGCCGGCGGGCGGTTCCGCCTACGCCGCGGTGCGCACCCTTGACCCGGCGGCCACGGAGCTGCGGGTCGTGGACCGGCTGACGGTGGCCGGGGACCCCTCACACCGCGGGCGGACGTTCGACGCCGCCACGCTGGGGGCACCGGACGGGATCCGGGTATGGGAACCGGTGACCACCTGGTGGCACCCCTCGGGCGCGGCGGCCGACGCGGCTCTCGAGCTCCACACCGGCTGACCGGCCCTGCGGGCGCCGCGTCGGCCGCCGCCGTGCGGGGTCCTGCCGATGGCGGCACAGTGGAGGCATGGACAGCGAAAGCACACGGCGCTTCGTGGTGCAGATCCACGACGCCCGGCGTATGCATTTCGACTTCCGTCTCGAGGTCGACGGCGTCCTGAAGTCATGGGCCGTGCCGCGCGGCCCGTCGGACAATCCGAGCGACAAACGGCTGGCCGTGCCGACGGATGACCACCCGTTGGAGTATCGCGAGTTCGAGGGTGTCATCCCACGGGAAGAGCAGGGCAGCGGCACCGTGATCGTCTGGGACCAGGGCACCTATCGCCCGACCAGTCACGATCTCACGGGCGCGCCCGTCCCGTTCGCCGAGTCACTGGAACGCGGGCACGCCACGTTCCGGCTCGACGGGACCAAACTGCACGGCGAATTCGCGCTCACCCGCTTCCGTATCGACGACGAGAACGGGACACGGGGGCCGGAGGCGTGGCTGCTGATCAAGGCCGACGACCGGCAGGCCGTCCACGACCGGCCGGGCACCCCCGATCCGTACCACGCACGCTCCGCACGCACCGGCCGCACACTGCACCAGGTCGCCGTGGCGGAGCAGGAGAGCGCCCGCTGACACCTCACGGCGGAGGTGGCCCCTCCTCCGCTCCGGTGAGCCGTTCCAGGACGCCCGTGTAGCGGGCACGCCGGTCGGGGCGGGCATGTCCGACGGCGCGCCGCAGAGCGGGAACCACGGATGAGCCCATCAGCAACAGCCCCTTGGCAGCCTCTCTTCGGACGGCCGGATGCGTATGGTCCAGCAGGGCGACCATCGCGGGAACGGCGGGTTCCCAGCCGGCACGGCAGAGCGTGCGGATCGCCATGCGCCTGATGTCCGGCTGCGGGTCGTCCAGCAGGGCCTCGGTGTGGTGCAGATGGGCGGACCGGTCCAGCAGAGAGCGCGAAGTCCGGTGGGCGAGCAGCCTGACCTTGGGTCTGGGATGGGTCAGCAGTTCCCCGAGGACCTCCTTGAGCACGGGGTCCCGGTCCGCCGTCCGGCCGCCGTGCTCCTCCACGAGACGGGTGAGGGCTCTGCGGATCTGCTCCGGGCCGCCGGTGCGGGCGAGGCGCAGCAGTTCCGGGCGCCCTGGGCGGTGGACGGCTGCAACGTGAGCCGTCGTACGAGGGGCGGCGGGGCTCGGCCCTTCGTCCAGGAGGAGACTCGCGGCAAGGTCGTCGCGCCCCTCCGCGCGCAGCCGCTTCCGGATCCGCGTCATGTCCGGGGAGCCAAGCAGTCGCAGACCCGCCAGCAGGTCCAGGAAACCCCAGGCCCCGGCCTCGATGCGGGGGCGGAGGTGCTCCGCGAGCACATCGGCGGGTGCCGTGCGCAGGGCGCGGCCGGCTTCCGTCCGCAGGTCGGCGGGGCCGTGCTCCCACCAGCCGAGCAGCAGGGGGATCAGTGGCACGACGTCCCAGGGCCGGAGATGCCCGGCGAGTGCGGCCACCTCGGCGGGCCTGATCTCCTCACCGCTCAGTTCCGCCGGGTCGACGGTGGCCAGCGTGCGGGCCAGGCTGCCGCTCGGCCCCGCAGGAACACGTCCCCGGAGGTACGCGTCGAGGACCGCGCGGGCCGTCTCCGGCTCCGGCCAGTCCAGGAGCTGCTGGGCGGCTTGGGACCTACGGCCCGCGTCGGGCGCGTGCAGCAGGTCCAGCAGCCGGCTGCGCTGTGCGGCGGAACGCGGCCGGCCGGGGTCGTCGGCGCGTACGGTTCCCGAAGCCGGGGCGGCTGTCTCGGCCAGCGTCCACGGCGGTGTTCCGAGGGGCTGGAGATCCGTCATCCAGTCGACGAGCGCGGTGCGTGCGCCGTCGTCGTCTGCGTCGGAGTAGGCGGCCATCAGGGCCGACAGGCGGTGGCGGGAGCCTGGCGGGCACCGGTCGCGGCGCCTGAACTCCTCCAGCGCGGGGCGCGTGCGGAGGGCCGCGTGCAGCGCGGACCGCCAGGCCTGCACATCGCGGTCCGGCGGGAGCGGGACCGGCGAACGAAAGGCTTCCCGCAGTACGGCGGTCCCGGCCTCCCGGGCTTCGGCGTCGAGGCGGGCGGCGGCGAGGGCCCGGTCCAGATCGTCCCTGCTCAGTACGGAATCGCAGGCGCGGAGCAGCCGCAGCGCTCGCACATGTTCCGGCGGTGACAGGCCGCGTACCGCATCGGCGATCGCCAAGCGCTGCTCATCGCCGAGCCGGGGCGCCACGGCCTGGAGTACGGAGAGGAGTCCGGGCCGGTGCTCCCGCTCACCTGCCAGCCCCTCCACCAGCACCTGGGCGGCGCCCGCGAAGTGCTCCAGCTCGTCGGCCGGCCACTTCGGGGGGCACAGCCGCAGGACGAGCCCCAGGACCCGGTCCCGGGCGGCTTCCGGGAGGGACCGGGCCAGGCACAGCCAGTTCGCCAGCATCGGCCGAAGCTCCCCCAGCCGCTTCGCCCCCAGGGCGTCCGGACTGTCCGCGAGGCGCAGGGCCGCCAGGGCGTTCCAGCCGTGGTCGATGAGCGTGGCGGTCCAGGAGTCCGCCTCCGCGGACGGCGGGTGGGCCGACGTGGTGATCCCGTGCACGGCCGACAGCTCCACGAGATCGGCGGCGCTCCCCTCACCGAGGCGGATCCGGCCGTCCCCGACCAGAGCGAGCAGGTCGGGCAGGACCGGGGAGCCCTGATCGGCGAGGACGAGAACGGTGCGGGAGGCGAGGGCGCCGTCGAGACCCTGGAGCAGCAGGGTGCGCTCACGGGCGTCCTGGGAGCGCCCGGCGGCGGCGAGGAGCGTGGCCGTACAGGCGTCACCCAGCACGGCCCGCAGTGCGGCGACGAGCCCCGCGCGCAGGCCCGGGTTGTCGTCGCGGCCGAGTGCGCGCAGGAGGCCGGGCACAGCGGCCGGTGTTCCTGTGCGCACCAGGACCGATGCGGCGGTCTTCCTGATGTTCATGGTGGGGTGGCCGAGGAGGGCGGCGACCGCCGGGCAGGCCCAGTGTGCCTCCGCCCGGCCGAGAGCGAGCAGTGACTGCCGTACGGTCTGGACGTCCTCGGCCCGGGTCAGCGCGATCAGCGTGGCCGACAGTGCCTGCGCGTCCTCGTCCTCGGCGCCCGTGGCCAGGAGGGCGATCACCTGCTTGCGCACGTGCGGATCGCGGTGGCGCAGCAGCCGGTGGACACGGGGCCGGGCCCGGGCCGTGGGCGCGCGGCGCAGCACCTCCAGCAGGACGGACTGCTGACGGGCCGGCAGTCCAGGCCGGTCCAGCAGGTCCAGCACGATCCCGGCCAGCAGCGCGTCGCCCGCCTCGCGGGCGTCCCGGGTGCCGAGTAGGCAGACGGGTCTGATCCTGCGCCGCTCGTGCAGCCGACTGCCCAGACCACGTACGGCGTCCACGATCTCCTGGGGGACGACGGGTTCCTCTGCGCGGGCGGGTGCCGGACGCCGGCCGGTCTCCACGGTCTCCCAGGACGCCGCCAGTTCGCTCACGACCCGCAGCAGCAGGCCGGTGACGGCGGGCAGGGTGGACGCGCTGCCGTGCGCCGCGAGCGCGCACAGCGCGACGACCGGGTCTGCGGGCTCCGGACCCGCGGCCAGCAGGGCCAGTTCCCGCTCGTCCGGGGCGCCGAGGTCCGCCGCGACGGCCGGGGGCGGTGCTGTGGGATCGACGCGGGCGAGGAGGTGGCGCCGCAGGTCCGGGTCGGTGTTCAGCTGCCACAGGAGTTCCAGTGCCCGGTGGCGTACCGGGCGGAGGAAGGACGCGATCCGACGGCCGTCGGTGTCCGGACCGAGCGCTTCGGTCAGAACCTCGACCGTACGGTGCGTACCGATGGCCTCGAGGGTGTCGAGGGCCGCCTCCGGGGCTCGGGGCAGCAGCGCGAGAACGGTCTCCTCGGCGCCCTCGTGACGGAGTTCACGGATCGCGTCGAGGAACGGCGCGGGTACACGCGCGGAGGGCAGGAGACGGGTGACCGCCGCCCCGACCGGGAGGTCCCCCGTGCCCTGCCCGGCCAGGGCTACGAGCAGAGTGAGCCGGCGCGGCCAGCTCGGGTCGTCCGCCGGGGCGTCGACGAGCAGGTCCAGCGTCGTGCGGCGGCAGGTGTAGAGGATCGTGGCGAGCGTACGAGGATCGAGCGAGTGGTCGGCCAGCGCCAGGCCGACGAGAGCCGGCGCCTGGGACACGTCCGGGAAGTGCCCGCGCCTGTGGAGACCTCGCAGGCAGATCACCGCGGGTCCGCCGAGCAGCAGCGGGTCCTGGGCTGCGATGTCGAGGAGGGCGCCGATGTCACCGCGTTCCGCCAGGTCGCCGAGGAGTTCCAGGGCCAGGCGCCGTACCTCCGGGGACACGGCGAGGTCCGCCGCCGTCCGCCACAGCAGAGATGCGTGCCCGTGCCGAGCCGCGGCGGTGAGCGCGGGAACCGCGACAGGGACCGCCTGTGCGGGGTTGAGATACGGAACGAATCGGGCTGCGGGCAGGGCGTCCGCCGCCGCCCAGGGCTCGGCCAGTTCCGCCAGGGCGGCAGCCGCGGTGACCATGTCGTCCGGATCCGCGCCGAGCAGCCCGGCCAGGTGAGCCCGGGCGAGGCCGGGAGCCAGCAGCCCGGCACGCAGGGCCTGCCGGATCAGCCGGACCGCCTCCGCACGCAGGACGGGGTCACGGGTGGCCAGGATTTCGGCCACGAGCCGGTCCGGGCGGTGGGCTTGCCCGGCGTCGATGCTCCGCACCGCCTGGTAGAGCGGTTCGCCGGGCCGTTCGTCCCGGAGCGCCGAGGGGTTGGTGAGGAGTTCGGCGCGCAGCCAGGCGATCCTCACCCGTTCCGGCAGCCCGCGGGCCGCACGCCACGCCGGCAGCCGCCGACCCGGAAGGTGGATGCCGAGCCGCCCGTGGAGCCCGGCCAGGAGTAGCGACTCGTCCGGTGACTCCGGCAGTTCCCCCGGCAGCAGTGCCGCCAGTTCGGCCGCTTCGCCGGCCGACAGCCGGGGTGCGGCCGCCCGCTCGGCGAGAAGGCTGAGCCCTCGATACCGCACCCGGCGGTCCACATCCCCGATGAGCGGCCCAAGTTCGTGGGCCGGGCAGATGTCCACCGGCACGTCGCACCCCGCCGGGCCCAGGTGTCGCTGCTGTGTCCGCGCGTCCGCGGGGCTCGTGGTCACCCCGGGATATTAGGGCCTCTCGTGCCGATCATGCCGGGCTCTTTCCTGGGGCCGCCTCAGTATTTCCTGGCGGACGCCAGGTGCGCGAACACCACCACGTTGTCCTCGTAGTCCTTCTTCTTCTTGTTGTACTCCCCGCCGCAGGTGATCAGTCGCAGTTGGGCCTTGCCGGTGTCGGCGTACACCCGCTCGTCCGGGAAGTCCGCCTTGCTGAAGGTCTCGACCTCGTCGACCTCGAAGCTGACGATGGTGCCGTCCCGCCGGGCGATGTCCACGGTGTTGCCCGACTTGAGTGTGCTGAGCAGCAGGAACACGGCAGGGCCCGTCTTGGTGTCGACGTGCCCGGCCACCACCGAGGTGCCGCGCTCGCCTGGAGTGGCACCGTCCTTGAACCAACCGACCAGATTCGCGTCGTCCGCCGGCGGGGCGTTCAGCTGCCCGGAGGAGCCGATCGACAGCGGCGTGAAGGGGGCGTCGACCGCGATCGACCTGATCCGGATCCGCACGGGCTCGGACCGGGGCAGCCCCGGCGAAGGGGCGGACGCGGATGCCGACGGGGCGGGCGAGGCCGGCTTCGAGGGTGAGGGAAGAGACACCACAGCGGGCGCCGGCGGGACTCCCGCCGATGCGTCGAAGGAGTTGTACACGAGGAGGAAGCCCAGCCCCACCGCTGCGAGGGGCCACAGCAGGGAACGGCCGGCGGCAGGGGGGGCGGGTTCTGTGTCGGACGACTGCGGGGCGGCCATGCGCATGCTGCCTTTCACGGACGACAGGGGGCGGCTTGTACGAGGAAATCGGCGTGGCCGCCGCCCCCCGGGAAGGGGCGGCGGCCACGGCAGGAGCCATGCAGCGGTGCGGGACCCCGTCAGGCGGCCGCAGCGCCCGAGGCGTTGCGGCGGCGCAGCTTGTACGCGACGGCGCCCAGGCCGCCGAGCATCAGCACCGAGCCTGCGGCGAGGCCGCTGCCGGAGAGCGCCAGCGCTCCACCGCCGGTGTGGACGCCGCCCTCGGGCTTCTCGTGCTTCCAGGTCTGCTCGCTGTCCCAGACGCTGCCGGAGCCGGACTCCTTGTCCTTCTCCCAGTCGTCGGCCGTCACACCGGCCAGCGCGCCGCCACCGGCGTGCACACCGCCCTCAGGCTTGTCGTGCTTCCACGAGTCCGGCTTCTCACGGTCGTCGTTGTTCCCGGAGCCGGACTCCTTGCCCTTGTCCTTGTCCTCGTCCTTGTCCTCGTCCTTGTCCTTCTCCCAGTCGTCGGCCGACACACCGGCCAGCGCGCCGCCACCGGCGTGCACACCGCCCTCAGGCTTGTCGTGCTTCCACGAGTCCGGCTTCTCACGGTCGTCGTTGTTCCCGGAGCCGGACTCCTTGCCCTTGTCCTTGTCCTCGTCCTTGTCCTCGTCCTTGTCCTTCTCCCAGTCGTCGGCCGACACACCGGCCAGCGCGCCGCCACCGGCGTGCACACCGCCCTCAGGCTTGTCGTGCTTCCACGAGTCCGGCTTCTCACGGTCGTCATTGCTGCTCGCGGAGGAGCCGCTGTCCTTGTCCCAGTCGTCCGACGAGGTCACGGCGTATGCGGCGGGGGCGGAGACCGCGAGGACCGCCGTGACGGCGGCCGATGCGAACAGGGTGCGGGCAGAGCGCATGGGTACACAGTCCTTTCGCCACTCCCGCGCTGGCCGGCTGGTTGCCGGCTCATCGGATCACGGGTGCGACGTGATCCACCGTCAGCGGAAATGCGGAGGGGCACCACTCGGGAAGGCCGCATTCGAGCTACACGGTGGGCTCATCGTGTGACAGGGAGCCAGATGTCACCCGTTGGACGGCACGCCACGCCGGGAGGAGGTTTGGGCGGAGACGATCAGCGGTGTAGGGCCTGCGCGGCACTCGTGGGAGCGGCGCGAGGAACATCCGGCCGGCACTGCTCCCGAACCCCAGGAGGTCTGACGGCCCGTCCTGCATCGCTCCACCCGTCCGCGCGGAACAGCGTCACGCCCCGAAGAGGTCGTGCGGGTACGCGGCCGCTTCCGGGACGGCCGCCTCGGTGGCGCCCAGCCCCGGACAGCCGTCGGGCCGTACGAGGACCGCTTCGCCGTCGCTCGCCCCGTGCACGCGGCGGAACGTGCCGAAGCCGTCGTGCGCGGCGGGGATGCCCAGGGCGGGCGCTGCTGCGCGCGTCCATGGGCGTCCGCGCCACCACTTCCAGCACGGATACCTCCCAGGGCGAGGTGCGTGCACTCGAACGCAGCACGCCCTGGGAGGTGTGGGTGTGCCCCCTTTCGGCCCGCCTGACGTCACCCGACGGTGCAGGCCTCCCCGCCCGACGAGAAGGAGCCGATGTGCGGAGCGGCGTCAGCGTTGCCGACCCGCACGACCGTGCCATCGCGGGTGCCGCGTCGAGGTCGGTGTGCCGGAATCCCCCGATGTCACCGAGCGCGCTCAGCAGCGGCGCACCGGAGGGCGGGCTCGCCAGGTCGTTGACGGCGGTCTCCTCCAGCCCCTTGACCATGGGCGCGATCTTGAACTGGCCGCCGGCGTCCCAGGCAGTGAGATTCTCGGTGCCGTAGACCGCCGCACCCGTGCCGTACATCATCCGGTTCGAGTCGAACGGGTCGGCGCGGCGGTTTGATCGGATGAATCAGGGCAGCTCCCTTCGACCTCTGCACAGAGGGCACACCGTCCACAGCCAATACAGAAATCGGCACACCTCCCCCACATGTCCGGAGGCTACGTGGCGCGATGGACACGGCAAACCGATAGGCAATTCATGAACACGTCACCCCTGCGCAGATGACACACAAACAGAAGAGAAACGCTCTCACCTTTCACCGCGACGTGAATATCGATCCACTTCGAACTCCGCCCGGCGACCCACATCACCCACACCTAAAAGCACAGGGACGGCCCGACCTCGGAAACCTGCACACGGCGTGCGCACACCGATCACCGAATCCGGTACGAAAGGGCAGGTCGAGGGCGACCCGCAGGGCGATTGGGGAGGGAGTGCCCCACTTGCTGGGTGAACGGTTGCAACGACGCAGAATTCATGCGGTGAAGCTCGTGAAGAATCTGCCGCGATGAAATGAACGCGTCTGCACGCGAGTCGATCCGAAGGGGTCGACAATCACGGATCCACCGCAGTTCGATTGGCTGTGCGAGGCGAAGGCGTGCTTTGATCCTGGGCCATGCGGAGGCCGCGCCACCGGGCTTCCGCACATAAGCAATTTCCACACGAAGGGCAGCGCTCATCATGAACTACACCCCCCAGGTCGAGACCGCCGAGATCTCCGACGCCGAGCTCGACAACGTCTCGGGCGGCCTCGTCGGCGGCGTGCTCGGCAATGTCACGGGCACCGTCGAGGGCATCGTCCCGGTCGCCGGTGTCGTCGGCTCGGTCACCGGTCTCGTCGAGTCCGCCACCGGCGTGAACACGGGCGCGGTCACCGGCCTGGCCTCCGGTCTGACCGCCGGTCTCTGAGAGACACGGCAGTACCCCGCCGAGCCCCGGAACCGATCGGTTCCGGGGCTCGGTGCCGATCGCTGACAGGTGAGGGAAGAGTTCAGTGCAGTTCCGCCAGCAGGCCCTTTCCAAGCTGCAGTCGCCCGAGCAGCTCGATCTCCCGGTGCGCTTCGCCCGCCCGCAGGGCCTGCTCGTCCTCTGCGTGACCGTCGCCGTGATGGCCGCCGCCGGCTTCTGGGCCGTGACAGGCTCCGTCGCCGGCACGCTCGACGCGCCCGGCATCCTCACGCACTCCCGCGGCAGTTACATCCTGCAGAGCCCGGTCGCCGGGCAGATCACCGAGGTGCTCGCCGACGAGGGCGAGACCCTGCCCCGGAACTCCCCTCTGCTCAAGGTCCGCACGGAACAGGGTGAACGCGTCGTCCGCACGATCGACGCGGGGCGCCTCACCTCGGTGACCGCCACGATCGGCGCGGTGGTCACCACCGGCGCCGACGTGGCGAGCGTCGAGCGGATCGACGGCGCCGACGATCCACTGGTCGTCCTGCTGTACGTGTCCGGCAGCAGCGCCGCTTCGGTCCCGGTGGGCGCCTCCGTCGACCTCACCGTCCAGTCCGTGCCCGCCCAGCAGTACGGGGTGCTGCGCGGCGAGGTGGCGGCGGTCGGCAGGACGGCGCAGACACAGCAGCAGATCACCCGCTTCCTCGGCGACGCCCAACTGGGCGAACAGTTCTCCAGGCACGGCAGGCCGTTGGCGGTCCTGGTCAAGATCGAGCGCTCGGACTCCACGAAGTCCGGCTACCGGTGGTCCTCCGCCGACGGCCCCCCTTACCCCATCGGTTCCATGACCCTGGCCACCGGTTCCGTCCGTCTCTCCGACCAGCGCCCGATCGATTGGCTGCTCCCGTGACCGCACCGCCCCCCTCCCCCGCCGCCCAGCAGTTGCCGCCTCCCGGCCGCGGCAGGCACCGTCCGGAAGGGACCCCGGGCAGCAGACGCCGGCCGCGCTCCGCGCCGACGGGGGGACGTGCCAGAACCGTGCGCACCCCCACCGTGCTCCAGATGGAGGCTCTGGAGTGCGGTGCGGCCTCGCTGGCGATGGTGCTCGCACACCACGGCCGCCATGTTCCGCTGGAGGAACTGCGGATCGCCTGCGGTGTCTCGCGTGACGGCTCACGGGCCAGCAACGTGCTCAAGGCCGCCCGTAGTTACGGTCTCCAGGCCAAGGGCATGCAGATGGAGCCCTCGGCACTCGCGGAGGTCCGGGCGCCCGCGATCCTCTTCTGGGAGTTCAACCACTACGTCGTGTACGACGGTGTGGGGCGGCGCCTCGGACGACGGGGTGTGCACATCAACGACCCCGACAAGGGGCGCCGGTTCGTGCCCACGGAGGACTTCGACACCAGCTTCACCGGTGTCGTCCTCGTCCTGGAGCCCGGCGACGACTTCCGGCGCGGCGGACGGAAGCCCGGGGTCATGGCCGCGCTGCCGGCCCGGCTGCGGGGCACGACGGGCACCATGCTGGTCGCCCTGCTCGCGAGCCTGCTGCTGGTGGCGGTCGGGGCGACGCTCCCGGCCCTGAGCCGTACCTATATCGACATGTTCATGATTGGCGAGCAGACCTCCCTGCTGGGCGTGCTCTTCGCCGCGATGGGCAGCATGGTCGCCCTCACCGTCGTCCTGACCTGGCTGCAGCAGGCGAACCTGCTGCGCGGGCGCATCATCTCGTCCACGCTCGGCAGCGCGCGCTTCTTCCGGCACCTGCTCCGGCTGCCGGTCACCTTCTTCTCGCAGCGCAGCCCTGCCGACCTGGTCCAGCGCCTTCAGTCCAACGACGCCGTGGCCGAGACGCTCGCCCGGGATCTCACCGCGGCCGGCGTGGACGGCATCGTCGTCCTCCTCTACGCGTTCCTGCTGTGGACCTACGATCCTCAGCTGACCGTCATCGGGGTGGGTATCGCGCTGCTCAACGTGGTCGCGATGCGCATCGTGGTACGGATGCGGGCCGTAGGCACGCAGAAGTTGCGGGCCGACAGCGCACGGCTGACGAACACCTCGTACACCGGTCTCCAGCTGATCGAGACCATGAAGGCCACGGGCGGCGAGAACGGATACTTCCGCCGCTGGGCCGGGCAGCACGCGGCGACGCTGGAGGAACAGCAGCGCCTCGGGGTGCCGAGCGCCTGGCTGGGGATCGTCGCTCCCGCCCTCGCGACGCTCAACAGCGCGCTGATCCTGTGGATCGGCGGGTTGCGTGCCGTCGAGGGGCACATCTCGATCGGTCTGCTCGTCGCCTTCCAGGCGCTGGTGACCCGCTTCACCGCGCCGCTCACCCGGCTCAACGGGGTGGCGGGCCGCGTGCAGGACTTCGCGGCCGATGTGGCCCGCCTCAAGGACGTCGAGAACTTCCCGGTCGACCCGTTGTACTCCCGCCGGGAGCCGGCCACTAGCACCCGCCGTCTCAAGGGACACGTGACGCTGGAGAACATCACCTTCGGCTACAGCCCGCTCGACAAGCCGCTCCTCACCGGTTTCTCCCTGTCCGTGGGACCGGGGCAGCAGGTGGCGCTCGTCGGTGGCTCCGGCAGCGGCAAGTCGACGGTCTCGCGGCTCATCTCGGGGCTCTACGGCCCGTGGGAAGGCACGATCCGCATCGACGGGCAGCGTCTGGAGGACATACCCCGGGGGGCACTGGCCGCGTCCGTGTCCTTCGTCGACCAGGACGTCTTCCTCTTCGAGGGGACGGTCCGGGACAATGTGGCGCTGTGGGATCCCTCGGTACCGGACGAGGCCGTGACCGACGCCCTGCGGGACGCCGCCCTGTACGACGTCGTCGCCCGCCGCCCCCGGGGCATCCACAGCCGGGTGGAGCAGGACGGCCGTAACTTCTCCGGCGGGCAGCGTCAGCGCCTGGAGATCGCCCGGGCGCTCGTGCGCCGCCCCAGCATCCTGGTCCTGGACGAGGTCACCAGCGCGCTGGACGCCGAGACGGAGCGGATCATCATCGACAACCTGCGGCGGCGCGGCTGTGCCTGTGTCGTGATCGCGCACCGGCTGAGCACCGTGCGCGACAGCGACGAGATCGTGGTCCTGGACCACGGGACCGTGGTGGAGCGCGGCCGGCACGAGCACCTGGTGGCCGCCGGAGGCCCGTACGCCGATCTGGTCAGGGAGCACTGACATGGTGTCCGTACATCCTCTCGCGGGCACGGAGGCGCCCGGGCCGGACCCGGTCATCGGCGCGCTGGGAGCGCTCGGCGAGCCGGTCGACTGCACCGGGCTGCGAAGCCTGTCCCTGGAAGGCCCGCAGGTGCTGTGGCTCGTCGTGGGCGGCGCCCTCGACCTGTTCGCCGTGGACGCGGCGGAACAAGGACACTGGCACTTCCTGGGGCGCCTCGAACCGGGAACGCTGGTGCTGGGCCCGGTCGAGGGCCCTCAGCACACCCTGGTCGGCCGGCCCCTCCAGGAGTGCGTGCTGCGCCGGATCCCGCTGCGTGAGCTGTACCGGCCGGAGTACACCGGCCAGGGCGCGTACGAGGGGCAGTACCGCAGCCATTACGACACCGGGGACGCCACGCTCAGTCTGCTGGAGCACGCCTTCTCGCTCGGTGTGGGCCGCAGCCAGCGTGTGCTGTTCGAGGCGCCGCTGGACGGGCGGACGACCCTCGACGAAACGGTGGGCGACGACGACATCCTCTGGCTGCCGGTGTCACCCGGCAGTGTGCAGTACGGCGCCGCGTTCAGCGCCGAGGCCGCGGGTGATCTGCTCGTCGATCCGGCGATGTGGCAGGGGATGGTCAACCAGCAGTTCCGCCTGCTGTCGGCGCTGGACCGTTGGATCGAACAGCTGGAGCGCGCGCACGAGGACCGGACCGCGGCCGGGATGAAGGCGGGCGAGGCGGTCCGCAAGGAGGCCGACCAGGCGCTGCTGACCTCCATCGGCCGGTCCCGGAGGGGCTCTTCGCCCGCGGCAGGGGCCTCGGACGACGCGGTGTACGCGGCCTGTCGCCTGGTGGCCCGGGAGTCCGGGATCGTCCTCGCGGAGGCCGCGACGGGCGGCGCGGTGAGCGACCGGATCGACCCGGTCGAGCGTGTCGCGGTCGCCTCACGCATCCGCACCCGTGCGGTGCGGCTCAGCGGGCGCTGGTGGCGGGAGAACTCCGGGCCGCTGGTCGGCCACCGTGCCGCGTCCGGGGCGCCGGTCGCCCTGCTCTGGCGCCGTGGCCGCTACGAGGCGGTCAACCCGCTGACCGGGCGGCGCAGCCGGGTCGACCGCACCTCGGCCGAGGAGTTCGAGCAGCGGGCGGTGATGTTCTACCGACCGCTGCCCGAGCAGCCGCTGGGGAAGTGGCAGCTGCTGCGCTTCGGACTGTTCGGCACCCGGGGCGACCTGCGGAGGCTGGTGCTGGCGGGCCTGGTGACCGTCGCGCTGGGTTCGCTGGTGCCGATCGCGACGGGCAAGGTGCTCGGCGTGTACGTACCGAACGCCCGGACCGGACTCATCGTGCAGGTGTCGCTGGCCGTGATCATCTCCGGGGTCGTCTCGGCGGTCTTCATGCTGCTGCAGAACCTCACGATCCTGCGGATGGAGGGGCGGATCGAGAGCACGCTGCAACCCGCGGTCTGGGACCGTCTGCTGCGGCTGCCGACGAAGTTCTTCACCGAGCGGTCCACGGGTGAACTGGCGAGCGCGGCCATGGGAGTCAGCGCCATCCGCCGGGTGCTGTCCGGTACGGGCCCCGTCGTGGTGCAGGCGGGCACCCTGGGGGTGGTGAACCTGGGCCTGCTGCTCTGGTTCAGTGTCCCGCTGGCGCTCGCCGCCGTCGCGATGCTGGTGGTCATCGCCGGGGTGTTCCTGACCATGGGCATGTGGGAGCTGCGCTGGCAGCGCCGGCTGGTCGAACTGGGGAACAAGCTGAACAACCAGGCGTTCCAGACGTTGCGAGGGCTGCCCAAGCTGCGGGTCGCGGCGGCGGAGAGCTTCGCGTACGGGGCGTGGGCCGGGGAGTTCGCCCGCAGCCGTGAGCTGCAGAAGCGGGCGGGCCGGATCAAGAATCTGACGACGGTCCTCAACGCGGTGTACCTGCCGCTGTGTTCGCTGGTCGTCTTCGTCCTGCTGGCGGGCCCGGCGCGTGGTTCTCTGACGGCCGCCGAGTTCCTGACCTTCAACACGTCCGTGACGATGCTGCTGACGGCCGTCACCCAGCTCACCGGCGCGTTCGTGTCGGCCGCGGCGGTGCTGCCGATGTTCGAGCAGATCAAGCCCGTGCTCGACGAGGCGCCCGAGGTGCGCGGCGCCAGCACCCAGCCGGGCGTGCTGACCGGGGAGATCGAGGCCAGAGGTGTCTCCTTCCGCTACTCCGACGACGGCCCGACGGTCCTCGACGAGGTGTCGCTGACCGTGCGGCCCGGTGAGTTCGTCGCGATCGTGGGCCCGAGCGGTTGCGGCAAGTCGACGCTGCTGAGGCTGCTCATCGGCTTCGACAAGCCGGTCACGGGCAGCGTCCTGTACGACGGCCAGGATCTGACGGCGCTCGACCAGGCGGCTGTGCGCCGTCAGTGCGGCGTGGTGCTGCAGAACGCCCAGCCACTGTCCGGATCGATCCTTGACTGCATCTGCGGCGCCGAGGTCTTCACGCAGGAGGAGGCGTGGGAAGCCGCCGCGATGGCGGGCCTGGCCGAGGACATCAAGCGCATGCCGATGGGGCTGCACACGATGATCTCCGGCGGTGGTTCGATCTCCGGAGGACAGCGCCAGCGGCTGATGATCGCGCAGGCGCTCGTAAGGCGTCCCCGCATCCTGTTCTTCGACGAGGCCACCAGTGCGCTGGACAACGAGACCCAGCGCACGGTGATCGAGAGCACCCGGTCCCTGCGGGCCACCCGCGTGGTGATCGCGCACCGGCTGACCACCGTGATGGACGCCGATCGCGTGATCGTCATGGCGGACGGCCGTGTGGTCCAGGAGGGACCGCCCGCCGAACTCCTGGCGGACACGACCGGGCAGCTCCATGAACTGGTACGGCGCCAGTTGAACTGAAGCCTTTCGTTCGGATCGTGCCAGGTTCGCGTGCCCTGGTGGCGAACCTCGGACGCGTGCCGACGGAGCCGGTGCGACATCACGCGATGACAGTGGTCAGCCCTGGGTCTCCTGCGGTTTGACCTCGACCTCACGCAGCTTCTGCTCCTTGAGCTCGGCACGTGCTTCGGTGCGGTGCCCCCGGGCGATGTAGTCACGTACGACCACTTCGACGGCGTCCTGGGGGGAACCGACCCCGGCCAGGACCATCACCTCCACCACGAGTTCGGCATCGAGACTGATGTTGACCTTGGCCATGCGCGGCCCCCCTTCGTCGGTCCGGACCCTACAGTCGCACAGCAGCGGCTCGTTTCCCCGCGGTTCGTCGCACAGGACGACGACAGGGCCGACGTCGCTCGACGCGGCACCGGTCAAGGCCGTCGCCCGCCCGGCCGCGGAGGCTCCACCGCGTCGCGGATGCTGGCACGTGCGGCCGCGGCGACGGCTTCGGCGGTGATGCCGAACTCCTCGTACAGCCGCTCGTAGGCGGCCGACGCACCGTAGTGCTCCAGGCTGACGATCCGGCCGGCGTCGCCGACCACCTCGCGCCAGCCCTGGCCCACGGCGGCCTCGACACTGACGCGGGCGCGCACCTCGGGCGGCAGTACCTCGTCCTGGTAGGACAGCGGCTGCTCGGCGAACCACTCGCGGCAGGGCATCGAGACGACGCGTACGGCCAGCCCTTCGTCGACCAGCAGTTTGCGGGCTTCGAGAGCGATCTGGACTTCCGAGCCCGTGGCCACCAGGACGACGTCGAGGGCGGTCCCGGATGCCTCCACCAGGATGTAGGCGCCGCGGGCCGCGCCCTCGGCGGAGGCGTGGACACCGTCGGCACGGTCGAGCACCGGAAGGTTCTGCCGGGTCAGGACGAGGCCGGCGGGGCGGTCGGTGTGCTCCAGGATCGTCCGCCAGCAGGTGGTGGTCTCGTTGGCGTCACCGGGACGGACGACGTCGAGTCCGGGGATCGCGCGCAGCGCGGCCAGGTGTTCGACGGGCTGGTGGGTGGGGCCGTCCTCGCCCAGGCCGATCGAGTCGTGGGTCCACACATAGGTGGCGGGAAGCTTCATCAGGGCGCCGAGGCGGACCGCGGGGCGCATGTAGTCGCTGAACGTGAGGAACGTGCCGCCGTAGGGGCGCGTCAGGCTCTGCAGCGCGATGCCGTTGAGTACGGCGCCCATCGCGTGCTCACGGATACCGAAGTGCAGGGTCCGCCCGTGGGGGCCTCCCGCGAACTCGGCCGTCTGCCGGTCGGCGGGGATGAAGGAGGGCTCGCCGTCCATGGTGGTGTTGTTGCTGCCCGCGAGGTCCGCGGAGCCGCCCCACAGTTCGGGCAGGACCGGTGCCAGCGCGGTGAGCACCTTGCCGGACGCCTTACGGGTGGCCATGCCTTTCGCGTCGGCCGGGAAGAACGGGAGGGCGTCGGTCCAGCCCTCGGGGAGTTCCTGCTGGCGGAGACGGTCCAGCAGGGCTGCCCGCTCCGGAGCGGCGGTACGCCAGTCCTCGTAGGTCCGCTGCCAGCGTTTCCGGGCGTCCGCGCCCCGCTCCCCCACGGCCCGGGTGTGGGCGAGGACCTCGTCCTCCATCGGGAAGTACGCCTCGGGATCGAAGCCGAGGAGCCGCTTGGTCGCGGCGACCTCGTCGTCCCCCAGAGCCGCTCCGTGTGCCTTGCCGGTGTTCTGTTTCGTCGGGGCCGGCCACCCGATGACCGTGCGCAGCGTGATCAGCGACGGCCGGGTCCGCTCCGCCTTCGCCGCCTCGATCGCGTCGAGCAGTGCGTCGACGTCCTCGACGTAGTCACCCGTACGGGTCCAGTCCACGGTCTGCACATGCCAGCCGTACGCGGCGAAGCGGGCCGGGACGTCCTCGCTGAACGAGATGTCGGTGTCGTCCTCGATGGAGATGTGGTTGGAGTCGTAGAAAGTGATGAGGTTTCCCAGCCGCTGATGCCCTGCCAGGGACGCGGCCTCGGATGCGACGCCTTCCATCATGTCGCCGTCGGACGCCAGCACGTACACGTGGTGGTCGAACGGGCTGGTGCCCGGTGCGGCGTCCGGGTCGAGCAGGCCCCTCTCCCTGCGTGCGGCCATCGCCATCCCGACGGACGCGCCCATGCCCTGGCCCAGCGGTCCCGTGGTGATCTCGACACCGCGGGTGTGCCGGTACTCCGGGTGGCCGGGGGTCGCCGATCCCCAGGTCCGCAACGCCTTCAGGTCGTCCATCTCCAGGCCGTAGCCGGCCAGGTAGAGCTGGATGTACAGCGTGAGGCTGGTGTGGCCGCAGGAGAGGACGAAGCGGTCCCTGCCCAGCCACTGGTCGTCGGCGGGGTCGTGGCGCATGACCTGCTGGAACAACAGGTAGGCGAGCGGTGCCAGGCTCATCGCCGTCCCAGGGTGGCCGTTGCCGGTCTTCTGCACGGCGTCGGCGGCGAGCACCCGTACGGTGTCGACGGCACGCAGGTCCACGTCGTTCCACCCCGCCCGTTGGGCCACCGGCCGGGCGAGGCCCGGGTCGCGTGACGCGGTGCTGCCGGAAGAGGATCGTTCGGGCGCCATGGTGTCTCCCTCGGATGTCGCTTCTCGGTACGCCGGGTCGGCCGGTGCGGCCCTCCGGCCACCTTTCGCATCCTCCGTTTTCCCCGTGCCCTCCGCACCCGGAGGGCGCCCGGCGGTGCGGTGGAGGTCCCGCCGTCCGTTCGCCTACCCGCAACCGGCCCTGCCAGCCGGCCGAACCGGTCCCGCGTCGCTCCGCCCGTACGGGGACCGGACGGCCGGACCGCATCCGTACCACGCCCGGTTCACACCGCCGCCACGTGGGTGAAGCGGTCCGCGGTGTGCAGTTCGGACTCGATGCGGCCGACGGTGAGACGGAGTTCCGGCAGCACCTGGTCCAGGCACGCGTCGATCGTCCGGCTGCTGCTGTGCATGGCGACGTTGACGGCCGCGACCGCGGTGCCCTCCCGGTCCCGCACGGGTACGGCGATCGAGCGCAGGCCCGCTTCCAGCTCCTCGTCGACCAGGGCGTATCCGTCGGTTCCCACGCGCTCCAGCACGGCTTCGAGTTCGGCACGGCGGGTGAGGGTGTGGGGGGCCAGGGGCCGCAGCTCCGCGTGGTCGAGGAGGGGTCCGAGTTCCGCGGCGGGCAGATCGGCCATCAGGACGCGGCCCAGCGAGGTGGCGAAGGCGGGGAGCCGTGTGCCGACGGTGATGTTGACGTTCATGATGCGGTGGGTGGCCGCACGCGCCACGTACTGCACGGAGTCGTCCACGAGCACCGCGAGGGAGGTCGAGTCGTGGATCCGCCCCGCCAGTGCGGCGAGGTGCGGTTCGGCGATCCGCGGCAGGGTGATGCGGGACAGGGGCGGATATCCGAGTGCCAGGACACGCGGGGTCAGCCGGTGGTCCCGCCCGTCGGCCGCCACGTAGCCGAGGTGTTCGAGGGTGATCAGCGCGCGGCGCGCGGAGGCCCGGGACAGGCCGGTGGCGCGGGCGACTTCGCTGAGCGTCAGAACGGCGCCGCCGTCACCGAAGGCGGTGATGACGGTCAGGCCCCTGGCGAGGGACTCGACGAACTCCCGGCCCAGTTCCTGTTTCGAGGCGGCCGTCCACGAGGCAAGGCGGCCCGGGGCGGGTGCGCAGCCGCCGGGGGGCGCGTCCCGCAGCCGGCCTTCCATGGCCGCGGCAGCGTCGCGCAACCGTGGCAGCAGACTGGCGTGGAGCCCTTGCGCGCTGTGCCGGCTGGTGTGGCTGACCACGCTGAGGACGCACGCGATGCTTCCGGCGGGGTCCCGTACGGGTACGGCGAGGGCGAGGAGGCCTGGTTCGATCAACTGGTCGTCCAGCGCCCAGCCGTCGGCCCGGGCCGCGCCCACCCGTTCCTCGAAGGTGTCGTCCGCCGGACGCGGCGGCAGGGACGGGTAGCCGGCTCCCGCCGGGTCGGAGACCCGCCTCTCCCGCCAGGCCTGCCACTCCGCAGGCCCCCAGACGGTGGCGAAGACCGCGCCCGGGGCGGTGCGTTCGGCGGGCAGCAGGTCGCCGATGCGGAAGCTCAGGGACATCGCACGGCGCCGGGTGGCCTGGTGCACGAAGCGGATGTCCCCGTTGTCGGGCACCGCGAGCGACACGGACTCGTCGAGTTCGTCCGCGAGGGCCTCCACCAGCTCACCGAGGAGCCCGGGGAGGCGGATCGAGGCCAGATAGGCGTTGCCCAGTTCCATCAGGCGCGGTGCGAGGGTGACGGTCCGGCCGTCGAGGCGGACGTAGCCCGTCCTGGCGAGGGTGCGTGTGACCCGGTCGACGGTGGAGCGGGCGAGTCGGGTGGCGCGTTCCAGGTCACTGAGGCTGAGGGAGCCGTCCGCGTCGGTCAGCCGGCGCAGCACGGCGATCCCGCGCATGAGCGGTGCGACGGCCTCGGCAGGCGCCTCCGCGCCGGGCCCGGTGGTGCTGGTCGGTGGCATCTGTCCTCCGGTCGGACGGGGCCGACAGGTGTCATCACCATTGACAGGGCTCTGATCCGGGCGGCAAACTTAGGCATCTTAGTGAAGGAAACTTCACCATGCGAACATTAGCGGATGGGCGGTTCCATGGACAAGGTGGTCGCGTCAGCGGCGTCGGCCGTCGCCGACGTGCCGGACGGCGCCTCGGTGGCAGTGGGAGGCTTCGGCCTCAGCGGTGTGCCGAAGGTGTTGATCGACGCCCTGTACGAGACCGGCGTCAACGGGCTCGACGTCGTGTCCAACAACTGCGGAGCGATGGACTCCGGTCTCGCGGTGCTGCTCTCGGCGGGCCGGATCAGCCGGGTGACCGGCTCGTACATCGGCGGGAACAAGGAATTCGCCCGGCAGTACCTCGGGGGCGAACTGGAGCTCGAACTGATCCCGCAGGGCACCCTGGCCGAGCGGCTCCGGGCCGGCGGGGCGGGGATTCCGGCCTTCTACACCCCCGCGGGGGTGGGAACGCAGGTCGCCGACGGCGGACTCCCCTGGCGCTACGACGGCGAAGGCGGGGTGGCGCTGGCCTCCCCGGCCAAGGAAGTTCGCGCGTTCGACGGCACCGAGTACGTCCTGGAGCACAGCATCCGTACGGACTTCGCCCTCGTCAGGGCGGCGAGGGGCGACCGGCACGGCAACCTCGTCTTCAACAAGTCCGCACGCAACTTCAACCCGCTCGCCGCCATGGCCGGCCGCATCACCGTCGCGGAGGTCGAGGAACTGGTCGAGCCGGGCGAGATCGACCCGGACCATGTGCACCTGCCGGGCATCTTCGTGCAGCGGGTGGTCGCGCTGACCCCCGAACAGGTCGTGGACAAGAAGGTCGAGAAGCGGACGGTCACGGAGCGGGAGGCGCGGGGCTGATGGCCTGGAACCGGAACGAGATGGCCGCGAGGGCGGCCGCGGAGCTGCGCGACGGCGAGTACGTCAACCTCGGCATCGGACTGCCGACGCTGATCCCGAACCACCTGCCGGAGGGCGTGCACGTCGTCCTGGAGTCCGAGAACGGCATCCTGGGCACGGGCGCCTTCCCGTACGACGAGGATGTCGACCCCGATCTGATCAACGCGGGCAAGGAGACGGTGACCGTCAGGCCGGGCGCCGCGTTCTTCGACTCGGCGCTCTCCTTCGGCATGATCCGGGGCGGTCACATCGACGCCGCCGTGCTCGGCGCGATGGAGGTCTCGGCCCGGGGCGACCTCGCCAACTGGGCGGTGCCGGGCAAGATGGTGACCGGCATCGGCGGAGCCATGGACCTCGTGCACGGGGCCCGCCGCGTCATCGTGACCATGACGCACACCGCCAAGGACGGCACCCCGAAGATCGTCGAGGAGTGCACCCTGCCGCTGACCGGCAAGGCGTGCGTCCACCGCATCGTCACGGATCTCGCCGTGCTGGACGTGACGGACGACGGCCTGGTCCTGGTGGAGACCGCCCCTGGGGTGAGTGTCGCCGAGGTCCTGGAGCGGACGGCCGCTCCGGTCCGTACGCCCGAAAGGAACGCCTCATGAGCTTCCGCCCCCGCGACGTGTACATCGTCGACGCCGTCCGCACCCCGATCGGCAAGTACAACGGGGCGCTCGCGCAGGTACGGCCCGACGACCTCGCCGCCCACGCCATCCGCTCGCTGCTCGGCCGCACCCCGGAGCTCGACCCGTCGCGCATCGGTGACGTGGTGCTCGGCAACGCCAACGGCGCGGGCGAGGAGAACCGCAAGTCGGCCGGATGGCCGCGCTCCTCGCGGGCCTGCCGGTCTCCGTTCCCGGCGTGACCGTCAACCGGCTCTGCGCCTCCGGCCTCGAAGCCGTGGTGCACGCGGCACGCGCCGTGGCGCTGGGGGACCACTCGCTCGTCGTGGCCGGCGGGAAGCCGTGAACAGGGCATTGGACCGGGCAGGCAGGAGCTTCACCGACCTCACCGCCCTCGAGCTCAACGAGGCCTTCGCCGCCCAGGTACTGGGCTGCGTCGCCGAGTGGCCCGATCTCGACCCGTCCGTGCTCAACCCGCGCGGCGGAGCGATCGCGATCGGCCACCCCCTCGGCGCCTCGGGAGCCCGTCTCGCGGGCTCGATCGCCCACCAGCTCAGGGCCGCCGGATCCGGGGTCGGTGTGGCGACGCTGTGCATCGGCGTGGGCCAGGGCTCCGCGCTGGTGCTGGAGAGGTAGCCCACCGGACGCGCGCGCCCTGCGCGGGGCTTCCGTCAAGGTCGGCCTCCCCCGGCACAGCCGACCGGGCCTCGCTCGCGATCGCGGTGGGCTCTCCCGAGCGGCGGAACAGGCGTCCCGGATGAATGATGAACAGATGCTGTGGTGCCGCGCATCCGTCCGGCCTCTTCACCGCGCGGACCGGGCACGGCCCCGACCACGAAGCGGAAGGCATGGGCCCATGACCTCCCAGACCGCGACGCCGACGGCGGAGAAGTCGCCCGTGCGGCTTCCGCCGCCGGGCGGCACGGCAGACGTGATCCGGTCGAGCACGGGCGAAGAGGTCCGCCCAGGGACGAGGGCCGTTCGATGAGGTCCGCCGGAGGGCTGCTGGAGATCAACTTCATGCGCACCGTGTTCGACAGCCTGGGGGCAGGGGTGTTCGTCACCGACGCCACCGGTCGGATCGACGCGTGCAATCCACGCGCGGCACGGCTCCTCGACCGTCCGCAGGAGCAGATGCTCGGGCACGACATCCATGATCTGCTGCACCGCGGAGCGGACGGCGGCACGGTCCCGCGGAGCGAGTGCGACATGCTGACCGTCCTCGAGAGCGGCCGGCCGGCCGAGGGCAGCGAGGAACACTTCCTCCGTGGGGACGGCAGCCTGGTGCCGATCATCTGGGCTGCCACTCCGTTGCGGCACGAGGGGCACCTGGAAGGAACGGTGGTCGTCTTCCACGATTTCAGCCTGCACCGTGACGCCGCCGAGCAGACCGCGGCCTACCTCTCCGCGCTGGAAGGCCTCACCGCGCGGCTGACGATGGTGGCGGAAGTGTCGACGGTCCTCATCTCCACCCTGGAGACACCGGAGATGCTGCACAGGCTGGCCGGGCTGCTCGTACCGGACATGGGTGACTGGGCGGCGATCGACGTACGTACGGCGGGGCGGACGGACGAGGTGCAGCGCGTCACCGTCCGTGCTCCTGGCGATGACGGGACGGCCGAAGCGCTGACGGGTCCGCTGCCACCCGTGCCCGAATCCGCGCGCTCGCCGGTCGTACAGGCGCTGCGGAACGCCGAGCCCGTCGTGCTGGACGCGGACGCCCTGGCGGCGCCGCCGGACAGCCCGCTCGCGATCGCCCACCGGGAGCTGTTCGACCGGTTGGGAGGCGCCTGCGCCGTCGTGGTGCCCCTGCACACCCGGCGGACGGTCTTCGGCGCGCTGACCGTGGCCCGCGTCGCGCCGGGCTCCTCCTACACCGACGCCGAGGTCTTCGTGCTCTCCGACATCGCGCGCCGCGCCGGCCTCGTGATGGAAGCCGCAGAACTGTTCGAACAGCAGCGTCACGTCGCCGAGACCATGCAGCGCCAGCTCCTCACTCCACTGCCGCAGGTCGACCACCTGGAGCTGGCGGCCCGCTATCTGCCCGCCGAGACTGCCGCGGAGATCGGCGGGGACTGGTACGACTCCTTCCTCCTCGGCGACGGCGTCCTGACGATGGTCATCGGGGACGTCGTCGGCCACGACCTCAAGGCCGCAGCCCACATGGCCGAGGTGCGCAACATGCTGCGCGCCCTGGCCTGGGACCGGACGAAACCTCCCAGCCTGATCATGCGCCGTCTGGACGAGGCCATGACCCACACGAGCGACGCCCCCATGGCCACCTGCGTCTTCGCGCGCATCGAAGGCGAGGAGGGCGGGCCCTGGCAACTCCACTGGGTGAACGCCGGACACCCCCCGCCCCTGCTGATCACCGCCGACGGGCACACCCGCTTCCTCGAAGCCGGTCACGGTCCGCTCCTCGGTCTCAGCTCGGCCCTGCACCTGGGGCTGGGGTGGCCCGACGCCCACGCGGACCTCCCACCCCGGTCCACGCTCCTCCTCTACACCGACGGGCTCGTCGAGAGCCGCTCCCGTGACATCGAAGCCGGCCTCGCCACGCTGCGCCGGCACGCCTCGGCCCTGGCCCGCCGCGACATCGAGGACTTCCTCGACGAACTGCTGGTCCGCATCGACCCGAGCGGCGACGACGTCGCCCTGCTGGTCCTGCGCACCCCGCCGGCGGGGTGCGGCGCCGGCGACGACGAGGCACAGCCGCAGCATGCCCACAACCCGGCCGCCCCCGGCCGTGGAGCTCCCGGCTCCCGCATCGAGGACACGCCGGTCAGGGACACCTCCGAGCCGACCTGACGCACACAACGAGCCCCTCGACAAGGGGGGTGGGTGCACCTCTGGTCCGGGGCCGGGGCGTACTGATCTCGCGCCGCGAGGCTGGCAGGGTCGTCGGTGAGCGACCGATGGGCCCGCGAGACCGGGCCGCGACCCAGGGGGAAGACCATGCATCGCACGTACCCAGCCGTAGCAGTCCTGCTCGCCACCACGCTGGCCGGAGCCTTCGCTCCCGTGGCGGCGGCCCGTCCGTCGGACCCGGTGCAGCGGCGGTTGGACCTGCTGGTGGACCAGGACGGTGTACCGGGTGCCCTGGCCCACGACGGCCGGACGACCCGTACGGCAGGGGTCGCCGACAGGGTGTCAGGCCGTCACATGCCCGGCGCGGACGGCAGGTTCCGCCTGGCCAGTAACACCAAGGCGTTCACCGCGACAGCCGTCATGCGCCTGGTGGCCGACGGACGGATACGCCTCCACGACCGGGCCGGGCTCTACGTGCCCCAGCTCACGAGTAGCCCCGTCACCGTACGGCAGCTGCTGAAGCAGACCAGCGGGCTCCCGGAGTACAGCGCGCTGGTCGACTGGTCCGAGGCGGGCACACCCGAGGACCATCTGGCTCTCGCCCTCGCAGCAGAGCCCGCCTTCGAGCCCGGTGAGGGCTGGGGCTACTCCAACACCAACTACCTGGTGCTCGGCATGGTGATCGACAAGGCGTCGGGCGTCGGCTTCCGCACCTACGTCGAGCGTACGATTCTGCGCCCGCTGCACCTGGACGACACCTACTGGCCCGCGCCCGGTGAGATGTCCCTGCGCGGACCGCACGCCCGCAACTACGGCGTGCACCCCGCGTTGCCTGGAGCAGGCATCGTGGACGTGACCGAGCTTCCCGGGTACGAGTTCGGCGCGTCCGGCGGGCTCGTCTCCACACCCGAGGACCTCAACGCCTTCTGGAACGGACTGTTCGGTGGCCGTCTCCTGCCCCGCTGGGCGCTGGACCTGATGACCCGGGACACGACCGCCGTCGGCGGCCGGGACGTCTACCCCGCGGGGAGCCGCTACGGGTACGGGGTCGCATCGATCCCGCTCAGCTGCGGCGGTGTCTACTGGGGCCACGGCGGCGACCTGCCCGGCGACTCGGTGGGCGGCGGCCGGGCCACGGGCGGTCGGGGTACCGTGACCGTCTACACCACGACCTGGGCGGCCGAGGGCGAGAGCCTGGGCCACCTCCAGGGCGCTGTGGACGCCGCACTGTGCGGCAAGGGCCACAGGTGAGCTGAGGCGGCGGGGAGCCGGTGCACCGGGCTCGGCACCTCGCGTCGTGCAGGACCGCGGCGTCGACCGGGCCAGTCCACGTGAGCCGGTTAATCCACGTGCGGTCCGCCCGCACCGCGTGGTACTCCTCGCTGCTATGGACGATCTTGTGACAGCGCGGCTCGTGCTCCATCCGATGACCGCCGACGAAGCCGAGCGTGTGGTGGCGGGCGCTCCCGACAGCGGTGCCCGATGGGCTCCCGGGTACCCCACCTTCGGCGACGTGTCCGCCGCCAGGCGCTTGTTGGACACCTGTGCGGCGGCCGGCGATCCCCAGCCGTTCGGCAACTACGAGATCCGCCGCCGCGAGGACGGTCAGGCGATCGGCGGCGTCGGCTTCCACGCACCCGCGGACGGGAACGGCAGCGTCACGATCGGCTACGGGCTCGTCCCTTCGGCGCGAGGCAACGGGTACGCCTCGGAAGCCCTTCGCGCACTGCTGCTGTTCGCGCGTGCGCGCGGCATCACCTGTGTGAAGGGCGACGCTGATCATGACAACGCCGCGTCCCATCGGGTCATGACGACGGCCGGCATGCTGCCGGCCGGAGAGGACGACCGCGTGAAGTTCTTCGAGATCGCCTGGACCTAGGGACTCTCGTTCGCATCAGGCTGGGCGCGCGGGGCCTGGTCCAGCCCGGTCCTGACGAAAGACCCTGGTGCCGTGGTGTCTGCGCGACGTGGCGTGTGACGCCACCACGGCACCGGGTGATCCATCTTCACGGGCAGGGAAAGCCCGGGCGGTCCCGCGGCCGGTGGCCTGTCCGGGCCGGCACCTACAGGCCGGCCCCGTACGTCCCGTACTCCGGAAGACCTGTCGCCTCGTAGACGTGCACCGCGATTCCGCTCGGCGTCGTCTCGGCGTGCAACAGACGGAGGCGGGCCGGGGTGCCGCCGTGCGGGAACAGACGTCGTCCGCTGCCCACCACCACCGGGGCGATCGCGAGCCGGAGTTCGTCGACCAGGCCGGCGGCCAGCAGGGACTGGCCGAGCTCGGCGCTGCCGTGGATCTGGAGCTCGCGGCCGGGCTGCCGCTTCAGTTCGGCGACCTGGGCGGGGATGTCTCCGGACAGGATCGTGGTCGGCTCCCACTCCGCCTTGGTCAGGGTCTGGGAGGCGACGTACTTCGGCGAGCCGTTCAGGATGCGGGCGTTCGGGTGGTCGGTCATCTCCGGCCAGTCCCGTGCGAAGTTCTCGTACGTGCGGCGGCCGAACAGGAAGGCGTCCGCGCGGCCGAGCCAGGTGGCGGCCACCCGGTCGAATGCCTCGTCCAGGTGCGGCACGAACCAGCCGCCCTGGGTGAACCCGTCGCTGGTGTCCTCGTCAGGGGAGCCGGGCCCCTGTGAGACACCGTCCAGCGACAGGAACTCCTGCAGTACCAACCTCATCGCGCACCACTTTCCTCTAGTGACCAGGGGACATCCGTCCCTGCCCTGCAGACTGCGTGACGGGAGAGAACTCATCGGTCCCCCCGCGCCGCGCCCTCGGACGATCGAGCCGGGCGACGGTGAAGCGGGCCAGGCTGCTCATCGACGTACCGGGCACCCTACTTGATAGGCAAGTCCGCACTTGCCTATGGTGGGGTCATGGCCGACGATGTCTTCAAGGCGCTCGCCGACCCCACCCGTCGGCGCATCCTTGACGAGCTGGTGGAACGGGACGGCCAGACCCTCTTCGAGATCTGCACACGACTGGTGACCAAGCACAGCCTGGGGTCGTCCCGCCAGGCCATCAGCCAGCACCTGGCCGTACTGGAATCTGCGGGTCTGGTCCTCTCGCGCCGCCAGGGCCGCTACAAGTTCCACGACCTGAACACCGCACCCCTCGAGCGCGCCATGACCCGGTGGCTCAGGCCCGGCACCCCGGAGAGTACCCATGAAGATCCACCTGTCCAGCGTCTTCGTCGATGACCAGGAGAAGGCCCTGCGCTTCTACACGGAGGTGCTGGGCTTCACGAAGAAGACCGAGGTCCCCCTGGGCGAGGACCGCTGGCTGACCGTGGTCTCGCCGGAGGACCCCGACGGGACCGAACTCCTGCTGGAGCCCGATGGCCATCCCGCGGTGAAGCCGTACAAGACGGCACTGGTCAACGACGGCATCCCGGCGACGTCCTTCGCCGTGGACGACGTGACCGCGGAGTTCGACCGGCTGCGCGGGCTCGGGGTCCGCTTCACCCAGGATCCGCTAACCATGGGCCCGGTCACCACGGCGGTCCTGGACGACACCTGCGGCAATCTGATCCAGATCGTGCACAGCGAATAGGCCGTGCGGGCAGGCGACAGCCGGGAGCGGGAGGCGGCCTACCTGGCCACCGGACCATAGGTTAAGTTAGGCAACCTAAGTAGCCGTAGCCCTCCGCCGCTCGTCGGGGGAACCCGGATGCCCCCATTCCACTCCCGTGTGATGTGCGCCTGCCGTTCCCGAGGCCCTGTGTCCCGCCTCGACCAGGCAGGGCCTCAGATACTTGCCCTGCTGGCCGCCGCCCGTCGCGCGTCCCACCACAGCCGACTGCTCACCTGACCCGGCAGGCGGCGCGGTGAAGCCGGAACGTGTCCGGGGGGCGGCACGCGCCGCCCCCCGGTACGCCAGAGCCGTCCTCAGGTCTGCGGACGGCTGCCGTGGTTCGCGGCGTTCTTACGGCGGGCCTTCTTCTTACGACGTCGCTTCGATGACATCGGACCTCCTGAGTCGCTAGCTTGTGCGTACTATCCACCGAATTGTCGGCTCCGGCGACCACACAGCCCCTTACCCACCCACACAGCGGCGAACACGCGGCACGAGCACCGGCGGGTGGCGTACGTCACGGCACGCGACAGCCCGCACACTCCCCGCGCCCGCCCCTGATCGATGCACCGGTTTCATGGACAGTCGCCGACCTGCTGTGATGTGATCCGTGCGGCGGAACGGCCCCGTCCGGCGCTGCTCACCGGGCGATCCCCAGGTGCGGCCGTGTGAGGGCGGATCGAACCGCTCGATCACCCGTGGGTCCCCGCATCGCCACGGCGAGCGCCCGGGTCCGTCCCTCCAGGCTCGAAAGTCCTACACATGCAGAAGACCAAGGCCGCACTCTGGGAATTCCTCCAGGGACTCGGCAAGACGTTCATGCTCCCGGTGGCCCTGCTCGCCTTCTGCGGCATCATGCTGGGCATCGGGTCCTCGCTCTCCAGCGAGGCAGTCACCGACAACCTGCCCTTCCTGAAGGCAGAGGGCTTCCACCTCGTCTTCACGTGGATGGCCAACACAGGGCTGGTCGCCTTCACCTTCCTGCCCGTCCTCTTCGCGATGGCGATTCCGCTCGGTCTCGCCCGCGAGGACAAGGGCGTGGCCGCGTTCTCCGGTTTCGTCGGCTTCGCAGCCATGAATCTCGCGGTGAACTTCTACCTCACCGCGAAGGGCGTCGACTTCGAGGACGAGAAGGCGATCGCGCACTACGGCATAGCCGAGGTGCTCGGCGTGCGGTCCATCGACACGGGACTCCTCGGAGCCGTGGCCGTTGGCATCGTTGTCAGCCTTCTTCACCAGCGCTTTCGTACCCAGCGCATGCCTGACGCGCTGGCCTTCTTCGGCGGGCTGCGCTTCGTCCCGATCATCTCCGCGCTCGCCATGAGCGTGCTCGGTCTGCTCATTCCCCTGGTGTGGCCGGCCTTCAACGGCTGGATCACCGCCGTGGGCCGCGGCATCGGGCACACCGGGGTCTTCGGGCCCTTCTTCTTCGGTATGGGCGAGGTGCTTCTGCGGCCGATCGGGCTGCACCACATCCTCGTGGCCATGTTCCGGTTCACCGACGTCGGCGGTTCGGGAGCCGTGTGCGGGGCCAACGTCTCCGGAGCCCTGAACATGTTCTACGCGCACCTGGACTGCGCGGGCGCGCCGAGTTCCGCCGTCACCGACGCGACGCACTTCCTCTCCCAGGGCAAGATGGCCGCCTACCTGGGCGGTCTTCCGGGTGCGGCCCTCGCGATGTACCACTGCGCGAACAAGAAGATGCGCCCGGAGATCAAGGCCCTGCTGGTGTCCGGTGTGGTGGCCTGCGTGGTCGGCGGCATCACGGAGCCGTTGGAGTTCCTGTTCCTGTTCGTCGCACCGTGGCTGTACGCCATCCACGCGGTCCTGGTCGGGCTCGGCTTCCTCACGGCCGCCGTGCTCGGCGTCTTCATCGGGAACACCGACGGCAATGTCATCGACTGGCTGGTCTTCGGAGTCCTCCAGGGATCGTCGACCAAGTGGTACCTGGTGCCGGTGATCGCGGCTGTGTGGTTCGCCGTGTACTACTGCCTGTTCCGTTGGGCGATCACACGCTTCGACCTCAGGACGCCCGGCCGCGACGAGGAGCGGAGTGATGAAGCCGGCGAGCCTGTCCCTCCGGCCGGGACCGAGGAGCCCGCGCGGGAGCTGGTGGCAGGGAAGTACGACGCCGTCGCCATCCTCGACGCGATCGGAGGCGCCGGCAACATCCGCTCCCTGGACAACTGCATCACGCGTCTGCGCATGACGGTGGAGGACGCCGGACAGGTGGACGAGGCCCGGCTGAAGAAGCTCGGCGCCGTGGGTGTGATCAAGCTCGACGGCCACACCGTACAGGTCGTCATCGGACCGCAGGTCCAGTCGGTGAAGGACGCCATCGCCTCGATGATTCCGGTGGGCTGACCATGTCCCCGCTTCCTCCCGCCTACGGCTTCGACACCCCGGTGGACCGGCACGGCACCTGGTGCACGCAGTGGGACTACGTCGAGGACCGTTTCGGCGTGCCGGATCTGCTGCCGTTCACGATCTCCGACATGGATTTCGAGACTGCCCCGGAAATCATGACCGCGCTGCGCCGCCGACTGGACCACGGTGTGCTCGGTTACTCACGGTGGCGACAGGAGGACTTCCTCTCGGCGATCGTCCACTGGTACGCGACGCGGCACGCGACAGCGGTCGACCCCGGGTCGATCGTCTACGCGCCCTCCGTCGTCTACCAGGTGTCGCAGCTGCTCCGGCTCTGGTCGGGCCCCGGCGACGGTGTCGTCACCCACACCCCGATGTACGACGCGTTCCCCAGGACCGTGGCTGCCCACGGACGGCAGCTCCGGGAGTGCCCGCTCGACGACTGGGCGGAGCTGGAGCGGCTCCTGGCGCTGCCCGACACCGCCGTGTTGCTGCTGTGCTCACCGCACAACCCGACGGGCAGGGTCTGGTCCGAGGACGAGCTGCGCCGGATGGCACGCCTGTGCGCACGGCACGGCGTGGCCGTCATCAGCGACGAGATCCACTCCGACCTGGCACATGCCCCGCACGTGCACCACCCCTGGGCCGGGCTCGGCGTCGAGGGCCGGTGGGCTGTGGTCACCTCGGCGTCCAAGTCGTTCAACATCCCCGCTCTGACGGGAAGTTACGGAATCATCGGTGACCCCGCGTCGCGGGACGCCTATCTGCGGCAGCTCAAGGAGGCGGACGGTCTGTCCTCCCCCGCAGTGCTGTCGCTGGTCGGGCACATCGCCGCGTACCGGGAGGGCGTGCCCTGGCTGGACGCCTTGCGCGCGTATCTCGCGGGCAACCTCACGATGGTCGCCGACCGTCTGTGCGGTGAGTTCCCGCAGCTCGACTGGGAGCCTCCGCAGGCGGGATACCTCGCATGGATCGACCTGCGGCCGCTCGGGGTCGACGACGACGCGCTGCAGCGCGAGCTCGTGGAGGTGGAGAAGGTGGCCATCATGCCGGGGGCGGCCTATGGCTCACCGGGCCGGGTCCGGCTCAATGTCGGGTGCCCCCGGTCCAAGGCGGAGGCGGGCGTCGAGGCGCTGGTACGCGCACTGCGCCGACTCACCCAGCCGGGGCGTGCGGCGGATGGCCGGCCCGACAGGGCTCGGGGCGGCTGCCCCGGCACCGCTGAACACCCGCCGACCGGGCGGAAGCGACCCGTCTGAAATGTGTCACCGCGGGTAGGCGGAGTGGCATGTGAGCTGTGTGGTGCAGCTGACCTGACGGGGGATGTGTGTCATGGAGCGGCTGACGGCGAAACGCGGTACCGGACAGAGCGGGCGGGTGGTCGGCAGCGCCGCCTACGACATGGCTTCGGGAGTGATCGCTCATGCCCGGGGCTTCGTCCGGGACTTCCTGTCCGAGGCGCAGTCCCTGTGCGGTCTGGACGTGCCTGCGCGGACACTGGACACCGCGCAGCTGGTGGTGAGTGAGCTGGCCACCAACGTCTGCAAGTACGCCCCGGGCCCCTGCCTGCTGGATCTCGAGGTGGACGGCAGCAGACTGGACATCACCATGTGGGACTCGGGGTCCGCGCTCCCCACCGCCTCGCAGGCCGACCCCACGCGTGCGGGTCAGCATGGCCTGGAGATCGTACGCGCGGTCAGCCGGAGCCTCGAGGTACGCCGCGCGCCGGTGGGTAAGCGCGTCCACGTGCAGATCTCGCTGTTCGAAGAAGCGGCGTGACGCTCCGGCCTGCCGGTCACGGCTCAGCTCAGTAGGCGGAGTCGACGTTGTCGATGGAGCCGTACTTGTCGGCTGCGTAGTTGGCGGCCGCGGTGATGTTGGCGACCGGGTCCGTCAGGTCCTGCGGGGTGCCGGAGACGTGGTAGGCGTCGAAGGTCGGCTGGATGACCTGCAGCAGGCCCTTGGAGGGCGTGCCGTTCTGCGCGTTGACGTCCCAGCCGTTGGACGCCTCGGGGTCGCCCCCGGACTCGCGCATGATGTTGCGGTGCAGGCCCTCGTAGGTGCCCGGGATCCCCTTGGCCTTCATGACCTCGAGGGACTCCCGGATCCAGCTGTCCAGGTCGTCCTGCTCGGTGGCTGCCTGGCCGGCCTTGTCGGCGAGGGCGTCCGCCTGGGCGGAGACTCCTGCTGCCGAGACTCCGGCCGAGGTGGCCACACCGGGCGAGGCCGGCTCGGAGGCGTGCGCGGGGGACGGTACGAGCGTCAGGGCCGCTGCTGCGGCTCCGGCTGCGCAGAGTCCGGAAACCGAGAACGTGCGGATCCTGGCGGTACGGGCGGCGGGCGTCAGGGACAGGGCGGACGTACGGATGAAACACTCTCCTCGCGGTGATGTCAGGGACCGCCACGGGACCGGCAGCGGAGCGGAGGCGCACGCTCATGTGCGGCACTCGACCGCTCCGGGGCGTCGGCTCCCGTGGACACGATCCATGGTTAGCGGCACGCCGGGGTGATGGCAACGGCCGGCACTACTACGCGACTTCGTAGGACGGGGGCGAGGTGTCGGCGTGCGCGCCCGAGCGCCGCGAGCTCCGGCGCGAGGCTCTACTACTTCGCTTCGTATGTGATCTGGGACCTATGGGCCGGCTCACAGCCCCTGCCGGTGAGAGCGGTCAGGCCGCCGCCCGCGACGCGTTCTCCGAGACCCCGAACCGGGCGTGCACGTGGCGCAGGGGCCTCGGACACCACCAGTTCGCCCGCCCCGCCATCTTCATGATCGCGGGGACCAGGAGCATTCTCACCAGCGTGGCGTCGAGCACGACCGCGAGGGTGAGCCCCACGCCCAGGAGCTTCAGCGGGGTGAGCTGGGACGTCGCCATCGCCGCCATCGCGATGGCGAGGACGAGCGCCGCGGCGGTGAACAGCCGGCCGGTGTGCTCCAGCCCGAAAGCCACGGCGGACGTGGTCTCCCCCGTACGGCGGTGCTCCTCCATGATCCTGGACAGCAGGAACATCTCGTAGTCCATGGAGACACCGAAGGTGATGCAGAACATCAGCACGGGCAGCAGTGTGTCCGTGGTGCCGGTCACGAGGAAGTCGCCCACCAGCCACCGCAGATGTCCGTCCTGGAACACGTGGACGATCGCTCCGAACGTGGCGGAGAGGCTGAGCAGGTTCAGCAGGACGGCCTTGACCGGGACGAGGACGCTGCCGGTGAACAGGAACAGCAGAGTGAAGATGACCAGCACGATGATCGATGCGGCCAGTCCGAGCCGTTCCCCGACCGCGGCTCTGGTGTCCACGAGCGCGGCCGCGTCCCCACCCACGAGCGCGGGTACCGGGGCGGGCACCGCCCTCAGCGCGCGGACCAGCTCACCACCGCGGGCGGAGTAGGGCTCGGCGCCGGTGACGACCGAGAGCCATGTGCCGCTCGGAGCGGAGAACCGGGCGGACGCGGGTGTGGGCGGGGCCTGCCGGTCTCCCCCGGCGTAGGAACCCGTCGCCGTGTCCACCCTGAGCACGTCGGGGCTCCGGGACACCTGGCGCGCGTAGTCGGCCAGGCTTCCCGGCGACGTACTGGTGTGGCCGGGCAGCACGATGTTCGCCATGGCTGTCGCCTGGACGTCGAAGTCGTCGCGCAGCACGTCGGTGGACCGGTGCACAGGTGAGGAGACACCCAGCGAGCGGTCGTCGGAGAGGCCGAATTCGACGCGATGGAACGGGCTCGCCAGGCACAGCAGCACGGGGACGACCAGGAGCACGGTGACACCGGGACGGCGCATGACCATCTGGGCCGTGCGGTGGAACAGGCCCTCGTTTCCGGCCGGCCGGGCCGGGGACCGGGGGCGCCTTCCTTCGACCCGGTTGCCGGCCACGAGCAGGCACACCGGGAGCACGAGCACGGCGGTCAGTCCGGCCAGGGCCGCCACGCTCATGCCGGCGTAGGCCAGCGAGCGCAGGAAGTAGAGGGGGAAGACCAGCAGCGCCGCCATGGACAGCGCGACGGTCAGGGCGGAGAAGAACACGGTCCGGCCCGCCGTGCGCATGCTGACCAGGACCGCCTGCTGGACGTCTCGCCCCGCGGCCAGCTCCTCCCTGTGGCGGGTGATGATGAACAGGCCGTAGTCGACGGCCAGGGCGAAGCCCAGCGCCGTGGTCAGGTTGACCGCGAAGACCGACACCTCGGTGAACGCGGTGAGAGCGTGCAGCAGTGCCAGCGTGCCCACGACCGCGATGCCGCCGACGGACAGGGCGAGCAGGGCGCTCAGGAGGTTCCCGAAGACCCGTACGAGGATGAGCAGTACGAGGGGTGCCGCGATCAGCTCCGCGCGTACGAGGTCGTGTCGGCTCTGCTCCTCCAGTTCGCGTTTGGCCGCCCCTCGCCCGGCGACGGACACCGTCAGTGGTGTCGTGCCGGTGGCTGTGTCCTGGCGGATGTCCGCGGCGGCCTCGGTGGCCCCGCGTTCGCCGCCGAGCAGCCGCACGCCGATGAGCGCGGTCCGCCGGTCACGGGAGACCAGCACCGGGTCACCCTGCGGCCAGTACGAGTCCAGGTGCTGTACGCGTGGATCGGCACGCAGCCTTTTCGTCAGCCCTCGGCCGGCGGCCGCGGACTGCGGCTCGTCGACCGTTCCCGGCGCTTCGACGAGCAGGACCAGATCGGAACTGCCGGACCGGAAGTGTTCGCGCAGCAGCGCGTCCGCATGGGCGGACTCCGAGTCGGCTGGTGTCCATCCGCCGCCGGAGAGCTTGCCGAACACCCCCAGGCCGGCGGTACCGAGACCGATCGTCAGCAGCACGGTCAGCGCCAGGAACGCGTGCCGCCACCTCGACAACAGACGCACCAGACGTTCCGCGCGCGTGACTTCCGACGCCTTCGGGGCAGAGATGCCGTCCGGTGTTCCGGTCATCTCACACCACCGGAGCGGACGGACACCGTGCCCTCACCGCGGACCACCTGGACGGGGTGGAGCTGTCCGGACGCGGTACGGGCGGCCCGCAGGTCGTCGCTCACCTCGACCGTGGACGGGTGCGCCCCTGCCAGGCGGCCGACATGGTCCTTGACCGCGATGACCTCCAGATGGTCCCTGCCCCTCGACCCGGGCGGCAGACCCATGACGTGTGCGACCGTGCCTCTGAGCCAGTCGACCTCGTCGATCTCGTCGGCGAGGAGTTCCGTCGTGCCGTCGGTGTGCCTGCACAGGCCCACCCCGGCGGTGGCGCCACGGCGGAGCAGGAAGTCCCGGCGCTCGGTGAGCGAGGCACCGGCGAGGGGGCCGACGGGCAGCAGGATGTTGATCAGCCGCAGCGAGACGGCGACCCGTCCTTCCACGCACATCTGGATGTCGATCGCCGACATGGGCCTGTGGTTCTCCTCTTCGGAGACGAACCCGGCGAAACGAGCCTCGATCTCGACCTCACCGGCCTCCGGCGGCGCTTCGAACAGCTGCAGCCGGTCCACCCGGAGTGGGTAGCCGACGACTCCTGCGCCGGCCTTCGCGGACCACCTCCACAGACTGGCGGACGGAATCGCCTGGAGGAGCGCGTCCATGAGTCCCTGGTGCAGGCACCCCTTCGGCACTGTGCCACGGGCGACGTCGGCCACAGCGGAGGATCCGGCCGATCCGACGGCCAGCGACGTCAGGTACCGGAACGCCGGTCCGTGGAACAGCTCGGCCGAAGCGTACGGATCAGGCTGCACCACGGCGTCCGGCAGAGGGGCGAACCGCTGGGGGCGGTGGCCCGGCCGGTCGCCCACCAGCACGGTGCCACTGGCCGCTTCCTCGAACCGGGACAGCGCGGGTGTCGTCGCCTCACGCCACGTCAGCAGTCTCACTTCCAGCAGCCCCGCCCGCGTGGGTACCACCTCCGTCCGCAGCCGTACCGGGCCGGCGAGCGGGATCCAGCGCCGCAGCCGGACATCGCGTACGGCGGCCACCTTGCGGCCGGTGTGATCCGCGGCAGCCCGGGCGAGCTGATCGACGACCGACATCATCGGCAGCGCCGGGACCGTGAAAGTCGGACGGTGGTCGCCCGTCCAGGAGTCGACGGCGGGATCCAGTGTCCTCTCCGAAACTGCGGGCTCCGCCGTCGCGCCGTCTGCGGACACGACGCGGACGCCGAGTCCGCGGGCGTGGTACAGGCAGATGTCATCGCCCCAGAGCCGCGCGTCGGCGACCGCGTACGGACCACGCGCGTCCTCGGCGACGTCGACGATCTCCAGATCGATCCTGATCAGGCGGTTGGCCGGGGTGATCTGTCCGCGGTACTTCCAGGTCACCTCGTGGTCGAGCATGACCGGCTCGAACCGGGGACGCGGAACTCCGTCAGTGAGGCCCCGCTCGATCAGGTAGAACTGGAGCAGCTGGCACATCGCCTCGATGCCGAGCGATCCCGGCTGGACGGGATCCTGGAAGAAGTGGGCCTTGAAGAACCACTCCCCCGCGTCGACGTCCTTCTCCGACCTGAGCCGCCCCAGCCCCGCGCGTCCCCCCGCGGGCCAGTAGCCCGTGATCCTGTCGAGCATGAGCAGCATCGGGCCGGGCAGCCGGGCCGGGCCGGTGAAGTAGCGGGCGGGGCTCGTGGTGAGGTCGACCGTGCGCTCGCACGGTTCTCCCAGCGCGGCCCGGTCGTCCTCCGCGACGGGCAGCCCGACCTGGTGGTCGAAGGCCGAGGGCGGGAAGAAGCCGAACACCGTGGACAGGGCGAAGACTTCGTGGTCGTCGGCGAAACACCGGATCGCGAACGACACGATGATCATCTCACCGGTGCGTGAGACGGAGGTCAGCTCGGCCTCCGTGCGTACCGTCCGGGTGGCCAGCGTGATCTCACCGGTGACTGTCCCCCGCCCGTCGAGGTTGCGGAAGAGCAGATCGACGTCGGTGGTCAGCGGGCAGCCGACATAGGCGGCCAGCCATCCGCACGGTTGCAGTGCGATCTCCATGAGCACCGCGAACGGCATCACCGGGTCGGCGTTCTGCTCGAAGTACCAGACGGGGTCGGGTACGTCGTACTCGGCGACCACCCGGCTGCCCTGCTTCATGCCGCGCTGTGGACCGTCCACGGCGACGATGCGAGTCATGAAGTGGTAGGGCGGCCCGGGCAGCCGCGAGATCCTGCGCGTCCCGTCGAAGCTCCGGGCCGAAGAGCCGAAGGCCGCGCTCGGCCTTCCCCACGCGCACGCCAGCAACGACGGGTAGTCGAACACGAACCCGTCGGACTCGGCCACCGCCTTGGGTTCGCGGTGGCCTACGAGCCCGGCGAGACCGGCGAGCGGCACCGGGGTCCCGCTGGTCTGCTCCTCGTGCCCGCCGAGCTGCCGCCAGTGCTCCAGGGGCCAGTCCGGCACCAGCCGCAGCGCGATGTCCTGGCCGTGGAAGGCCTTCACTCCGTCGACGGTGCCCAGGATGTCGGCGTACAGCGTCGGCTCGGGGCCGGCGGAGACGCCGTGCACGAACACCTCGTACACGATCCGCCGGCTCGCGGGGGTGGCCTGCCCACGGCATCGGGCGGTGAAGGGCCGCTCGGTGGCCGGCTCGAAGCGCCATCCGTCCCTTCCCACGGTGTGACCGAGGGCAGTGAGGTGGAACGCCATCGCCTGCAGACCGGCTTGGAGCATCAGCGTTCCCGGCATGCACGGGTCGTTCTTGAAATGCCCCTCGAAGAACCAGTCGTCCGGGGAGACGGGTGTCTCCGCTCGGAGGTAGCCGCGGCCCCACGGTCCTCCGGCCGGGTCGAACGCGGTGACTTCGTGCAGGAGCAGCAGTCGGCCACTGTCCGGCCGGGGTGAGCGCACATGTGACCTGGTGACGTCCCAGCCCGGGCCGAAGCAGTCGGCGGGCCGGCCGGCCGCGAACGCCCGCACGTGGGCGGCGGTGAAGGACGAGCGTGCGCAGTGCACAGCCGGCGCGTCCTGCGGGACGTCCGGGGCAGGTGGGCAGGCGGCCGGTTCCCAGCGCACACCGTCGGTGTCGTCGAGCTCGTCCTTCGTGAAGAAGCCCGCTTGTCCGCCTCGGACGCTCAGCCTGAGTTCCTCGCCGGCGTAGCAGTCGTAGTGGAAGAAGAACAGGCGGACACCGTCGTGCTGGGCGTGGCGGTCGACGTGGATCTCGTACCGCAGGGTCTCGCCGGCCTTGGGCGGGCTTCCGTGGTAGGTCAGTTCGCATCCGAGCAGCCGGTAGGCCCGTTCACCTCGGTTGAGCAGGTCGGCTCCGAGCCAGCTGATCAGCAGCAGGTCCGCCTGGCCCGCCTCGATCATCAGGCCCGCCGGCATGCGGCCGGTGGAGTCGAGGTACCAGCTGTCGAGGCGGATGTCGGTCTCGGTCCGGATCGTGCCGGTGGCGTGTTCCGCGCCGAGTTCGGCCAGGGCTGCGGGGACGGCGTCGATGCCGGTGACCCGGTCGGCCAGCAGCATCGGCGGTCCGGGCATCCTGGTCTGCAGCTCGTACGCGTCCTGCTCGGCGAACCTGGGCCCGAACAGTGTGGAGACGGGGTGCGAGGCGAGGTGTTCCAGCTGCGCCCGGTCGAACACGACGCCCGGCAGGGGGGTTGGCCGGCGGGGCGGACGTACGGCCGGGGGCGGCGCCGCCGTCCCCGCCGCCGCGTGCACGAGGGCGGCGGCGAACCGGGCCCTGGTCCGCAGGAACCTCTGGTGCACCTGGAGGTGGCGGGCCAGCACGTCCTGGTGCAGTGCGGTCACCCGCTCGGCCTGCCGCGCGACCAGGGTGCGCATGTCGGTCGTGTGCGCTTCGGTGCCTGCGGGGAGGATCGCGGGCCCGGCCACGGCGGGCCCGGCGGCCCGGTGCGGCAGGGCAGGGGCCAGCCGGGGAGCCCTGGGCATGATCACCGCTGGGTACTCGAGTGAGGGCAAGGTGATCTCCCGGTGGGCCGGAACGGTGAGGGTGGGGGTGTCTTCGGCCGGCGGTGCCACGGCGGTTCGCAGCTGCTCGAAGAGGGCCTCGGCGCGGACGGGTACGCCGGCTGCGACGAGTTCCACCACGGCCTGGTGCAGTTGGGGCAGTCCTCGGTCCTCGGCGTCCAGGGCGACGGCGACATGTTCGCGGTCGCCCAGGACCCGTTTGACCCATCCGGTGCACAGGCCGCGCGGCCCGTGCTCGACGAACACCCGGACTCCGTCGGCCCAGGCTCGTTCGACCGTTCCCGCGAAGTCGATCGTCCCCACGCCTTGCGCTGTGACGGCGTCGGCCGCGCGCCCGGCCGTCGGGGTGTACGCGCGTGTCGTCGCCCCGCTGTAGAACCGCACACCCGGCACGGCGTGAGTGGGGCGGTGGTGCAGCTGCCACCACCGGTCGCGTACCTCGGACAGTTCGGGAGCGTGGGCGGCCAGGTCGTAGGCGACCGGAATGGCGCGCGCGGTTCCCAGCCGCGCCATGACGGCGGCACAGGCCCGTGACTCGCCGCCGACGACACACACGCCAGGGGCGTTGACCGCCATGAGGTGGACGGCCCGTTCGTCCGCCAGTTCCGCGCGGATGCGGTCGAGGGGCGCGGTGACCAGGTAGCTGGTCCACCGGTCGCCGTCCACGCCGAGCCGTTTCCAGGCGCGGCGCACGCCTCGCAGTTCGCCGGTCAGTTCGCTGGTGAAGAGGCCGCTCTCCCGGGTGTCCCGGTGCAGGGCCGCCACGTCCCGCCATGCGCCCAGGGCCACCAGCGCTGCCGACTCCCCTGAGGAGTAGCCGAGGGCGGCGTCCGGCCGCAGCCCGAGGAGGCCCCGGGTCAGCTCGACGTGGATCGCGGCCAGCCGGGCGGCCCCCCAGATCTGGTCGAGCACCGTCAGGCCGGCGCCGGCCGCCGGCCGCCCGACGGCGTTCCCGTACGCTGCCGCGACCGCGTCGCCGAGCGTGGGCAGGGCCAGCTGCACCTCGCGGCCCATGCCCGGGTACGAGGCCGACCCGTTGGTGAACACGAAGGCGGTCTCACCTCCCACCGGAGCGGCGCGATAGGCCACTCGGGCCGGCTTGACCCCGCCCTCGACGAGCCAGCGGCGTACGGCGTCCCGTTGCGTCCGGGGGTCACCGTCCGACACGAGGGCCAGCCTGGCGGGCCCTTCGCACGACTCGGTGCCCGTCTCCAGTGCGGCCAGGACCTCTTGAGGGTCGCGTCCGGAGTACACGTGCAGCCGTGGAGCCGGTCCGGGCGCCCAGGGCCCGGCGTCCCCCGCCCGCAGGCGCACCCGCAGCGGGGGCGCATCCAGCGGTGACACCACCACGTCCGCCGTACGCAGGCCCGGCGCGGTGTCGGCCGGGCCGTCCACCCGGGGCAGCGCGCGGTGCCGCAGGGCGGTCACCGCGACCGCGACCGCCAGCAGGCCGTGGGCGGCGTGAGCCCGGCCGAACAGCGCGGCCGGGTCGAGGCCGGCGTCCGCGCCGTCGCCGATGACCACATCCGGTTCGCCGGCGTCCTCGTCGTCGAGCAGGGCGAGGACGGGGTCGCCGTCCCGGCGTGCGTCGGTGAGGCGTTTGAGTACGACCGCGACGGCGCAGTCCCCGGTGCCGGTCTCTCGTCCGAGCTCGCGCAGGGCGGCCCGGTGGACCGGTTCGCAGGAGAGGTCGACGGCGCCGACGAGCGCGGCATCGGCCTCCCCGGCCCGGATCGCCCGTGCCGCGAGCTCCAGCGCGACAGGCCCGGAAGCCTCCTCGGCCGACACGGTGCAGCCGGGTCCGCCCAGGTCGAGCTGGGTGTTGATCCGGTTGGCCACGAGGTTGGGCAGGGTGCCCACGACCCGTTCCGCGTCCATGGGCGCGGAGAAGGAGTCCTGGACGCGTGTGACCAGTGCGGGATCGGTCCCCTTCCCTGTCTCCTCCAGCCAGCACGGGGTACGCCAGCGTGCGCTGGCGCGGGAGTTCTGCGTGTCCACGCCTGTTCCGACGAGGACCATGGTCCGCTCGCGCGGGAGGGTCACATCGCGTGCCGCTTCCCGTGCCGCTTCGAGCATCAGGATCTGCTGGGGCAGGGCCTGTCCGACCGACAGGGGCGGGAAGCGGAGGCCAGGCAGGGTCACGTCGACGCGTTCCGCCTGATGGCTCCGGTCGCCGTCGAGCACCGCGCGGCGGAAGTCCTGGGTGCCCGCTCCCGCTCCGGCCCGGGCGGCCAGCGCCACGATCGCCAACGGCTCACCCGGCCGGCGCGGCGCGCGGGGCGCCGCCGCCGTGGCGGTGCCCGCACCGTCCCAGGCGTCGACGATCAGATGGGCGTTGGTGCCGCCGAATCCGAAGGCGCTGACCGCCGCCCGGCGCAGGCCTGGCCATGGCTCCGGCTCGCTCAGCACCCGCAGCCGGGTGCCGTGCAGTTCGGTCAGCGGTTCTCCGGCGGCGAGCGTGGCGGGACGGATACCGGCCCGCATCGCGCCGAGTACCTTGAGCAGCCCTCCCACACCGGCCGACGCCAGCAGGTGTCCGACGTTGGACTTCACGGAACCGATGGGCACATCAGGGCTGTCCGCGAAGATCCGTGCCATGCCGCGGACCTCCTCCGCGTCACCGACGGGGGTTCCCGTCGCGTGGCACTCGACGAGGGAGACGGTCCGTGGCGCGACGCCCGCCATGTCGTACGCCAGGCGCATCGCCCGCTCCTGCCCCTCCTGTGCGGGGGTGAGCAGCCCTCCGCCGCGCCCGTCGTTGGACAGCCCGACCCCTCGGACGACTCCCAGGACCGGTGAACCCTGGGCGAGGGCGTCACCCAGGCGCATCAGCGCGACGAACCCGGCGCCCTCGCCGGGGATCAGCCCGTCGGCGTCCCGGTGGAAGGGACGGCTGCGGCTGGTACGGCTCACCGCGGACAGGCCGCAGAACCCCACGTGCAGGAACAGGCTGTCGGCCCGGCTGACCGCGCCGGCCACCATGACGTCCGCCGTCCCGTCGTGCAGCCGGTCGCAGGCCAGTTTGACCGCGTACAGGGACGAGGCGCAGGCGGCGTCGAGCGCGAAGGCACCCGCGCCCAGCCCGAGCGCTCTGGCCGCGAAGTGCGCGGGAAGCCCCGACGAGAAGCGGTTGCGCGCGTCGGGCCGGGTCCGTGCCGCCGCCGAGAGCAGGGAGGGTGCCCCCTCGGACAGCCATACGTGCTCGGCGAACGCCGTTCCCGCGCTCGTGGGGTAGGACAGGTTGCCCAGGACCAGGCCCGCGCGGGCCGAGGGCCCCTCGTGCCCGGCCTCCCGCAGGGCCTGCCGGGCGCCGTACAGCACCCAGTGGAACAGCGGGTCCAGGCCGAGGATCTCGTCCGGTGCTACGAGGAACCCGGTCGGGTCGAACACCGGCCCGAAGTCACGGACGTATCCGCCGACGTCCGTCCACGTGCGGTCGAGATGGTCCTCGACGGTGCCCATGGCCCATCGGTGCGGCAGCCGCCATCTGCCGTCCGGGACGGGCGACAGGCTGCACCGGCGGGCGGCGATGTTGTCCCAGAAGGCGCCCGGGTCCAGCGCGTCGGGGAGGACGCACCCCCGGCCGACGATGGCGATCGGGTCGAATTCCATACCGGTCTCATTTCACGAACACGTACGAATCCGGGCGATGCGGGTCAGGAGGGGCGTCGTACGAGTTCCACGCCGAGCAGCTCCACCCTGGGGGACCCGTCCGCGTCGATGAGCGCCGCGTCGCAGCGTGCTCCCGTGTCGTGCACCTTCCTGGCCCGCACCACGCACCGCACGGTGTCCTGGACGGGACCGCGCCGGTGCACCCGGCACTCCGCGACCGCCATCGGCAGCGTGGCGTCACCGAGCGCGTTGTCCGCCCACAGCAGCGCGAGTTGCAGAGCACCGTCCATGGCTGCCGCGTCGAGCTGCCAGTGGCCGTCGCCCCAGCCGAGCCCGGTCAGGCCGGTCACCGTCGCCTCGGCTCCGTCCGCGCCGACTCCGTGGACGGAACGGAGGGCGTGGAAGCGCGGGCCGTGGAACAGCACCCGGCCGTCGTAGATGCCGGTGCTCAGCGGGGCGGTGAGGCCCTCGGGGGTGTCCCAGTGCTCCGGTCGCGGCGGGCTCGCCTCGAAGTCCATCTGGACCCGGAAGTGCGGAGTACCCTCCTGCCCCGCGAGTTCGGCCTCCACCGCCGAGGGGGAACCGGTCGCCGCCCGGCGGCCGTTCAGGGTGAGCCGGTGACCCGCGCCCTCCAGGTCCGGCAAGGTGACCTTGCTGAAGACGCGGAGGTCCCGGAGCACCAGGTGACCGGCGTCCGGGCGCCAGACCGCGGCGGCCGCGGCGAACCGGTCCAGGGCCACCGCCACCGGCAGGACGGGGACGTCGGCGACCGCGTGGTCGGCGAGGTAGGGATGGCTGTGCGCGCTGACGCGCACCTGCGCGGCGACCGGGTCGGTGCCGGCTGCCGGGGTGACCGGACCGCCCCCTGCCGCGATGACCACCCTGGTGCCGGCGCCCGGAGCACCCAGTTCGGTGGTGAAGGCAGCGGCGCCTCGCGCGACGGGGATGAGCGGCACACCGGACCGGCCGAAGTGCGCGGCCAACGCGGAGGTGACCATTCCTCCCTGCCACGGTCCCCAGGCGATGGAGCGCACCAGGCAGTCGCGCCGCCGGGCGCTTTCGGCGCAGGCCACCTGGTCGAGGACCTCGTTGGCCATGGCGTAGTCGCTCTGCCCGGCGTTGCCGAAGACGGCGGCGACCGAGGAGAACAGGACGATCGTGTCGAGCGGATCGTCTTCGGTGGCCGCGAGCAGCGCGCGCAGGCCGCCCACCTTGGTGGCCAGGACCTGGTCGAACTGGCCGTCGGTCTTCTCGGCGATCAGCTTGTCCGCCAGCACCCCGGCGCCGTGCACGATCGCGGTGACCGGCCCCCAGTCGCGGCGTACCTCCCGCAGCACGCCCTGCACCGCTCCGCCGTCCCGGACGTCCACCGGCACGTACCGGACCTGGGAGCCGGCGCTCTCGAGGGCCGCAAGGGTGGCCCGGACCTCGCGGGCCGCCAGGATCCTTCGGGCCTCCGCACCGATCGCGGCCGGAGCGGACGCGTCGGAGCGTTCGGCGAGGGCCCGGGTGAGTGCGGCTTCGTCGGTCGCCGCCGCCAGCCCCGGCGGTTCCTCGGCTGGTTCGGTGCGGCCGAGCAGCACGATGCGGGGCCGGTGCGCCCTGGCGAGGTCCAGCAGTGCCGCCGCTGTCACTCCACGGGCTCCCCCGGTGGCCACGACGACCGAGTCCGGCCCGATGTTCGTGGCCGGTCCCGGCTCCACCGGTGCGGGAACCGCGACGAGGGTGGTGCGGGTGCCGTCCGCGCGCAGGCCGACCTCCGCCGTCGGTCCGCCGTGCAGGAGTTCTTCCACGATCGCTGCGGCGACGGCGGTCGCGTCACGTCCTCCGCGCTCGCAGTCGATCACCTTCACCGTGGCCCTGGGCCATTCCTTGGCCGCGGTCCTGGCCAGCGCGGCGATACCTCCGAGCCAGGCCCGCTCCGGCTGACTGCCGCGGAGACCGAAGTCGCCGCCGGTGTCCTGCACGGCCACGAACACCCCGCCGCCGGTGGTGAAGTGCGCCGCCACCGACCGCGCCGCTTCGAAGGCCCCGCGCTGGAACTCCAGGGCCGCCTCGGGGGTGTCGACAGGCGCGAGGCCGCCGAGGTGCACGACCGCTCGTGCGTCCGAGGGGACGCTGGACACGACGGTGGCCCGGAAGCCGTGGTCGGTCAGCCGGGCAGCCACCGTCTCCGCGATTCCCGCACCGTCCTCGGTCACGGCGATCGGTTCGTCCCCGAGACCGGCCAGGGTCAGTCCGGGTGCGGGGATGCCGACCGTGCGCACGGCGAGCCTGGTGAGTTCCGCCGCTCCGGAGTGCTCGTGCGGGGCGGCGGGGAGCCCTTCGTTCGCCTCGGGCCTCGCGGCAGGGCCCGCGCTGTCCTCAGCGATCGTGGCGGTGGTGAAGGCTTCGACGATCTGTCGTAGCGTACGGAGCTTGAGGAGCTCTCCCACCTGCCCGTCCCTGTGGTCACCGACGCGCTCCCGCATGGCGGAGAGGATCTCGACCCTCTTGATCGAGTCCACCCCGAGGTCCGACTCGAGTTCCATGTCCACGTTGAGCATCGCGACCGGGTATCCGGTCCGCTCCGCCACCACGGAGAGCAGCGACTCCTCGAACTCGTCCGCGGACATCCTTCGGGGTGCGGTGGAAGCGGGTGGCGCCTGGACGGGCGGTGGCTGGGGAAGCACGACGGGAGCCGCTGCCGCTGAGGCCACGGTGACCACGGGTGGAGCGGCGGCCATGGTCACCACGGCGGTCCCGGGCGGAGCGGGCAGGACCGTCGGCGCGGTGGGAGAGGCGGGTGGGACGGGGACACCCGTACCCACGCTCCCCTGCACGCCCAGCATCGCGCTGAAGGTCGTCTCCGTCATCTGCAGATAGGCCATGTGACTGTCGGTCAGCATGCGCTGGCATGCCTCATGGGCCTGTGCCGTTGAGCGCTGCATGGCGTCGATCACGGCGAACCAGTCGGCGTCCGTGCCGGCTGCCGCGGGCGCGGGAGTCGCGGGGGGTACGCCGGGGGCGATGTGCGCGGGCTCGACGTGCGTCGGCTCGACGGCCGCGGGAACGGCGGCTGTCGGGGCGGGGATCTGTACGGCGGGCGGGGGTACGTCGGTCTTGCGCGGCGGGTTCGGCGCGGGAAGGGCGCCGGCTCCGCCGGCGGGCGGGTAGGCCCGCCCCTGGTTCTTGCCGTTGATCTGCACGGTCATCCTGGGCTTGTGCTCCTCGGCTGCTGCTGCGGGTGGTGCGTAGGGCGCCCACAGGTCGTCGTGGTCGAGTGGGACGCCCCGCACGGCCAGCCGGCCGAGTGCGTCCTGCAGGGAGGTGACTCCGTGACGTCCCCTGCGGTCCAGGCCGACCGCCAGGTGTTCACGGTCACCGAGGATCTGCGTGACGAGCCCCGTGAGCGTGTCACCGGCGCCGACCTCGACGAACGTCCGCACTCCCGCGGTGTACATGGCCTCGATCTGGTCGCTGAACAGCACGGGTGAGGCGAGATGACCGGCGATCCTGCCCCGGATCTCCTCGGGTGTGGACGGATACACCGCCGCGTCGGCGTTGCCGTAGACCTCGAGCCGGGGCTCACCGACCTCGATTCCGCGCAGGTACGCGAGAAGTGGTCGGCTCGCCGGGGCGACGACCGGGCTGTGGAAGGCCGTCGCGGCTTCCAGCCGCCGCGTGGTGATCCCCTCGGCGGTCAACGTCCGCTCGATGACCTCGACCGTCCCACAGGCGCCGGAGATGACGGTCTGGGCCGGGGCGTTGTGGTTGGCCAGCCACACGTCGGTGACGCCGGAGCCGGCGATGACGTCCTCGATCCGGGCGCGCCCGGCCGCCGCGGCGAGCATGGCGCCCGGCACGGCCGCCGCTTCGCGCATCAGCTCCCCGCGCCTGCGGGCCAGGTCCACCAAGGCCCCGGATTCCAGTACGCCCGCCGCGTGCAGCGCCACCAGTTCGCCGAAGCTGTGGCCTGCCACGCAGTCCGGCTCCAGACCGAGACCGCGCAGCACCTCCATCAGCGCGAGGCTGTGCACCGCAAGAGCGGGCTGCGCCCACTCCGTCTCGGTCAGGAGGGCTTGCTGAGCGGCCCGTTCCCCGTCACCGAAGGCAGGCGGCGGGAACACCACGCGGTGCAGCTGGCGACGGCCGAACTCCCTGGTCCCGAGCCGGTCCCACACCGCCTGGGCGGCCGGGGACAGCATGGCCACGTCCGCGCCCATGCCGACGTACTGAGCCCCTTGTCCCGGGAAGAGGAACCCGATCCGGCCGACGGAGGCCGCACCGGTGGCGTAGTGGACACCGGTCGGTGAGGAGAAGTCCGCGTCGGGTTGCCTGCCGATCAGTGCGTAGGCCTGATCGAGCTTGCCGGACAGGTCGTCGCCGTGTGCGGCGACGATCGCGAGACGTACGGGATCACTCACGCGGAAGTCCCGCTGGCTCTCCCGTGCGAACTCGGACAGCGGCCGGTCGCTGTCCGGCCTCCGCTCCAGGAGGACGGCCGGCGACGGGGCGCTGAGGAGCACCAGTTCGGTGGGGGCGGTCCTGGTCCGCCGCGCCGCACGCGCACCGGAACCGGTGGAAGGTGTGTACTCCTCCAGGGTGACGTGGAAGTTGCTGCCGCCGAAGCCGAAGCTGGACACGGCGGCCCGACGCGGTCGGTCCGGGGAACGCACCCATGGACGTGCTCGGGTGTTCAGGTAGAACGGGCTGTCGTCGATCCGCATCGCGGGGTCGGGGCGGTCCACCTTGATCATCGGCGGTAGGGCCTGGTGGCTCAGGGCGAGGACACTTTTGAGGAGGCCGACGGCGCCTGCGGAGCACTTGGTGTGCCCGACCTGCGACTTGACCGAGCCGAGGGCGCACCACTGCCCGTCCTCGCGGCCGGACTCCTCGTAGACCTGGCGCAGCGCGGCGAACTCCGCGGCGTCCCCCGCACCGGTCCCGGTGCCGTGCGCCTCCACCAGCTCGACGGTCTCCGGGCCGTAGCCGGCGTCCTCGTAGGTACGTCGCAGCGCGCGGGCCTGTCCCTCGGGCAGTGGCGCGTAGATCGCGCCACTCCTGCCGTCCGACGAGGTGCCGATCCCGCGGACGACGGCGTACACCCGGTCGCCGACGCGTTCCGCGTCCGCCAGTCGCTTCAACGCGTACATGGCGATGCCCTCGCCGAGCATCGTCCCGTCGGCGGCCTCCGAGAACGGGCGGCAGTCACCGCTGGGTGAGAGGGCGGGCGTCTTGGAGAAGCACAGAAACGTGCCGGCGTCGTTGGAGGCGTCGACGCCTCCGCTGATCACCAGGTCGGCCCGCCCGAGGGAGAGTTCACTCACCGCCGTGGACAGTGCGGCGAAGGAGCTGGCGCACGCCGCGTCGGTGATGTGGTTGGTGCCGTGCAGATCGAACCTGTTCGCGATCCGGCCCGCGATGACGTTGCCGAGCATCCCCGGAAAGGTCGATTCCTGCCAAGGCGCGTAGTGGTCGGTGATGCTGTCGCAGACGGCCTGCGCCTCGTCCTCGGGAATGCCGTTCTCCCGGAGGGCCTTCAGCCAGACCGGGCGTTGGATGCGCGCGGTCATGTGCGTCAGCAGCTCCGTGGCACCTGCCCCGAGGATCACGGAGACACGGTCGCGGTCCGTCCCCCGGAGCCCGCCGATGTCGGCGATGACCTGCTCGGCGACGGTGAGGGCGAGCAACTGCACGGTGTCCGTCGCGCCGAGGGTGTTCGGCGGGATGCCGAAGGCCATCGGGTCGAACCCGACATCGGACAGGAAGGCCCCCCGCCGGGCGTAGGTCTTGTCCTGCGCTGCGGGGTCGGGGTCGTAGTAGTCCTCGACGAGCCAGCGTGCGGCGGGTACGTCGGTGATCAGGTCACGGCCGGTCACGACCGTTCTCCAGAATCCGTCGGCACCGTGTTCGCCGGGCATGAGAGCGCCGATGCCGACCACGGCGATCGGTACCTGTCGGGGACGAGAGGCGGTCATGCTCTGCACTTCCTTGCTGGTCGGTGGGGTGCCGGGAGCGCGGTCAGGCGAGGCGGCACGGGGTGAAGACGGACGCCGAGGACGGCAACGGCACGCCGAACGTGCGGAGCTGGTGGGCGCGGGTGGACACGGCGGCGCCCTCGAGCAGGTTGAGCGCGATCTGCACCACGGAGCGGTCGGCCGGGGATGCCAGGAAGCTGCCTGCGGTCCACCGGTTGAACGCGCCCATCGCCGGACCGCACCAGATCTGGTAGTCGCTGCGCCGGGTGGTGTCCCCGGTGATCGCCCACCGGCTGGAGTTCCCCAGGTACCAGCGGAAGACCAGTGCCATGCGGTGCCGGGGGTCCTTCTCCGCGCGGTCCGTCTCAGCAGGGTCGCGATGCTGCCAGAAACGCCGGGTCCGCTCCCACACCTCGTCGAGAGACGCTCTGAACACGTCCCGTTCGAGCGTGGCGCGCAGCGGCGGCGGAAGGTCCTCCAGGGAGGGGTGGGTCCGGTAGGCCTCGTGGAGACGGCCCGCGCGCTGGGCGAACAGGGTCCCCCTGCGCAGGACCTGGAGCTTGACGCCCTGCTCGAACATGTCGGCGGCCGGGGCCATGGTCACGTCGGCGATGTCGGCATCGGCCAGCATCGCCTTCGCGTCGTCGGAGATCCCCGCTTCCACGGCGACCTGGTTCACCGACCCCGTGAGCACGTAGGCCGCGCCGAGTGCGAACGCGGCGGCGATCCCGTCCGGAGTGCCCAGCCCGCCGGCGGCGCCGACCCTGACGGCCCGCGTGTGCCCGCAGCGCCGGGCGATCTCGTCCCGAAGGGCCAGGATGCGCGGCAGGAGGACGCCGAGGGGCCGGTTGTCGGTGTGGCCACCGCTGTCGGACTCCACCGTGAGGTCTTCGGCCACGGGTACCAGCGCGGCCAGCTCGGCTTCCTCCGCGGTGAGCTCTCCGCGCTCGACCAGGTCACGCAGCAGGTCGGGCGGCGCCGGGGAGAGGAAGCGTGTCGCGACCTCCGGTCGTGACACCTTGGCGAAGACCCGGGTACGCCGCACGATCTGCCCGTCCGGTCCCCGGCGCAGCCCCGAGGCCGAGCACAGCACGACGGCGGGTGTGAGTTCCATGTACGCCGACGCCGAGACACAGGGGACGGAGTGGCGCAGCAGCATCTGGGCGACCCGGTACTCGAGATCGGGTTCACTCGGCGAATGGATCAGGTTCACCCCCCAGTTCGACATGCCGGCCAGCTCGGTGGCCAGCTCCCGCACCGCTCGCTCCACCTCGGCGTAGCCGAGGCCACCGGCGCCGAAGAATCCCAGCATCTCGGCCCGGGCCATCGCCACGACCATGCGCGTGGTGGCGATGCCGTTCGCCATCTCCCCGGCCACATAGGGGAAACGGACGCCGTGGGCCTCGCAGAAGGTCCGCCCTCCCAGCCACTCCGGATACAGCGGTGGCAGTGTGCCGACGAGGTCGCCCGCGGGCCGGGGCCCCATCACGAGGCCCAGCTCCCGGCCGGTGGGGCCGGTGACGATGTGCGCGTGCTTCCGGATCTGCCGGACGCAGGAGGCGATCTGCTCCGGCGCGAAGACCGGCGGGGCGCTGACGGCCTCGCCGTCAGGACATGTCAGTACGGACAAGGGCTGGTTTCCCCTCGGGAAGTGGCCGGACAGCGTGTGGTGGGGTGGCCCGCCCCCGCGCGGGGGGACGGTGGGAGTCAGGGTGCTTCCGCGGGCGCCGTGGTCAGCCGTGGACCGATTCCGGCGGTCAGGTAGTCGAGATCGACCCGGATCCCGGACGCGAGTGGGCCCAGCAGGTTCCGCACGCGGGTGTCGTCGAAGCGACGGCGATGGCTGAGGTACGGCGTGAAGCCGGGATAGAGATCCGCGGTCGCCTCCAGTGAACCCGGGTCGTCGGGCTTCTTCGCGACGAGCCGCACCTTCACCGGGGCGATCCGCTCCAGCAGCGCGGTGAGGACCGTGTTCGCGACGTCGTGGTCGTGGACGACGTGGTAGACATCGACCCGTCCCGAGGGCGGGTGGCTCGCCAGCCGGACCATGACGGAGGCCGCGTGTTCCACGGGCAGCAGGTTCAGATGCCCCTGGGGGTGGCCCGCCATCCGTACCACCGGGCGGTGTGCCTCGGGAATCCCTCCCAGGGCCAAGCCGCTGTCACGTATCGAGGCCCGCACGATCCGTGCGAGGAACTGCAGGGGGTGCGGCGGGAGTTCAGGGTGCGGTGGCAGGTCCGTGACCAGGACGCTCGGCCGCATGATCACGACCGGCCGCCCGTGGCTCCGCGCCCAGTCGTGCACCAGGACTTCGGCCTCGTACTTGGACTGCTCGTAGCTGTTCTCGAATCCGTGCCGGTTGTCCAGCTCGTCCTCGTACACGACGCCTTCGCGGCGCGCCCCGCCCACGAAGGCGGTGCCGATGTGGTGGACCAGCGGCCGGCGGCTGCCTGCGGCTGCCAGCTCCAGTACGTTCCGGGTTCCTTCGACGTTGATCCGGCGCAGATGTGCGAGGTCGTCGTCCAGGTTGATGTTGCCCGCGCTGTGCCAGATCACGTCCAGCTCGTCCGCCAGGTGCCGGAACCTGTCGGGGGGCAGGCCCAGTCCGGGCCGGGCCAGGTCGATCTCCACGACGCGCAGCCGGCGGGGCAGATCCGATATAAGCCCGGCGGGCGCATCGGACAGTTCCATGAACCGCGTGATCCGCCCGAGCGCGCCGCCCGACCCGGCGTGCGCGAGGACTGTCAACGAGTCGTGGTGTTGCAGCAGTTGCCGGACAAGACGCAGTCCTAGGAACCCGGTGGCCCCGGTAAGAGCGACTCGCACTTTTCAGCACCCCCCAAGTGCAGAGAACGGAGATGCGGTCGCCTCGCCGGGGAACCGCGGAACCGGTGGAGTCGCCCGTGAACCGCCCCGGTCGGCCTACCGCAGTGGACAACCCCCGGTCCGTGTCCTGGGAAACGGCATGGCCGAAGCGTTGACGTAATTTCACCCGTTCGGCCCAACGTTCCGGCTGCGGGGAGGCTGATGTCGAGCACCGACGGCAGGGCAGGCTCGGCGACGGCGGTGCCTGAGGGTGTCGGCGCCGGCGCGCGGATACCCGGCGGCACCCCGCCGCGGGCCTCTCGTACAGCCGACGGTGGCTCAGATCCCGCCGAGAGGTGTCCGCCGGCGGATTCTCCCCAGAGCACGGTCCGGCCGGTGTCCACGCCGAGGTCGTCGGCGCGAGTGGTGAGCCAGCCGAGTGCGGTGGCCAGGTCGTCGGCCTGGGCGGGGTGGGAGGCTTCGCCACTGAGGCGGTACTCGGGGCAGGCGACGGCGAAGCCGGCCTGGGCGAGCCTGGCGAAGGGGCCCGGCTGCCAGTGGCGCAAGCGCGGGCCGAGGTCGTCGCGCGGCCCGGTGCGCCAGCCCCCGCCGTGGACGATGACGACGAGCGGCACGGGTCCGGGGGCGTTCTCAGGAAGCCGTAGATCGACGGTCAGGGGGCGGGAGCCGTCGGGTACGGCGTAGACCGCTGCTCGCAGGAGCCGGGCCCCGTCGGCGGGGCGGGCCCGGATGAGGCAAGGGCAGTGCGGCCCCTCACGTCCGGGGGCGCGTCATCGCTTCCCGGCCTGGGTCCGGGGCAGTCTCGTGGCCCCGGCAGCGGCCAGCAGGCAGAAGCCGAGCACCCACCAGAAGGTGTCGGCGAACGCCCAGGCCACGTCCTGGCCACGGGCGGACAGCCGGCTCTCCAGGACCACGGCGAGGGCTGCCGTGCCCACCGAACCGCCCACCGTGTTGAGCAGGTTGAGCGCGCCCGACGCGCGGGGCAGCTGCTCGGGCTCGATGCGGCTGTAGACGATGTTCATCACGGGCGCGCCGACCATCGCCATCCCGAGGCCGCGGACCGCGAGTGCCACGGCGATCGCGGCGTCCGGGACGTCGTGGCCGAGCTGGGTGAACGGAACCGTACCCGCCAGGATCAGCACGATGCCGGTCACCACCAGGGTCCGCGGCGCGACCTTGTCGATGGTGCGGTTGACCAGGACCGACCCGGCGGCCGCGCCCAGCCCCTGGGGGGCGAGCAGGAGCCCGGCCTCCCACGGCGACAGCCCCCGGCTCGTCTGGAAGTAGAGCGGCAGCAGGAACGTCGTGCCGAACACCGACGCGCCCAGTACCAGCAGCGCGACGGCGGCGGCGCCGAAGGGCGGCCGGGCGAACAGCCTGGGATCGACCAGCGGGGTGCGGCGGGTCCGCAGCCCGTGCACGGTGAAGCCGGCCAGCATCGCAAGCCCCACCGCCACACCGGTCACGGCCGGGAGGGTACGGCCCTGGGCCACCTCGGTCAGTCCGTACACCAGCACGGCGAGGCCGGGCGAGAGCAGCAGGGCCCCGCGCAGGTCGAACGGTGTCCGCCGCGTCGACGGCGGCACGGAGGGCACGTAGCGGCGGGCGAGCAGCACGGCGATCCCACCGATGGGCAGGTTGATCAGGAACAGCCACGGCCACGACGCCACGCCGAGGACGGAGCCGCCGACCAGGGGGCCGAACACGGGTGAGAGCAGCGGGACGACCGCGACCACGCTGATCACCCGCCCGGTGCGGCCGGGCCCCGCGACGCGGGCCAGCAGCGCCTGCCCGGTCGCGGGCAGCAGCCCGCCACCGAGGCCCTGGATCACCCGGAAGACGATCAGGCTGGTCGCGGACCAGGCCAGCGCGCACAGGACGGAGCCGAGCAGGAACACACCCACGGCGGCGAGCCAGGTCCGCCGTCCGCCGAACCGGTCGGCCAGCCAGCCGGACGCGGGCACGGCGGTCACCACGGCCAGCAGGTAGGCCGTGGTGACCCATTGGATCTCCGCGACGGACGCGTCGAACTCGTCGGTCAGGGCGTCGATGCCGACGCTGACGATGGTGCCGTCCAGCGTGGCCATGAAGGTGCCGAGCACCAGGATGAACGCGACCCGCAGCAGGTCCCGGTCCACCCTCTCGACGGGCGGTGCGACGGCCCCGGTCATCGGTCCTCCAGGAGGGCGTGCACGTCGTCGTCGAGGTGCTCGTCCAGCGTGCGGAGCAGGTCGAGCAGTTCCTCGGCGAGTCCGCCTGCGTCCGCGCCGGCCCGGTGGGCGAGCACCCCGGTCCAGCCGTCACCGTCCGGCATGACCGTCAGGGTCACCGGGTGGTGTGTGGCCTCACGGAAGCGGGTGCCGACGACCGTGAGCCCGGGGGCGGGTTCACGCAGGCGTTCCGGGTCGACGGGGTAGTTCTCGAACACCACCATGCTGTCGAACAGCCTGTGCCGTCCGGTCAGGCGTTCCAGATCGGACAGGGCGACGTGCTGGTCCTCGACCAGGGCCCGCTGCCGGGCCTGGAGGGCGGCGAGCGTCTCGGCGAGGGTGCCTTCGAGCCGCGCGCGGACGGGGACGGTGTTGGCCAGCAGTCCGATGATCTCCTCGACGCCCTCCAGCTCCGGAGGGCGGCAGGCGACCATGGCGCCGAAGCAGACGTCCGTGCGGCCCGAGCGCCGGGCGAGGAGCACCGACCAGGCGCCCTGCACCAGTGTGTTGCGGGTCAGACCGCGCCGTGCGGCGAGGTGGGTGAGGTCGGCCACCAACGCGGGGGCGAACGTGATGACCTCGGGTGCCGGCCGTTGCGGACCGGGCCGGCCGCTGCTCAGGTAGTCGCCCTCGGGCAGCCCGTCCAGCTCGGCCGCCCAGGCGGAGAGGTCGGGCTCGTGGTCGGCGCACCAGCGCAGGTAGCCGGAGAACGGCACGGGTGCGGGCAGGTCCGGTGCCCCGCCGTGGACCCGGGCCGTGTAGAGGGCGAACAGCTCGGTGAGGATGCGCGGCGCGGACCAGCCGTCGGAGAGCACGTGATGGGTGGTCAGGACCAGGTCGGTGCGCTCGGGGCCGAGCCGGATCACGGTCAGGCGGACCAGTGGTCCCCGGCCGAGGTCGAAGGACTCGGCCAGGTCGGCGGCCAGCACCTCATCGGCCGGGCCGTCGGTCACGCGGAAGTCAGGCCGGGGCGAGATGGGGATCACCGCCAGGGAGGCGGGGAACACGGCGCCGAGGTTCGGGTGGCGGTCCAGCAGGTCGCCGCCCGCCGCGCGCAGGGCGTCGATGTCGAGCGGGCCGGCGAGGGAGAACGCCGACTGCACGGTGTACGGGTCGGGGCGCTCGCTGCGCGAGTGCCGCAGCATCACCTCCTGCAACGGGGTGAGCGGCTGCACCTCGGCGACCGGGCGGCCGGGGCCGAGCTGCGCGATCTCCGGTGCGGCGGCCGTGCGCAGGAGCGCGGTCCGCAGGTGCTCGGCCAGGTCCTCGATCTCGGCGGCGGTGAACAGTGCGGAGGACCAGGTGATCCGGACGCCGAGCATGTCGTCGCGTACGAGGGCGTTGACCATGAGGCTGTGGGGCAGGGGCATCGCGTCGGAGCCGCCCGATCCGAGCGGATCGGCGTCCGGGGGTGCTTGCCACGGTGTCTCCTGGACCGGGGCGCCCGGGTAGCGGCCGAGATAGTTCCAGGCGACCTCCGGTTCCACGGGATCCAGCAGACCCGCGGCGGTGAGGACGCCGTAGCCGAGGCCGTCGCCCTGTGCGCGGAGCCGCTCCCTGACCGCCTGCACGTCGTCGTCGGCGTCGATCAGTACGGGGTGCACGGCGGTGAACCAGCCGACGGTCTGGGACAGGTCGACCTGCCGCGGGCGGCCGTGGCTCTCGAGTGCGACCAGGAGCCGCGGCGTCCGCCGCCAGGCCCGTACCGCCTGGGCGAGTGCCGTCAGCAGGACGGCGTCCGGTGTGGTTCGGTGAGCGGCGGGCAGGGTCGTGATCAGGGCGCGTGTCGCGTCGGCGTCGAGCCGGATCTCGTGGTGCGCCGCGGTGGCCACGGTGTCCCTGGCGGGGTCGAGCGGACGGGCGAGTGCCTCGGTGGCCTTCATCCGCTGCCAGTGCGGCAGTTCGGCACGCCGGTCGGCGTCGCGCAGGGAACGCGCCCAGCCGAGGAACGACTGGCCGTGCCGGACCAGCGCTCCACCGGAGTGGGCGTGTTCCACGTCGTCGAGCAGGACGCGCCAGGACACTCCGTCGACGACCAGGTGGTGGGCGACCAGGACGAGCCGGCCCGGCCGGTCCGGCCCGGCGTCCACCCACACCGCACGCAGCAGCGGACCGGTGCGCGGGTCCATCGCCTCCCGGGCCGCCGCGGTCGCGGCGTCGGCGGCGGCCCGCAGGTCGCCGTCCACCGGTACGCGGGTCAGTACGTCGGCCCCGGTCACCGCGCCGACGGCGGGGATGCGCAGCACGTCGCCGGCGAGGTGTGCCCGCAGCACGTCGTGCCGGGCGAGCAGCGCGTCGAGCACGGTCCGCCAGACCGTCTCGTCGCCCCCCGGCGGGACGCAGATCTCCACCCACTGGCAGAACCCGTCCGCGGCGGCGCCGGCGCGGCGCAGCAGGTCCCGCATGACCGGGGTCAGTGGCGCGTCGCCGACGGCGGGTGCCTCGGCGCCGTCGAGGTCGCGGGCCCGGGCGGCTGTCCCGGCGACCGTCTCCCCTTCGAAGACGTCGCGTGCGTTCAGGCCGAGCCCGTGGCGCCGGGCCCGCGACACCACTTGCAGCGACACGATGCTGTCGCCGCCGACGGCGAAGAAGTCGTCGTCGAGGCCGATGTCGTCGGTGCCCAGCACATCGCGGAACACGCCGAGCAGCACCGCCTCGGCCTCGGTGGAGGGCTCACGCCGCGCCTCCGCCGTGGTCTCGGGAGCCGGCAGTGCCGAGGCGTCGAGCTTGCCGCCGGGGCCCAGCGGCAGCCGGTCGAGCGGGACGAGCGCCGTCGGCACCATGTGGTCGGGCAGTTGCTCCGCCAGGTACGCGCGCAGTCGTACGGTGTCCAGGTCGGCGTCGTCGGTCGGGATGACGTAGCCGACGAGCCGGCCCTCCCGCATGATCACGGCGCTGGCGCGTACGTCGGGGTGGCCGGTCAGGGTGGATTCGATCTCGCCCAGTTCGACCCGGAAGCCACGGATCTTGATCTGGTGGTCGGCGCGGCCGAGGAACACCAGCTGTCCGTCGGGCCGCCACCGCACGAGGTCGCCCGTGCGGTAGAGGCGCTCCCCCGGCGGGCCGAACGGGTCGGCGACGAACGTCGCGGCGGTCAGCCCGGGACGGCCGAGGTAACCGCGAGCCAGGCTCGGCCCGCCGAGGTACAGCTCGCCGGTCACGCCGACGCCGACCGGCTGGAGCCCGCCGTCGAGCACGTAGGCGCGGACGTCGGGATCCGGGCGGCCGATGGGCAACGGCCCGGCGTCGTCCGGGTCGTACCGCCACGTCGTGGAGTTGATCGTGACCTCGGTCGGACCGTAGGCGTTGAACAGCGCCCTTCGGCCCTGGCCCCAGCGTCGGGCCAGTTCCGGGTCGAGACGTTCGGCGCCGACGACGAAGAACACGTCGGGGTCGACGGTGCGGTCGTCGGGCATCGCGGCCAGGAACGAGGGGAGCAGGTTCACCCCGGTCACCCGGTGCTCGGCGATGTAGTCGAGGAGTTCGTCGCCGGGGACGCGCACCTCCTCGGGGGCGATCACGGACGTGCCGCCGGAGAGCAGCGGCACCATGGTCTGCCAGAACGCGACGTCGAAGCTGGTCGACGCGAAGTGCAGGTAGCGGTCGTGCTCGGTGATGCCGACGACCTCCTCCTGGAGCGCGATGAGGTCGGGCACGCCGCGGTGGGTCACCCCGACGCCCTTGGGCCGCCCGGTGGTTCCGGAGGTGTAGATGACGTAGGCGAGCGCGTCCTCGGTGAGTGCGGCACGCGCTTCGGCGGGGTCGGTGTCCGGCGCCGAGGCGAGCGTGGCCGGGTCGTCCAGCCGCAGCACGGGGACGTCGCGGGCCACGGGCAGTTCGGCGCCGGTCGTCACGGCGGCGGCCGGGGCGATGTCGTCGAACATGTAGGCGAGCCGCTCGCGCGGGTAACTCGCGTCCATGGGTACGTACACGGCGCCCGCCTTGGCCACGCCGAACAGGGCCACGGTCATCTCGACGTCGCGTCCGAGCAGGACCGCGACCGGGTCCTGAGGCCGTACGCCGCGTGCGATCAACGCGTGGGCGAGCCGGTTGGCCTGCCGGTCCAGTTCGGCGTAGGTGAGGCTGCGGTCGCGGCAGACCAGGGCCTCGGCGTCGGGCTTGCGGCCCACCCAGGCGGCGAACTCCTCCAGCCAGTGGCCGCGGGCCTTCGCGGCGACGATCTCGGTGCCGGTGCGCAGCATCCGGTCCCGCTCGCCGGGGTCGAGCGCCGGCAGCCGGACGGCGGGCCGCGCCGGGTCGTCGACGATCTCCCGGAGGAGGTGGTGCAGCCAGCGGCCGTAGTCGCGCACGGTCGACGCGTCGAAGGCGCGCGGCTGGTAGCCGAGGCCGATGGTGATGTCGTCGCCGGGGATCACTATGACGGTCAGGGCGTAGTGGGTGGCGTCGGTGATGTCCACCCCCGCGAGGTCGAGCCCGGGGGCGAGCGGGGTGCGGTTCCGGCTGGAGAGCGGGAAGTTCTCCATCACCAGCATGGTGTCGAAGAGTTCGCCGATGCCTGTCGCACGCTGGATCTCCGGCAGACCGACGTGGTGGTGCTCGGCCAGCGCGACGCTCTCGGTGTGCACCTGCGCCATGAGGTCACGCGCGGTCGTGTCCCGGGTGTGCCGGACGCGTACGGGGATCGTGGTGCCGAGCTGACCGATCATCGACTCCACTCCGTCGACCTCGGCGGGCCTGCCGGAGACCGGGCAGCCGAACACGACGTCGAGGCGCCCGGTGAGCCTGCCCAGCAGCAGCCCCCACGCCGTCTGGAGCACCGTGGTGAGGGTGACGCCCTCCTCGCGTGCGAACGCGCGCAGCCGGTCGCTGAACTCGCGGCCCAGGCCGACGGTCTCCCGGCCCGGCCGCTCGATGCCGGTCCCCCCGGTGACCGCGGGTGCCAGCCGCGTCGCCTCGTCGACGCCCGCGAGGGCGTCCCGCCACGCGGCGAGCGACACCTCCCGGTCCCGGCCCGCCAGCCACCGGAAGTACTCCGACAGCGGCGGAGCGGTGGGCGCGGCGGGCCCGCCGCTCAGCTCGGCGTAGAGGGCGAGCAGGGTGCGGCCGACCAGCGGCATCGACCAGCCGTCGAGCAGGGCGTGGTGGTTGGTGATCACCAGCTTGTGCTCGGCGGGCCCGACGCGGGACAGCAGGAAGCGGATCAGCGGCGGCCGGTTCGGGTCGAAGGGGCGCTCGAGGTCGACGCGGGCGGCTTCGGGGAACCGGTCGTCCGCCCGCCAGTCCAGGGAGATGTCGGCCGGGACCACTTGCACCACCTCGTCGCCGGCCGTGCCCAGGTACACGCGCAGGGCCGGGTGGCGGCGCAGCAGCTCGCGCGCGGCCTCGGCCATGCGGTCCGGGTCCAGTTCGCCGATCAGGGTGGTCACGGCCTGGACGACGTAGACGTCGGTCTCCTCGGCGTCACGGACCAGGGTGTGGAAGGACAGTCCGACCTGCAGGGGGGTGGCGGGCAGTACGTCGGCGATGCGGCCGGTGCGTTCGAGGGCGTCGATCGCGCTCTGGTCGAGGTCGAGCAGAGGGAGGTCGGACGGGGTGAGCCCGCCGGTGGTGTGGAGCGCGTGTGTGGCCAGCGTGTCCAGGGCCTCGGCCCAGGCCGTCTGCAGGGCCGCTACGACGTCGGTTCCCAGGACTCCGGTCGCCGCCGTCCACTCGACGGCGAGCCGCGGCGCGCCCTCCTCGTGGACGAAGCAGTTGAGGGCCAGCACCTGTTCCAGTGCCTTGGCGGGGGGTTCGGTCACCGAGAAGGCGTCGTGTTCCGGCAGACGCCATCCGCTCGCGGTCAACGGGGCGAAGCGGCCGAGGTAGTTGAGCAGGACGTCCGGGGGCGGGGTCGCCGAGAGTTCGGCGGCCGCCTCCGGGTCGAGGTGGCGCAGGACGCCGTAACCGACACCGCCGTCGGGGACGCCGCGCCTGGCCTCCTTGGCGGCGCGCAGCGCACGGCCCACGTCGTCGGTGGTGGGCACGCGGACCGGGTACTCGCTGGTGAACCAGCCGACCGTACGGGCCAGGTCGAGGTGTTCGCGGCCGTGGCCCTCCATCGAGACGGTCACCTCGTCTCCGGACAGGCCCCAGTTACGCAGGGCCAGGACGAGTGCGGCCAGCAGCACCTCGTCGACTCCGGCGCGGTACGCCGCGGGCAGCGTCGTCAGCAGTGCCTCGGTGACCTCGGGCGAGGCCACGGTGACCGAGCGACGGGCGGTCGCGACCGTGTCGCGCGCCGGGTCCAGCGGCCGGGCGCCCAGCCGGGAGGCGGAGGCGAGCGCGGCCCGCCAGTGGTCGAGTTCGCCCCGTCGCGCGCCGGACGCCCCTATGCCGGCGAGCAGCAGGGCGTGCCGCCGCCAGGACGATCCGACCGGGTCGAGGGCGCCGCCCGTGCAGGCCGTGTGCAGGTCGGGCAGCAGGACACGCCAGGACACACCGTCGATGGCGAGGTGGTGCACGACGACGACCAGCCGGTCCGGCGTACCGTCGCCGGTACGGAGCAGGGCAACCCGCACCAGATCGCCGGCCCTCGGGTCGAGCTGTCCCGCCAGCCGCCCGGCCAGAGCGGTCACGTCCTCGCCGCGGACCTCGTCGACGACGGCCCGTACCGCACCGCGGGGCAGCACCTCCGTACCGTCGTCCGCCCGGAGCCGCAGGGCGTCGTGGTGGTCGAGCACGGCCTGCGTGCCGGCGACCAGGTCGTCGTGGTCCAGGGTGTCGACGCTCAGGGCGGTCCACTGCGCGTACCCGGCGACGACGTCGACGTCCGGGTGCGGGTCGAGCAGGCCTCGTACGATCGGCGGCGCGGGCACGGACCCGATCGGGTCGTCGAACGGCTCGGGCACGTCCTCCAGCAGTTCGGCGGAGGCGGCCAGTGCGGCGAAACTGCGGCGGGCGAGCAGGTCTCGCGGCCGCAGCCCGAGGCCCGCGGCCCGCAGCCTGCTGCTGACGGTGATCGCGGTGATGCTGTCCCCGCCGAGGGCGAAGAAGTCGTCGTCCACACCGACCCGTTCGACGTCGAACGCCTCGGCGAGTACGGCGCACAGCAGGCGCTCCCGCTCGGTGCGCGGCTCCCGGCCGCCGCCGGCTGCCGCGGGCGCCGGGAGGGCGGCGCGGTCGAGCTTGCCGTTGGGCGTGACCGGCAGCCCGGCCAGCACGACCACCGCCGCGGGCACCAGGTGGTCGGGCAGCCTCTCGGCGAGGTGCGCGCGCGCCTCGTCACCGGTGACCGAGGTGGACACGACGTAGCCGATCAGCCGGGACGACAGCACCCTGGCGGCCGACGCGGTGACCCCGGGGACCGCGGCGAGGGCGGCCTCGACCTCGCCGGTCTCGACCCGGTGTCCGCGGATCTTGACCTGTCCGTCGCCCCGGCCTCCGTACGCGATACCCCGGCCGGGCACCCATCGGGCCAGGTCGCCGGTGCGGTACATCCGCTCCCCCGCCGCACCGAACGGGTCGGCGACGAAGCGCTCGGCGGTGGCTCCGGGCCTGCCGAGGTACCCGCGGGCCAGGTGCGGGCCCGCCAGGTAGAGCTCGCCCGTCGTGCCGGGGGGCACCGGCTGCAGCGCGCTGTCCAGCACATAGGTCCGGGTGCCCGCGAGCGGGTGCCCGATCGCCGGCTCGCCGTCGTCGATCCGCGCGGTGGTGCTGTCCACGGTCGCTTCGGTCGGCCCGTAGATGTTGCGCGCGGTCGTCCCCGACTCGGCGACCCGCCGCCACAGGGCGGGCGGGGTGGCCTCTCCGCCGAGGACCAGCAGGGTCGGCCGCCGGTCCAGCAGGCCGCCGTCGACGAGCGGCAGAGCCATCGACGGGGTGGTGTCCACGATGTCGATGCCGTCGCGGTCGTATGCGGCGAGCAGGGCGTCGGCGTCGCGGATGGTCTCCGCGTCGTAGACGTGCAGTTCGTGCCCGCACAGCAGCCACACCAGGTGGTCGAAGGCGGAGTCGAAGGCGAACGAGTAGGTGTGCGCGGCGCGCAGGCGTCGGCCCGCGGCCTGTTCGGCCTCCGCGACGACCGTGGACCGCTGGTGGTGCAGCAGCGAGGCCAGGCCGCCCACCCGGCCGAGTACGCCCTTGGGGCGTCCGGTCGACCCGGAGGTGTGGATCACGTAGGCGAGGTGTTCGGGGTGCCGGGGCGCGGCCAGCTCGTCAGCCGTCAGCGGCGCACCGGACAGGCCCTCGGCCTCGCCGAGCAGGGTCTGCCACGGCAGCCCGTCGAGCGTGCCGTCGGTCACGACCAGCGCGGGGCGGGTGTCGTCGATCAGATCGCGCAGCCGCTCGGGCGGGTACGCGGAGTCCAGCGGCAGGAAGGCGGCGCCCGCGTCCATCACCGCCAGCAGTGCGGTCACCGAGTCGGCCGAACGTGGCAGGGCGAGGGCGACGACGTCGTCGGGCCCGATCCCGCGGGCCAGCAGCGCTCGGGCCAGCCGGTGCACCCGGCCCGCCAGGTCCGCCGCGCTCAGTCGCTCGTCTCCGCAGACGAGAGCGGTGCGCCCGGGACCGGCGGCGGCCATCGCGTCGAACGCGGAGGGCACGTCCACCGGAGTGCCGGGCAGCGCGGGCGGGCACCAGGCCGCCATCAGGCCGTCCACATCGTCCGTCATGGCGATCCGACCGACGGGCCGTCCGTCGACGAGCGCGGTCAGCAGGGTGCGCAGCCCGGCCAGCAGACTGTCGACGGCCGCCTGGTCGTGGGTTCGCGCGTCGACCTCGAAGCCGAGCAGCAGCCCACCGTCGCGGGTCGGCAGGACGCTCAGTCCCATGTCCTCGGGAGGGCCGCCCGCGACGTTACGCATCACTCCGCCGGACCCGGCGAAGTCGATCGCCAGGTCGAACGCCTTGAGGTTGATGCCGCGTCCGTGCAACAGGGCGCCTGCGCCGGGCACTCCGAGGTCCTGAGGCAGGTCCTCGCCCCTGTACCGCTGGTGGTCGCGCATCTCGCGCATGGCGCAGGACACCCGCCGGCTCAGCTCGCCGAGCCGGTCACCCGCGCGCACGGTCACCCGCAGCGGCAGCACGTTGACCGCCATGGCGGGGGTTCGCAGCTCGACGGAGCCCGCCCGGCACATCAGCGGCAGCGCGAAGACCACATCGGTGCGGGCCAGCATGCGGTGCAGGAAGGCGGCGTACCCGGCGATCAGCGCCTCGCCCCAGGTGACGCCCTCGCCGTCGGCGAACTCCCGCAGCCGGGCCGTCTCTTCGGGGGTCAGGACGGCGCGTGCGCTCAGGGTTCGGTCCGGCACACCGTCGTCGGTGCCGGGATCGTCGTGGGAGGGGAGGTCGGGGAGCGGGGTGAACCGCTCCACCCAGTACGCGCGGTCCTCGGCGAACCGGTCGCTGTCACGGTACGCCTGGTCGGCGGCGACGAGAGCGGCGAAGGCGCCGAAGGTCGACCTGGCGGGCTCCTTGCCTCGTACCAGGGCGGTGTAGCGGGCGCCGGTGCGGCGGGCGAGCATCGCGGCGGTGTAGCCGTCGAAGACCAGATGGTGGCCGAGCTGGGTGTACCAGACCTCGCGGTCGGAGAGCCGGATGACCGTCCGGGAGTAGAGCGGCCGGTCCACCATCCCCCGGCATTCCTCTCCCGCCCGGGCCCGCTCTGCGTCGACCAGCGCCTGGGCGGCGGCCACGGGATCGGGTGCTGAGCTGACGTCGAGCACCTCGGGCCGCTCGACCGGTTCCTCGCTGACCCTCTGGCGTGGCCCTTCCGGAGTGTCGTACACGCGCAGGCGCAGCGTCTCGGCCTCTTCCGTGGTGGCCCGGACCGCCTCGACCAGCGCGTCGACGTCGACCGGCTCGGTGCCGGATATCTCGATGACGTCACCGACGACGTAGTACGGCGAGTCCGGCTCCAGGCGCTGTGCGTTCCAGATACCCAACTGGGCGCGGGTCAGGGCGAGAAGGCCGTCCGAGGCCACGCTTGCGGTGCTCAACTTACTCTCCTTGCAGTGTGGGGACGACCATCGGTGTGCCTGTCACCGGGTCGGGGACGATGACGCTCGGCAGGTCGAAGACGTCCTTGATCAGCGCGGCGTCCACGACGGCCCCGGGGTCGCCCTCGGCAACCACCCGGCCGTCCCTCATGGCGACCAGATGGTCGGCGAACCGGCAGGCCTGGTTGATGTCGTGGAGGACGGCGACCACCGTGCGGCCCTCGTCGCGCAGCCGGGCCAGCAAGCTGAGCAGCTGGTACTGGTGGGTGATGTCCAGGAAGGACGTCGGTTCGTCGAGCAGCAGGTAGGGCGTCCGCTGGGCCAGCACCATGGCGATCCACACCCGCTGGCGCTGACCGCCGGACAGCTCTTGCACCGGTCTTCCGGCCAGGTCCTCGACGCCGGCGGCGACCATCGCCCCGGTGACGGCTTCCTCGTCCTGCGGCGACCACAGCGCCAGCAGTGACTGGTGCGGGAACCGTCCCCGGCTCACGAGCTGGCGGACCTTGATGTCCTCGGGGGCCAGCGGATCCTGCGGCAGGAAACCGAGTTGCTTGGCCAGTGCCTTGGGCGCGTAGTCGCCGACGGCGCGGCCGTCGAGTTCCACGTGCCCGGCCTCCGGGCGCAGCAGCCGCACCAGCGCGCGCAGCAGGGTCGATTTCCCACAGGCGTTGGGACCCACGATGGCGGTGAACGCGCCGTCGGGGACGTCGAGGCTCAGCCGTGTGGACACGACCCGGTCTCCGTAGCGCAGGGTGATCTCCCGCGCGGTCAGGCGTGCGGTCATGCGCGCCTCACCTCCTTGGTCAGCAGCCAGATCAGATAGCAACCGCCGATCGCGGTACTCACCACTCCTACGGGCAGCGCGACGGGCGCCAGCAGCATCTGGGCGAGCAGGTCGGCGCCTTGGAGCAGAACCGCCCCGGTCAGCGCGGCCGGGAGCAGTGGCACACCGGCCGCACCGGCAAGCCGGCGGCCGATCTGGGGGGCCGCAAGGGCGATGAAGGCGATCGGCCCGGCGACCGCGGTCACCGTGGCCGTGCAGCCGACGCCGACCAGCACCATGAGCAGCCGCAGCCGGTTGAGCCCGACGCCGGTGGTCGTCGCGACCGCGTCTCCGAGCGATGCCTGGTGCATGGCGTGGGCCCGCGTCGTCATCAGGATCAGCAGCACGGCGATCAGCGCGAACGGGATTCCGAGGTCTTCCCAGCCCACGCCGTTGAGCGATCCCGCGCTCCAGCCGACGGCGGCGATGGCCACCTCCAGCTCGGCGCGCAGCACGATCCACGAGTTGATCGCGGTCACCATCGCGTTCATCGCGATGCCGATCACCACCAACCGCAGTCCTGAGAAGCCCTTCTGGAACGCCAGAAGATAGATCGCGGCCGCGACGAGCAGCCCTCCGAGCACGGAGCCGGTGGCCAGTTGGGCGGACGTGCCGGACAGCACGGTGATGGCGACCAGAGCACCGGTGTAGGCGCCCGCGTCGAGCCCGATGACGTCCGGGCTGCCCATCGGGTTGCGGGTGAGGTTCTGGAAGATCGCCCCCGCGACTCCCAGCGCGGCGCCGAAGACGAGTCCGGCCAGCACCCGCGGCAACCGCCAGTCCGAGATCACCACGGAGTGGTCCGCGCCGGTCAGTACGGCGAACACCTCGCCGGGGGAGGCCCAGGACGCCCCGTAACAGAGTCCGACCAGGCCCAGACACGACATCAGGGCGGCCATGACCGCGACCAGTACCGTCGTGCGGCGTTCGACCTTCGGTTTGTATGTGTTCACAGTGATCCCGCCCCGTAACGGCGAACCGCCCAGATCAGCATGGGGCCGCCGAGGAACGCGGTCACGATGCCGACCGGCACCTCGCCAGTGGGCAGCAGCACCCGCGACCCGATGTCGGCGACCAGCAGCAGGACGGGCCCCAGCACCATCGTGTAGAGGATCAGCCAGGGCACCGAACCCGCCGCGGGCTTGCGGACCAGGTGCGGCACGATCAGGCCGACGAACAGGATCGGCCCGGCCACCGCCGTCGCCGCCCCGCAGAGCACGGTGATCAGCACCAGCGCGGCGCCCCGCACCCGGCCGACTCCCGCGCCCAGGGTGTGCGCCACGTTCTCGCCCAGCGCGAGGGCGTTGAGCGCCCTGCTCAGCAGCAGCGCCCCGCACAGGGAGACCACGATCGCGGCCAGTGGCAGTGCCAGCGGCGCCTGTTCGCGGGCCGCCAGCGATCCGACCGACCAGAAGCGGTACATGTCGAAGACGTCCGGGAGCATCAGCCGCAGGCCGAGGGCGACACCACTCAGCACCGCGGTCAGTGCCACGCCGGTGAGCACCAGGCGCAGCGGGGAGCGGCGCCCCACGGAGGCGACCAGCACCGCCGTGACCACCGCGCCGAGGATCGCGAAGCCGAGTTGTCCCCCCTGCCCGGCGGCCAGTCCGAGCGCCGACCCCACGGTGATGGCGAACCCGGCACCCGCGGTGACGCCGAGGATGCCGGGCTCCGCGAGCGGGTTGCGGGCCAGCGTCTGGATCAGCGCGCCCGACACCGCGAGCGCGGCACCCACCGCGACGGCCAGCAGCGCCCTCGGGCCCCGTACGTCACGCACGATCACGTGCGCGTCGGTGCCCTGGTAGTTCAGCAACGCGCGCACGACCTCGCCCGGTGGAACCGGGTGTGCGCCGATTCCCATGCTGAGCACGGCGACCGCCGCCAGCAGTACGAGTCCGCCCACGAGCAGGCCGATCTGCGGCAGGGCGGTGCGCTCGGCTCCGGACGGCCCGGACGCGCGACCCGCGACGGTCACGGCTTCAGCAGCGGAGCGAGCGACGTGTCGATCGCGTCCAGAGTGTTCATGGCCGACCCGTAGGTCGCGGCCTCGGTGTAGCGGATCGGGAAGGTCTTGCCGGCCTTGACGGCGGGCAGGTTCTTCCACAGCTTCGAGTCGAGGACGTACTGGACCGCTTCGGAGACGCTGCCGTCGGCGTTGACGGAGTATGTCAGGGCGTCGGCCTCGCCGAACGCGTCCGGGAGTTCCTCGATGGACGGGTACTCGCTGACCGCGCTCGACCCGGGGCCGGGCTTCTTGACCTTGCCGTAGTACTTCGCGCCGATGTCCTCGGTGATGTTGGTCCCCCACGAGCCACCGAACTCCCGGTGGAAGTTGCCCTTGGCGACCTCGCCGTACGCACCGACGTGTCCCAGTCGGAGCTGGGGCAGCACGTCCGCGTACTTCGTCTTCAGCTCGGCGGCCTTCGCCTCGTACGCCTTCTGACCGGCGTCGAACTTCTCGAGGGCGCCGGCCGCGTCGGCCTGCTTGCGGGACAGGTCGCGCCACGCGGACGGCAGGCTCGGGCCGATCGCCACGACGGGGGCGATGGACTCCAGCCGCTTGACGTCGATGTCGCCGAGCACGGGTGCGGGCACACCGATGACGATCAGGTCGGGCTCGGCCTCGGCGATGGCTTCGTAGTTGGTCTCGGCGGCCTGCTCACCCGCCACCTTGGTGAGCTTCTTGTACTCGGCCAGGTCCTCCTTGCTCATCATCGGCTCGCCGCGCTTCCACGACGAGATCCCGACCAGCGGGGCATCGGCCTCGATCAGGGCGGGCACGGCGTAGCCGGTGGCCACCACACGCTGTGGGTCGGCGGGGATGGTGATCTTGCCGTTGTCGGCGGCGAAGCCCCGGGTCCTGCTCTTGTCCGAGGCCGCCGACCCCTCACCGTCCGACGACGATCCGCACCCGGCCAGGACCAGAGCCAGCGAGACGGCGCCGACGAGGCCGGACGTTCTGCGTATGGACATGCAACGCTCCCTGTGATTTAGGTAAGGCTAACCTTATTTGATGATCTCACGCCAGGACCCCCGCTTCGACGCCGGGCTCGCTCCCCGCCCGGGCCGCCGGTCGGTCAGTGGCCGTCCTCGTCGAAGTCGGAGACACCGCGCTTCCAGTAACCGGTGATGTCGTGGTCGGCCTTCTCCAGCCCCAACTCGTCCCGGACCCAGCGGCGGAGCGGCTTGATCTGTCCCGCTTCACCCGCGACCCATACGTACACCCGCTCCCCTTCAGGCACCGTCACCTCGGTCACGGCCCGCGCCAGGGCGTCACCGGATCCCGCAGGAAGGTCGGCGCTGTGCAGCCAGCACACCTCGACACCCTCGGGCGCGGACAGCGCGATCTCCTGCGTGGGGTCGGTGACTTCGATGAAGGCCCAGCCCTTGGCGCTTCTGGGCAGCTCCTCCAGCCAGCGTGCGATCGCCGGCAGGGCCGTCAGGTCACCGGCGAGCAGGTAACGGTCGTAGGAGTGCGGGACGATCAGCCCGCCGGGCGGCCCGGCGAGGTGCATGACGGCGCCCGGCCTGGCCTCACGCGCCCAGTCCGACGCGAGGCCGCCGTCGTGCAGGGCGACGTCGATGTCGATCTCACCGGCGACCGGGTCATAACGGCGCACCGTGTACTGGCGGGAGCGGAGCGCCGAGCCCGCCCAGCGCAGCATCGTCCCGTTCTGTTCCGGCAGCCGCAGCGTGCCGTCCGCCTCCGGGAAGAGCAGTTTCACGTGTTCGTCCGGCGAGTGGGCCTCGAACCCCTCGGTGCCCTTCCCGCCCAGGGTCACCCGCAGCAGACCGGCCCCGACCATGACGGTACGTACGACCTCGGTCTCCCGGATGCCGATGGGATAGCCCACCTTCTCGGCCCGCAGGCCCGCCCGGACCTCTGCGATCCGGTCCAGGTGCCGGTCCCGGTGATCGACCCGGCTCATGCGGCCCCTCCCGTCAGCAGCTGCGTCCAGTGGGCCAGTTCGGGCTGCTCGGCCAGATCGGCGAACTCCAGCGTGTCCGCCCCGGCGGCACGCCAGCGCTCGACCAGAACCATGGTCCGCACCGAGTCCAGACCGAGGTCGGTCAGGTTCTCCTCGGGTTCGATCTCGGCAGGTTCGCATCCGATCAGTTCCGCGACGTCGGCGCGGACACGTTCGGGCGACAAGGTCTGGTTCATGGAAAGACTCCTGAGGGGCGGTTGCCGGCAGCGCGGTCGGCGCACCGACGGTGAAGGTGACGGTCACGACGCCACAGCACAGGAGAGGCTAACCTAACCTAAGACCTGATGGAGCCGGGCGCCAGAAAGTGGATCACCGCAGGACCGTTCACCCCCGATATGACGCCGCTCGGCCTGACGCGCCGACACTTCTTCCCCCTGCGAAGGTCTCAGCGGGTTCCGCGCCGTCGGACGACGTGGTCCTCCGCGTCGCCCTGGGCGCCGGCCGTCGCACCGGAGAGGGCCCGGGATCGCCCCCGGGAGGCAGGGCTCGGTGTGGTGCAGGCAGCGCCGTCGTCACCCCGGCGTCCCCGGCCGCGGGGGCACTCCGCTCGCCGGTCAGGGGAGACGGCGCGGCGGCGGTGGCCGACCCGACTGGGCGTCGGCCTCGGCCGCGCACGCCCGTCGGTCTCCTCGGTGCGGTGCGGGTCACGGTTTCGCCGGCAAGGAGGGCGCGCACACGCACCCCCACCGGCGCGGTCACGGCCGGTGGGGGTGCGACGGCAGCGGACGTCGGCCGTCACCTGATGGGCGCGAAGTCGCGTGCTCCGATGAAGTCGGGCCGGCGGATCGGGGCCGCGAAGGGCTCCTGGGCCGTGTTCTCCACGCTGTTGAAGACGATGAAGACGTTGCTGCGCGCGTACGGGGTGATGTTGTC
>NZ_JBIAIP010000024.1:0-49526 GCF_042871485.1 Streptomyces sp. NPDC005791
CGCCCTGTGCGCGGTCGAAGACCGCGGGCCAACCACGGCAGTAGCTCCGTACCTCCGACTCCAGGGTCTCGAAGACACTCAGGGCGGGCGGGGTGATGGTCACAGCTGGTCTCCTGCTCGAGGGGTGTGACGGGCGGCGGGTCAGGCGTGCCCGGGAAGCCGCGCCCGGGCGGGGCGCGGGAGGGCGATCAGAGTTCTAGAACGGACCGATGCGGTAGAGCACTTCGGGCAGGTGCGTTCCCTCGGGGAACAGGGCACCGTCGAAGAGCACCTCGCGCTCCAGCGGAGCGTCGTGACGCTGCGCGAACGACGTGAACAGCCGGTCGGAGGCGGTGTTGTCCGGAGTGATGGTCGTCTCGACCGATGCCAGTCCCTGCTCGGAGGCGACGCGGGTGGTCAGCGCGTCCAGCAGCGTGGCCGCCAGTCCCTTGCCACGGTGCGCCCGGTCGACGGCCACCTGCCAGACGACGAGCGTCTCGGGGCGGTCGGGGCGGATGTAGCCGGTCACGAAGGCGATCGGGTCGCCGCTCTCGTCGCGGGCGACCACGGAGGTCGCCGCGAAGTCACGGCACCACAGCAGGTAGCTGTACGAGGAGTTGAGGTCCAGGACCTCGGAGTCGCGGGCGATACGCCAGATCGCGGCTCCGTCCTCCACTCGCGGGGTGTCGATTCTGAGGAATTCGCTTCGGGCACGTGCAAAATCTGCTGGTGCGGCGGTCATGCGAATTGAATTTACCCAGCAAAAATCGAAATTGCATCGCCGTGAGGGGTTGGGTGAACGCGCCTGCTGTGTTATCACGCGGGCGCGGGCCGGGCTCCGCGCGGCGGGGATTCGGGCGTATCTGTCCGGTATTTTCCGGGCATAACGAACCGGTTGTGGGGTCGGTCACATATCTGCAACTCCCGTGACACCTGTTCGGATTACGTGGATGTCCTCAGCGGAAACCAGGGCGTTTAGGTCCGAAGAACGGGGGAAGAAGAATGCGGGGAGCTGCTCCCGATAAAGCAGCTCCCCTTTCGCGTCGATTACATCGGCCGCTGAGGGCCGGAATTAATTCAGCTGTTCGGCCAGGTTTCCGCGACGGCTTCGCGGGCAGCATCGATATCGGTCTTCCGGCCCGCGTCCGTCAGGGCCGTGCCCAGGGCGGCCAGCGAGGACAGCACCGCGTCCCGCGTGGCGTCCACGCCGTAGTGATTGACCCGGACCATCTCCTTGGACAGCGCCCCACCGCCCGCGATCAGCGGCAGCGACGGGTCGGCCGCCAAGGCGTGCGAGACCAGCGCGGCGGCGTCGACGCCCGCCGGTGTACGCAGCGTCGTGGCGACCGGTGCTGCGTCACGCGCGTCGTGGACGTACGGCTCCAGCCCGCCGCCGAGCGCCGTGGCGCCCGCACGGGTCGCCGCGGCCGCCGACGCGTGCCGCGCCATGACCGTGTCCAGGCCGTCCGCCTCGATCCGCTCCAGGCACGCGTCGAGCGCCAGCATCTCCAACTGGGCGGGCGCGTGCGGCAGCGCCGTGCGGCCCCCGTCGATCCAGCGGGCCTTCCAGTCGAGCAGCGAGAGGTACGACTGGCGCGGGGCCTGCGGGTTGCCGGCCATCCGCTCCCACGCCCGCGCGCTCACCGACACCGCGGACACCCCGGCCGGGCCGCCCATGGCCTTCTGCGCGCCGATGACGCACAGATCCACTCCCCAGGCGTCCACCAGCAGCGGCTCCGCGGCCACCGACGCGACGGCGTCCACCATGAACAGCGCGCCGTGCGCCCGTACCACCTCGCCGATCTCCGCGACCGGGTTGGTGTTGCCGGTCGCGGCCTCGGCGTGCACGAGCGACACGAAGTCGATCCCGGGGTGCTCGGCCAGGGCACGCTCCACCTGCTCGGCGGTGACCGCGGAACGGAACGGCACGGCGAGGTCGACCACCTCGGCGCCGCAGTCGCGCAGCCAGTTGCCGAAGGTCTGGCCGTACGGCCCGGTGACGACGTTCAGCGCCGTCGAACCGGGACGTGCGCCGCCCCGGATGCAGCCTTCGAGGGGCAGCAGCGCCTCGCCCTGCATGATGACGATGTCCTGCTCGGTGGCGAGGAGGCCGGCCACTCGCCGCTCGATCGCCGCGAAATGCGCGGCGGTGAGCGGTGCGAGGTCGAGGAACGGGTGCGTCACGGTGGTGCTCTCTTCGGGTCGGCCGGTGCGCGGTCAGCGCCTGCTTCGAGGGTACTAAGCACCTCTCGGACCCCCGGGCGGGCGGCCTCGTACAGTGCACTCCATGAGCGATCACGAGGTGGCGCCGGTGCTGCGGATCAAGGGGCGGGTGCTCGTCGGGCCCGACGAGGTGAGGGACGGACTCTGGGCGGTCGACGGGCGGATCACCTACGATCGGCCGCCCGGCGCGGACGGTGCCGTGACGCTCACCGGATGGGTGCTGCCCGGCCTCGTCGACGCGCACTGCCATGTCGGACTCGGCCACGAGGGGCCCGTCGACGCGGCGACCAGCGAGAAGCAGGCCCTCACCGACCGGGAGGCCGGCACGCTGCTCATCCGGGACGCCGGATCGCCCTCCGACACCCGGTGGGTGGACGAGCGGGAGGATCTGCCGAAGATCATCAGGGCGGGGCGGCACATCGCAAGGACCCGTCGTTACCTCCGCAACTTCGCCCACGAGATCGAGCCCGGCGACCTCGTCGCCTACGTCGCCCAGGAGGCGCGGCGCGGCGACGGCTGGGTGAAGCTGGTCGGCGACTGGATCGACCGGGACGCCGGGGACCTGACCGCATGCTGGCCGCGCGGCGAGGTCGAGGCCGCGATCGCCGAGGCGCACCGGCTCGGCGCCCGGGTCACCGCCCACTGCTTCGCCGAGGACGCGCTGCGGGACCTGGTGGAGGCAGGGATCGACTGCATCGAGCATGCGACGGGGCTGACCGAGGACACCGTTCCGCTGTTCGCGGAGCGCGGCGTGGCGATCGTCCCGACGCTGGTCAACATCGCCACCTTCCCTGCCCTGGCGGCAGGCGGTGAGGCCAGGTTCCCCCGCTGGTCCGCCCATATGCGCAGGCTTCACGCCGCCAGGTACGACACCGTGCGCGCGGCGTACGACGCGGGGATCCCGGTCTTCACCGGTACGGACGCGGGCGGGTCGCTGGCCCACGGTCTGATCGCGGAGGAGGTCGCCGAACTGGTGAAGGCCGGCATCCCGCCCCTCGACGCGCTCTCCGCGACGGCCTGGGGCGCGCGGCGATGGCTCGGCCGTCCCGTGCTCGAGGAAGGCGCTCCGGCGGACCTGGTGCTGTACGACGAGGACCCGCGGGCGGACGTACGGGTGCTGGCGTCGCCGCGGAGGGTGGTGCTCAACGGGCGGGTGAGGGGCTGACGGCCGGTTGACCGTGCGGTGGGCGCCGTGTTGACCGGCGGTGACGCCGCGACCCGCTGTCCCGTTGTAGCACTTCGGCACGTCGTCCGGGGTACTCGCCCTGAGTGCTCCGCGCACGGTGGAACGGGTGATTCCGAGGAACTCCTGTGCCGTTGGTATCGAAGGCGCACACGGAAACCCCGTCCTGCGGTGCCGCTGGTGGGTGACCGGTGGCACCGCCGTCGCCGGCGCAGTCGGCGACCTCGCCGAGACCGGAGGCAGCTCCTCGACCCCGTACATCGCGGGAGCCGCGGCCGTCCTGCCGGCGCCACGGTCATCGCACGCAAGCGCCCGAGGCTGATCACCCGCCCCGGGGAGCCGTCAGCCGACGGCTCTCCGGGGCAGTCCCTGCAGAGCCAGGTCGAGCGCCTGAAGGAATCTGTTGGTCGTCACCCGGTCGCGTACGGCGAGCCGCAGCCACTCGCTGCCCAGCCCAGGAAACGTGTCCCCGCGCCGCGCCGCGAAGCCGCGCGAGCGCAGCAGCTCCCGGACCTCGTCCGCCCGCTCCAGCCGCAGCAGCACGAACGGCGCGGCGGCCGGCTCCACCACCCGTACCTCGCTGAACTCCGCCAGCCCGGCCAGCAGATGCGCCCGGTCCACCGCGATCCGGTCCGCCGCGTCCGCGGCCTCGACCAGCGCCCGCGGCTCCATGCACGCCTCGGCCGCCGCCAGCGCGGGGGAGGACACCGGCCACAGCGGCTGCGCCTCCTGCAACAGCGCGATCGTCGCCGGGTCGGCCAGTACGTAACCGATGCGCAGCCCCGCCAGCCCCCAGGTCTTGGTGAGGCTCCGCAGCACCACCAGCCCGGGGACGTCCGTACGCCCGCAGAGTGCCTCACGCTCGCCCGGTACGGCGTCCATGAAGGCCTCGTCGACCACCAGCGTCCGCCCGGGCCGCGCCAGTCGCTCCAGCACGCCGGCGGGGTGCAGCACGGACGTCGGGTTGGTCGGGTTGCCGACCACCACCAGGTCCGCGTCCTCCGGTACCGCCGCGGGATCGAGCCGGAAGCCGTCCTCCGGCCGCAGCACCACCCGTCCGACCTCATGACCCGCCGCGCGCAGGGCCGCCTCGGGCTCGGTGAACTGCGGGTGCACGACGACCGGCCGCCGTGCGGGCAGCGCCCGCGCGAGCAGGACGAACGCCTCGGCGGCGCCCGCCGTGAGCAGCACTCTCTCCTCGGGGAGCCCATGCCGCCCGGCGACCGCCGTGCGGGCCGGCCGCCCGTCCGGATAGGCGGCCAGCGACCCCAACGACGCGGCTATCCGCTGCCGCAGCCACTCCGGAGGCGTGTTGGTCCGTACGTTGACGGCGAGGTCGGTCAGGTCCAGGCCGCGTACTTCCGCGTCGCCGTGGTGCCGCAGATCGGGCCCGGCGTTGTCGATGTGCTTCGTGGGGGGCATGGCAGCCATGGTGAACGGCTCGGCGCCATTCGTCGATGCCGAGTTTCCGGCCGACGGTCCCCGGCGGGCCACCGCGCAGGTCGCGGACGCCGACTTCCGCTTCGTGACCAGCAGTTCACCGGCGTTCATGAGCGCCGCAGCCTCCGCGACCGACCCGGTGGCCACAGCCTCACGGGGCGCCGCCGAGGGATTCGGCACGGAGACCACTGCCAGCGCGCCCGCCGTGTGCGACCGCACGGGCACCCCCAGACGCTCCGCGGCGGCGACGATGCCCGGCTCGTCGGCCCTCGAGTCGAGCGTCGCCAGCTCGACCACGTCATCGGCCTCCTGCCCGGCCTCCTGCAGCGTCCTCCGGATCAGCTCGACCACCTCCTCGGCCAGGACGCCGCGACGGGCACCGATACCGACGACGAGCCCGGCTCGGAGCATGGCGGGACATCCTTTCGAAGGACGCGGAGGGGAGAGGGACCGCAGGGGACACGCCAGGGTTGCGTGAGGTGCGTGAGGCGGCGTCGATCCGCTAGCAAGGGCCCATGGCGGTATTCGTCGCGCTCGGCGCGTTCCTGATGACCCTGGTGGGCGGTTGGGTCGCCCAGCGCGTCAGCGACCGCCGCCACCTCGTACTCGGCTTCGCCGGCGGACTGATGCTGGGTGTCGTCGGCCTCGATCTGCTGCCGGAGGCGGTGGAGGCCGCGGGCGGCGTCGTCTTCGGCGTACCCGCCGCCCTGTTGCTGTTCGTGGGCGGCTTCCTGACGGCGCATCTCGTCGAGCGTTCGCTGGCCGTACGCCAGGCGGCACACGGGGCGAGCGAGGAACGGGTGCCGCAGGTCGGGCTGACAGCGGCGGCCGCGATGGTGGGCCACAGCCTGATGGACGGCATCGCGCTCGGCGCCGCGTTCCAGATCGGCGGCGGGATGGGAGCCGCCGTCGCGCTCGCCGTCATCACCCACGACTTCGCCGACGGTTTCAACACGTACACGATCACCAGCCTCTACGGGAACGCCCGGCGCAAGGCGCTCCTGATGCTGCTCGCGGACGCCCTGGCACCGATCGTGGGCGCGGCGACCACCCTGCTGTTCACCCTTCCGGAGGAACTGCTCGGCTGTTATCTCGGTTTCTTCGGCGGGGCGCTGCTCTACCTCGCCGCCGCCGAGATCCTCCCCGAGGCGCACCATGACCACCCGGCCCGCTCCACGCTGCTGTGCACGGTCGTGGGGGTGGGTTTCATCTGGCTGGTGGTCGGCGTCGCGGGGTGACGTCATGCCCGGCAGTGCTCCACGAAACGCCGGGCCACCCCGGGCTCCGCCGCCCAGTGCGTGTGCAGATAGCTCGCGTGCACACCCCCCTGCACGAAACCCTCCACCCGTCGCTCCGGCTGGTGCAGACCCCAGGCGGGTGTCACGCCGGCCCCGGGCTCCAGCACCGTCCGGTGGAACTCGTGCCCGCGCAGCCGGGTCCCGGCCACGGCCAGCGCGCTGTCGGACAACGCCACCGCCTGCCGGTAGCCGAGCGTCAGCCGCTCGGACATCCGGGCCGAGGCGTCCAGCACCCCGCACATCGGCCGGCCGTCCAGCTCACGGGCCAGATACAGCAGCCCCGCGCACTCCGCCGCCACCGGAGCGCCGGACAGAGCCAGTTCGGTCACCGCCCGGCGCAGCGGCTCGTTCGCGGACAGTTCAGGCGCGTACATCTCGGGGAAGCCGCCGCCGATGACCAGCCCCGCCGTGCCCGGGGGCAGTTTCTCGTCGTGCAGCGGGTCGAAGACGACCACCTCCGCGCCCGCCGCCGTCAGCAGCTCGGCGTGCTCCGCGTACGCGAAGGTGAACGCCGCGCCGCCCGCAACGGCCACCACCGGCCGGGCCTCCGGCTCGGGGTGGCGCTCCGGCTCCCACGCCTCGCCGGGCAGGGCCGGTGCCGAACGGGCCAGTGCCAGCAGGGCGTCCAGATCACAGCCTTCCCGCACCCGCTCACCCATCGCCCGTACGGCGTCCAGGGCGTCGGCCTGCCGCTCGGCCACCGGGACCAGGCCCAGATGGCGTGAAGGGGTCGCCACCTGCGGCGCCCGCCGCAGCACCCCGAGCACCGGAAGCCCGGACTCGTCGAGCGCCTCCCTGAGCAGTGCCTCATGGCGGTCGGAGGCCACCTTGTTCAGGATCACCCCGCCGATCCGTACCTCCGGGTCCCAGGAGGCGAATCCGTGGACGAGGGCAGCGACCGAACGCGACTGCGAGGACGCGTCGACGACCAGGACGACGGGTGCCCGCAGCAGCTTGGACACCTGGGCCGTGGAGGCGAGTTCACCCTGTCCCGAGGCACCGTCGTACAGCCCCATCACACCTTCGACGACGGCGAGGTCACAGCCGCTCGCACCGTGTCCGAACAGCGGGGCGACGAGCCCGGGCCCGCACATGTACGCGTCGAGGTTGCGCCCCGGGCGGCCGGTGGCCAGCGCGTGGTAACCCGGATCGATGTAGTCGGGCCCCACCTTGTGCGGGGACACCGCGAGGCCACGCCCCGCGAAGGCCGCCATCAGGCCCGTGGCGACCGTGGTCTTGCCGCTGCCGGACGCCGGTGCGGCGATGACCAGACGAGGAACACTCACCACTCGATGCCTCTCTGGCCCTTCTGGCCGGCGTCCATCGGGTGCTTGACCTTCGACATGTCGGTCACCAGGTCGGCGGCCTCGATCAGCTTCTGCGGGGCGTTCCGCCCCGTGATCACCACGTGCTGCGTGCCCGGACGGTCCCGCATCACCTCGACGACCTCGTCGGTGTCGATCCAGCCCCAGTGCATCGGGTAGGCGAACTCGTCGAGCACGTACAGCTTGTACGTCTCCGCCGCCAGGTCACGCTTGACCTGCTCCCATCCCTCGCGTGCCTTCTCCTCGTTGTCGGAGTTGTCACCGTGAATGCCGCGCTGGACCCACGACCAGCCCTCGCCCATCTTGTGCCAGTCGACGGTGCCGCCCTCGCCGCTCGCACCGAGCACCTTCAGCGCGTTCTCCTCGCCGACCTTCCACTTCGCCGACTTCACGAACTGGAACACCCCGATCGGCCAGCCCTGGTTCCAGGCCCGCAGCGCCAGCCCGAAGGCCGCCGTCGACTTGCCCTTGCCGATGCCCGTGTGGACGAACAGCAGCGGACGGTTACGCCGCTGACGTGTCGTCAGTCCGTCGTCCGGTACCGATACCGGCTGTCCCTGTGGCATCAAGCGGCCCTTCCCGCAGCGGTGATGTTCTTGACCAGCCCGGCGATCGAGTCGGCGCGCAGTTCGTCGAGCGTGACCGCGCCACCCCCCAGGTCCCGGGCGAGCTGTGCGGCGAGGCCGAGGCGTACGAACCCCGACTCGCAGTCCACGACGACGGACGCGGTGCCTTCGCAGGCGTGCAGCCGCCCGGCCCGCGCCGCCAGCGCCACCGGGTCGACACCCCCCGTCGCCCGGCCGTCCGTCACGACCACGAGCAGCGGCCGGCGCGACGGGTCGCGCAGCCGTTCCACCCGCAGTACGTCGTGCGCCTTGAGCAGTCCGGCGGCCAGCGGGGTCCGTCCACCGGTCGGCAGCGACTCCAGCCGTGCGGCCGCCGCGTCCACCGACGAGGTGGGCGGCAGCGCCACCTCGGCGTCCCTGCCCCGGAAGGTGACCAGCCCGACCTTGTCCCGCCGCTGGTACGCGTCCAGCAGCAGCGACATCACCGCCCCCTTGACGGCGGCCATCCGTTGCCGGGCCGCCATCGATCCGGAGGCGTCCACGACGAACAGCACGAGGTTGCCCTCGCGCCCCTCCCGCGTCGCCTGCCGCAGATCGTCACGCCGTACGACGAGACCCCGCCCCGACCGCCCGCGCGACCGCTGGTGCGGCGCCGCCGCCTGGACGGTCGCCGCCAGGTGCAGCTTCGTCAGCGCACCCTCGGGCCGCCGCGACCCGGTGGTCCGGCCGTGCTCGGTGCGCGCCCGCGACCGCCGCCCGGCCGCGCCCTCGCCCAGTCCTGGCACGCTCAGCATCTTCGTGCGGAACGGCTCGCCCGCCCGCACCGGCTGCTGTTCCCCGGCGCCGCCCGGCGTGGGCGCGTCCCCGCTCCCCGCCCCGTCCGGTCCGGGCGCGTCGGTGCCGCCGTCGTCGGGGCCACCCGCATCCGTGCCGCCGTTGCTCTCGGGGCCGCCGCCTTGTGGGGGCACCCCGCCGCCACCGGGCCCGTCGGGGTCCGGCTCGTCGTCGCCTTCGCCGTCCGCCGCGTCCTGGAGGGCCTCGTCCAGCTTGTCCTCGTCCAGCCCGGGCGCGTCGAACGGATTGCGCCGCCGCCGGTGGGGGAGTGCCAGGAGCGCGGCCTGCCGTACGTCGTCCTCGGCGACCTCCTCGCGGCCCGCCCATGCGGCCAGCGCCGTCGCGGTGCGGGCCATGACGATGTCGGCACGCATCCCGTCGACCTCGAACGCCGCACACGTCGCCGCGATCTGCCGCAACACGCCGTCGCCCAGCACCACGTGCGGGAGCAGGGCACGCGCGGCGACGATCCGCTCACGCAGCGCCGCCTCCTCGTCCGCCCACCGCGCCGCGAACCCGGCCGGGTCGTCGTCGTAGGCGAGCCGCCGCCGCACGACCTCCACACGCAGATCGGTCTCACGCGAGGCGGCCACCTCGACGGTCAGCCCGAAGCGGTCCAGCAGCTGGGGGCGCAATTCGCCTTCCTCGGGATTCATGGTCCCGACCAGCAGGAAGCGTGCCGCGTGACGGACGGAGACACCTTCGCGCTCGACGTACGAGGCGCCCATGGCCGCCGCGTCGAGCAGCAGGTCCACCAGGTGGTCATGGAGGAGGTTGACCTCGTCGACGTACAGGATCCCGCGATGGGCGTCGGCGAGGAGACCCGGCTCGAAGGCCTTCACACCCTCCGAGAGCGCCCGCTCGATGTCGAGAGCGCCGACCAGCCGGTCCTCCGACGCGCCGACCGGAAGCTCCACGGTCCGCGCCGGACGCGACACGCCCGTACCCGTCTCATGGGGGCCGTCGGGACACGCCGGATCGGGCGCACCGGGGTCGCACGAGAAACGGCACCCCGCCACGACCGCGACCTCGGGCATCAGGGCGGCGAGCGCCCGCACGGCGGTGGACTTGGCGGTGCCCTTCTCCCCGCGTACGAGAACCCCGCCGACGGCCGGACTCACGGCGTTGAGCAGGAGCCCGAGCCGCAGATCGTCCTGCCCCACGATGGCGGTGAAGGGATACGGCGTACTCACAGTGCCTCCTCGGTGATGTGCGCTTGCGGGCCGACACGTTCCGCCCCGGCCCCCGCCGCCGGGGCCCCCGGCGGCACGAACGGCAGCCCCTCCGGCGCCCCCGCCTCGATCAGCCGCCACAGCGCGTCCGTGTCGGCGTGCTCCTCGATCAGATCCCCCAGCCGGTCCAGCTGCTCCTCCCGCAGCGCACCGAAACTCGTGTCCGGTGCCGGGACGAACCGCCGCCCCGCGGCCCGCGCGACCTCGCCGAGGAACGCCCGCCGGAACGCGTCGCTCTCCAGCGACCCGTGCCAGTGCGTCCCCCAGACCGAACCCACCCGGCACCCGTCCAGGAACGGCTCGCCGCCGGCCACCTCGGCGACCCCGTGGTGGATCTCGTACCCCTCCACCGGCTCCCCGAGCGCCGTCCCGACGGGCCGGGCCAAGACCTTCTCCCGGCCGAAGCGGACCCGCACCGGCAGCAGCCCGAGCCCGTCGACCAGACCTGCCCGCGACTCCACGTCGTCCTCGATGCGCTCCCCCAGGACCTGGAACCCGCCGCAGATCCCCAGCACCGGCCGCCCCTCGGCGGCCCGCCGTCGCAGCGCGTCGGCCAGCCCCCGCTCGCGCAGCCACGCCAGCGCCTTCACGGTGCCCCGCGTCCCGGGCACGACCACGAGGTCCGCGTCGGCGAGCTCCTCCGCCCGGTCCACGAACCGCACCACGACACCCGGCTCGGCCGCCAGGGCGTCCACATCGGTGAAGTTCGACATCAGCGGGACGGCGCACACCGCGACGCGCAGCACGTCCGCACCGTGCGGCGGCGCCACGACCGATTCCCGTACGGCGCCGCGCATCGACACCCGCAGTCCGTCCTCCTCGTCGATGCCCAGACCGTGGGCGTACGGCAGCACCCCGTACGTACGCCGGCCCGTGAGCCCGAGGAGCATGTCGAGACCGGGCTCCAGCAACGACACGTCACCACGGAACTTGTTGACGAGGTACCCGGCGACCAGGGACTGGTCCTCGGGGCTCAGCAGCGCCGTCGTGCCGAAGAACGAGGCGAACACACCGCCCCGGTCGATGTCCCCGACCACCAGCACGGGAAAGCGCGCGGCCCGGGCGATGCCCATGTTGACGATGTCCGTACGCCGCAGATTGATCTCGGCCGGACTGCCCGCGCCCTCGCAGATCACGGCGTCGTACGTGCCCCGGAGCTGCTCCAGACAGTCCACGACCGTCCCCAGCAGCGCCTCCTGGCGCCCTCCGTGGTAGCCGCGCGCACTCATCTCGCCGACCGGCTTCCCCATCAGGACGACCTGGCTCGACCGGTCACCACCGGGCTTGAGCAGCACCGGGTTCATCAGCGCCGACGGTTCCACCCGGGCGGCCTGCGCCTGCATCGCCTGGGCCCGGCCGATCTCCGCGCCCTCCCGGGTGACGAACGAGTTCAGCGACATGTTCTGCGCCTTGAACGGTGCGACCTTCACCCCCTGGCGCACCAGCCACCGGCAGATCCCGGCCGTGACGACACTCTTGCCCGCGTCCGACGTGGTTCCCGCGACCAGCAGCCCGCCGCTCATCCGTCTCTCCGTCCCATGGCCAGCCGTCCCGCCGCACACACGGCGAGGGCCAGCACACTCACCCGGCGCGACAGCCGCACCGCCCGTTCGACGTCCGTGACCCGCACGTCCCGGCCCGCCTCGCCGTTGAGGACCGGCCGGTGCTCGACCCGCCCGCCGTACGCGAGGGTGCCGCCGAGCCGTACGCCGAGCGCGCCCGCGAACGAGGCCTCCACCGGGCCCGCGTTGGGGCTGGGATGCCGGCCCGCGTCGGCCCGCCAGGCCCGGACGGCCGCGCGCGGACGCCCTCCGGCGGCCACGGCGAGCACGGCGGTGAGCCGGGCTCCGGGCCAGCCGGCGACGTCGTCGAGCCGGGCCGATGCCCAGCCGTAACGCCGGTAGCGGGGCGACTTGTGGCCGACCATGGCGTCGAGGGTGTTGACGGCCCGGAAGGCGACGAGCCCGGGCACCCCGCCGAGCGCGCCCCACACCAGTGCGCCCACGACGGCGTCCGAGGTGTTCTCGGCGACGGACTCCACCACCGCGCGGGCGATCTGCTGTCCGTCCAGTGCCTGCGGATCACGGCCGCACAGATGCGGCAGCCGCTCCCGGGCCGCTTCGATGTCCCCGGCGGCCAGCGCCCCGCCGACGGCGCGCGCCTCGCGGCCCAGCGAGGTGCCCCCGACGACGGACCAGGTGGCGGCGGCGGTCAGCGCCACGGCGGCTGCGGGACGGTTCCGCACGGCACGGGCGGCCAGCGCGGCGGCGCCCGTGGCACCCCCGGCGCAGACGAGCGTGTGCAGGGCGCCCCAGCCGCGGTGATCGCGCCACAGACGGCTCTCGGCACCCGCCGCGGCGCGCCCGAAGGCGGCGACGGGGTGACCCCGCCGGGGATCACCCAGCAGCAGGTCGCCGATCAGGCCGGCTGCGGCGCCGTACGCGAAGATGCGGTCGGCTCTCACCGCTCAGCCGGCCGTCGCGCCTCGAAGGACCATCACGACGGGTGGTGTGGTGACCGACGCAGGGCAGCCAGGCATGGCGTATGTCCTCACTCAGGGTCCGCGCCCTGGTTCGACGTGACCGGCGACGAGAGTCTCCTGGCTTCCGGATCCGCAGGTCCTCCGGCCTTCCAGCCCGCGGTGGCGGGCCGTGACTTCCGTGTGGAGGCTGCTCCCCGGTGACAGTGGCGGGACCGCGCCGGATTCGCACCGGCTTCCTCTCCTGTCGCCGTAAGGCCGGCTGGGCCGGCCTCAATGGCTACGGCAGTCCACCATGCGCCGCGAACGCCCGTCAACCTGCCGCTGACCTGCGAGGCTGCGGAACCGGTTCGGTGTGCTCAGACGCACGCCGGCCGGACACACCCGTGGTGTGTCCGGCCGGTGACTGCCCCGCGTGGAGGTCAGGCGACGATCAGATAGATGCCGTACGCGACCGCCGCCAGGCACAGCCCGAAGCAGGCGTAGGCGCCGGTGCGCGCGAGGACGCCGGCCCCGCCGCCGCCCTGCGCCGTCGGCGTCTGCCTGGCCAGGCCGGTGATGCCGAGGGTGAAGAGGCCCACCAGTGCGACGGTGATCACGAGGCTGACGCCGAAGACGGAGGCGAGAGCTGCCCAGTCGATGTTCATACGGATCTGTCCTTACACCGTGGCCGGCCGGGCCGGATCGGCCGGGGTCTCGGCCGTCGCGGCCGGAGCGTGGATGGTGGTCTTGAGCTCGGTGGCGGCCACGCCGACGGGCGGCGGGCTGACGGCCGCGATGGCGGTCGTGACGACGCCCACGGGCTCGTCCCCGGTCGCGTTGACGTTGGTGTGGTCGACCGGCTTGCGGCGCGACAGCATCCAGATGGCGCCGGAGCCCGCGACGAGCAGGACGGCGACCACGGCGACGCCCCAGGGGCCCTGCTTGGTCAGGAACTCGGCACCCGCGGCGACCAGGCCGGCGGCAGGCAGTGTCAGCCCCCAGGCGATGAACATCCGGGTGGCGGTGGACCAGCGGACCACGCCTCCCTTGCGTCCGAGGCCCGCGCCCATGACGGCACCGGAGCAGGACTGCGTGGTGGAGAGGGAGAAGCCGAGGTGCGAGGAGGCCAGGATGACCGTGGCGGCGCTCGTCTGGGCCGCGAAGCCCTGCGGCGGACGCAGGTCGGTGAGGCCGCTGCCCATGGTGCGGATGATGCGCCAGCCGCCGAGGTAGGTGCCCAGCGCGATGGCGATACCGGCGGAGGCGATGACCCAGACCGGCGGGTTGGAGCCGGGGGCGAGGACACCACCGGTGACCAGCGCCAGGGTGATGATGCCCATGGTCTTCTGCGCGTCGTTGGTGCCGTGGGCGAGCGAGACGAGACCGGCGGAGGCGATCTGACCGGCGCGGTACCCCTTGGCGGTCGACTTCAGCTGGGCCGGATCCGTGATCTTCCGGTTCAGGCGGTACGTCAGCTTCGTCGCCAGCAGCGCGGCGATACCGGCGACGACGGGCGCGGCGATCGCGGGCAGCAGGACCTTCGTGACGACGGTGCCGCCGTTGATGGAGGACCAGCCGGCCGACATGACCGCGGCGCCGATGAGGCCGCCGAAGAGTGCGTGGGAGGAACTGGAGGGCAGGCCGACCAGCCAGGTCAGCAGGTTCCACAGGATGGCGCCGACGAGCGCGGCGAAGATGACCTCGGTTCTGAGGCCGTCCTCATTGACGATCCCGCCGGAGATCGTCCTGGCGACCTCCACCGACAGGAACGCGCCGACGAGGTTGAGAACGGCGGACATGGCCACCGCTGTCTTGGGCTTGAGCGCGCCGGTCGAGATGGTGGTGGCCATCGCGTTGGCGGTGTCGTGGAAACCGTTCGTGAAATCGAACACGAGAGCTGTCACGACCACAATCGCGAGCAGCAGCGTGATGTGTTCCATTTACCCAGGCAATCGTTCGACGTCATTGGCACGTGGAACGTAAGCAACCAGGGTGAACGGAAGATGAACTGAGCAGGGCGGCACGGTGACCCCAAGCGCGTACGTGGGTTCCGTTTGTGTGCGTGCCGCATGACCGGAGACCTCTGTTCCGTTGCGGGGACAGGCCCCGGCCGTCGCACGCCCTCCGCCCGGATGTCCGATGTGTCCCCCTGGAGAGACATCAGTCACGTCCCCTCACATGCCCCCTAAGATCCCCCGCATGAGTGACGTGAGCACGGAGGCGATCGGACGGGCCTGGGGCGGGGTCGTCGAGACGGCCCGAAGGACGGCGGCGGACGGCCTGGTCGTCGGCACCTCGGGCAACGTCTCGGCCCGGGTCGGCGACATCGTCCTGGTCACCCCCAGCGGGGTGCCCTACGACCGGCTCGGCCCCAGGGACGCGGTCGGCGTCGACATCGAGGGGCGTCAGGTCCTCGGTGACCTCGTCCCGACCAGCGAACTCCCGCTCCACCTGGCCGTCTACCGCGAGACCGACGCGGCGGCCGTCGTCCACACCCACGCCGTGCACGCCACGGCCGTCTCCACCCTCGTCACCGAGCTGCCGCTCGTCCATTACGCCGCCGCCATGCTCGGCGGCCCCGTCCGCACCGCCGCCTACGCGCGCTACGGGACACGGGAGCTCGCCGACGCCATGCTGGCCGCCCTGCGCGACCGCACCGCCTGCCTGCTGCGGAACCACGGCACCGTGGCGTACGGGGCCACCCTCGACGAGGCCTACGACCGCACCGCCCAGCTCGAATGGATGTGCAGGCTCTGGCTTACCGCGAGCTCCGTGCCCGGCCACCGGCCGAGCCTCCTCACACCGGCTCAGCTGCGCGACGTCCAGGACGCCCTGGAGGGGTACGGCCAGCCCGGCTGAGCCCGGCACGCCGCACCGTCCGGCCGACGCCCACTGGCCGTCGGCGCCGGCTGCCGGGACACTGGAGCGGTGCGCCCGGCAACAGCGGCGGCAGTGGCCGTCACCTCGATCCTCGGCGTCGGCGCGGCAGCGGTCGCCGCCGGCCGCTACGCCAGCGACGCCGCCCTCGGGGCGCCCTCGCCCCGCCCGTTCCCGGCGGACCGCCGGCTCACCGTGCACGCCACGGCGGCCGGGCAGATCACCCTGACCCGGTCCTTCACCGCGCTACGCCCCGGCACGTACGGACTGACCGGCCGCGGCGTCCACGCGGTGGTCGGCCCGGTGATCGACCAGGTGCCCGGCCATTCCCTCGTCTCCCCCGACACCGTCGTACGCCGGCTGGAACGCGTGACCCTCGGCAGCCTGAAGCCGGGCGCCAGGGTCCGCCTCACCCCGGAGCTCCACCGAGGCGACCCCCTCACCGCCCTCGGCCTCGCCTACAAGGAGGTCGAGGTCCCCGGCGAACTCGGCGCACTGCCCGCCTGGTTCGTACCCGGCGCCCGCGACACCTGGGTGATCACCGCGCACGGCCTCGGTGCCACCCGGGACCACCCCATGAACGTGATGGGTTTCCTCCACGCCCAGCAGTTCCCCGTGCTCGACCTGGCCTACCGGGGGGACGCGGGCGCCCCGCGCTCCCCGGACGGCCTCTCCCACCTCGGCGAGTCCGAATGGCGTGACCTCGACGCGGCCATCCGCTACGCCGTGCGCTACGGCGCCGAGAAGGTCATCCTCCTCGGATGGTCGTCGGGCGCCTCCATGGCGCTGCACACGGCCGTCAACTCCGCTCTCCGTGACCGCGTCCGCGGCCTCGTCCTCGACTCGCCGGTCCTGGACTGGAAGACCACCCTGCGCGCGCTCGCCTCGGCCCGGGGCGTGCCCTCCGCGCTGCTGCCGCTCGCCGTCCGGGCGGCCCAGGGGCAGACCGGGCTGCACGGCGCACCGCTCCTGGACACCTCGGTGCCGACGGCCCTGCACGTCCCCACGCTGATCGTCCACGGCCCCGACGACGCCCTGGCCCCCTGGCAGCCGTCGCGCGAACTCGCCGCACGCCGCCCCGACCTGGTGGCTCTGCACTCCGTGCCGCAGGCTCCGCATGCGGCGATGTGGAATGCCGACCCGGCCGGCTACGAAGAGGTGCTCCGTCGCTTCCTCACGCCCCTGATGTGAGCTGATGGGACGGAACCGCCCGGTTGGTGCCCCGGCGCCGGCGCCTCTCGAACCCCGGTGACACCGCTTCCGTTTGGGCTTTCGGCCCGTCAGAGGCAAGACTGCTCCTCGTGACGTCCCGTACCCCGCGCGACTCCAGGCTGCGACTTGTCCGCCCACGACCCCAGGCGACCGCCCGTAAGGCCGTGACGACCCGGCGCACCAGGCCGGCCCCCCGCCCACCCGAGGGCACACCGCCACCGGCGGAACTGGCACGGCAGGCCAGGGCCGTACTGGCCGACGCCGTGCGGATCGCCCACTGGGCGGCGGACGGCACGAGTCCGGGCTCCGTCCCGCTCGCCGCCCGGGCCCTGGAAGCCGCGGCTGCCGCGCTGGAGCTCTCACCGGCCCAGGTGATGGCCGGCTGGGACCGGGCCAGACTGGCCGGCCTCATCGAGATGCACGGCGACACCGCCCGCCCCGGCTGGCGGCTGCGCGCCTGGGACCGCGACGACTCCGCCGTACTCCGCGGCTGGGTCGCGCTCTTCGACGCATGGTCGCTCGTCCACGCCTCACCCGACGGCATCGAGGCCACCGCGGTGGCCGAAGCCGTCGAGGCCGTCCCCCAGGTGCTCTCCCTCCTCCAGCTCTCGGCGGGCGCCGTCGCCGTGCCCGCGCTCCTCGACCTGCTCGGACAGCGCGTCGCGGAACTCCACGAGGAGCGGTGCGAGGTGCCGTACGGGCCGCAGGAGCAGCCCGCACCCGCCGGTGGGCAGTCCGCCGACCTGAACGCCCTGCTGCTCGACTGGGCCCTCGAGGGTCTCGCCTCCGTCGGCGCCCTCACGCTCGGCGCGGGCCATGCCACCCTCACCCCGCTGGGCAACTGGGCGGTCTGGGTCAAGCTGGAGCAGATCTGCGTGGCCGCGCAGAGCCCGGCCGGCAACATCGAGCAGCCCGCGGCCGACATGCTGCTCGGCTGCGCACGGCTCACCCCCGGCCCGGCCCGTGCCGAATACCGGGCCTGGCTGGCGGCCCGGCCCGTCGGCAGTGCCGTGGCCGAACTGCTCGCCGTCGCCCGCGGTGAGGACGCCCTGCTGCGCGGCCTCGCCTTCGAGGCGCTGCGCGTCGTCGGCGCGCCCGCAGAGCCCGTCGTCCGCTCCGTCGTCACCGAAGCGCCGCTGCGCCCGTACGCGCTGCTCTGGCTCGCCGAGTACGAAGGGACCGACCCGGACGACGCCCAGGACGTCCTCAGCCGGGAGGAAGCCACCTGGCTCTGGGTCGACACCGCCGCGGCCGTGGCCGACCACGGCGAGACCGGGCTGCTGGTCCGCCACCTCGACTCCGCCGTCCAGGGCACGGTCCCCGCGCTCCTGGACGAGGTACGGGCCGTCGGCCACCCGCGGACCGTCCAGGTGCTGGTGGCGCTGGCCGCCGCCCACCCGGACCCGGCCCTCGCCAAAGCCGTGCGTCGCGCCGCCTTCCAGGTGCACACCGGCGGGGTCTGACCGCCATCGCCCGCACAGCCCCGGGGTCACCCGGACCGAGATCCCCGGGGCGCACGCGAGGTGATATCCGTCTCAGTCTTCGGCGGGTCACCCGCAACCCCGGCCGAGGGTGTCGCGCCGACTGAGCCCGCGTGACGTACCGCAGGGGCGCCGTGAGGGCCGGGAGCATGGCGGAAAAGCAGGTGGACACCGCCAGTAGACTGAGTCCCATGGCAATTCTCCTTGTGCATTAGACGGCGTCGAGTCGTGAGTCCGCTGTCCCTCCGCCGTCCATACCGCCCTGGAGTTTTTCCGTGATCACCGCTTCCGGCATCGAGCTGCGCGCCGGCGCCCGCATCCTCATCGAGTCCGCCTCCTTCCGTATCGCCAAGGGCGACCGCATCGGCCTGGTCGGGCGCAACGGCGCCGGCAAGACCACGCTCACCAAGTGCCTGGCGGGCGAGGGGACATTGGCCGGCGGCACCATCACCAACAGCGGGGAGGTCGGCTACCTCCCGCAGGACCCGCGCACCGGCGACCTCGAGGTCCTGGCCCGCGACCGCATCCTCTCGGCCCGCGGCCTCGACGAGATCCTGCGCAAGATGCGGGAGAACGAGGAGCGGATGGCGAACGGCAAGGGCGCCACCCGCGAGAAGGCGATGAAGCGTTACGAGCGCCTGGAGACGGAGTTCCTCACCAAGGGCGGATACGCCGCCGAGGCCGAGGCCGCCACCATCGCAGCCGCGCTCAGCCTGCCCGACCGGGTGCTCGGCCAGCCCTTGCACACTCTTTCCGGTGGTCAGCGCCGCCGGGTCGAGCTGGCCCGCATCCTGTTCTCGGACGCCGACACCCTGCTGCTAGACGAGCCCACCAACCACCTCGACGCGGACTCGATCGTCTGGCTGCGCGACTATCTCAAGACCTACCGCGGCGGCTTCATCGTGATCTCCCACGACGTCGAGCTGGTCGAGACCGTGGTCAACAAGGTGTTCTACCTCGACGCCAACCGCGCGCAGATCGACATCTACAACATGGGCTGGAAGCTCTACCAGCAGCAGCGCGAAGCCGACGAGAAGCGCCGCAAGCGTGAGCGGCAGAACGCCGAGAAGAAGGCCGCGTCCCTGAACTCGCAGGCCGACAAGATGCGTGCCAAGGCGACCAAGACCGTCGCCGCCCAGAACATGGCCAAGCGGGCCGAGCGGCTGCTCTCGGGGCTGGAGGCCGTGCGGGTCTCCGACAAGGTGGCGAAGCTGCGCTTCCCGGAGCCGTCCCCGTGCGGCAAGACCCCTCTGATGGCCGAGGGCCTCTCCAAGTCCTACGGGTCGCTCGAGATCTTCACCGACGTCGACCTCGCCATCGACAAGGGTTCGCGCGTCGTCATCCTCGGCCTCAACGGCGCCGGCAAGACGACGCTGCTGCGGCTCCTCGGCGGCGCCGAGAAGCCCGACACCGGCCGGATCATCGAGGGCCACGGCCTCAAGCTCGGCTACTACGCCCAGGAGCACGAGACCCTGGACCCGGAGCGCACCGTCCTGGAGAACATGCGGAGTGCGGCGCCCGACCTCGACCTCGTAGAGGTCCGCAAGACGCTCGGTTCCTTCCTCTTCTCCGGTGACGACGTGGACAAGCCCGCCGGAGTGCTCTCCGGTGGTGAGAAGACCCGGCTCGCCCTGGCGACCCTCGTCGTCTCCTCCGCCAACGTCCTGCTGCTCGACGAGCCCACCAACAACCTCGACCCGGCCAGCCGTGAGGAGATCCTCGGAGCCCTGCGCACGTACAAGGGCGCCGTCGTCCTCGTCACCCACGACGAGGGCGCGGTCGAGGCGCTCCAGCCGGAGCGGATCATCCTGCTGCCCGACGGGGTCGAGGACCTCTGGGGTGCGGACTACCGGGACCTGGTCGCCCTCGCCTGACCCGCAAGGGCCCCGGGACCGGCGCGGAGCCCGGTGATCCAACACGTCTGGATCATTCGGCCCATCAGTGATCCATCATCTGGATGAGCAGGTCTCATACCCCGGCGCGGCGCCCGGCAGATAACTGCCGGGCGCACTCATTTCCGGCCTCCCTGCCCTGTACGGCCCTGACCTGGCCGTTTTTCCCGCAACCCGCTCCATGACGCCCCAGGGGCCTTTGGAATGCCTGACTCCGCTTGTGTCGGGCCCCTCGAGGACACGGAATCCTGTCGCACTGACCTTGCCGAATGGGTGGCCAGGAAGCGCGGGAGGGGTGATCATGAGAGTCCAGAGCGCACTTCCTTGAGGAGGCACGGGTGGCCGAGACTCTGAAGAAGGGCAGCCGGGTGACCGGCGCCGCGCGCGACAAGCTCGCGGCAGACCTGAAGAAGAAGTACGACTCCGGTGCGAGCATCCGGGCGCTGGCCGAGGAAACGGGCCGCTCCTACGGATTCGTCCACCGGATGCTCAGTGAGTCCGGAGTCACGCTGCGGGGACGCGGCGGAGCGACTCGTGGGAAGAAGGCCGCTTCGGCCTGACAGCGGTCAGGCGTCGGCCCAGGCCGGCTCCGAGGCCTCACCGGAACACGGGTGGCCACCCGGCCGGCCGCGAGGTCGTCCGGGTGGTTACTGTTCAGTTACTTGCCAGTAAGTGCTGACAGCACCCGATCCGGAGGCGCTCCATGACCTCGCTCGACCCTGTGCTCGACAAGGACGGCGTACGGCTCACCGTCGAAGACGCGGTTGCCACGGTGACGCTCACCAACCCGGCCAAGCGCAACGCTCAGTCTCCCGCTCTGTGGCGGGCGTTGACAGAGGCCGGACGAGCGCTCCCCGGCAGCGTGCGGGTCGTCGTGCTGCGCGGCGAGGGCAAGTCCTTCTCCGCCGGCCTCGACCGGCAGGCCTTCGCACCCGAGGGCTTCGACGGCGAGCCGTCCTTCCTCGACATGGCGCGCGGCTCGGAGGACGAGCTCGACGCGACCATCGCCGAGTACCAGGAGGCGTTCACCTGGTGGCGCCGCAACGACATCGTGTCGATCGCGGCCGTCCAGGGGCACGCGATCGGTGCCGGCTTCCAGCTCGCCCTCGCCTGCGACCTGCGGATCGTCGCGGAGGACGTGCAGTTCGCCATGCGCGAGACCAGTCTCGGTCTCGTTCCCGACCTGACGGGCACCCACCCCCTGGTGAACCTGGTGGGGTACGCCCGCGCGCTCGAGATCTGCGCCACCGGCCGCTTCGTACACGCCGAGGAGGCCGAGCGCACCGGTCTCGCCAACCTCGTGGTCGCCGCCGACCAGCTCGACGCGGCAGCCCGCGATCTGGCCGCCGCACTGCTCGCCGCCCCGCGCGACGCGGTCGTCGAGACCAAGGCCCTGCTGAGCGGTGCCCTCTCGCGTACGTACGAGGAGCAGCGCATCGCCGAGCGGGCCGCCCAGGGCCGTCGTCTGCGTGACCTCGCAGGCGTCGCCGACTGACGGCCGCGCTCGCGCCGCGCACTGCCCCTCGCCGGACGGCGTGGGGCAGTGTCAGCCGCGGTCCATGACGGCCGTGATCAGCACAGCGACCGTCGGGCGGCCCTCCGCGGCCTCGGCCACGGCCCCGCGCACCGCCCGCGCCACATCGAGCGCCCGGTGGTCCTGGGCCGTCGCCAGTTCGACCCGGACGTGACCCTCCGTGTGCTGCACCGCACTGCCCAGCACCCGCGTCAGGGCGACGACACCGGGTACCCCGGCCGCCGCGGTGCCGGCGGCCCCTTCGGGTTCCACCGCGCGGATGGCGACGGGCACCTCCGCGACGGGGCGGGGCTCCTCCTCCAGCAGCTCCGTCACCCGGAGGTCCACGGCGTCGACCACCAGGCCGAGCCGTTGGGCCGCCGCCGTCAGCAGGGCCGCGCGCAACGCGTCCGCGGTGACGGTCAGGGGCCGCCGTGCCGTCGCGGAGAAACCGGCCTCGATCCGCAGCGGTCCGGGCGGCAGCGCGCTGGGAGGGCCGGGCACCACCGGGTCCTGGGCGTGCTCCTCGTCGGCAGGGGCGATCCTGAGGGTTCCCACCACGGCTCCCGACCCGGCGACGGCCTCGCGCAGCACCGCCGCCGCCGCACTCTCCGCGATCCAGGAACCGTCGGCGGGGTCGCCCAGAGGGAGCAGTCTGCCCAGGCCGAGCCTTTGGCGTACGGCAGCGGTCCATCCGTCGGCCCGGTGCGGGCTGTCAGCCGTTGTCATTGCTCCACCCTGCCCCATCCGCGGGGCGGAACGGGGCAAGCGCACTTACTGTGGGTCACGGAAGTTCACTCCGCCCCGAAGGGAAGTGCGGCGATGACCGAGAGCCCGCAGCGGAACCGGCCCGACAGCTCCAGCGGCGTGTCCGGCGGGGACGACGGCAGACAGAGTCAGTTGAGCAAGCGCGGCGGGGGAGCCCCCGCGACCCGTGGCCGCACGACCATCGCCGACGGCGTGGTCGAGAAGATCGCCGGAATGGCGGCACGGGACGTCATCGGGGTCCACGCGATGGGCAGCGGCATCTCCCGGACGTTCGGCGCCGTACGCGACCGTGTTCCCGGCGGCAACAAGTCCGTGTCCCGCGGCGTCAAGGCGGAGGTCGGCGAATCACAGGCCGCTCTCGACCTGGAGATCGTCGTCGACTACGGCGTGGCGATCAGCGAGGTGGCACGCGACGTGCGCGAGAACGTCATCGCGGCGGTCGAGCGCATGACCGGCCTGGAAGTCGTCGAGGTCAACATCGCCGTGAGCGACGTGAAACTGCCCGACGAGGAGGACGACGAGGACGAGTCCGAGTCCCGCGTCCAGTAGACCTTCCACGCTGGCAGTTGAGGAGCACACGATGAGCATGGCTGTGGTCGGCCTCATGGCCGGCATGGCGCTCGGTTTCGCCGGATACTTCGGCGGATTCGGGGCCTTTCTGCTGGTGGCCGCGCTGGGTGCGGTCGGCTTCGTCGCCGGCCGCCTCCTGGACGGCGACCTGGAGCCCGGCGACTTCTTCCGGAGTCGCGAGCGCGGCGACCGGCGACGGTGACGGGAGTGACAGGCCAGGTCGAAGCGGCCGGGCGAGGGCAGACCCGGATCGCCGACCGGGTCGTCGCGAAGATCGCCGCGCAGGCGGCGAAGGAGGCCGTCGACGAGCGGCCCCCGGACGCCGCCGCACCGCGCGCCACCGTCACCGTCCACCGTGACACCGCGCGCGTGCGCGTCAGCCTCGACCTCGGCTACCCGAGCGACATCGGCCGTCAGTGCGGGGCGGTGCGTCGTCATGTGGCGGAGCGGGTGAAAGCACTGGCGGGGATGGAGGTGCCCGAAGTGGCGGTGCGGGTCGAACGGCTGCATCCGTCGGGAGCGGGCACCGTACCGGAGGGGAGCATCCGATGAGCGAGCCTCACGGCCCGGAGGACGGTACGCGGCGCCTGCCCGCCGTAGAACCGGCGCCATCCGGTGGTGTGCTCGAGATGGACCGGTCCGCGTCCGGCTCGACCGACGAACGGGCCCCCGTAAGGCATTCGGGCGGCCACGCGGGCCGGTTCTGGTCCGGGCGCAGGATCCCCGCGGCACTGGTCGCCCTGATCGTCCTCGGCGGTGCCGGGCTTCTGCTCTACGACATCGCGGCGGTACGGGCCGACCACCCGGCCATGCAGTGGCGGCGCTCCGCCGCCGAGGACCTGGCGAGCCGTCACCTCGACGACGTATGGGTCCTCGCGGGATCCGCTCTGGCGGCCGCGCTCGGTCTCTGGTTGCTCGTCCTCGCCCTCACCCCCGGCCTGCGAGCCCTGCTCCCCATGAGCCGCCGGCACGCGGGTGTGAAGGCCGGACTCGACCAGAACGCCGCCGGCTTCGTCCTGCGCGACCGGGCCGTGGAGGTGTCCGGAGTGCAGTCCGTACGGGTGAGGACGAGCCGGCGGAAGGCGACCGTGCGGGCCGTCTCGCACTTCCGCGCACTCGACGACGTCAGGGCCGACCTGGACACCGTCCTGGGCCGGGCCGTCAGCGAACTCGGCCTGGCACGGCCGCCCGGCCTCTCCGTGCACGTACGCCGCCCGGCGAAGAAGGGGTGATTCCGTGATCAAGACCGTCAACCGGGTCCTGCTCGGCCTGGCAGGGCTGATCCTCCTCGTCCTCGGCGGCGCCGTCCTCGCGGCGGGTCTCGGCCTGTCCGTACCCTCCTGGTGGCCCTTCGGCGGCAAGGACGACGTGCTGCTCAGCACCGCCGACCGGACCAGATGGCGGGACGAGGGCTGGTGGTGGCCCACCGTCATCGCGGTGCTCGCCGTCCTGGTGGTCCTCGCGCTGTGGTGGCTCCTCGCCCAGGTGCGCCGCGGGCGCCTCACCGAGGTGCTGGTCGACAGCGGCGACGGCGACAGCGCTCTGCTGCGGGGCAGGGCCCTGGAAGGCGCGCTCGCTGACGAGGCGGGTTCCCTCGACGGGGTCTCCGACGCCAAGGCCACGCTGACCGGCAGACGTACCGCCCCGCGGGCCCGGATCCGGCTGCTGATGGAACCGCACGCGGCCCCGAGCGTGGCGCTGCGTGGACTCTCCGAAGGGGCACTGACTCACGCGCGGACCTCGGCGGGGCTGGACGAGCTGCCCGCCGAGGTCCGTCTGAAGGCGGTCAAGCACCGCGCGGGCCGGGTGAGCTGACGGCCCGACGTCGGCGGGCCGTCAGAACCCGTGCCGGGCGCCGCCGTCGACGGGCACCATGATGCCCGTCAGATAGGAGGCGGCCGGCGAGAGCAGGAAGGCCGCGGTCCTCCCGAATTCCGCCGGGGTGCCGTAGCGGCGCAGCGGGATGCGCGCCTCGTTGGCCGTACGGGACGCCTCGGCGTCGCCGGACAGGGCGTCCAGCTCGCGCACCCGGTCCGTGTCGATCCGGGCCGGCAGCACCCCGACGACCCGGATGCCCCGCGGGCCCAGCTCGTCGGCGAGGGACTTGGCGAAGCCGGCGAGCCCCGGGCGCAGCCCGTTGGAGATCGTCAGACCGGCGATCGGCTCGTGCACCGACCCGGACAGGACGAAGCCGATGACACCGCCCTCGCCGAGGGTCTCGGCCGCCGTACGGGCCAGGCGCACGGCACCGAGGAAGACCGACTCGAAGGCCGACTGCCACTGGTCGTCCGTGTTGTCGGCCAGGAAGCCCGGCGCGGGGCCGCCGACGCTGATGAGGATGCCGTCCAGTCGGCCGAAGTGTTCCCTCGCGGTGTCCACCAGCCGCCGGGCGGCCAGCGGGTCGGCGTTGTCCGCGGCGAGCCCGACCGCGTCGGGGCCCAGCTCGGCGGCGGCCTCGGCGGCACTCTTCTCGTCCCGGCCGGAGATGATCACCTTCGCGCCGTCGGCGGCGAGCGCTTGCGCGGTGGCGTTGCCCAGCCCGCGGGTCGCACCGGTGACGATGTAGACACGGTCCTTCAGTCCAAGATCCATGGCCCTATCCTGCCAAGTCCTCGCGGGCGAGGTCGACCGCGCTGTTCACCAGCCCGATGTGGCTGAACGCCTGCGGGTAGTTGCCGAGCTGGCGACCGGCCACCGGGTCGTACTCCTCGGCCAGCAGCCCCACGTCGTTGCGCAGATCCAGCAGCCGGTCGAACAGAACCTCCGCCTCGTCCCTCCGGCCCGTCCGCAGCAGGGCGTCGACCAGCCAGAACGAGCACGCGAGGAACGCCCCCTCGTCGCCGGGGAGACCGTCCACCGACACGCCCTCGGTGCTGTAGCGGCGGATCAGACCGTCGTGGGCGAGCCCGTCGCGCACCGCGTCGACCGTCCCGATCACCCGGGGATCGTCCGGCGGCAGGAAGCCGGTGCGCACGATGAGCAGCGTCGAGGCGTCCAGCTCCTGTGATCCGTAGTACTGGGTGAAGGTGTTGCGCACGGGGTCGTAGCCCTTCTCGCAGACCTCCGCGTGCACGGCGTCCCGCATCGCCCGCCACCGGTCGGCGTCACCCGGCAGCTCCGGGTTCTCCTCCAGGCTGCGCACCGCACGGTCGGCCGCGACCCAGGCCATCACCTTGGAGTGCACGAAGTGCCGGCGCTGGCCGCGGACCTCCCACAGGCCCTCGTCCGGCTCGCGCCAGGAGGATTCCAGGAAACCGAGCAGGCTGAGCTGCAGTTTCCAGGCGTGCGGCTTGTCGTCGAGCCCGGCGTCGCGGGCCAGCCTGAGCGAGTCGATGACCTCGCCGTACACGTCCAGCTGCTGTTGCCGCACCGCCGCGTTGCCCGTGCGGACCGGCAACGAATTCTCGTAGCCCTTCAGCCACGGCAGCTCCGTCTCGGGGAGTCTGCGCTCACCGGCGAGCCCGTACATGATCTGGAGGTCGGCGGGGTCGCCGGCCACGGCCCGCAGCAGCCAGTCCCGCCACGCGGCCGCCTCCTCGACGTACCCGGCCGAGACCATGGCGGCCAGAGTGAGCGTGGAGTCCCGCAACCAGCAGTAGCGGTAGTCCCAGTTCCGCACGCCCCCGATCTCCTCCGGCAGCGAGGTCGTGAGGGCCGCCACGATGCCGCCCGTGGGGGCGTAGGTGAGTGCCTTCAAGGTGATCAGGGAGCGGAGCACCGCCTCCCGGTGCCTGCCACGGTAGGTGCACCGAGCCGACCACTTCGCCCAGTCGGCGAGGGTGTGCCTGAGGGACTTGTGCGGGTCGATCAGCTTCGGGCGCGGGGAGTGCGAGGGGTGCCAGGTGAGGACGAACGCCACGGACTCGCCCTCGGAGACCGTGAAGGAGGAGCACGTGCTGAACTGCTGGCCCCATGTCTTCACCGGCGGCTCGCTGCGCAACCAGACGGAGTCCGGGCCCGCGACGGCCACCCGGTGACCGTGCGAGCGCCGCATCCACGGGACCACGGAGCCGAAGTCGAACCGCAGCCGCAGGACGGAGCTCATGTCGACGCTGCCGCTGACGCCCTCGACGATCCGCATGACGTCGGGGGCCTTGTCGCGCTGCGGCATGAAGTCGATGACCTTCACGGTCCCGGTCCTGGTCTCCCAGAAGGTCTCCAGGACCAGGGAGTCGTCGACGTAGGCGCGCCGGGTGCAGGTCTCCGTGCTGTCCGTTCCCTGGGGAGCGATGCGCCAGTGGCCGTTCTCCTCGTCACCGAGCAGAGCCGCGAAGCAGGCGCCCGAGTCGAAGCGGGGCAGACACAGCCAGTCGACAGAACCGTTCCTGCCGACCAGGGCGGCCGTCTGGAGATCGCCGATGACGGCGTAGTCCTCGATAGGTGGGGTCACGCTGTGGCGTCTTCCCGAACATGGGCGCCGCTAAGCAGCTCGGCCGGTGCGAACCGACCGGTGTGACGTACTCAGGCGGTGGCCGGCTCCGGCTGCGCCGTGGTCTCGCCGTCCTTGGCCGCCTCTTCGCGGTCGCGCTTCTCACGGCGTACGAGAATGACCCAGCCGACCGGGACCCCGGCGGCGAAGAGCCACCACTGGACGGCGTACGCCATGTGGGGGCCGATGGAGCCGTCGTCGGGTGCGGCGATCGTCTCGGGGCTGCCGTCCGCGGGTTCGGGGGCGGTCAGCTCGAGGTATCCGCCCAGCACCGGACGCTCGAGCAGCTGCGACTGCTGGGAGCTGTTGATCAGCATCACCTGGCGGTCCGGCAGCCCCTCCAGGTCCTTGATGCCGCTGGCGCTCGTCGTCTCGTCCGCCTTGAGCCGGCCCGTGACGGTGATCTCACCGCTCGGCGGCGCGGGGACCTCGGGGAAGGACTGCTGGTCGGCTGCGGCCGGGACCCAGCCGCGGTTGACCAGGACGGTGCCACCGCCCTTGAGGTCCAGGGGCGTCAGGACCAGTACGCCGATGCGCTCGTCCTGCGAGGTACGGCGGCGTACGACCACCTCGTGCTCCGTGTCGAACGTCCCGGTGGCCGTCACGGCACGCCAGTAGTCGGAGCGGGGGACCGTGTGCCCGGGAGAGGTGAGGCGGGTGACGGGAACCGGGTCCGCCTCGAGGTTCCGTGTGATCAGCGCGTTCTGCTCGACCCGGTGTTCGTGCCGGTGGAACTGCCAGAAACCCAGCTCCACCATCGTGGGAATCATGGCGAGGACGAGGAGGGTGAGAATCACCCACTGCCGGGTCAACAGGAAGCGGTACACCCCATGACCGTACAACTCGGGTCATGGGGTGCGGCACGGAGGGTCCCCCGTGCGGACGGGAGACCCCGTCATACTTTGTCCACGATGCCCGCCCTTCCTTCGGCGCGGGCGCAGTGGCCGCCGCAGTACCAGTGGCCGTCGACCTCGACGCCCTGGCCGATGACCTGGACCCGGCAATGCTCACAGATGGGCGCCATGCGGTGAATGGCGCACGAGAAGCAGTCGAAGACATGGATCGCGCCCTGCGCGTGCACCTCGAAGGACATCCCGTAGTCGTTTCCGCAAACCTCACAACGTGCCATGCGCCACAGGGTGGGACGCCGGGTGGCGGCGGGCGAGCGGGTGCGGGGCGAGTCGCCCCCGGTTCACTCCGATGACGGCGACGGTCTCGGCACGGCGACCGTCCTGGCCGGTGCCACATCCCTCAGCAGATGGGTGAAGGCGCTCTCCTCCAGGACCGGGGTGCCGAACGACTTCGCCTTCACCGTCTTGGACGTCGCCGAGTCCGGGTCGTTGGTGACGAGCAGGCTCGTCAGCCGCGACACGCTGGTCGCCACGTGCAGGCCGGCCTCCACGGCGCGGTCCTCCAGCAGTTCCCGCTCGATCGAGGTGTCCCCGGAGAAGGCCACCCGCATGCCCTGCATGAGAGGTTTGTCCGACTCGTAGCGTCCGGGGTTGGGGTACGGGCACGCGGGCCGCTTGCGTGAGGGGCGCCAGCTGCCCTGTCCCTGCGACGGCCGGTAACCGGCGCGCGGGGTGACCGGGGAGTCGTACCACTCCGTCAGCGGACGGCACTCCAGCAGCGGAAGACGCACACCACCCCGGGCCGCCGCGTGCAGGCTCGGACGGAACGCCTCGGCCAGCACCCTGGCGTCGTCGAGCGCGTGGTGCGCGCGCTGCTGCACCACACCGAAGTGCGCGGCCAGCGACTCCAGCTTGTGGTTGGGCAGGGGGAGACGGAGCTCCTTGGACAGCGCGATGGTGCACAGCCGCTGCTCGACGGGGGCGGTGACCGCCGCGCGTGCGTACTCCCGGGCGATCATCGACCAGTCGAACGCGGCGTTGTGGGCGACGAGCACCCGTCCGGCGAGCCGCTCGGACAACTGCGCGGCGATCTCCGGAAAGAGGGGCGCGCCCTCCAGGACCTCGCTGGTGAGCCCGTGGATCCAGACGGGGCCGGGGTCCCGCTCGGGGTTCACCAGGGTGTACCAGTGGTCCTCGACCTCGCCTCTCGCGTCCAGGCGGTACACGGCAGCGGACACTATCCGATCGTCGCGGGCGAGTCCGGTGGTCTCCACGTCGACGACCGCGTACCCCTGGGGATACGCGGCCGGCCACGGCGCTGCGGTCTGACGGTCGTCGAGCATGGTCACAGAGAATACGGGCCGGGACCGACAGCGACCTATCCGGGCGGTCCCGCCCGTGAACCCGTCGGCACGGGTGAGCAGTTGTCCCCGGGCGCGGCAACCGCGGGTCGGGATGCGTCCGGGGAGGGGTCGATGAGACGCTCCCCGGGTGACGGACCCCCAGGCGCAGACGCACGACGAACCTCACCGGAACGGGCTCGGCACCCGGCTCAACTGGCTGCGGGCCGCGGTGCTGGGCGCCAACGACGGGGTGGTCTCCACCGCCGGTCTCGTCGTCGGAGTGGCCGGTGCCACCGGGGACCGCTCCGCCCTGCTGACGGCCGGCCTGGCCGGCCTGCTCGCGGGCTCCCTGTCGATGGCGGCGGGCGAGTACGTGTCGGTGTCCACCCAGCGCGATGCGGAGAGGGCCGCGCTGGCGACGGAGAAGCGCGAGCTCGAGGAGACCCCCGAAGCCGAGCTCGCCGAGCTGACCGGACTGCTGGAGGAGAAAGGGCTGAGCCACCACCTCGCCCGGGAGGCCGCCGTCCAGCTCACCCGACGGGACGCACTGCGCGCCCACGCCGAGGTCGAGCTGGGTATCGACCCGGACGAGCTGACCAACCCGTGGCACGCGGCCGGCGCCAGCTTCCTGGCCTTCACGGTGGGCGCGCTGCTGCCCCTGCTGGCGATCGTGCTGCCGCCGTCCTCGGCGAGGCTACTCGTCACCGTGCTGTCCGTGCTCGCCGTGCTGGCCCTCACGGGGTGGTGGAGCGCACGCCTGGGCGGGGCGCCGGCGGGGCGGGCGGTCCTGCGGAACGTGGCCGGGGGAGCGGTGGCGATGACGGTCACCTACGGGGTGGGGACGCTGCTGGGGGCGGCGGGGGTGTGAGGGCGGACCCCTGCGTGTCCGACAGGAGGCGCGCGGGCGGGCTCGGATCACGGAAACCTGGGCGCATGCTGAGAACCACCTCGATGAGCGAGCGCGCCGAGGCAACTTCCGTACGTGACACGCGTGATCCTCCCCCTCGACGACGCGCCTGCCGGAAATCCCACGGCGGGGCAGTTGGCGGAACCCACCAAACGCTCATGACGCCATGTCTCACATACTTGTGGGTAACAACGTCTATGCCCGGCACCTCGGGCGGCTCTACGGTGCTCGCATGGAGCCGAACCTGCCCGATGTCGTGCTGTGGTCGATCCCGGCCTTCGTCCTGCTCACCGTCCTCGAAATGGTGTCGTACCGCCTCCACCCGGACGACGAGGCCGCCGGGTACGACGCCAAGGACGCCGCCACCAGCGTCACCATGGGGCTGGGCAGCCTGGCCTTCGACCTGCTGTGGAAGATACCGGTCGTGGCGATCTACGCGGCCCTGTACGAACTGACCCCGCTGCGCGTCCCCGTCCTGTGGTGGACGGTCCTGCTGATGCTGCTCGCCCAGGACTTCTTCTACTACTGGTCACACCGTGGCCACCACGTCATCCGGATCCTCTGGGCCTGCCACGTGGTCCACCACTCCAGCCGGAAGTTCAACCTGACCACGGCCCTCCGTCAGCCCTGGACCTCGCTCACCTCCTGGCCGTTCCACCTCCCGATGATCGCCCTGGGCGTGCACCCGGCCGCGCTCGCCTTCTGTTCCTCGGCGAACCTGGTCTACCAGTTCTGGGTGCACACCGAACGGGTCGGCAAGCTGCCCCGGCCCTTCGAGTACGTCCTCAACACGCCCTCCCACCACCGGGTGCACCACGCCTCCCAGGGCGGCTACCTCGACCGCAACTTCGGCGGGATCCTCATCGTCTGGGACCGGCTCTTCGGCTCCTTCACCGCCGAGACCGAACGGCCCGTGTTCGGCCTCACCAAGAACATCGCCACCCACAACCCGTTCCGCGTCGCCACCCACGAGTACGCGGCCATCGCCCGTGACGTACGGGCGGCCACGACCTGGGGCGAGCGGGCCGGACGGATCTTCCGCGGGCCGGGCTGGCAACCGGCCCGCACGACCGGCGCGACCGCCCAGCCGCACACCGCCGCCGAGCGCACCGCATGACGGTCCGCGCCGGTGCGCCCCGACTCGTACGCCCGCTGCTCGTCGCTTTCTTTGCCGTGGCCGCCGTGGACCTGGCCGGGCTGCTGGCCGGGGTGCAGACCGCCCACCTGGTGGCCAAGCCGCTGCTGATGCCCCTGCTCGCCGCCTGCGCGGCGGCGCGCGGCGGCCCCCGCCTGCTCGTCGCCGCGCTGCTGTGCGGCTGGGCCGGGGACGTGCTGCTGATGCCCGACTCGGAAGCCGCCTTCCTTGCCGGGATGGGCTGCTTCGCGGTGGGTCACGTCTGCTATCTCCTGCTCTTCGGCCGCGCCGGGCTCCGGCCGGCCGCAGGCCTCGCGTACGCCGCCGCGCTCGTGGCCTTCCTGGCGTTCCTGTGGCCCGGTCTGCCGGGCGACCTGCGGATCCCGCTGACCGGTTACGGCCTGCTGCTCACGGTCATGGCCTGGCGCGCGGGCGCCCTCGGCCGGTACGCGGCGCTCGGCGGCGCGCTCTTCCTGCTCTCCGACGGCCTCATCGCCACCGGCATCGCGGACCGGCCGCAGCTCCCCGCCCACGATTTCTGGATCATGCTGACCTACCTGGCGGCGCAGTACCTGCTCACCCGGGGAGCGCTGAGCGGAACGGCGGATTCCACCGGCGCCGCCCCCGGGGCGTACCGTGAAAGGGGTATCAGAATCTGAGACGAACGAGGATCACCCCGCATGCGCGCCACCGTCATCCACGCCCCTCACGACATCCGTGTCGAGGAGGTGCCCGACCCCGTGATCCAGCAGCCCACCGACGTGGTGCTGCGGGTCCTGCGGGCCTGCGTCTGCGGCAGTGACCTCTGGGCCTACCGGGGGGAGTCGGCCCGGCAGCCCGGGCAGCGGATCGGCCACGAATTCCTCGGCGTCGTCGAGGAGGCGGGCTCCGGGGTCAGGGGCTTCGCCGTCGGCGACCTCGTCGTCGCCCCCTTCGTCTGGTCCGACGGCACCTGCACGTACTGCGCCGAAGGACTCCCCACCTCCTGCCCCCAGGGCGGCTTCTGGGGATCGGCCGGTTCCGACGGCGGTCAGGGCGAGGCCGTCCGCGTCCCGTTCGCCGACGGCACCCTGGTCAGGCTCCCGGCCGCGGCCGCGTCCGACGACCGGCTCCTCACCGCGCTCCTGGCACTCTCCGATGTCCTGGGCACCGGGCACCACGCCGCGCTCGGCGCGGGCGTGAAGCCGGGCAGCACCGTCGCGGTCGTCGGCGACGGCGCGGTCGGCCTGTGCGGTGTCATGGCGGCCAAGCGGCTCGGCGCCGAACGGATCATCGCGCTGGGCCGCCACCGGGCCCGTACCGACATCGCGCGCGCCTTCGGAGCCACGGACGTCGTGGCCGAGCGCGGCGAGGCGGCGCTCGCGGCCGTACGGGAACTGACGCGGGGCGAGGGCACCCACGGGGTGATCGAGGCGGTGGGCACCGAGCAGTCGATGCGTACGGCCATCGGCATCGTCCGCGACGGCGGTTCCATCGGCTATGTCGGAGTCCCGCACGGCAGCGGCACCGGGGTCGACCTCGGCGACATGTTCGACCGCAACATCGCGCTGCGGGGCGGCGTCGCCCCCGTACGTACGTACATCCCGGAGCTGCTCCCCGACGTGCTGGACGGCACGGTCGACCCGTCGCCGGTCTTCGACCTGTCGGTCGGGCTGGACGGGGTGCCGGGCGGCTACAAGGCGATGGACGAGCGCACGGCGCTCAAGGTCCTCATCACGCCGTAGCGGCAGCCGCACACGGGAGGGGCCGGGACGACTGTCCCGGCCCCTCCCGCACGTCCTACTTGCGGACCGCGTCCAGCGCGTCCACGACACCGGCTCCGTAGAAGCCGTTGTACTGCTTGCCGCCCTCGCAGACCGCGTCGACGGTGCCGTCACCGTCGATGTCGTACGGCGCGCCGCACGCGGTGGCGTCGGCCTGGTGCGTCAGCAGCGCCTTCACCCCGGCCGCCGAGGCGCGCGGGTGGGTCGACTTGATCAGGGCCGCGACACCCGCGACGTGCGGGGACGCCATCGACGTACCGGCCTTGTAGCCGAATCCGCCGCCGGGCAGCGTGGACAGGATCAGACCGTTGTCCGCCGGCGCCTCGGGCGCCTGGTAGCGCGTCGAGTCACCGCCCGGGGCGGCGACGTCGACGACCCCGAGGCCGTAGTTCGAGTACGAGGACTTGAGGTTCTTCGCACCGGTCGCGGAGACCGTCACGACACCCGGCAGCATGGTCGGGATGTCAGGGCAGGCGCTCGGGTCGACCGTACGCGTGACCGTCGTCGTGTCGTTGGGGCTCGTCGTGTCCTCGATGGCGTCGAGCGCCAGGTCGTGGTCGGAGTTGCCGGCCGCGGCGACGTTGACGACGCCCTTGCCCTCCGCGTAGCGGGTGGCGCGGGTGATCGCATCGACCAGGGCGCCCTGGTCCGGGTCGTTCTTGCAGTTGAACAGCCACGGGTCGGTGTAATAGCTGTTGTTGGTCACATCGACGCCGTGCTCGGCGGCCCAGACGAAGCCGCAGACGACGGCCTCGGCGTAGAAGAATCCGGCCGGCGTGGACACCTTGATGCCGGAGACCTTCACTCCCGGCGCGACGCCGGTGACGCCGGTGCCGTTCTTCGCGGCGGCTATGGTGCCCGCGACGTGCGTGCCGTGGTCGCTCTCACCGGCCGCGGGCCGCCAGGCGCCGTCCGTGGTGTCCGGGGCGCCGGACACGCAGCTCACCGAGGCCTCACGGTCGAAGTTCGGGGCCAGGTCCGGGTGCGTGTCGTCCACACCCGTGTCGATGACGGCGACCGTGACCTTGCTGCTGCCGAGCGACTTCTCGTGCGCCTTGTCCGCCTTGATGGCGGGCAGGTCCCACTGCAGGGGCTCCAGCGCGTCCTGGCCCGCCACCGCGTCCGCGGATGCCGCCCGCGCCTGTGCGGCGGTCAGGGGCTGCTCGACCCCGATGTCCTTCGTCGCCTGCGGAACGATCGGGTTGGTGCGTGTGGCGCCGGCCGACTGGACGCCCTTGGCCTTGCGGATCGTCGCGCCGAAGTCCGGGTTCTTCGAGTGGACGACGATGACGCCTATCTTGTCGTACGACGTCACGACGGTTCCGCCGGCCGCTGATATCGCCTTCCGCACCTGCTTGACAGTGCCGTGACCCGCCCGCGTGTTCACGACGTACGACAACTGGGGGCCGTCCGTGCGAACCGCCGCCGTCGGCTCGTCCGCGGGTGCCGCGGCCGCGGTCCCCGTCGGGAGGAAGCCGAGCGAGGCCGTGAGCGCGAGTCCGACGGGCAGCGTGAGTACGCGAGTCCGCCTGGATGCCAGATGAGCCATGGGTTCTCCACATCATCCGTGCCGGTGGAGCCGGACACAGGCGTGTCCGGTCCGGTACATGACCAGTGAAGTTATCGCTGATCATCCCGGTGTATCAACGGAAATGGGTAAGTGAGTTCGAGGTGTGACCTCCGCGAGTCGCGTGCGCGGGGCCCGGCCGGAGAAGACCGAACCTGCGGTGAACCGCTGCGTCGTGCTCTCCGTGCCGTTGCACAGGGAGTCGCGCATCCAGCCCTCGCCACCCGGCAACGCAGAGGACCTCCCGTGAAACCCACCCTTCCCACCACCGCACCCGCGTCGCGAGGAGAATCCGTGGCCACCGAAGCACCGCCGCCCCAGACCCCTGAGGACAACAGTCCCGTCCAGCCCACGACAGAGGCGTTCCTCGAGGCGCAGAACAGTGCGGAGTTCGCCGAACTGCGCCGCTCCCACCGCTCCTTCGCCTTTCCGCTGACCGTCGGCTTCATCGCCTGGTACCTGCTGTACGTGCTGCTGTCCAGCTATGCCGACGACTTCATGAGCACGATCGTCTTCGCGAACTTCAACGTCGCCTTCGTGTTCGGCATCGCGCAGTTCGTCACCACGTTCCTCATCGCCTGGTTCTACTCACGCCACGCCACGAACAAGCTCGACCCGCAGGCGGCGGCCATCAAGTCCCGTCTGGAGGCCGACGCATGAGCGCCGGGTACGCATCGCACACCGTGATCCAGCTCGCCGCGTCGTCGACGACCGAACACCGGCCGCTGATCATCAGCCTCTTCGCGGTCTTCGTCGCGGCGACCCTGGGCATCACCGTCTGGGCAGGCCGGCAGACCAAGAGCGCGTCGGACTTCTACGCGGGCGGGCGGCAGTTCACCGCCTTCCAGAACGGCCTCGCCGTCTCCGGCGACTACATGTCGGCGGCGTCCTTCCTCGGAATCGCCGGTGCCATCGCCCTCTTCGGCTACGACGGCTTCCTCTACTCCATCGGCTTCCTCGTCGCCTGGCTCGTCGCCCTGCTGCTCGTCGCCGAACCGCTGCGCAACTCGGGCCGCTACACCATGGGCGACGTCCTCGCCTACCGGATGCGGCAGAGGCCCGTACGCACCGCGGCGGGCGTCTCCACCATCGTCGTGTCGATCTTCTACCTGCTGGCCCAGATGGCGGGAGCGGGCGTCCTCGTCTCACTGCTGCTCGGCATCACCAGCGACGCGGGCAAGATCCTCATCGTGGCACTGGTCGGTGTCCTGATGATCGTCTACGTCACCATCGGCGGGATGAAGGGCACCACCTGGGTGCAGATGGTCAAGGCCGTGCTCCTCATCGCGGGCGCACTGCTGATGACGGTCATGGTGCTCTGGAAGTTCGACTTCAACGTCTCCGACCTCCTGGGCACCGCGGCCGAGAAGAGCGGCCACGGCGCCGCCTTCCTGGAGCCCGGCCTCAAGTACGGCGTCACCGACATCTCGAAGCTCGACTTCATCTCCCTCGGCATCGCCCTCGTCCTGGGCACCGCCGGCCTGCCCCACATCCTGATCCGCTTCTACACCGTGCCGACCGCCAAGGCCGCCCGTAAGTCGGTCAACTGGGCCATCGGCATCATCGGTGCCTTCTACCTGATGACGATCGCCCTCGGCTTCGGCGCCGCGGCCCTGATCGGCCCGGAGGAGATCAAGGCCAAGAACCCGGCGGGCAACGCGGCGGCACCACAGCTCGCCGAGTACCTCGGCGGGGTGGGCACCACGGGCGGCGCCATCATGCTCGCCGTCATCTCGGCCGTCGCCTTCGCCACGATCCTCGCCGTCGTCGCGGGTCTCACCCTCGCGTCCTCGTCCTCCTTCGCCCATGACATCTACGCCAACGTCATCCGCAAGGGCAAGGCGACGGAGAAGGAGGAGATGCGCGCCGCGAGGTGGGCCACCGTGGCCATCGGCGTCGTCTCCATCGCGCTCGGCGCCATGGCCCGTGACCTGAACGTCGCGGGACTCGTGGCCCTGGCCTTCGCCGTCGCCGCGTCGGCCAACCTGCCGACCATCCTCTACAGCCTCTTCTGGAAGCGCTTCACCACCCAGGGCGCCCTCTGGTCCATCTACGGCGGTCTCGCCTCGTCCGTCTTCCTGGTGCTGTTCTCCCCGGTCGTCTCCGGGAAGGCCAGCTCGATGTTCCCGGACGTCGACTTCGCCTGGTTCCCCCTCGAGAACCCCGGCCTCGTCTCCATCCCGCTGGGCTTCCTGCTCGGCTGGGTCGGCTCGGTCCTCTCCAAGGAGGAGCCGGACAAGGGCAAGTACGCCGAACTCGAGGTCAAGTCCCTCACCGGCACCGGAGCCCACTGACCCGCCTGCGGCACCTCGCGCACCTCCACGGGGCCCCGTCGTAGAGACCTACGACGGGGCCCCGTCGCGCCTCGTGCCAACCGAGCCCCCTCGATGTCACAGGTCTCGCGTACTCTCGGAGACCTCAGACCGCGAACGAGGACATCACCGGGGGAGGAGGCCCACAGTGCTCATCGACACCTACGGCCGGGTCGCCACGGACCTGCGTGTTTCGCTGACCGACAAGTGCAATCTCCGCTGCACCTACTGCATGCCCGAAGAAGGCCTGCAGTGGCTCTCCAAGACCGAGCTGCTCAGCGACGACGAGATCGTCCGGCTCGTCCGTGTCGCCGTGACCGCACTCGGTATCACGGAGGTCCGCTTCACCGGTGGCGAGCCGCTGTTGCGTCCCGGCCTCGTCTCCGTCGTGGAGCAGTGCGCCGCCCTGGAGCCCCGCCCCAGGCTGTCGCTCACCACCAACGGCATCGGGCTCAAGCGCACCGCCGCCGCCCTGAAGGCGGCGGGCCTGGACCGGGTCAACGTATCCCTGGACACCCTGCGGCCCGACGTCTTCAAGACGCTCACCCGCCGCGACCGGCACGAAGACGTCCTGGAAGGACTCCAGGCCGCCCGCGAAGCGGGGCTCACCCCGGTCAAGGTCAACTCCGTCCTCATGCCCGGACTCAACGACGACGAGGCCCCCGACCTGCTCGCCTGGGCCGTGGAGAACGCCTACGAGCTCCGCTTCATCGAGCAGATGCCGCTCGACGCACAGCACGGCTGGAAGCGCGACGGCATGATCACGGCAGGGGACATCCTCGCCTCGTTGCGCACCCGCTTCACCCTCACCGCGGAAGGGGACGAGGAGCGCGGCTCCGCCCCCGCGGAGCGCTGGGCCGTCGACGGCGGCCCGCATCGCGTCGGAGTGATCGCCTCCGTGACCAGGCCCTTCTGCGGGGCCTGCGACCGCACCCGGCTCACCGCCGACGGCCAGGTCCGCACCTGTCTCTTCGCCCGTGAGGAGACGGACCTGCGCGGCGCCCTGCGCTCCGGCGCGCCGGACGAGGAGATCGCCAGGATCTGGAAGCTCGCGATGTGGGGCAAGAAGGCGGGCTCCGGACTCGACGACCCCACCTTCCTCCAGCCCGACCGTCCGATGTCAGCGATCGGTGGCTGAGGACTCCCACTCCGCCAGCGTCACGACGTCCTTGAGGAAGCCGCGCACGCCGAGGAACGAGGACAGGTGCTCCCGGTGCTCGTCGCAGGCCAGCCAGGTCTTGCGACGCTCCGGTGTGTGCAGTTTCGGATTGTTCCAGGCGAGCACCCATACGGCATCGGCACGGCAGCCCTTGGCGGAACAGACCGGTGCGCCGGTGGAGCTCTCGGCGGAAGTGGCGGGGAGGTTCACGGCCTCAACCCTAAGCGCTCACGTCCGGGACCCTTGCGGCGCATCCCCGCCGGAGAACGGCGACGCCGGGCAGCCACGGGGGGAGCTGCCCGGCGTCGGTCCGTCACTCCGACGGGGGATGCGGAGCGCTCACGAAGTATGTCACGGGGGTCAGGGTCCGGTGCACCGGAACGGCACGATTGATCTGAGCTTTCTTGCGTTCTGCGGAGCGCTCCCGCTCAGTCCGCAGGGCGCGAACCGCCCCCCTGGCCGGACGGTCCGTGCTCCGCGGTGGGCTCGGTGACGGGCTCGGCGGGAGCGGCCGCAGAGGTCGCGCCGAGAGCGGTCCGCATCGGCGCGGGCACGAACGTCGAAGGGAGCGATGGGGCGTTCTCCCGGCCGGCGTTGGCGATCACCACCGCGACATAAGGGAGCAGAACACCCAGAGCGAGCGCCACTACGGCCACATGCCTCTCGACATTCCACAGAGTCGCGGCCAGCACCACGGCGACGGTGCGCACGGACATCGAGATGATGTAGCGCCGCTGCCTTCCCCGCACATCGTCGGCAAGACCCTGCCGGGCGCCCGTGATCCGGAAGACCTCCGTGCCGCTCTGCTTCCGCATAGTGCTTCCACCACCAAGATCTCTGTGCCGGACTTCCCCGGACGGCGCGGCTCCTACGGTACGCCCGGCGTCCGCCGCATTCGAGGCCGGGGCGTGTCCCGTGAGGCCGGGTCCGGACCGCGCTCCCACGTACGGCCCTGTCCGGCATGCGGCGTACGTGCGGCGGGCCGAGACTGGGCGGACGTGCGCACTACCGCGCCGCACGAGGAGGCGATATGAGCTGGTTGTGGGCAATCATCGTAGGTCTGGTGCTTGGTGTGATCGCCCGGGCGATCCTGCCGGGGAAGCAGGACATCCCTCTCTGGCTGACGGTGGTGTTCGGCATCCTCGGCAGCATCCTCGGTAACGCGGTGGCGACGTGGATCGGGGTCAACGACACCAAGGGGATCGACTGGATCCGCCATGTGCTGCAACTGATCGGTGCCGTGGTCGTCGTAGGCGTCGGCGACACGGTCTGGCAGTCGATCCGAGGTAAACGGGGCAACAGGCAGCGAACCTGACCCCCGGTGGACACAGCACCGCGGCCGGCCACGCTTCACGCGTGGTCGGCCGCGGTGCTGTGCTCGTCGGCGTCAGTCGGCGGTGACCTCGACGGCGGCCAGGTTCTTCTTGCCCCGGCGCAGGACCAGCCAGCGCCCGTGCAGCAGCTCCTCGGGCGCCGGAGCGCTCTCGCCGTCCGTGACCTTGACGTTGTTCACGTAGGCCCCGCCCTCCTTGACCGTCCGGCGGGCGGCCGACTTGCTGGCGGACAGCCCGACCTCGACCAGGAGGTCCACCACCGGACCCAGCTCGGCGACCCGGGCGTGCGGCACCTCGGACAGGGCGGCGCTCAGCGTCGCCTCGTCCAGCTCGCCGAGCTCACCCTGGCCGAACAGCGCCTTCGACGCCGCGATGACCGCCGCGCACTGCGCGCCGCCGTGCACCAGCGTCGTCAGTTCCTCGGCCAGCGACCGCTGCGCCGAACGCGCCTGCGGACGCTCCTCGGTGAGCTTCTCCAGCTCCTCGAGCTCCTCGCGGCTCTTGAAGCTGAGGATGCGCATGTACGTCGAGATGTCCCGGTCGTCCACGTTCAGCCAGAACTGGTAGAACGCGTACGGCGTCGTCATCTCCGGGTCGAGCCAGACGGCCCCGCTCTCGGACTTGCCGAACTTGGTGCCGTCGGCCTTCACCATCAGCGGTGTCGCCAGCGCGTGCACGGCGGCGCCCGGCTCGAGGCGGTGGATCAGGTCGATCCCCGCCGTGAGGTTGCCCCACTGGTCGCTGCCGCCCTGCTGGAGGGTGCAGCCGTAGCGCCGGTACAGCTCCAGGTAGTCCATGCCCTGGAGGAGCTGGTAGCTGAACTCGGTGTAGCTGATGCCCTCCTGCGACTCCAGGCGGCGGGCCACCGAGTCCTTGGTGAGCATCTTGTTGACCCGGAAGTGCTTGCCGATGTCCCGGAGGAACTCGATCGCGGACATGCCCGCGGTCCAGTCCAGGTTGTTCACCATCGTGGCGGCGTTCGGGCCCTCGAAGGTGAGGAAGGGCTCGATCTGCCCGCGCAGGCGCTGGACCCACGCGGAAATGGTCTCCGGGTCGTTCAGCGTGCGCTCCGCGGTCGGCCGCGGGTCACCGATCTGGCCGGTCGCCCCACCCACCAGGGCGAGCGGCTTCAGCCCGGCCAACTGGAGCCGGCGCATGGTGAGCACCTGCACCAGGTGGCCCACGTGCAGACTCGCCGCGGTCGGGTCGAAGCCGCAATAGAAGGTGACCGGGCCGTCCGCGAGAGCCTTGCGCAATGCGTCCTCGTCGGTGGACTGGGCGAACAGCCCGCGCCACTTCAGCTCGTCGACGATGTCCGTCACGGTCGTTTCTCTCCTCTGAGGGTTCGACTGGGTTCGATGGGTCGTCCGGTCAGTCTATGGGCGTCATACGCCCCGGCTGACCGAGCTCATGTGGAAGTCGGGGATCCGCAGCGCGGGCATCGCGGCCCGGGTGAAGTAGTCGCCCCACTCGCGCGGCAGCGTCTTCTCCGTACGGCCCGCCTCCGAAGCACGGGACAGCAGCCCGACCGGCGACTCGTTGAACCGGAAGTTGTTCACCTCGCCGACGACCTCGCCGTCCTCCACCAGATAGACCCCGTCACGGGTCAGACCCGTCAGCAGCAGGGTGGCCGGATCCACCTCCCGGATGTACCAGAGGCAGGTCAGCAGCAGGGCCCGGCCGGTCGTCGCGGCGACCATCTCCTCCAGGGACCGCTCACCACCGCCGTCCAGGACGAGGTTGTCCATCGAGGGGGCCACCGGCAGGCCCGTCAGCCCCGCGGAGTGCCGGGTCGTGGTCAGCCGCTCCAGCCGGCCGTCCTTGATCCAGTCCGTCGGGGCCAGCGGCAGCCCGTTGTCGAAGACCGAGGAACCGTCCCCGGAGGAGTGCGCGATCACGAACGGGGCGGCTTCCAGCCCCGGAGCGTGCGGATCGCTGCGCAGGGTCAGCGGCAGCTCGGAGAGCGTCTCGCCGATCCGCGTACCGCCACCGGGCCGGGAGAAGACCGTCCGGCCCTCCGTGGCGTCCCGGGCGCCGGCCGACCAGTACTGGTAGATCAGCAGATCGGCCACCGCGGTCGGCGGCAGCAGGGTCTCGTAGCGCCCGGCGGGCAGCTCGATCCTGCGCTCCGCCCAGCCGAGGCGCTGTGCCAGCTCCGCGTCCAGGGCCGCCGGGTCGACGTCCTTGAAGTCCCTGGTGGCCCTGCCGGCCCAGGCGGAACGAGTCCGGTCGGGGGACTTCGCGTTCAGCTCCAACGTCCCGTTCGGCTGGTCGTGGCGCAGCCGCAGCCCCGTCGATGTGCCCAGATACGTCGAGTTCAGCTGGTGGTGGGCGAAGCCGTACAGCTCACGGCCGCCCGAGCGGGCCCGCGCGAAGGCGTCGCCCAGTGCCGGGGCGAAGTCGGCGAAGACGTCGGAGCCGGTCTCGGCCGGCGGCTCCGTGAAGTCGGCGGACCCCGGCACACCGGACACCAGCGGCTGCGCGTCCTCGGCCGCACCGGCCCCGCGCGCGGCGGCCTCGGCGGCCCGCACCAGCGGTTCCAGGTCGTCCGCGGTGACGGCCGAACGGGACACCACACCGGATGCCGTTCCCTCGGCGCCGTCCACGGTCGCGATCACGGTCAGGGTGCGTCCCCGCGTCACCCCGTTCGTGGTGAGCGCGTTACCGGCCCAGCGCAGGTTGGCGGAGGAGTTCTCGTCCGCGATGACCACGCAGCCGTCGGCGGTGGACAGCTCCAGTGCGCGCTCGACGATCTCGTACGGCTTGCTGACGCGGCTCATCGCCCGGCCTCCTGCGTCGTGTTGAGGATGTTCACGCCTCGGAAGAGGGCGGAGGGGCAGCCGTGCGACACGGCCGCGACCTGACCCGGCTGGGCCTTGCCGCAGTTGAACGCGCCGCCCAGGACGTAGGTCTGCGGGCCGCCGACCTTCTCCATCGAGCCCCAGAAGTCCGTCGTCGTCGCCTGGTAGGCCACGTCCCGCAGCTGACCGGCCAGCCGGCCGTTCTCGATCCGGAAGAACCGTTGCCCGGTGAATTGAAAGTTGTACCTCTGCATGTCGATGGACCACGACCGGTCGCCGACCACATAGATCCCGCGCTCCACCCCGCCGATCAGGTCCTCCGTGGAGAGCCCGCCCGGGTCCGGCCGCAGCGACACGTTCGCCATGCGCTGCACGGGGACGTGCTCCGGGGAGTCCGCGTACGCGCACCCGTTGGAGCGCCCCAGGCCCGTCAGCTTCGCGATCCTCCGGTCCGTCTGGTAGCCCACCAGCGTCCCGTCCTTCACCAGGTCCCACGACTGGGCCTCGACACCCTCGTCGTCGTACCCGATGGTCGCGAGCCCGTGTTCGGCGGTGCGGTCACCGGTCACGTTCATCACGGGGGAGCCGTACGTCAGCTTCCCCAGCTGGTCGAACGTCGCGAACGAGGTCCCCGCGTACGCCGCCTCGTACCCCAGCGCCCGGTCCAGCTCGGTGGCGTGGCCGATCGACTCGTGGATGGTCAGCCAGAGGTTGGACGGGTCCACCACCAGGTCGTACGTCCCCGCCTCGACGCTCGGCGCCCGCATCTTCTCGGCCAGCAGCCCCGGGATGCGCTCCAGCTCCGCGTCCCAGTCCCAGCCGGTGCCCGTGAGGTACTCCCAGCCCCGGCCCACCGGCGGGGCGATCGTCCGCATCGAGTCGAACTCGCCGGTCGTGCCGTCCACGGCCACCGCCGTCAGCTGCGGATGCACCCGCACCCGCTGCTGGGTGGTGACCGTGCCCGCCGTGTCCGCGTAGAACTTGTTCTCGTGGACGGTCATCAGCGAGGCGTCCACATGCGCGACCCCGTCGGCCGCCAGCAGCCGCGCGCTCCACTCGGCGAGCAGCCCGGCCTTGTCCGCGTCCGGCACTGCGAAGGGGTCGACCTCGTACGACGACACCCAGGTCCGCTCACCGTGCACCGGCTCGTCCGCCAGTTCCACGCGCTCGTCGGAACCCGCCGCGGCGAGCACCTTCGCCGACAGCTTCGCCATGGCGACGGCCTGCGAGGCCACCTTCGCCGCCGCGTCCATCGTCAGGTCGACGCCGGACGCGAAACCCCAGGCCCCGCCGTGCACCACCCGGACCGCGTACCCGGTGTCGGTGGTGTCCGACGTACCGGACGGCCGGGCGTCCCGCAGCCGCCAGGAGGCGCCGCGCACCCGTTCGAACCGGAAGTCCGCGTGTACGGCGCCGAGCGCACGGGCGCGGGCGAGCGCCGCGTCGGCGAGGGCACGCAACGGCAGGGCCAGGAACGACTGATCTACCTCGTGGGCCACGCGGGCCTCCCCTTCTCCACCTCTGGACAATGTCTCCGCAGTGAATCATGGGGGGTCGCGGCGTCCTCGTGCTCCGGTTTTACGATGCCGTGTCCCGACCGAACCGTTCTGTAGGGATCCGACAGTCCCGGCCCGGCGGCGCTGTCAGAGGCCGATTCCCTGGATGAGCAGTGGTACCGATAGGTTTTCGATGTACCAGACCGCCAAGGAAAGGGTGATCCGTTGAGCCGCTCGGTTCTCGTCACCGGAGGAAACCGGGGCATCGGCCTCGCCATCGCCCGCGCCTTCGCCGACAACGGCGACAAGGTCGCCGTCACCTACCGCTCGGGGGAGCCGCCGCAGGCGCTCACCGAGGCGGGCGTTCTCGCGGTCCGGTGCGACATCACCGACACCGAACAGGTGGAGCAGGCCTACAAGGAGATCGAGGAGAAGCACGGTCCCGTGGAGGTGCTGGTCGCCAACGCCGGTATCACCAAGGACCAGTTGCTGATGCGGATGTCCGAGGACGACTTCGCGTCCGTGCTCGACACCAACCTCACCGGCACCTTCCGCGTCGTCAAGCGGGCCAACCGTGCGATGCTGCGCGCCAAGAAGGGCCGTGTCGTCCTGATCTCCTCCGTCGTCGGCCTCCTCGGCTCGGCGGGGCAGGCCAACTACGCGGCGTCCAAGGCGGGCCTGGTCGGCTTCGCCCGGTCGCTGGCCCGCGAGCTCGGCTCGCGGAACATCACGTTCAACGTCGTCGCACCCGGTTTCGTCGACACCGACATGACCCAGGTGCTCACCGACGAGCAGCGCAAGGGCATCGTGTCGCAGGTGCCGCTCGGCCGTTACGCGCAGCCCGCCGAGATCGCCGCCGCGGTGCGCTTCCTCGCGTCCGACGACGCGTCGTACATCACTGGAGCCGTCATTCCCGTTGACGGCGGATTGGGCATGGGTCACTGATCACCATGAGCGGAATTCTCGACGGCAAGCGCATCCTCATCACGGGGGTGCTGATGGAGTCGTCCATCGCCTTCCACGCCGCGAAGGTGGCCCAGGAGCAGGGCGCCGAGGTCATCCTGACGGCGTTCCCCCGCCCGACGCTGACCGCCCGCATCGCCAAGAAGCTTCCGAAGCCCGTCAAGGTCCTCGAGCTCGACGTCACCGACGACGAGCACCTGGAGCGGCTCGCGGGCCTGGTCAAGGACGAGCTCGGCTCGCTGGACGGTGTCGTGCACTCCATCGGCTTCGCGCCGCAGGACGCGCTCGGCGGCAACTTCCTGAACACCCCGTTCGAGTCGGTCGCCACCGCGATGCACGTCTCGGCGTTCTCCCTGAAGTCGCTCGCCATGGCCTGCAAGCCCCTGATGAACGACGGCGGCTCGATCGTCGGCCTCACCTTCGACGCGCAGTTCGCCTGGCCGCAGTACGACTGGATGGGCCCGGCCAAGGCCGCGCTGGAGGCCACCTCCCGCTACCTCGCCCGCGACCTGGGCAAGGACAGCATCCGCTGCAACCTGATCTCGGCCGGACCGCTCGGCTCCATGGCCGCCAAGTCCATCCCGGGCTTCGGCGAGCTCGCGGACGTCTGGAACCACCGCTCCCCGCTGGAGTGGGACATGACGGACCCGGAGCCGGCCGGCCGCGGCGTCGTGGCCCTGCTCTCGGACTTCTTCCCGAAGACCACGGGCGAGATCATCCACGTCGACGGCGGCGTGCACATGATGGGTGCCTGACCCACCCACGGATCGCCGACGGCCGCGTACCCCTCGTATGGGGTACGCGGCCGTCGCGCGTGTCCTGCGGTCCTCCTGGCGCTCAAGTCGAAAAGATGACGGTTCCACCGCAGAATGTGGTGGAACCCGGACTTTCGGTCAGGCTGCGGGGAGGAGGACGCCGTGCGCTCCACACATCGCCGCACCTGGGCCCTGCTCGCAGCGGCGGCCGTCGTCGCGGGGCTCCTGGCCCCGGTGGCCGTGAGTGCGGCCAACCGGGCGGGGAGCGGAGCGGCGGCGCCCGTCGCACCGGAACCGGAGCCCTCGGGCTCCGAATGCCGTACGTCGGTCGACGGCTCCCGGGTGATCGCCTACTGCCACAACCCGTACCCCACGACCGATCTCGTCCAGCTCCACACCGAGTGCGCACGCTGGTGGGACGTCGACGCCGACGGAGGTACGGTCGCGGTGCAGCCGGGCCGGACGGTCAAGCTCGAGGACCGCTGCTGGAAAGAGGTCGGCTCGGCCTGGATCAGCCACTCGGTGACCTTCTGAGCGGACAGCCCTCAGACCCGTTCCCGCAGACAGTCCAACGCGTGGGCGGCCGCCTCGGCGGCCGCCGTCTCCGCGTCGCCCGCCCGGATCGCCTCGACGAGCCGCGCGTGGTCCATGAGCTCCTCCGGGCCGAGCTTCGAGCCCACGTCGTCGCGCAGGTAGTCACGGAGCAGGTCGTTGAGATCGGCGTAGAGCTCGGTCAGCACGTCGTTGTGCGAGGCGGCGACCACAGCGAGGTGCAGGGTCGCGTCGGCGGCCACGAAGGCCTCCGCGTCACCCGACGCCCAGGTCTCCTCCCGCCGCGCCATCAGCGCGTCCAGCTGCCGCAGGTCCCTGTCCGTGCGCCGCACGGCGGCCAGCCGGGCCGCCGAGGACTCCAGCGTGGAACGCAGCTCTGCGACGTGCCGGGGATCGGCGTCCGCGAAACGGCGCTGCATCACCCCGGCCAGCTCACTGGTCGCCACCACGTACGTGCCGGAGCCCTGACGGATGTCCAGCAGCCCGTTGTGCGCCAGGGCGCGCACCGCCTCGCGCACCGTGTTACGGGCGACCCCGAGCTGCTCGACCAGCTCCGGCTCGGTGGGGATACGCGAGCCCACCGGCCACTCGCCCGCCGTGATCTGGTTCCTCAGCTGGGCAATCACCTGATCGGCGAGAGCCGAACGCCGCGTGGACGTCAGCGCCATGGTGCTCCTTGCTCGTGTACCGGAGGGTCCGGAAGAGGTGGTCCGGGAGGTGCGGGCCCGTCGGATCGTCCCCCGATTGTCTCAGGGAGAGCGGAAGTGGACAGTCAATCATCCCATGATTCTATGATGGGTCTCATGCGTCACGACGAGACCCCGACCCTGAGCCCTCCCGCAGCACCCGGCACCCCGGTGTCCGATGCGTCCTCGCCCGGACCTTCCCCCTGGTTGCTGCGGATCGTCACCCTCGGCCTGGTCCTTGCCGCGCTCAACCTCCGGCCCGCCATCACCAGCCTCGGCCCCCTCCTCGAAGAGGTACGGGACGGACTGCACATGAGCGGCAGCGTCGCCGGCGTCCTCACCTCCGTGCCGCCGCTCTGCTTCGCGCTGTTCGGTTTCATGGCGCCCCGGCTGGCCCGCAGGTTCGGTACCGGCGCCGTCGTCTGCGCGGGCATGGCGGCCATCGCCGCCGGCCTGCTGCTGCGCCCCTTCGTGGGCGGTACCGCCGGGTTCCTCGCCGCCAGCGCCCTGGCCCTGATGGGCATCGCGGTCAGCAACATCCTGATGCCCGTCGTCGTCAAGCGCTGGTTCCCCGACCGGGTCGGCACCGTGACCGGCCTCTACTCGATGGCGCTGGCCCTGGGCACCGCCCTCGCGGCAGCCTTCACCGTGCCTCTGACGGAAGCGCTGGGCGGCAGTTGGAAGACCGGACTGGCCGTCTGGGCCGGCCTCGCCGTCGTCGCCGTCCTGCCCTGGCTCCCGCTCGTACGGGAGCGTGGCGACGTGTCCGGGCCGGCCGCCGGAGCCCCGGCTCCGCCCGCGCTCCGGATCACCCGCAGCTGTACGTCCTGGGCGCTCGCCTGCTTCTTCGGGCTCCAGGCCACGGCCGCGTACATCACCATGGGCTGGATCCCGCAGATCTTCCGTGACGCGGGGATCTCCGCGGGCACCGCGGGTGTCCTGCTCGCCGTGATCATGGCCATGGGCGTACCCCTGGCCTTCGTCATCCCCCGGGTCGCCTCCCGGCTGCGGACCCAGGGCCCGATCGTCCTGGTGCTCAGCGGTTGCGGCCTCCTCGGTTACGCGGGCCTCTACCTCGCCCCGGCCGGTGGCGCCTGGCTCTGGGCACTGCTGCTGGGCGTCGCCAACTGCGCCTTCCCGCTCGCCCTGACCATGATCGGGATGCGTTCGCGCACCGGCGCCGGAGTGGTCCGGCTCTCCGCCTTCGCGCAGTCCACCGGCTACCTGCTCTCGATCCCCGGCCCCCTGCTGGTCGGCGTGCTCTACGAGCACAGCGGCGGCTGGGGCCTGCCCCTCGCCCTCATGGCGGCCCTCCTCGTGCCCCAGACGGTCGCGGGAATGCTCGCCGGGCGGGACCGGACGATCGAGGACGAGTGCTGAGATGCGACACTGAGCGCATGCCAGTGCTCGATCCGAATCCCCAGAACGGCCAGAAGAAGCTCCTCCAGGTCTTCGGCACGATGATCCTCATCTCCGTGATCATCGGTGTGATCGCCACGATCGCCTCGCCCTGACCCTTCCCTGGGGGTGGGGCCAGCCCCCCATCCCCTAGGGGGCCAGGTTCAGGGTCGAGTGGGTGGGTCACCGGATGGGACCACCGAGGGCCGGCCCGTAGGTTCTGGGTAACACAGCCGAGGACCCACGGAGGCGGACATGTCGGCCCGTACGAACACCCGGACCCACCGGCCCGCCCCGGCCACCGCCGACGCCCGGCTGCCGTGGTGGGCCGTCGTGCTGCCCGCCCTCGCCTTCGCCGCGCTCCTCCTGCTGATCGTGGAACCCGGCCAGGCGCACGCGGCGACCGGCGACCCCGCGATCGGGCGGCTGCTCGGGCACATCCTCGGCCTGATGTCCGCCTGACCCGCCCCGTACACACCACGCCGCCCGTCATTCACCCTCAGCGTGCGAGCACGTCAACACCCTGCGCCCGGTGGCGCATTTCGTGCGAAGCTGAGGTGTATGAGCGCCGATACACCTCGCAGGATCGTCCTTCTCAGGCATGCCAAGGCGGAATGGTCGCAGCAGTCCGACCATGAGCGGCCACTGGCGGAACGGGGCAGGAAGGACGCCCCCGTCGCCGGCCGCAAGCTGGCCGACTCGGAGATCGTCTTCGACCTGGCTCTGTGCTCGACCGCCACCCGGACCCGCGAGACCTGGAAGCTGGCGGTCCACGAATTCGCACAGCGCCCCAGGACCGTGTACGAGGAGAGGCTGTACGAGGCCTCCCTCGGCGAACTGATCGCCTTGTTCGACGAGACCCCGGACGACGTGCGGAACCTGCTGGTCATCGGCCACAATCCCGGCATGCACGGTGCCGCGGACGCGCTCTCCGGCCGGGCCGAGGGCGATGCGCTCGCCCGTATGACCAGGGACGGCTTCCCGACCGCGGCCTACGCCGTCGTCGAGTTCGCCGGTCCCTGGAAGAGCCTCGAACACGGCGTGGGCAAGCTCGTCGAGTACTGGACGCCCAACGACTGACCGACGACGTATGAGGGGGGGGGGGGGCCCCCCCGGGGGGGGGGGGGCGCCCCCCCCCCCGGGGCGGGCCCCCCCCCCGCCCCCCCCCCCCCCCCCGGCGGCCGCCCCCCCCCCCCGGGGGGTGTCGGCGCCCACAAAAAA
>NZ_JBIAIP010000024.1:49536-65349 GCF_042871485.1 Streptomyces sp. NPDC005791
GACACCGGGTCGCTGCCGGGCCCCCCCACCGCCGCCCCCCCGCGGTTGGGGGGGCCGCCCCCCCCCGGGGGGGGCCCCCCGCCCCCTCATACGTCGTACGTGCCCCGCGCGGGCTCAGTCCACCAGGCCGTCGGCGGCCTCGACCTCTTCGCGGGTGATCCCGAGCAGATACAGCACGGTGTCCAGGAACGGGACGTTCACCGCCGTGTGGGCGGCCTGACGGACGACGGGCTTGGCGTTGAAGGCGACACCCAGGCCCGCGGTGTTCAGCATGTCCAGGTCGTTCGCGCCGTCACCGATCGCCACCGTCTGCGCCAGCGGCACTCCCGCCTGCTCCGCGAAGCTGCGCAGCAGCCGGGCCTTGCCCGCCCGGTCCACGATGTCGCCCACCACCCGGCCGGTGAGCTTGCCGTCGACGACCTCCAGCGTGTTGGCGGAGGCGAAGTCGAGCCCCAGGCGCTCCTTGAGGTCGTCCGTGACCTGCGTGAAGCCCCCCGAGACCACGCCCACTTGGTAGCCGAGCCGCTTCAGCGTCCGGATCAGCGTCCGGGCACCGGGAGTCAGCCGGACCTCCGCCCGCACCTTCTCCACCACCGAGACGTCGAGCCCGGCCAGCAGCGCGACGCGCGCGTGCAGGGACTGCTCGAAGTCGAGCTCACCGCGCATCGCCTGCTCGGTCACCGCGGCGACCTCGCTCTCGCAGCCGGCATGGGCCGCGAAGAGCTCGATGACCTCGTCCTGGATGAGTGTCGAGTCCACGTCCATGACGACCAGCCGCTGCGCCCGGCGGCTCAGCCCGGCCGACACGACGGCGATGTCGACGCCGATGCCGGCGGCCTCCGTCGCCAGCGCGGTCCGCAGCTCCTCGGTGCCGGTGCCGGACACCGCGAACTCGACGGCGGTGACCGGATACTTCGCCAGGCGGAAGATCCGGTCGATGTTGCCGCCGGTCGAGGTGATCCTGGCCGCTATGGCAGCCGTGGACTCCGCGGTCAGCGGGTGCCCCAGCACGGTCACATGGGAACGGCCGTAGCCACGCGGGCGGTTGTCGCCCGTGCCCGAGATGATCTCGGCCTGCAGCTTCAGGGATTGCGCCCAGCTGTGCACGGTCGCCCGGAGGTCGCCCTCGGTCGTGCCGCCCGGGGCCGGTGAGGTCACCAGGGCGCACAGGACGATGCGGCCACGGGTGACGACCTGCTCGATGTCCACGACGTCGACGGCGTAGGCGGCGAGGGTGTCGAAAAGTCCGGCGGTGATACCGGGCCGGTCCTTCCCGAAGATCTTGACGAGAAGTGTGGGGTCGTCCGTGCCCCGAGGGGACTCGGGAAGCTCAGGAGACCGGGGTGACCGAGGTGGCTGAGATGCGCTCATGGTGCTCCCACCGTATAGGGCCGCAGGGCGGGCCCAGAAGCCGTCCCGAGTGGCGGACAGCAGCCGGCCGGGTTCCGTCGGGACTGCCGGCCCGGGAGCCGGGCGCCTCGGATGGGATGCTCCGGTCCCATTCCTCCCGAGTCGTGGAAGGGGACGCAGAGCTTCCGTACCGTCTTCACGCCGCCCGGCTTTCCGATACTGGACCGCTCCTGGAATAGTTCCCCACGATGTTCAGCATCCCTAAGCCTCCTGCGACGGGGGCGACTCGGGGGACAACTAGTGGGGCGCGGAGTGCCGGAACTCGTACTGGAATTGAATGGCAGGACCTGGGCGCTCGATCCGTCCAGGTCGTACACCCTCGGACGTGATCCGCAGGGCGACCTGATGATCGACGACGCCAGAGTGTCGTGGCGGCATGCCACGATCAGCTGGAACGGCCGCGGCTGGTCCATCGAGGACCACGGCAGCACGAACGGCACCTATGTGCAGGGCCGGCGTATCCAGCAGATGGAGATCGCCCCGGGAACCTCGGTCCACCTCGGCAACGCCAACGACGGGCCGCGGCTGAGCCTGACCGCCGGGGCGGGCGCCGGAGCGCATGGCGGGCCGGCGGCGGGAGCGCAGAACGCTCCCGTACCTCCCGTGCAGCAGCAGGCCCCGGTGCAGCAGCCCCAGCAGCAGCCCCAGGGCGCCGTCGGCTGGGCAGGTGGCGGTGCTGCTCAGCACCAGGCCTGGCAGCAGGCGCCCCAGGCGCAGCAGCCCAAGGTCCCGCACCAGCAGGGTCACGGAGCGGGCGGTCCCGGTGGCGCGGCGGGAGCGCCGCCGGTCTACGGCGACCGCAGCCCCACCACGTTCCACCAGCTGGACCTCGGCCGCGTCATGCGCATCGGCCGTGCGCTGGAGAACGAGCTGGTCGTCTCCGACCTTCAGGTCTCACGCCTGCACGCCGAATTCCGGGCGGCGCCCGACGGCCGCTTCGAGATCCGTGACCTCGGTTCGCACAACGGCACGTATGTCAACGGCCAGCCGCTCAGCAAGTCCGGCACCGCTCTCATCGGTCCGAACGACATCGTCGGTGTCGGTCACTCGACCTTCCGGCTGGTCGGTGACCGGCTCGAGGAGTTCGTCGACACCGGTGAGGTCTCCTTCTCGGCCCGGCATCTCACCGTCACGGTCGACGGCGGCAAGGACATCCTCAAGGACGTCTCGTTCGGCGTCCCTGAGAAGTCGCTGGTCGCGGTCATCGGCCCGTCCGGCTCAGGCAAGTCCACCCTGCTCAAGGCGCTCACCGGCTACCGGCCCGCCAACCAGGGCGACGTCCTCTACGACAACCGGAACCTGTACAAGCAGTTCGCCGAGCTGCGCCAGCGCATCGGCCTGGTCCCGCAGGACGACATCCTGCACAAGGAACTCACGGTCACCAAGGCCCTCAGGTACGCGGCCAAGCTCCGCTTCCCCGCGGACACCACCGAGGCCGAGCGCACCGCACGGATCCACGAGGTCCTCGCCGAGCTCAAGCTCGACATCCACAAGGACAAGAAGGTCACCTCGCTCTCCGGTGGCCAGCGCAAGCGCGTGTCGGTCGCCCTGGAGCTGCTGACCAAGCCGTCGCTGATCTTCCTGGACGAGCCGACCTCGGGTCTCGACCCCGGTATGGACCGAGACGTCATGCAGCTGCTGCGCGGTCTCGCCGACGACGGCCGTACGGTCCTGGTGGTCACGCACTCCGTGGCCGAGCTGGCCATCTGCGACAAGCTCCTGGTGATGGCGCCCGGCGGTTCCGTCGCCTACTTCGGCCCGCCCGAGGAGGCACTGAACTTCTTCGGCTACACGAGCTGGGCCGATGTGTTCTCCGCGTTCGAGAACTACCGCGACTACGACTGGGCGGGACGCTGGCACGGCTCCCAGCACTACCAGATGTACGCCGCTGACCTCGATGCCGTCGCCGCCCAGCCCGCACAGGCCCCGACGGCGCAGCGGATCCGCCCGCCGAAGCCGCAGGGCTGGACGGCGCAGCTGCTGACGCTGATGCGCCGGTACATCTCGGTGATCGTGTCCGACAAGGGGTTCCTCGCCCTGATGGTGATCCTGCCGGCGGTGCTCGGCGTCGTCAGTGTGGTCATCCCGGCGGAGTTCGGACTGGCCGCACCCGATGTACCCAACAAGCGGTTCAACAGCAAGGCCGGGACCATCCTGCTCATCCTCGCGGTCGGTATGTGCTTCGCCGGTTCGGCCAACTCCGTACGGGAACTGATCAAGGAGCGGGTCATCTACGAGCGGGAACGGGCCACCGGCCTCTCCCGTTCCGCCTACCTGACGTCCAAGGTGATCGTCCTCGGTGTGATCACAGCCCTCCAGGGCGTGATCATCTGCGGCATCGGCCTGTCCGCGCGGAAGCTGCCCGACGAGGGACTGTTCATGTCCCCGGCCGCGGAGGTCTGTCTGGCGATCATCGCGCTCGGCTTCACCTCGATGATGGTCGGACTGATGATCTCCGCGCTGGTGAAGACCGCCGAGAAGACCATGCCGCTGCTCGTCATGTTCGCCATCGTCCAGGTGGTCTTCACCGGGGTGCTCTTCCAGCTCTACGGATCGCCGGGCCTCGAGCAGTTCGCCTGGCTGATGCCTTCGCGCTGGGCGGTCGCCGCGGCCGGGTCCACGCTGGACCTCGCCCACCTGATGCCTCCGTGGGACACGGACAACCCGACCGACCTGGACCCGCTCTGGGAGAGCTCGGCCGGCCAGTGGGGGGTGAACATCGCGGTGCTGCTGGTCATGGCCGCGGTCCTCTTCGCCGTCGTCTCGCGGTTGCTGCGCCGCCATGAGCCCGAGGTGATGCGCAAGTAACGTCGCCGGTCCCGTACCGGCCCCGGAAACGCCCGAGGGCGGCACCCCGCGGGGTGCCGCCCTTCGGCATGTGCCGGCCGGTCACGCGACGCTGCGGACCGGCAGGTCGGCTCTGCCAGGTTCTGCTCGGTGCGTGGCTCAGTACGCGCTGTCGACGTTGTCGATCGAGCCGTACTTGTCCGCGGCGTAGTTGGCGGCCGCGGTGATGTTGGCGACCGGGTCGTACTGGTCGTGCTTGGTGCCCTTGACGTGGTAGAAGTCGAACGTCGGCTTGATGACCTGCAGCAGGCCCTTCGACGGGACGCCGTTGATCGCGTTGATGTCCCAGTCGTTGATGGCGCGCGGGTTACCGCTGGACTCACGGATGATGTTGCGGTGCAGGCCCTCGTACGTACCGGGGATGTCCTTCTTGTCCATGATGGCGAGGGCCTCACGGATCCAGCCGTCCAGGTTGTTGGCGTAGACCGGCTTGCGGTCGGCCGCACGGCTGGCCTTCTTGGCCGCACGCTTCTTCGCGTCGGCCTTGGCCTTCGCGGCGGCCTCGGCCTTCGCCTCCGCCTTGGCGGCGGCCTTCTTCTGCGCGTCGGCCTCCTTGGCCTTGGCGGCGTCGGCAGCCTTCACGAGCTGCTCGGCCGTCGAGTTCTGCTCGATGACACTGGCCTGGACGCTCTTTGTCTGCGAGCCGGTGAAGGCCACCGGCGCGGCAGCCGAGGCGGCCTGCGGCTCGGTCGTGGCCGAGGCGTCCTGGGGGACGAGCGAGAAGGCGAGAGCGGCGGCTGCCAGGGTGGATACCCCCGCGACGGAGAGCTTCTGCGCCTTGTTCAGGCGACGGCTACGGCTGGAGATGCGGGACACGGACATACAGTCGTACCTCTTCGAATAGCAGGGGTCCTCGGCGAGGACGCGGACGGAAGAGCCGGGGGCATCTCCGTCGGGGACAGATGCAATTCTTAGCGCCAGCAAAATGGCCTGGCAAAGGTGTGACGTACGAAGCCGGGTAGTGGATGGGGGTCTCGTTCATACCCCCTTGTCCGTTTTGGCTCGTGGCATGTTGCCCGTTTTGAGTCGACTATCCCTCTTCGTAAGTGACGTGAGTCCTATGCCTGGGCTCACACGCGACACCCCCCGGGCTCACGAAAAGTTGCTCCTGCGATGCGGAGCGTGAGGGGTTTTCCGGGCAGGGGAGGGCGGTGCGGCCCTCGCCCGTACCGGCGGCAGCAGGGCCCGGCGCTTCCCCGCCCTCCCGCGCCCTCCTGCTTCCGACGGCCGCCGCGTACGGCGCTCGGCCTAGGACTCAGGCCCCATGCCCCGGAGGCCCCCAGCCCGATCCGGCGGCGATACCCCCGCCGGTACGGTGAGCACATGAGCCATCGCCCACCGTCGGGCCTCGCCGCGGTCAGCGCCGCGTTGCTCGCCATGAGCCGGCACCTCGAGATGAGGGACGTCCTCAAGACGATCGTGGCCTCCGCACGCGAACTGCTGGACGCCGAGTACGCCGCCCTCGGCGTACCGGACGATCACGGCGGCTTCGCCCAGTTCGTCGTCGACGGAGTCAGCGACGAACAGTGGAAGGCCATCGGACCGCTGCCCCGCCAGCACGGCATCCTCGCGGCGATGCTGCAGGAGGCGAAGCCCCAGCGGCTCGCCGACGTCCGGGAGGACCCCCGGTTCGAGGGGTGGCCCGACGCCCACCCCGACATGTCCGACTTCCTCGGCCTGCCCATCCAGGACGGCGACGAGACCATCGGTGCGCTCTTCCTCGCCAACAAGCGCTGTCCGAGGCCGACGGGCGGCTGCGACTTCACGGAGGAGGACGAGGAGCTCCTCGGGATCCTCGCCCAGCACGCGGCCATCGCCCTCACCAACGCCCGGCTCTACGAGCGCAGCCGTGAGCTCACCATCTCCGAGGAGCGCTCACGGCTCGCCCACGAGCTGCACGACGCCGTCAGCCAGAAGCTCTTCTCGCTCCGGCTCACCGCCCAGGCCGCCGCGGCTCTCGTCGACCGTGACCCGGTACGCGCCAAGGGGGAGCTCCAGCAGGTCGCCGACCTGGCCGGCGAAGCGGTGGACGAGCTGCGCGCGGCGGTTGTCGAGCTGCGTCCCGCCGCCCTGGACGAGGACGGCCTGGTCGCCACCCTCCGTACGCAGATCCAGGTCCTGGACCGCGCCCACAGCGCCAGGGTCACCTTCGAGAGCGCCGGGGTGCGGGCGCTGCCCGCCGCCCAGGAGGAGGCGATGCTCCGGGTCGCCCAGGAAGCCCTGCACAACGCCCTGCGCCACTCGGGAGCCGGACAGGTCACCGTCACGCTCACCCGGCGGACCACCGCGACGGTGCTGCGCATCACCGACGACGGCGGTGGCTTCGACACCCATGCCGTGCGGCGCGCCGGACGGCACCTGGGCCTCGTGTCCATGCGGCACCGGGCCGGTGGTGTCGGAGGTCGGCTCACCGTCGCTTCGGAGCCCGGTGAGGGCACCACCGTCCAGATGGAGGTCCCCTGTGACTGACAAGATCATCCAAGTGCTCCTGGTCGACGACCACCAGGTGGTCCGCCGGGGACTGCGCACGTTCCTCGAGGTCCAGGACGACATAGAGGTCGTCGGTGAGGCGTCCGACGGTGCCGAGGGCGTCGCCAGGACCGAGGAGCTGCGGCCCGACGTGGTCCTCATGGACATCAAGATGCCGGGCACGGACGGCATCGAGGCGCTGCGCAGGCTCAGGGAGCTGGAGAACCCGGCCAAGGTCCTGATCGTCACCAGCTTCACCGAACAGCGCACGGTCGTGCCCGCCCTGCGGGCGGGCGCATCGGGATACGTCTACAAGGACGTCGATCCGGACGCCCTGGCCGGAGCCATCCGCTCGGTCCACGCCGGCCACATCCTGCTCCAGCCGGAAGTCGCCGGCGCGCTGCTGGCCCAGGACGACACGGGCAACGGCACGGGGCGGGGCGGCACCCTCACCGAACGGGAGCGGGAAGTGCTCGGACTGATCGCCGACGGCCGGTCCAACCGGGAGATCGCCCGTGCGCTGGTCCTGTCGGAGAAGACCGTGAAGACGCATGTCTCGAACATCCTGATGAAGCTCGACCTGTCGGACAGGACCCAGGCCGCGCTGTGGGCCGTACGGCACGGAGCGGCAGGCTGACGGCCGCTGCCGGACGGGGTCCGGTCGGACAAGCGGACGAGTTCACTCCAGTCCGAGATTCATACTGTCGGGTGTATGTCACCCGTACGGCGCATCCTCGTCGGCGTACCGGCGTTCTCCATGCGTGCTGCGGCGGTCGGTCGCAGCGACGCGAGGAGGATCCAGAAGTGAAGAACCTGAAGAAGGCCGCAGCCGTCACCATGATCGCGGGCGGGATCATCGCCGCCGGTGCCGGAGCGGCCTCCGCCACGGGACACGGTGGCGCCGGAGCCCACGGCACGGCCGTCGGCTCCCCGGGCGTCGCCTCGGGCAACGTCGTCCAGGTACCGGTGCACGTCCCGGTGAACGTGGTCGGCAACACGGTCGACGTGGTGGGCCTGCTCAACCCGGCCTTCGGGAACACCGGCGTGAACGGCTGACCGACGCTTCGCACCTCGCCGCCGGAGGGGCTCACCCGAGCCCTCCGGCGGCCGGGGCGCCAGCCGGGGAGGAGTATTACCGCCCCCGCTCCTCCAGGTACGCGTTGTAGGCCGCGACCTGCGCCCGCCGGGCCACCCGCTCCACCGGCCGCAGCGCCTCGCTCCGGGCTGCGATCTCGGAAGCGCTCACCGCACCGCCGTGCCCGTTCTCATGGGCCACCGACACCAGCAGCCCCACCCGCTGAGCCAGCTCCAGCACCCGGACCGCCCTCGGCGGGTAGCCCGGAGCCAGCACCTCCCGTCCCCGCTCCGACCGCGCCCGGTAGGCATCCACCGCGGCCTCCGCGACCGGCCCGGACCCGGCGACGTCCAGCCGCGACAACACCGCCGTCGCGTCCCGCAACGCCTCGGCGAGCTCCCTCTCCGCCTCACCCAGCGACGGCACATCGGCAGGCGGCGCCTCCCGGACCGCCAGGCAGCGCCAGAGGACCTCGACATGCAGATCCCCGGAGGGCCCCGCCTCACTCACCTCCGGCACCAGCCCGTACGGCGCGCCGGAGATGACCACCGCCTCCTCCGCCTCCAGCGCCCGGGCGTTGAACTCCGGCGGCCCGCTGAGCCCCAGCGGATGCCCGGGCACCGGCAGCGCGACCCGGAAACCGGTCGCACCAAGCCCCCTCAGCCGGCCGAGCGCCAGCGTGAGCCCGACGTGCCCCGCCTCACCCGGCAGCCCCTCGACGCGGTGCACCGCGTCCTCGCCGACGATCGCGAGCGCCGCGTCGTCCGGTGACACATGTCCGGCCAAAAGCGCGTTTCCCCATGCGGTAAGCCGCCCTGAGCGTGGTTCCGAAAGCATGGGAACAGCCTAGGGAACGGCCCCAGGACCTGAGCACTCCCCGGGTGGCGTAGGTTTTCCCTGGGAGCTGTGCCCACAGGCACGCGACGATCTCGACACTGTATGGGGAGACAACGCGCCATGAGCGATGTACTGGAGCTGGTGGACGTATCCGTGGTCCGCGACGGACGCGCTCTGGTGGACGACGTCTCCTGGTCGGTCAAGGAGGGGGAGCGCTGGGTCATCCTCGGCCCGAACGGCGCCGGCAAGACCACCCTCCTCAACATCGCCTCCAGCTACCTCTTCCCGAGCACGGGCACGGCCCAGGTCCTCGGTGAGCGGCTCGGCGGGGTCGGCACCGACGTCTTCGAGCTCCGCCCCCGGATCGGTATCGCCGGCGTGGCCATGGCCGAAAAGCTCCCCAAGCGCCAGACCGTGCTGCAGACGGTGCTCACCGCCGCATACGGCATGACCGCCACCTGGCACGAGGACTACGAAGCCGTCGACGAGGAGCGCGCCCGCGCCTTCCTCGACCGACTCGGTATGACCGAGTTCCTCGACCGCAAGTTCGGCACGCTCTCCGAGGGAGAGCGTAAGCGCACCCTCATCGCCCGCGCGATGATGACCGACCCCGAGCTGCTCCTTCTCGACGAGCCCGCCGCCGGGCTCGATCTCGGCGGACGCGAGGACCTGGTCCGCCGACTCGGCAGGCTGGCCCGCGACCCGTACGCCCCCTCCATGGTCATGGTCACCCACCACGTCGAGGAGATCGCGCCCGGTTTCACCCATGTCCTGATGATCCGTCAGGGCAAGGTGCTCGCCGCCGGTCCCATGGAGACCGAGCTGAGCTCCCGCAATCTCTCCCTCTGCTTCGGCCTGCCGCTCGTCGTCGAGCACCACGGCGACCGCTACACCGCTCGCGGACTGCCCCTCGGCGGGTAGTCGCACCACGGCCAAACCTCTCCGGCGCCCTGTCGGGAGCGCACACACGGTCCTACGATGACCCCGTGGACATCGATGCGTGGGTGTGGTGGCTGATCGGAGCGGTGGGACTGGGCATTCCCCTCGTCCTGACCGCGATGCCCGAATTCGGGATGTTCGCCGTCGGGGCGGTGGCCGCCGCGGTCGTCGCGGCCCTCGGCGGCGGCATCGTCGCTCAAGTCCTGGTCTTCGTCGTGGTGTCGGTGGCACTGATCGCCGTCGTCCGCCCGATCGCGGCCAGACATCGCTCGAGCCGGCCCGGGGAGGCCACCGGCATCGACGCGTTGAAGGGCCGTCAGGCCGTCGTGCTGGAACGAGTGGACGGCTACGGTGGACGCATCAAGCTCGCCGGCGAGGTCTGGTCCGCCCGCGCGCTCGACGGCGACCAGACCTTCGAACCCGGCCTACAGGTGGACGTCGTGGACATCGACGGCGCGACGGCCGTGGTCATGTGAGCGAACCGGTCACGGGGCAGCCCGCAGTCTGACACACTCGAAGTCGATCATCATGAGACCGCAACGGCCATGAACGCCATGGCAGTTCGACCTCGATCACCGCGATCCGCCGGCAACCGAAGGGCACGAGGCACACGATGCAACCGATCATCATCGTCCTGATCATTCTGGTGGTGCTCGTCTTCATCGCCCTGATCAAGACGATCCAGGTCATCCCGCAGGCCAGTGCCGCCATCGTGGAGCGCTTCGGCCGCTACACCCGCACCCTCAACGCCGGGCTGAACATCGTCGTCCCGTTCATCGACTCGATCCGCAACCGGATCGACCTCCGCGAACAGGTCGTCCCCTTCCCGCCGCAGCCGGTGATCACGCAGGACAACCTCGTCGTCAACATCGACACCGTTATCTACTACCAGGTGACCGACGCCCGCGCCGCCACCTACGAGGTCGCCAGCTACATCCAGGCGATCGAGCAGCTCACCGTCACCACGCTGCGGAACATCATCGGCGGCATGGACCTCGAGCGGACCCTGACCTCCCGCGAGGAGATCAACGCCGCGCTGCGCGGAGTCCTCGACGAGGCCACCGGCAAGTGGGGCATCCGCGTCAACCGCGTCGAGCTCAAGGCCATCGAGCCGCCCACCTCCATCCAGGACTCGATGGAGAAGCAGATGCGCGCCGACCGCGACAAGCGCGCCGCCATCCTCACCGCGGAAGGCATCCGGCAGTCCGCGATCCTCACGGCCGAGGGTGAGAAGCAGTCCGCGATCCTGCGCGCCGAGGGTGAGGCCAAGGCGTCCGCGCTGCGCGCCGAGGGCGAGGCCCAGGCCATCCGCACGGTCTTCGAGTCCATCCACGCCGGTGACCCGGACCAGAAGCTCCTCTCGTACCAGTACCTCCAGATGCTCCCCAAGATCGCCGAGGGCGACGCCAACAAGCTCTGGATCGTGCCCAGCGAGATCGGCGACGCGCTCAAGGGCCTCAGCGGCGCCTTCGGTAACCTCGGCGGCGGAGCCCCCGGCTTCAACACCGGCAACAACGTGGAACGCCGGGAGCAGCCCCCGGTCGACTGACCGGCACACGCCTTCGTGCATGATCAGTGAGGCCCCTCGACCTTGATGGCGGGGAGGCGTCACTGACCATCGAAGGAGATGGCCTTGTCCATCTGGGAGATTCTCGCGGTCTTCGCGGCCGGGGTCGGCGCGGGCACGATCAACACCATCGTCGGCTCCGGCACGCTGATCACCTTTCCCGTACTCCTCGCCACCGGCCTGCCACCGGTCACCGCCACCGTGTCCAACGCGCTCGGCCTGATCCCGGGATCCATCAGCGGAGCCATCGGTTACCGCAAGGAACTCGCAGGCCAGCGCCCCCGCATACTGAAGCTGAGCGTCGGCGCACTGATCGGCGGACTCGCCGGGGCCACCCTCCTCCTCGCCCTGCCCTCCACGGCGTTCGAGACGATCGTCCCCGTCCTCGTGGCCCTCGCGCTGGTGCTGGTCATCCTGCAGCCCCGCATCAGCAGAGCGGTCCAACGGCGCCGCGACCGCACCGGCACCCCCGCCCGACCCGACGGCGGGCCCCTCCTGTTCACCGGCCTGATGCTCGCCAGCGTCTACGGCGGCTACTTCACGGCGGCCCAGGGCATCATCTACCTCTCCCTGATGGGCATGCTGCTCGACGACACGATGCAGCGTCTCAACGCCGTCAAGAACGTCCTCGCCGCCGTCGTGAACAGCGTCGCCGCGCTCTTCTTCCTCTTCGTCGCGGACTTCGACTGGACGGCCGTCGTGCTCATCGCGGTGGGCTCCGCGATCGGCGGCCAGATAGGCGCCAAGGTCGGCCGCCGGCTCAGCCCCGGCTTCCTACGCGCCCTGATCGTCGTCGTCGGCACCGCGGCCATCATCCAGCTGCTGCTGCGCTGAAGGCAGGAAGCCCGCCCCCTCCGGTACGTACGGGGAGCGGGCTTCCGCCCACGTCCCTGACGTCACGCCGCGGAGCGGGCCAGCCACTCCGGCAGCGCCGACCGGTCGCCGGCCCCCAGCGCGAGCAGCATCGCGTCCGCCGGCGACGGAACGAACGGCTGGCGCAGCAGCGGCATGTCCGCCTGCTCCGGCGTCCTGGCCGCCTTGCGGTGGTTGTCCTCCGCACACGAGGCCACGGTGTTCAGCCAGGTGTCCTGGCCCCCCTGGGCCCGCGGCACCACGTGGTCCACGGTGCTCGCCCGCCGCCCGCAGTACGCGCACCGGTGCTGGTCCCGTATGAGTACGCCCCTCCTGGACCAGGGCGCGTGTCTTCGGAACGGCACCCGTACGTACCGGCAGAGCCTGATCACCCGCGGCACCGGAATGTCCACGGCGGCGCCACGCATACGGAGGCCGGGATGCGACTGCTCGACGACGGCCTTGTCCTGCAGGATCAGAACCACCGCGCGGTTGAGCGTCACCGTCGACAGCGGCTCGAAGCTCGCGTTGAGCACCAGTGTGTCCCGCATCCTGCCCACCTCCCCTGTGCCGCCCGTCTGTCGGCGGGCCCGGATCAACTCTGTCCGGGTGAGCCGTGACGGACAACGCAATAAAAGTGCCCTGCCCTGATCTCTCCAAGACCAGGGCAGGGCAAACGGCAGGCGAACCTTCAGCTTTCGGGGGCGGCGTACTCCCCGATCAGCTGGGCGCGGCCCAGCGTGTGGAACCGCAGGTTGAATCCGACGACGGCGGGCGAGGCGTCGCTGTCCGGGCCGAGATGCTCGGTGTCGACCGCGTACACGGTGAAGACGTAGCGGTGGTTCTCCCCGGCCGGGGGCGCGGCACCGCCGAATTCCTTCGCCCCGTAGTCGTTGCGCGCCTGGACGGCACCCTCGGGCAGTCCCTCGAACGCTCCGCTGCCCGCACCCGCGGGAAGCTCCGTGACGGACGCGGGGATGTCGAAGAGCACCCAGTGCCAGAACCCGCTGCCCGTAGGGGCGTCGGGGTCGAAGCACGTCACGGCGAAGCTCTTCGTCTCCTCGGGGAAGCCCTCCCACCGCAGCTGCGGCGAGGTGTTGCCCGCCGCGAACACCTGGGCGTCCGCCAGTACGGCGTCCGGCGCGAGGTCCTCGCTCACCACGGTGAACGGGGGGACCTCGGGGTGGAAGTCGTGCGGCAGCGGCGCCCTCTTCGGCTCGGTCACGTCAGCACCTCTCCTGATCGGCTGTGGGGTGTCTTCCCACCGACCCTAACGACGACCTGGCCCGAGGGGTGTCAGAGCCAGTTGCGCTGGCCGCCGACCTGGGCGAGCCACTGGTTGAGGTAGGCGGCCCAGTCCGTGCCCTGGAAGTCCGTGAGACCCACCTTGAACGCGCGGTAGGAGTCGCTGCCCTCGCTGAAGAGGCCCGGCTTCTTGTCCATCTCCAGGATGACGTCCATCTCGTGGTCGTCCGCGACGAACGTCAGCTCGACCTGGTTCAGGCCCCGGTACTGCTGCGGCGGGACGAACTCGATCTCCTGGTAGAAGGGCAGCCGCTGGCGGGTGCCGCGAATGTGTCCGCGCTCCATGTCGGCGCTGCGGAAGCCGAAGCCCAGCTGCCCGAAGGCGTCCAGGATGGCCTGCTGCGCGGGCAGCGGGTGCACGTTGATCGGGTCCAGGTCACCCGAGTCCACCGCGCGGGCGATCTCCAGCTCGGTGGTCACCCCGATGTTCATGCCGCGCAGCTGCTGCCCGGCGAACATGGTGATCGGCGTCTCCCAGGGAATTTCCAGCCCGAACGGCACGACGTGTACCGCGCCCGCCTGCACCTCGAAGGCACCACCCAGGCGCAGCTTGGTGAACTCGATGTCCTGCTTGGTCTCCTGGTCCCCACCCTCGACCTCGACCCGCGCCTGCAGTCCGACCGAGAGAGCCTCGATCTGCTGGTCCACGGATCCGCCCTGGATCCGGACCTCGCCCTGGACGACCCCGCCGGGGACGACATTGAGTTCGGTGAGTTCGGTCTCGACCGAAGCACCGCCGGCACCCATGCTCGCGAGAAGCCGCTTGAAGCCCATGTTTTTCCTCCTAGGTCCTGCCCTCTACATACGCGCCACGACCGTAGCCGGTTCCCGTCGCGCCGAGCCCAGTACCCTCGGACGCCATGAACGAGGGCACCGACCGTACGCCGCTGACGCGGGACTTCTTCGACAGGCCCGTCCTGGACGTGGCACCCGATCTCCTGGGCCGCACCCTCGTCCGGACCACCGACGAGGGCACCATCGAGCTGCGTCTGACGGAGGTGGAGGCGTACGCGGGCGAGATCGATCCGGGTTCCCACGCCTTCCGTGGTCGCCCAGCCCGCAACAGCGTGATGTTCGGGCCGCCGGGTCACTCGCACGTCTACTTCACCTACGGCATGTCAAGGCGGTCAGCGTGAACGTTGGCCTCCTCGCCCACCCTGCCGAAGAGGTCGCCCCCAAGCTGCTTGGGAGCGTCCTCGTTTGCAAGACCTCCGAGGGGACCGTGAGTATCACCATCACGGAGACCGAGGCGTACTCCGGTTCGGCTGACCCGGCTTCCCACGCCTACCGAGGCCGGACGCCCCGTAACGCTGTCATGTTCGGACCCGCAGGACACCTGTACGTCTACCGGTCCCACGGTCTCCACTGGTGCGCCAACGTCGTCACCGGGACGGACGGCATCGCCTCGGCTGTCCTCATCCGGGCAGGCAGGGTCATCGAGGGGGAAGACCTGGCACGCAAGCGACGAGGGGAGAGGGTCGAGAGCCCACGGCTTGCCCGAGGTCCGGGGAACTTCTGTCAGGCGCTCGGCATCACGGCGGAACACAATGGCGCAGACCTCCTGACAGGTACCTCAGTCATGTTGTCCGAGGGCGAGTCGGTGCCTGCCGCGCTCATCCAGGTTGGTCCTCGGGTAGGCGTGAGCAAGGCCCACGACTGGCAACACCGGTTCTACCTCGCCGGTGATCCAACAGTCTCGGCGTACCGGCTGAGCCCGAGAGCCAAACCGTCCGCCGGAGCCTGAGTCGCTGTGCGCCTTGCTCACGGCCTGCGGGTGAGTCGACGCGGAAGAGTTGGGACCAGAAGATGCGTGAACGTTCGCGAGCACGGCGAGTGACGCGTTCCTGGCCGGTCCCAAGGGGTGCGGAACATGCGGTCGTAGTGGCGAGACACGATGGCGTCTGCCTTGCCGTCCTAAAGGGCCGGCGCGTCTGGCGACCGCCCTCGACGTCGACCGCGCGTTGAACGGTGTCGATGTGGTGGACGGCCCGCAACGGCCGCCGTCCCTCCTGCGGGGCACCCCGCCGCATCCCGACCAGGTGCGGAGCGGTCCCCGCACAGGGGTGGGCGGCCGACGGCTCGCACCAGCCCTGGCGCTTCTGGATCGACGGCGACCCCACGGTCAGCCCCCACCGGGCCCATGTGCCACGCCGCCGCCGCGCGACTTGACTCGCCCCTGCCGTTTCCCTAATGTAGTCCGAGCCGCTTGAACGGATGCAGTTGTTCTTGGCGCGGTCCATCGGGCCGGGTCGACGCATCGTGAGAGGGCCAACCACTACCTACGATTCACCCCTGGCGGGTGCAATTTCGGCATGCCGAAATTCTCCCGATCGACTCGATTATGAGTCACCGAGGAAATCGGCTAATGTAGTGACCACGCCGAAAGGGAAACGCGAAAGCGAAGAACTGGAAAGCGGAACAGCAGGAACCCGCTTCGGCCGGGAATCGGACACGAAAGAGTCTGATAGAGTCGGAAACGCAAGAACGAAGGGAAGCGCCCGGAGGGCCCCGG
>NZ_JBIAIP010000025.1:0-52734 GCF_042871485.1 Streptomyces sp. NPDC005791
AGCTGCAAACACTCCTCGCGACCTGGACCGGCGCCTGCCCCACCTGTCACCGCGACATGCCAGACCCCGCACCAACATGACCAAGCCCTACTAGGAGCCCCAGGCGGATTGTAGGTCTTCCACAGTGTCAACAAGGGCTGCGTTGCGATCCTCGGCCACCCCACAGGGCGACCGCCACTCGAATCGCTCGACCTCAAGCACCGGGGCAAGGAGGAGTTGCGATCCTCGGCCACCCCGGAGGACGGCCGCCACTTGCCGTCACCCGCGTACATCGCGACGTGGTAGATGTTGCGATCCTCGGTCGCCCTAGAGGGCGACCGCCACCAGTGGCGCTCAGCTCCATGCTGCTCTCCAAGGGGTTGCGATCCTCGGTCGCTCTGGAGGGCGACCGCCACGGCCAGGGCGTTCTGCTCGGCGGTCGTCTCCTTGTTGTTGCGATCCTCGGTCGCCCTGGAGGGCGACCGCCACCCCACGGCGGCCCGCGGCACCCCACACCCCCAGGAGTTGCGATCCTCGGTCGCCCTGGAGGGCGACCGCCACCAGGCCGTTCACGGCGAGCACCCGGGCCGCCGCACGGTTGCGATCCTCGGTCGCCCTGGAGGGCGACCGCCACGCGGGCGACGAGCCGGTTGTACGTAGACCTTCGGAGTTGCGATCCTCGGTCGCCCTGGAGGGCGACCGCCACCCGGGGTGCCCGCCCTGGGGTCGCGCCGTATCGCGGTTGCGATCCTCGGTCGCCCTGGAGGGCGACCGCCACCCGCCACCCTCAACCCTCCGGAGATCCCCTGATGGCGTTGCGATCCTCGGTCGCCCTGGAGGGCGACCGCCACCCGCATAGGTCCGGTTCCATTCACGGAACAGCAGCGTTGCGATCCTCGGTCGCCCTGGAGGGCGACCGCCACGAGTGGTCCACCGTCGCCACCATCGCGTCATGGGTGTTGCGATCCTCGGTCGCCCTGGAGGGCGACCGCCACGCGGATGTTCACCACGGACCTGCTCGCCGGTCTCGTGTTGCGATCCTCGGTCGCCCTGGAGGGCGACCGCCACCAGCGTGGCGCCCTGGATGAGCGTCACCGTGGATCCGTTGCGATCCTCGGTCGCCCTGGAGGGCGACCGCCACGGTGCTTGATCAGCGGGAACAGCGTATCGGCAACTGTTACTGGGATGGCCGACGGGTGACCGAAGCGCCGAATAAGGATATTTCGCTTCGGTGTGATCTGCGTGTCGCGTGTGTGCTTGAGGTTCCGAAGCAGTCAGAGCACCAAGTCCTCACGGTGTGCTTCGATCTGGGCCGTGCCGAGGGTGTGTACGTCGGCGAGGCCTGCGGAGGGCAGCCGGTAGAGGCGCACGCTGTCGGTGTCCGGGTTGATGATGTCACTTACCGCCGCGGTGAGTCTGAGCAGGTCGGTGTCGTTGGCGATGATCTCGAAGACGGATTTTTGTACACGAAGCCCGTGGCCTTCGCAGAGTTTCGCGACGCGGCGGAGTCTGCGGCGGCCTTCGGGGGTGGTGGTGTCGACGTCGTAGGTCAGTAGGAGGTCCATCACGCTGCCGTCCAGGGGAGGTAGCAGGGTAGGTCACCGCGGAGGTGGCGGGCGAGGATGCGGGCCTGGACGACGGGGAGGAGTCCGGCGGGGACGTCCCGGCCGGCGATGGGGTGTTCCCAGGGTTGGGCTTTCCATTCCTGCCAGGCGCCGAGGACTGTGGTGCGGCCGTCGTCGGTGAGTCGTACGGCTCCTCCGCTCAGGACCTCGAAGTGTTCGCTGCGGATCTGGCGGCGGTTGAGCAGGGTGAGGAGGAACCGGTCGGCGAGGACGGGGCGGAACTCCTCCATGAGGTCGAGGGCGAGTGCGGGCTTTCCGGGGCGCAGGCCGTGGAGGTAGCCGATGTGCGGGTCGAGGCCGACTTGTTCGGCGGCTCCGTGGACGAGGCTCCTGAGTAGTCCGTAGGTGAAGGAGAGCAGGGCGTTGACGGGGTCTGTGGGTGGTCGGCGGTTGCGGTGGGTGAAGGGCGGGATGCCGTCGGAGGGGCGGAGTGCGTAGGTGAGGGCGGTGAAGTAGGCGCGGGCGGCGTTGCCTTCGATGCCCATGGCGATGTCGAGTGATTCGGCGTTGCGGGTCGTGGTGAGGGCGGTGGCGAGTTCCTCGGCGTGGGTTCTGATTCGCAGCCGTGCGGCGGGTTCGGCGTCGCGGGCGGCGCGGAGGAGGATCCAGCGGCTGTTGCGGATCTTCCCTGCGATCATGTTTCTGGCGATGTCGAGGCGGGCGGCAGGGTCGTCGTGGAGTTGGTGCTGGGCGTGGCGCAGGAGCACGTTGCCCTGTACGGCTCCGTCGAGGCGGGCGAGGTAGCGGCCGCCGCGGGTCATCCAGGTGACGGGACGCCGGTCCTGGGCGCAGCGTGTGATGAGTTCAGTGGAGAGGTTGACGTGTCCGTAGAGGACGATGGAGTCGATGCGGCGCAGGGGGAGGATTTTTCGGCCGGGGGTCTCGGGGAGGTGGACTCGCAGGCTGTCCTGTTCGAGGCGGAGGTCGGCTCCTTGTGTCTGTACGTAGAGGGTGTTGAGGAGTTCGGTGGTCACTCGTCGTCCTGGTCGTCGGCGCGGTAGAGGCGGGTGAGTGCGCGCTGGTAGCGGCCGGTTCCGGTGAGCAGCTTGGGCATGCAGTCGGTGGCCAGTGAGCAGCGTCGGCAGCGGCTGTCCGCGGCGGGGGCGGGCAGTTGGCTGCGGTCGAGCAGGTTGCGGACCTGGTGGGTGGTCTGCAGGACGCGGGAGCGCAGTGTCTGGTCGATGGTGATGGTGTGGCGGCGGCGGTCGGTGCCCGAGTAGATGACGGCTTGAGGGACGGGGCGGCTGAACATCTCTTCCAGGCACATGGCCTGGGCTGCGGCTTGGAGGTCGGCCGGTCCTCCTGGTACGTAGCGGCCGGACTTGTGCTCGATGGGCAGGATGCGGCCGTCCGCGTGGAGTTCGACCGTGTCGCATACGCCGGTGAGCCCGTGGTGGTCGTTCCATACGGGGAGTGCGTGGAGGGTGCGGATGGTGCCGCGTCCGTGGTTTCCGGGGGTGTCGACACGCTGGTGGAGGAGGGTGCCGCGGACGGTGGCGGCGTCGTCGGTCCATGTCTGTTCGAGGAGGATGAGGCCCGCCTGGCGGGGGCAGTAGGCGTAGTGCTCCAGGGAGGAGAGGGAGACCTGGGTGAGGTCTCCCTCTGCTCTCTTGGGCTGGTGTGGCGTGGTCACCCGACGAGCCTCGTGATGCTGACGCCGTCGGGCAGGTCGGCGTCGCGCACGTCGATGCTCCCGTAGTCGGCGAAGGTGCGGGCGGTGGCCTCACCGAGGGGTTTCACAGTGATGCGGTCGATGAGTTCGTGGGAGGGGGTGCTGCCGAAGGCGTCCGCGTGGGTGAAGACGTAGAGGCCGCGCAGGGCGAGGCCGGCGCGGGCTGCGGCGCGGTCGTGCTCGAACATGTTGGTGAAGGCGCGCCAGAGGATGGCGAGGTCGTCCGAGGTGACACGGGTGCGGGCGGCGAGGGGGGCGCTGAAGTGGCCGGCACCTTTGTAGAGGCCGTAGGGGACGATGTGCTTGGAGCCCATCTCGGTCTCCTTGCCCTTGCTCTGGCCTTCCTTGGGGTTGTTCCAGGCGTCGACGTCTTCCTGCCTGGTCGGGGTGACGCGGGTGATGCCGATGTCGAAGGGGGTGACGGGGTCGATGGAGCGGGCGAATCCGATCTGGACCGGTCCCTGGACCCGGCCGGCCTTGCGGTCGGCCTTGCCGGTGGACATGACGGCGCCGAACATCCGGACGTCGAAGAAGTTCTGGCACATCCACTGTTGCGCGGTGGCCTGGTTGGTGGCGTTGCCGCCCTGGTCTCCGCCGGCGTAGGCGCGTTCGTGCTGGGCGTTGAGAGCGACGCCGGCCTCGACGTAGATCTCGTAGCCGGGTTTCTTGTCGATCTCGTTGATCAGCGAGACAGTGTTGCGGATCTTCCGCTTGATGGCGACGTCGGTGATCAGTCCCTGTCCGGTCACGGGGTCGGTGCGGGGCAGGCCGCCGTTGTCGGGATCGCCGTTGGGGTTGGAGTCGGTGGCTTCGATCAGGAACACGAAGTCGTGCTTGCGGGCCGGGTCCAGGTGCGGTGCGGTCATGTTCTCGCTACTCCTTGACGTGCGGGTTCAGTCGGGGTTGTGGGCGGATGGCGGGCTGCGGAGGGTCACTCCTCCGGGTTGGTCTCGCTCTTTTCCTTCGCGCGCCGGATCCGGTCCCATTTGGCGGTTCGTTCGTGCTCGTATCCCATGACGAAGCGGCCCTGTTGGAGGGGGGTGAGGTGGCGGGGCATGTCGTCGCTGAACAGGGCGAAGAGTTCGCCGAGCCTGCGTTCCAGCGATGCGGCAGCCCCCTTCTTGTCCCGGCGCAGGCGCTTGAGATGGGCGTTGGCGTCGACTCGCAGGTTGGTGAGGGTGGCGCCGGGGGCGGTGGCCGCGGTGCGGAAGTACTTGTCGCGCAGGGTGGTGTTGAGGTTGGGCAGCGCGGTGGTCTGGATGTCCTCAAGGACGGCGAAGAGACGTCCGCACAGGTAGGAGGCATCGCGGCAGTCGGCGTCCAGGGTCATCATGACGTGGTCCTTGGGGTCGCTGGAGCGGTTGAGGATGAGTCGCAGCAGCGCGATCCGCGCGGTGTCGAGGTACTGGTCGGCGTGGATGCGCTGCAGGAGCAGCGGCAGTGTCCGGGCGGGTGGCGGAGTGCGGCGCAGGGCGCTGTGGACGAGTTCGGCTTCCAGGCCGTGGGGTGCGCTGTCCTTGGCGTAGCGGCCGTCCTGGGCGCGTCCGCAGCACAGGGCCAGACGCCAGAGGGGGACGTAGCGGGTGGTGCCGTTCCATCCGTCGTAGACGCCGTGGTCCTTGTACCAGGCGGCGACGGTGGCCTTGAGGTCGGTGAGCGGGATGTCGATCCAGTCACGGACCACGAGGCGGGCGTTGTTGAGGCCGAGGGTCAGTGCGTGGAACTCGTCGTCCTCGACCCGTTGCGCGGTGTGGGGCGTGGGGCTGTGGTCGAGGGAGTCGATGAGGTGGGCGATGTCGGCCGGATCGGGGGCGTTGCCGAACAGGAGCGCCATCGCGGAGTCGTCGCCGGCCTGGCGGGTCCACCACACCATGACGCCGTCGTCACGGAAGCGCCGGCTGTGGTTGTCCGAGGCGAGAAGGTGATTGAGGACGGCCATGGCCCGGCCGCCGCAGTGGTGGCAGATGGGCGTGTTCACCAGCTGGGTCTTGCCGTCCCGTCCCTGGGCGGCCTTGTTGATGCTGACGAGTTGCCCCTCGTTGCTGCCGCCACTGGTGGGGACGGCCCCCTTCTTCACCGGTTCCGGGATGGTGGCCAGCAAGGGGGCGGTGGTGCCGCAGACCAGACACAGGCCGGGCCTGTCGTCGGCGCCGCCCTTGCGTTCCCGTACGACGGACGCCCAGGTGGTCTTGACGGTGGGTTCCTCGTGCAGCCAGCGTGTGGCGACCATCACCGCCACGGTGTCCTTGGCCTGTACCTCGTCGGGGATGTCCAGGCCGGCCGGACCGCCGCCCGCGAAGTACGAGCGCAGAGCCGTGGCGCCGGGGTCGTCCTTTCTGTCCTGGGCCCAGTGCAGGGCCAGGTCACGGTAGGCGGCGTGGCGGCGGCCGGCCTCCTCACGCGCTTTATCCGTGGGCGGGTTCGTCTTATCCGCCTTGGGAACACCCAGGACGAACTCGGCGGTGTCGACGAGCATGTAGGGCGGCACTTTGGTGCCCGACCGCTGTGCGTAGGGCACCGGCATGGTGCGGGCCTGGTCGCGGTTCTTCGCCGAGACCCTCAGGTCCCTGAGCGTGGCGGTGCCGTCCTTGCCGAGGTCGAGGAACCAGTGGATCTGTTTGGTGCGGTAGTACTCGGCCGGCAGGACATCGCCGAGCCGGTCGGCGTACTCAGTGAGCCGTTGCAGCAGCACGCTCAGTTCTCCTTCGTGTCCGCGCGCCACGGGCCCTTGGGCATGTTGACGGACTCCTCACCCAAGGGCTGCAGGGGCACGTCGAGAACTCCGTCGAGGAGGCTGGCCCTGAACCAGCGGTAGCGTTCGCCCGCCGTTGTGTAGGCGATGGAGTGGAGCATCACGCCGAGCTCTTCGGTGTGGTCGAGCCGTAGCTGGTCGTGACCAGGGTTGACGGGGCCGAAGAAGGCGGTGAACTCCCGGCACCCGAAGAACGGCTGGGAGAAGCAGGCGCCCCGCTCCACCCGTCGGCGCAGCTGTTCGCGGTACTTCTCCTCGGAGGCCGGCGGGTGGGTGGGAGAGCCCTTGAGGGCGTGGGCGGCGACCACGATCTGGGCGTGGATCCGGTAGCGGACGTCGCGCAGGCACATGGTGCTGCGCTGGTCGCGGTCCTCCTCGACGTCGTACCGGCGGCCTTTGCCCTCGCGTAGGTTGCGGTAGTCCGGTCCGGTGATCACGGAGCCGACCTCGTTGCGCCGCAGCCGTGTCCAACGGATCGGTGCCAGAACCTCGATGCGGCGGATCACGTACTGGAACTGTGGCTTCCAGAAGATGGCCTGGAGCAGTCCGTTCGCCGCAGACGGCGTCATCACCTGATAACTGACTCGTTCCGTCTTCAGCTCGGGCCGGGTGAAGCAGGCGAGATCGCCCCAGGTTTCGACGACGAGATCAGGAAAGGCCCATCCGTCGTTGCCGCGCCCTTCTCGGCGTGGGCTGGTGGTCATGGTGCTCAAGGGGGTGGCTCCTTCGATGCGCTGTCGGCTCGGGTCGAGGAGAACGAGGGTGGGTGCCGCACCGGAAGAAGGTGCCGGCGACGGCAAGATCGCCCCATCGGCCGACCGGGGCCGCCGGCACGGTAGGGAGGGGGAGTCGGACAGGGATGCGGTGTCAGACAAGGAAGGCGGAGCTGTCCTCACGGTCCTGGGGATCGAGCCCTCTGACCTCGTCGTAATGCCCGCGCCATACGACGAGGTCACCCACCACGGGCTCCGCCAGCCCCGTACGCAGCGCCTCGGCAACCTCGTGACGTGGCAGGGTCGCGGTGTGCGGCTGCAGGCGACGCAGGCATTCAGGCCCGCTGGGGTAGGGAGCGCGCAGCCGGTGGATGTCCGCCCAGATCGCGTCCTGCTCTTCAGCCGTCTTCTGGGGCCGGACCACCACGACGGACTGACCGTAGACGTCGTCGATCATGCGGAACTCACGAGCGACCTGAGGAAAGTCCCAAGCCCGGCGCAGGTCCTCGATACGCTCCCCCATCGCGTGGTCCTCACCCTGGAGCGCGTAGCGCTTGGCGTAGTAACCGGCCAGGGCCTCCAGGTCGTCGGGATCGGCCAGCGGATACGGGCCGAAGAACTCAGCCGTGGCTTCAAGCGCGGCAAGGTAGGACAGATCCTTCGGAGTCCCGCCCTCAGCAGGCCGGAACACGACCACCCTGCCCAGCTCGTCCATCCGGGAGTCGCGGTTGCACCGCCCCGCAGCCTGCTGCAACGACTCGGCCGGTGCCCACGCGCGGTACACCGACGGGAAGTCCACGTCGACACCGGCCTCGATCAGGGAGGTCGACACGACCCATACCGAAAGACGCTCCTTCAGTCGGGTGCGGACCTGGTCGATCACCTCACAGCGGTGCTCTGCGGTCATCCGGGTCGACAGGTGCAGGACCGGGCCGGGCGCGGAAGGACACCCTGCAAGGAGGCGGTGCAGGCGCGCCGAGTCCCGGGTGGTGTTGACCACCGCGAGGACCTGGTCGCCGGCCCGCCCCTCGATGTCCTCGGCCACGCTCTGCCAGGTGACGTCGTCGCCGAGCTGCCACTCGTACGTCACACGCCTGAGCTCGTCGAACAAGCCGGGCACGTCCTCCACCATGCTGTGGCGCGGCACCCCTTTCAGCTTCGACAGCGACCAGAAGTCCGGCTGCGTCGCCGAGGCCAGCACGACCGTCGCCCCGTACCGCTCGGCCAGCCCCCTCAGCACGCTCAGGATGGGGTTCAGCAGCCGGTCGGGCAGCGCCTGTACCTCGTCCAGCACGATGACCGATCCCGCCAGCCGGTGCAGCTTGCGCATGGCGGAGGGCTTCGCGGAAAACAGCGACTGGAAAAGCTGAACCATGGTCGTCACGACGACGGGAGCGTCCCAGTTCTCGGCGGCCAGACGCGCCCAGGTTCCCTCGTCGCTGTCTTCATCCAGACTGACGGAACTATGGTGCTCCAAAACCACCGGTTCGCTATCCGCGTCCTCCTCCAGAGGGTCGAGGAGCGACCGGTACACCGCAGCGTTCTGCTGCGTGATGCTGATGAAGGGGACGGCGAACACGACCCGCCGCATCCCGTGCCTGGCAGCATGGCGAAGAGCGAAGCCCCCCGCGGCAATCGTCTTCGCCCCACCAGTCGGCGCGTGCAGGATATACATGCCGGGCTCGCGCGTGGCAGCGGCCACCGTCTCGGCGAACACCCGGCTGCGGATCTCGTCCACGGGGGACACCGGCCGCTTCGCCAGGAACGCGGCACGCCTCTTCTCGAACCTCTCGGACAAGAGAGTCATGTCCCCCGCCGGGGCGAGCCGCGGTGCCACACGGCCGTCGAAGTGCGCGCTGGTGTCGAGGAAGTCGGCGTCCACCAGACAGCTGAACACCATGCGCACCAGCAGGTCCACCTCGGTCCGGGCAGCGGCCCCCCGCAAGGCCGACACCCACGGCGGCAACGCCACCGGCCCCGTGCGGACGATCCCCGGGAGCAACTCGGCAACTCGCCGAGTCGCCTCACGCGCGGCCTCGGCATCCGGACCGCTGCCTTGGAGCGCGGTCAGCACGTCCTTGATCTTCTGCTGATCCGGAAGACCGCCGTGGTGCCCCTGCACCACAGCGGCGAACGGCAGGCCCGCGTACTCGGCGGCCAGACGGGTGCCGGCCTCCTTGTGCGGGATCCCCACCGGCTTCCCTTCCGGCTCGGCCCGCTGCAGCAGGCCGTCCTGCCAGGCACAGCATCCCTTACCGACGTCGTGCACCAGAGCGAGGTACTCCGCGAGTTCCCCAGCCCCGAAAACCTCTCCGAACCTACGAGCGAGAACCGCCGATTTACGCAGGTGATCCGTCAGTTCATGCCGCACTCCCGAGACCGGACTACGACTATGCGCATACAACTGCCTTGAAGACATAGAAAACCCCTCTTGCCAGCACGAACCTCCCCGATTCGTCTGGTGCGCAGAACCTACACGAGCCCACTGACAGTCAAAGGAAAAGTCAGATACGAGGGCGAAAGGGCCTGCTGATGCTGCATCATCAGTACTCCCGCGTTCCGAGTTCGGAGCCGACTGGGGGGCCGCCCGCAGGTTCGGAACCTCAAGCACGCACGTGACACACAGGTCACACCTAAGAAAGATGTCCATAATCTCCCATTTGCCTTAGTGCTCGCCCGATACGCCCACGTAGACCTGGGGTGCATGCGCTGGCCAGCCAGGGTGGCGGTCGCCCTCCGGGGCGGCCGAGGATCGCAACTCGGAGCCGAGGTTGCCCCACTGGTCGACGGGCAGGTGGCGGTCGCCCTCCGGGGCGGCCGAGGATCGCAACGTCCTGACCTGCAGTCGACATCGGACCGGGACTACGTGGCGGTCGCCCTCCGGGGCGGCCGAGGATCGCAACCCCAGCGCGCTGCGCTCCGGGCGTGAGGACGAGGTGGCGATCGCCCTCCGGGGCGGCCGAGGATCGCAACATCCACTGCTCGGACATCATCGTGCGCGACGCGACGTGGCGGTCGCCCTCCGGGGCGGCCGAGGATCGCAACACCACGGTCTGCGCGGTGGGAAGCAGGGGATCGGTGTGGCGGTCGCCCTCCGGGGCGGCCGAGGATCGCAACGCCAGGACGTCCATGCGGGCCTGGTGGGCGCCCTCGCGGCGGTCGCCCTCCGGGGCGGCCGAGGATCGCAACACCCCGGACCCCACCGACGCCACCGGCCAGATCCTGGTGGCGGTCGCCCTCCGGGGCGGCCGAGGATCGCAACCTCGCGTTCATGGGCATCGGCAAAATCTGCTGGGGTGGCGGTCGCCCTCCGGGGCGGCCGAGGATCGCAACGCCCTGTGCGTGGGCCAGGTCGGCGGTGGTGCGGGCGGTGGCGGTCGCCCTCCGGGGCGGCCGAGGATCGCAACGCCGACTCGATCGAGGTGGTGGAGGAGATCCGCCCCGTGGCGGTCGCCCTCCGGGGCGGCCGAGGATCGCAACCGCACACAAAATAACGTGATCTTGCTCAGGTCAGCGATCCTCGGCCGCCCCGGGTCGGCCGAGGATCGCAACGCGGCGTAGAATGAGACCGTAAGCGTTCGTGCTACGTGGTACCTGGCCCTGCTGCCGAGTGAGGTTCTGCCTGATCAGGGCACGTGCGGCTGGTTAGTCTGTCCTCGCTGAGGTTACGTCGTCCAAGGCGTCCGGCCGTCGGCTGGCCACCGGAGAACGCGTCCATAGCGTCAGCATGGGGTTTCACGCAGGTTGTGGATCCTCTACAGCGACCTCCCCGCGCACCTCTGCACCCGTCCGCACACCCCCTCGTACGGGGCCGCGTCATCATGCCGAAGGACTACGCAAGGAAATCCCCTGTCGGCCCGGCTTACGGGCGCGGAGCAGCACACGACTTACGACGGGGCCGCAGATCACCAGAGATCCCCAGGTCGCCCATCGCCTTCTCCAGTGACTTCCTCGTCGGGTCGCCCTTGGTCGTCGGCCCTATCGCCTGTGCTGCGGTGAACACGGAGACCGCCATGTACACCTGATCGGTCAGGCTGTCCTCGGTAGCTTCGGCTGTGAACCCGACGCGCCCATCGGCCTCAACCGTGATGAAGGCGTTCGCCGTCTGGGCAGAGGTGTGGGCGTACGCGCTGTGCATCCGGTACAGCGGATAGGCCATCGGAACGTTGTACGCCGCGACCATGTTGGCGAAGGACGTGATCTCACCCACCAGTTTCTCGTGCCAGCGGCGCTCCTCCGAGGTCTCAAAGACCGGAGGGACGACTGTGCGAGGGGACTCGGGGACAAGGCCATTGCGTGATCGCGATCTGTCCGGGTTGGTCACGTAAGGCCGAGAGCTGTCAGAGGCCGCCGGTGGTCGCGGCCGGTGTGGCGGAGGGCGGCGGCGATGTTGGTGTCACCGTTCTGCCGGAAGATGCTGATGGCGAGGTTGCGTAGGCCGGCCATGGTGCGGGGCAGGTGCCCGGCGCGGACCTTGGACTCGTCCTCGCGGAAGGTCCGATCACGGACGTGGTGCAGGAGGTTCTCGATGCCCCAGTGACCTCTGATCCAGGACGCGAGTTCGGCCGGGGTGGCGTCGAAGACGTCCAGGCTCGTGATCACGTAGACCCGCTCGATCGTCAGCTTCCCCGTGCTCAACTCGCGTCGCCACCGGACGGTCTGGACGGCCTGGCAGGCGCCGGGATAGTCGAGGTGCCGGAAGGCGGCGACCTTGAGGCGACGGATCTCGTCACGGTGGTGGGCACGGTCGCGGGTGCGGTGGTCCAGCGGGATATCCGCCCAGGGCAGCTTTCTGACCTGCGCATACAGGCCGGGGTGGTTCTTCTTCACGATGGCCAGGTAGTGGGCGCCGCGTGTCCGGAGGTAGCGGCCGTGGGCGTGCTGCGTGTGCAGCGCGTCGCCGGTGATCACGGTGCCGGCCAGTTCGATGGAGTCCAACAGCGGAGCGAAGGCGGGGATCTCGTTGCTTTTGGAGGCGATCTGCCGCTGGGCCAGGACCACGCCGTGGTGGTCCATCGCGGCCAGCAGCTGGATCGCCGTGGCTGTGGCGGTGCGGGAGCCGCGGACAGTCTTGCCGTCGACCGCGACCGCCCGCAGTTTCGGCGGCTCGTCCGGTTGCGGTGATCGCCCTCGGGCCTGGAGGAACGCGCCGATCGCGGCGTCCAGCGCGTCACCGTCGAGGCGCTGGAGCAGACGCCGGACGGTGGCCGCGTGCGGCGTGGGCCGCACACCGGTGAGCGGGTCCGCCGGAAAGCCGAGCAGGCCCAGGACGGATTGCGGGGCGTCATCGATCCACTCGCGATCGCGATCAGGGAGCGCGCGCCGGCCAGAACCGCGCCGGCCGCCGCGCACAGAAGCGGGAGCATCGGATACCTCCGTCCTCGCAGGCCGCGCGGATCCGGTATCCATATCAGGAAACGCCGCAGGTCAGCGGCATTCTGCAGGGCGACGTGAGGGTTCGGAAGGGCCAGTTTTCCCAGTCCGGCGGGCATGGGCGATGATGTTCGGGCAGGCACGGTCTCGCTCGGTTCTCATGGGTCTTCGACAACCACATGATCACCGACAGCCGTGCCTGCACTGCTTTCCAGGGACATGCCGCCACACACCGGTACATGACGTCACGTCACACCCGAGACCGACGAACCGGACCGATCCTGTTCGTGCAATGACCCTGGACTCGGGGAGCGGATACTTTATCTCCACCAGGTTGCTGGCGAACGACTGCTGCTGCTTTCCCAGGTAGGTGTGGACCGCCTGAACGGCGGCGGGACCGTTGTCGACGAGCCAGCTCATCGCGAAGGCGTGGGCGAAGAGGTTACACGCCAGCGGCTTGACCTCAACCGTGAAGTCCTGTCGATACAGGTGAATCATCGCCGCAGCCGTACTACGGGTGAACAGCCACCAGCCCATGAGAAGCGGGAAGATCTCCCTATGCTCCTCCAGCGTCGTCACCTCGTCGCTGAGCACTTCGTTGGCACTGTCGAGAAAGCTGGGCAGCACCGTATCGACACGGCGCGCGCACTGCCAGTTGGCGCCGAACTTGTACGTCATGACTCTGACGGTACGGACCGAACAGCCGGACCACCGCCGATTTTCGATTCTGCAGAGGTGGCGCTGGCGTCCTCGGGCCTATCCGAAGCCAGTCCGCGCGAGCCGACCGCAGGCGGAATATCGAGCGCGTTCGTTCGATTGCTCTCCTTGCAGAGATCGTGGGAGGGGGCGCTGGTGGCCGAGCTGATGTTGTTCCGGCAAGACGTGAACGGGCGGGATGTCGAGCTGTCCGGTTCGACGGTGGCGCTAGAGGTGGAGCTGCAGCGGCGGGTCGAGGCCGGTCTGGAGCAGATGCTCGGCATTCGGTTTCTGGCGTCTGAGTATGCGACCGGCCCGTGGCATCGGGGGCGGATCGACACCCTGGGCCTGGACGAGAACGGCAGCCCGGTGGTGATCGAATTCAAGAAGGGCTCCGACAACGGGGTTCTGTCGCAGGCCGTCTCATATCTGTCCTGGCTGGAGTCGGCACACCACGAATTCGAGTCGCTCGTGCGGAAGGTGCTGGGCGCGGAGGCCGCCGAGTCGATCGACTGGCGTCGTCCGCGGATGGTCTGCATCGCGGCCGGCTTCTCCCATCACGACCGTGTGGCTGTGCAGCGGCTGCCCGAGCGCATCGACCTGGTGCGCTACCGCATCTTCGAGGGTGGCCTGCTGAGCCTGCTGCTCGTCGACCCCTCGCCCGGCTTTCCGTCCGCCGCTTCGCCCCGGCGAAGCCGGGAGCGAGACGTAGCGGTCGACAGCGCGGCGGTACCGGTGGCTCCTTCGCTAGCGGGTGCCGGCCTCGTGCCAGCGTGCCTGCGGGCCCTGTACGCGGAGCTGGACGACGCACTCACGGCGTGGGGCGAGGTCGAGGTGGCAGTCCTACGGCACTACATCGCTTACCGGCGGCTGGTGAACGTGGCGTCGGTGATCTTCCGTCCGAAGCACGAGGCGATCCTGGCGTACCTCAGACTCGACCCGGACACGGTTGCGCTGGAGGAGGGCTTCACCCGGGACATGCGCGGCATCGGGCACCTGGGGGCCGGGGACCTGGAGGTCCGACTCGCCTCGGCGGCCGACCTGGAGAAGGCGGCACCGCTGATCCGGCGGGCGTTCGAGACGGCCTGACGCAAGGAGAAGTGCGGCTGGCGCATCGACTACTCGATGTGCCAGCCGCCCTTCGGCGTTCTGTATCCGGTCGGTTCCGGACTCCCCGTGCTCATGCTCATGCCTCCGGTCCGGCCAGCTCGAAGTCGTCCTTCGTCAGTTCGGCGCGGAGCCTCTGCTCGGCGACGTCGGCGTAGTGCGCGGACAGCTCGACGCCCACGAAGCGACGTCCTTCGCGCAGGGCCGCGACCCCCGTGGAGCCGCTGCCGGTGAACGGGTCGAGGACGGTACCGCCCTCGGGGCAGACCTGGACGAGCTGCTGCATGACCTCGATGGGCTTCTGGGTGATGTGGACCCGGCCCTTGCGGGGCTGGGAGGCGATGTAATGGCCTGGAAGGTAGAGGTCGCGGGTGTTGTCGAGGGATCCCTTGACGCCCCACAGGATGAACTCCGAGTCCTGCTTCGGCCCGCCCTTTCGAGGCCGGCTGGAGGGCTTGATCCACGGGATGGTGCCACTCCAGGTCCACCCCGCCATCTGCAGGGCGTCGGAGGTGGTCGGCTCCTGGCGCCAGTCGGTGAAGACCATGACGACCGCGTGTTCGGTCGAGGCCCGGTAGGACTCGGTGAGCAGTTCGGTCAGCCAGGAGCGGTAGGAGCGCTGGTCTCGGTTCTCGCCGGGGAAGTCGGCGAGGTCGTGAGCCGAATTGCTGGTGACGTACTTGGCTCGGGCGGTGCGGCCGGTGCGGTCCGCGCTGGTGCGTCCGCCGGAGTTGTACGGCGGGTCGGTGATCACGGCTTGGACGCTCTCGTCGGGGAGGGACTTCAGGACGGTCAGGGCGTCGCCTCGGTGCAGCGTGTAGCTCATGGGAAGGGCCTCTTTCAGGGCACGGCGGATCTGGACCTGCTCCGGACAACGCTCAAATGCGTTCGGCTCGGGCGAGGTTGCACCGGAGGTTAACGGCGCTTTCCGGCCGTGCCTAACGAGGCACCCCCTGCTGCGGCTTCGGGGACGGGGGTCGTTTGGTGCGGCCGGAATCCCGGCCTACTGTCTCGCCGTGTCACCGGGCCGGAGCTTCACTCCACCCCCGCTGACCTGTGCTTATCCGTGCTGTCTCGTCCAGGCGAGCGGCACGGGAGGCATGTCGCCCACACGTTTCCCCTGACGTCCGGAGGCCCCGTGCACTGCCTGAGATTACGAGCGCGGCCGGCTGCCGCGCATGTCCTGAAACCGGCGTCCGGGAGTCACCAACTCCCCTGACCGGGGCCCGCCCGAGGGCGGATGCACATCGGCGCGGTGCCGACGGCTTTGCACGAGAGGTCGGCACCGCGTCTCCTTACGAACACCGAGGAGCCGCTGCGATGCAGCATGCCCTGAAACGCCCACGCCCTGATCCTCCGTCGCCGTCGTCCGGTCGGCACCACCGCCTCGGTGAACGGCGGCCGCGATGAAGAAGACCACTGGAGCCCTTGTCGGTCTGTGCGCGACCGGCCCGCTGCTGCTGGCCGTTCCGATTCTCGCCGTCGGCGCCGGGACCGCCTCGGCTTCCTGCTCGACCGACGGTGCACAGGGTGTGGACAGCGCCGCCGTCGCCAAGCAGGTGAAGGCCATTCTGGACGGTGGCGACAAGGGCTCGGTCTCCGTGCCGGGCCTGGACGCGCCTGCCGATCAGGTGCCCAATGCCAAGACGATCCAGGCCACCGGCGTCGCGATGAACATCCCGGCCCGAGGACAGGTCGTGGCCCTGGCGACCGCCCTGCAGGAGAGCGGTCTGCGGAACCTGACCTACGGCGACCGCGACTCGCTGGGGTTGTTCCAGCAGCGACCTTCGCAGGGCTGGGGCACGGCGAACCAGATCCTCGACCCGGTGCATGCCTCGACCAAGTTCTACGAAGGGCTCAAGAAGGTCTCGGGCTGGCAGTCCCTGTCCCTCACTCAGGCCGCCCAGGCGGTGCAGCGATCGGGCTTCCCGGACGCCTACGCCAAGTGGGAGCCGCTGGCCACCGCTCTGCAGGAGGCCATCGAGTCCCTGCTGCAGAAGGCCGGCGACGGGTCACCGAGTCCTTCTTCGTCCGGCTCGGCCGGAACCAGCAGCCCTTCATCCGCTACCGCGGGCGGCTGTTCGGCGGACGGGGACGGGACCGACTTCGGCACCATCCCGGCCGGCGCGCTGCCGGACGAGTACAAGATCCCCGCCACCGCTCCGCGAGAGGTGCAGACGGCGATCCGGTGGGCGCTCGGCCAGCTCGGTACGCCGTACCAGTGGGGCGGGAGCTGCACCGACTCCCACGGCAAGAACCCGATGGGCCGGTGTGACTGCTCCTCCCTGATGCAGCAGGCGTACAAGGCCGCCGGGGTCACCCTGACGCGGACCACGTACACGCAGGTCAAGGACGGCAAAGCCGTATCGGTCGACGTCCTACAGCCGGGAGATCTCCTCTTCACCGAAGGGACGGCCGCCATGCCCGAGCACGTCGGCATGGCCATCGGGCAGGGCCTGATCGTCCACGCCCCGCACACCGGTGACGTGGTCCGGATCACGACCCTCGCGTCCTGGAAGCCGCAGGTTCTCGCGGCCCGCCGAGTCGTCTGACCGGCGCTTCCCCTCCCCCTCTTCCCGCACCGCCGCTTCGCCCCAGCGGGCTTCGGCATGCTTTCAACCGAACTGGAGTTCGCAATGTATCTCGCTGACCAGGTCATCCAGCTCGCTTATGATCCCGGGATCAAGCCCAACGAGGGCGGCCTGCCGGGCCTGTCCGTCCTCAAGCAGGTGATGGGCTCCATCAACCTGTTCGGACTTGTCGCCGTGGTCGGCGCCCTCGCCGTCAGCGCGGGCGTGTGGGCCTGGGGCCACCACTCCGGCGGTCACCAGGCCGAGGCGAACGGCAAGAAGGGCGTGCTGGTCAGTGCCGGCGCGGCCCTTCTGCTCGGTGCGGCCAACGGCGTGGTGGCGTTCTTCAGCACGCTGGGAACGCAGGTCCACTGATGGCTCAGCATCCCACCCACCCCGGCGGCGCATCTCGCGTGTGCCGCCGGGCGCTGCTCGGTACCTTCGTCCTGGTGGTCCTCGTCGCTCTCGCCGGCCTGGCCGCCTACCTCACCCGCGACAGCAGGAGTCCCTCCGAAACTCCCGCTCCACCATCGAGTTCACCCACGGCTTCCTCCTCCCCCGCGGTACCCACTGACCCGCCCACGCCGGGCATCCATTCCGGTGCTCTCCCGGTCCCGCCGAAGACCAGTGACCCGATCGAGTTCGGGAAGGCAGCCGCCGCAGCACTGTGGTCCTACGACACCCGCGCGTACTCGCAGAGCGAGCTGCAGAAGGCCCTGCGCGGGTGGCTGACCACGGAGTCGAAGTACGCCGATCCGGCCTCGGTCGACAAGGTCGTGCCCTCGCCCGTGCTGTGGCAGGAGATGGCCGCCAACGGCCAGTTCGCCACCGCCACGGTGAACGAAGGGCACTTCCCGAACGCGTTCACCCAGGCCCTTCAGGAAGACCCCGGCGCGATCACCCAGGCGTACGTGTACGCCGTCACGCTCTCCGGCAAGCAGACCATCGCCTGGAAGGGCTCGCCCGCCGGCGGTGCGGAGAGCCGTTCCACCACCCTGGCCGTGCAGTGCCGGCCCGACCAGTCCTGCGCCCTGGTCGGTGTCCTGCCGTCCGTCGCGCCCTGACCCCCGCACAAGGAAGGAGGTACCGCCATGGGAGTCTGTGACTTCCCGCTGATGGACAAGGTGTGCGGCGCCGTCGATTTCGCCACCAACCCTGCCGGAGCTGTCACCGACGGCATCGGCGCGTGGATCGCGAAGTCGGCGGGCGAACTGGCCGCGAGCGCGGCGGATCTCGCCGCCAAGGCCGTCAACGCAACCACTGCCATCGACCTCAACGCCGGGTGGTTCCGGGACAACTACGAGCTGCTGCTGCCCATCGGGCTCATCCTGACCGTCGGGACGTTCTGCATCCAGTTGATGTTCGCGGCCTGGCGCCGGGATGAACGCGCCCTGGCACAAGCAGCGATCGGCACCATGACCGGTGTCCTGTTCAGCTTCTGTGCCATCGCGTTCACGTCCGTCGCCATCACCGTGGTCGATGCGTTGTCCGACGGCCTGTTCCAAGCTGCCAACACGTCGGTCGACGATGCGATCCGCCGTGTGGTGAAGGTCAACCAGATCGGGGCGATGTACGGCCTGGGCTGGGGCGTTCCGGCTCTGGTCGCCTTCGGGTGCGCGATCGGCGCGTTCCTGTACTGGGGTGTGATGGTCGCGCGGAAGGTCGGCGTCCTGGTCATGGTCGCCCTCGCGGTCTTCGCCAGGGCCGGCGGAGGCTGGGAGGTGGCGAAGCGGTGGCGGCGCGGGTGGATCGAGGCCACCGCGACCCTGATCGTCTCCAAGCTCCTGATGACCGTCGTATTCCTGATCGGCGTCTCGGCGATGGGCAAGTCGGACGCCACGGACGGCATGTCGGCCCTGTCCGACGCGATGGCTGGCATCGTCGTGATGGTGCTGGTCCTGCTGTGCCCGTACGCGACGTACAAGTTCGTGCACTGGGCCAGCGACGGCGGTGGCCATGACGACCTGCACCGCACCAGTGTCGCCGGCATGGCGGTCGCCGCCGGGGCGGCGAAGACCGCGGGCAGCATGGCGATGCGGGTCGGCACCGGAAGCATCGCCCCGCAGGGGCCGAGCCAGGTCCCTGGGGCGGATGCCGACGGGGTCGCCTCCGGCATCAATCCCACCGGCGGCAACCTCAGCAAGGAGGGCATCGATGCCGGTCCGCCCAGGCCGCAGACCAGCTTCCGCTACGGCGAAGAGCCCAACGCCGCCGGCGACAAGGGTCGGGCCCTGATCCAGCGCCCGGGGATCCCGCCGCTGATCACCCGCACCGGCGAGGACGAACCAGAAGGGTCCGGGGTGACTGCCCAGGGTGTCACGGGCGGATCCGATCACCTTGCCGGCACATCGGCTCCTGGCGGCGACCTGTCCTCCATGCCGCTTGTCGGTCCGGCGCCCTCGGCCTCCGCTCCCCCGGCCATGCCGCCGTCCCCCGCCGGACCATCGGCTGCCGGTTCTCCGACGCCGACGAACTGGGTGTTCCCCGCCCAGCCGCCCTCGGGTTCCTGACCCACCACCCCCAGGGGGCGGGCTGCACTCTTCAGCCCGTCCCCGCCCCGCCCGGCCAGCAGAAAGGTTCCGTCATGACCTCCAGAAGAGCGCAGCACGCCCCGCCCTCCGCCCGCTCCCACCGTCTGGAACCACCATGTCCGGCAAGCACCAGGCCGAAGCCACGGCCACCGTCAAGTTCCCCCACCTCAGCAGGCGCGGCGTTCTGCTCGGTCTGACCGTCCCGCAGTTGACCGTCGTCGGCCTCACCGGCCTGCTCCTTCTCGGCGTGATTCTGACGCGCGGCGTGGTCGGCGCTCTCGAACTCATTCCGCTGTGGGCGGTCATCGCCCTGCTCGTCTTCGTTCGCCACCGGGGCCGTGCCCTGGCGGACTGGGCTCCGATCGTCAGCCAGTACACCCTGCGCCGGATGCGCGGCCAGCTCATCTGGCTCACCCGGCCTTCCCGCCGGCCTATCCGCGAAGGCCTGCTCCACCTGCCCGGCACCGCTGCCAGTCTGCGCGTGGTCACCGCCCCCGACGGCCGGTACGGTGCGGTCCACGATCCGCACAGCAACACGTTGACCGCCGTGGTCAAGGTCTCCTCCCGCGCCTACGCCCTGCTCGACCCGGGCACCCAGCAGGCCAACGTCGGCGGCTGGGGACGCGCGCTGGCCGCACTCGCCCGCACCGGGCAGATCGCTCGCATCCAGGTGATCGAGCGCACCGTCCCGGACTCCGGCGACGCGCTGCGCCGCTACTGGGAAGAGCACGGCCGACCCGACACCCCGATGGCCGGCGCGATCTACAACGAGCTGATCCAGAGCGCCGGCCCCGCAGCCGCCCCGCACGAGGCGTACGTCGCGGTGTCCCTGGACACCAAGGCGGCCCGCCGGCTGATCAATCAGGCCGGGGGCGGTCTCACCGGTGCCTTCAGTGTCCTCGCCCAGCTCACCTCGACGTTCGACCAGGCGGCGCGGACTGCGGGTCTCACCCCGACGGGTTGGCTCACCACACGCGAGATCGCCGCCGTGGTGCGCACCTCCTACGACCCGAAGGCGCTGGCGACACTCGACCGCTGGTCCACGGCGGGTCGCCCCGAGGCCGAGCCTGCCGCAGCCGGCCCCGTCGTGGTCGTCGAGAAGGCGGACCACATCGCCACCGACTCCGCGGTGCACGCCACCTACTGGGTGGAGAACTGGCCGCGCACCGAGACCAGCGCCGGCTTCCTGCACCAGCTCCTGTTCACCGGCGGGGTGAGGCGCACGCTGTCGCTGTCCTACGAGCCGAAGGGCCTGGACGCAGCCCTGCGCGACGTGCAGCGCAAGAAGTCCAGCGTGATCGCCGATGCCTCCGAGCGTGCCAGGCGCGGCCAGGTCGACTCCGAGGCCGACTCGATCGAGTACCAGGACATCAAGTCCCGCGAGCGCCAGCTCATCGCCGGGCACGCGGATGTCGCCCTGACCGGGTTGCTGACCGTCTCGGCCGACTCCGAGGACGAACTGCGCACCGCCTGCGCGGTGGTGGAGACCGCGGCCGTCGGTGCCCAGCTCGACCTCCGGCCGCTGACCTGGCAGCAGGCCGAGGCGTTCACCGCAGCCGCCCTGCCGCTCGCCCTCGCAGCCTGACCTCCCACTTCGGAAGAGCACCCTCATGTCCCGCACCGCCAGCCCGACCGCGCAGGACTTCGTGCCCTTCGCCACCGCGGCGCTCGACTTCCACCGCGCACTCAACATCCCCGGCGGACCGCTCGTCACCAGCCGCGCCGAGCTGGACACCCTGCACGCGCACCTCGTCTCGCTGTACGGGCTGCTCGATGCCCACACCGCCCGGACCGGGAAGCTCGTGTCCGGCGAGGGCGAGCAGCTCCGCACCGCCCGCATCCGCATCTGGCAGGCCGCCGAGCACCTCCACGCCGCCTACCACGCGGCACCTCGGCCCGGCTCGGGCGAGGTGCCCGAACCTGAGGTGTGCCGGGCCGGCCTGCCCGAAGGGGCACCGGAGCTGACCATCTGCCAGCGCCACCAGCGCACCGCGCACCTGGTACGGCGCCGCACCACCCCAACCGACCTGCACGCGCCATTCACCGGCCTCGTCCGCCGCTGACCTATCCCCCCTGTCTGGAGAAACGTTCATGCCCCGCACCCGCGCCAGCGCCTCTCCCCTGTTCGTGCCCCGCAAGACCTCGCGTGCCGAGCAGAGGGCGGCCCGAGCCGGCTTCGCCGAGGCCCGCCGCAAGGCCCGCCTCGCCGGAACCCCGTCCAAGCACCGCCCCGAGCAGGCCCTCGACCCGGAGCTGCGCCCGACCTACCCGCCGGCCGGTTGCCCCGGCCCGGCTTCGGCCCGCGGCGGCAAGCTCCGCCTGCCCGCCCACCGGATGACCACCGCCACAGCCAGCGGCGCCTACCCCTTCGTGGCCGAGGGCGGCCTGGGAGCGGAGGGCGTGTTCATCGGCCGCGATGTGCACGCGGAGGCCGCCTTCTGCTTCGATCCGTTCTCGCTGTACAACAGCGGCCGGATCGAGGGCTTCACGAACCCGAACGCGGTCCTGGCCGGGGTCATCGGCATGGGCAAGTCGGCGCTGGCGAAGTCCATCGCCACCCGGTCGATCGCCCACGGCTACCGCATCTACATTCCCTGCGATCCCAAGGGAGAGTGGACCGGCGTCGCGCAGGCCCTCGGCGGCTACAGCATCGCGCTGGGCCCAGGGCTCCCCGGCCGGTTGAATCCGCTGGACGCACCAGCCCGGCCCGCCTCCGTCAGCGAGGACGACTGGTCGACCGAGGTCCGAAAGCGCCGCCTGCTGCTCCTGGCCGGCCTGGCCCGCACGGTGCTGAAGCGCGATCTGCTGCCGATGGAGCACACCGCCCTGGATCTCGCCCTTGACCTGGTCGTCGCTGGCGCTGCCGCTCGTGGCACGGTGCCACTGCTCGGCGAGATCGCACACGCCCTCGGCTCTCCGGAACGCCTCGACCGGGCCCTCGGCCACCAGTCGGGACACCTCGGCTCTGCCGCTCAGGACCTCGCGCACGCTCTGCGCCGCTTGGTGCACGGCGACCTCAGCGGCATGTTCGACGCCCCCTCGACGGTGGCCTTCGACCCGTCCATGCCCATGCTGTCCATCGATCTCTCCCGGCTTGGAGGGAGCGGCGACGACACCGCGCTGGTTCTCGCGATGACCTGCGCTTCAGCGTGGATGGAATCCGCCCTCGCCGACCCCGACGGCGGCCGGCGCTGGGTGATCTACGACGAAGCCTGGCGGCTGATGCGGCACGTCGGCCTGCTGGAACGCATGCAGAGTCAGTGGAAGCTCTCCCGAGGACTCGGCATCGCGAACCTCATGGTCATCCACCGCCTCAGCGACCTGCTCAGCGCGGGTGACGCCGGCTCGCGCGGCCGGGTGCTGGCCGAGGGCCTCCTGGCCGACTGCTCCACCCGCATCATCTACCGCCAGGAGCCCGACCAGCTCGCCGCCGCCGCGTCCCTGCTCGGCCTGACCGGCGTCGAGACCCAGGCGGTATCCGCCCTGACCAAGGGCCGGGGCCTGTGGAAGGTCGCCGGCCGCTCCTTCATCACGCAGCACATCCTGCACCCGGCCGAACGCGAACTGTTCGACACCGACGCCCGCATGGCGGCCAAGGTCCGTGAGTTCACGAATACCGACGTCCTGCCCCCCGTGAACCCAAAGGTGGTGGGCCCCGCCGACCTGCACCTGCAGGTCACCACAGCGTGCCTGCGGGGATCGAACCCGCAGGAGTAGATGCCTAGCCCAACGACCGGCACAGGAACAAGGATCGATCATGTCTGCTTCCTCCATTTCTCCCGCCTCCGGCGAGGAGCAGCCGCCCACGGCTAACGATCCCCTGGCGTGGCGGCGGCATCTCCCGGCGCTGGCCTCGGCCGCCGTCGGCATCAATGAGGCGTGCGACGCCTGGGATGCGGTCTCGGACTCCCTCTGTGACGCGGACGGCTGGCCACTGGACGACAAGGTCTACGGGGATGGCAAGGTCAAACGAGACGCCGCAGCGTGGAAGCACGCCGAGGTGTTCCTCGACCACGGGCCCGAGGTGCTGGCCGGGGTCCGCTCCGCCGCCGACGGCCCCGACTATGTCCAGGGGCCGATCAGCGACGACCTGCGCCGACTGCGCGGGATCGACACCACCCTGGCCCGAGCGCATCAGCTTCGGCATGAGTGGGACCAGGTCATGGCACTCATGGACGGCTCGCAACCAGGCTCGCTCCAGCTCTACCAGGAGCGCGCGGAGGAGCACCGCAATTCCGAGGGCTGGCATTACACGCACGAGCTGTCCTACCAGGGCCCGGCACTCGTACGGGCAGGCGAGTACCTGGTCGGCCGGGCGGAGGCGGAACGGCCCGCGCAGACCGAACGGGCGCGCGTGGCCCTGACCCGGTCCACACCCGGTGCCCGGAGTATTCCGCCTGCTTCGTCTCCCGCTCCCCCGGTGGCGAATCCGGTGACCCCCGCTCGCCACTGCGGACGCCCTTAGCACCGAGTTACGGCAGCGCCAAACCGGCCCACCGCCGGATTCTCATGGACCACCCCCCTTTCCAGCCCCCGGGCCTGCGGCTCACGCCACGGCCCGGGGCATCCGGCAACGGAGAAACCCCATGCATTCCGACAACGTCCTCGTCACCTTCGAGCGGCAGGGCTCGCACGTCCGCGCGTGGATCAGCGCATCGTCCTCCCCGCCTGCGGCTTCCGCACAGGACCACCGGTACGCCACCCTCACCGCTGCCCTACGGCAACGCGGCCTGGAGTGCACCGTCGAGTACGGGCTCAGCGACTACATCGTCCACGCCGAACTCTCCGACGGCAGTTCACTGATCATCTCGCCACCCCAGGAACCTCCCTCCGAGAACCCCGAGTCCCCCGAGAGCTGGATGGCGACCCGTCACCGGTCCGCCGAGCCCACGGTGTACGAAGTGATCTACGACTCCGAGCCCGACGGCCCCGACGCCCGGCACGGCGGCAGCGTCCCTCATCTCCTCTCCGCCGTCGATGCCCGCCTGGACCGGCTCGGCGTGCCCCCGCGCCAGGAGCGCGGACCATCCGCCGAGGAGCACGCCGCCGGCGCCGTGCTCCACCGCGCCGGCTTCGTCCCCGCGGAGGCGGTCGGCGGTGCGCACTATTACCGGCTGCCCTCGGCCATGACCGACCCGGCCGAACAGCGACTTGCGGTGACCCGGGCCTTCGACATGCTGCAGGTCGAGGGCTTCCAGGCCCAGACACAGACGGGCAGGACCTTCCCTCCGACCTCTGCCTCGTCACGCGTGAGCGCCGCTCTCGCCCCCTCGCCGTCGGCCGGACAGCACGCACTCCCGGCCGGTCCGCCGGCGGAGCCGTCCACGCGCGCCGCGCTGCCACCCACACGTCCCTCGTCCACCCCTGGCCGTTGACCATCCACCGTCTCGGAGACCTTCGTGTACCGCACCGGAAGAAGCGAACCGTCCCCCGCCCACCACTGCACCCGAGCCCACCCCGGATGGATCCGCCATGCCCAGCCACTACGACGTGTTGCCCGATCTCGCCTTCGGCCACCACCCCGTCTACGGCATCGTCGCCGCGAACCCGAAGAACCTCACGGCCAGCACGTGGATGTTGAAAGGGTTCGATTTCCACCCCGTCCCGGACCAGCCGACGCTGTACGCGCTGGCCCATCAGGAACGTGACGGGCACGGCCGTACGAGCCGAGCAGTCGAGCTGCTGCGCAAGGCCGGCTACCGGGTCGACGTAGATGCCGCGCTCGATCCCTCCTTGGCATCCGACGCAGCACCTGCCCGCACTCGGGGCGCGCTCGGCGAGCCCGATGTTGCCTTCGCCGAACATCCGCAACTCGGCATCGTCGCGGCGATCGACGACCGTGCCTCTGGCCTCACCGGACTTGCCCTGGTGGAGCACGGCTGGCGGCACAACCCGATCCTGGACATCTACACGTTGCCCGTCACCACCGGCCGTGACGAGGCGCTGGGGAAAGTCGCCGGCGCCACACTGACCCTGCACTGGTCCGGCGTTCAGGTCGCAGTGCACCCTCGCCTCGCTCAGGACGTAGCAGCACGCCCCCGACCTGCCGCCGCAACGACCTCATCCCCTGTACGCGGCCAGGACACTCCCCGTGCATCTCCGGTCAGCGCCGCCGCGCTCGCCGCCAGCCCGGCCCGTGCGGGCCTTCCGGGCAAGCCACTGGCCCCCGCCCCCGTCACCCCGTCTGCGACGGCCCGGCCGGTTGACCCCTGCATCGCGTTCTCCCGCCCCCGCTGATCCAACTCACTTAAGGAGACAGTTCCATGGCCGTTGAAGACCATCTGGTCGATCACCTTCGCATGCGGCCACCAGGCCGACCGCGATCTGTCCGACCGGGCCGCCGACCGCCGGGCGGACTTCACCAAGTGGCTCGCCAAGCAGTCGTGCACCGATTGCTGGCGGGCCTCCAAAGAGGACGACGAGCAAGACAAGGCTGCCTGGCTCAAGGCCAAGCGCGCCGAGGAGCAAGCCGAATCCGAAGCCTGGTCGCAGCAGTACCGGATGCCTCCTCTGGAAGGAACCGGGCGGGCCGTCGCCTGGGGTGTGCGCTGTCGCCACCAGGTCCTGGCCGCTGCGTATACAGCTCTCGTCCTCGAAGGAGATACCGGCGAGACGGAGTGGGAGGCGATCGAGGGGGCCGCCCCCCGCGTTACTCGCGCCGGGTGGTGGATCGACCAGCGCTCCTCCGAGCCCGAAGACCTCGTCGAGCTGCTCCAGGCCGTCGCCGAAGCCGGCCGGCCGGCCGAGAACCCTCACTTCTGACCTACCAGCACCCCAACTTGATGACACACCGTAGTCAATCAATTACAACAGTTTCTCCCCGCGCGCGGGGGTGACCCCGTTACTCTCACCTGTGGGACTACCCCCGCACGCGCGGGGAGCACCCTTAGCTGACTGGGACTCTCAACGATCAGACCAAGGCGCTCGCCGGTCTGATGGCTGGGATTGCCATCAGGTAAGAGTGCTCCCCGCGCGTGCGGGGATGAACCCAGAGGGAAGAAGAAGCAGCCGCCAATGTCTCGTAAGCACAACAGGTTGACCTTGGGGGTCCACCCGTCACGTCCTTGACTATCGCTATGCGTCGCCCGCCAACGGCGCTGAACCCAAAAACGCGGGCCGCGGTGCGTTAACACCGCGGCCCGTCACGTCCAGGTGCGCCAACACCGGGACGTAGTGCGCCTAGTGGCGCACGGTTGTTGCAACACAGCCAGAAAGGGGACCTGGACTGTCAGTCGCGCCACCATTCGCGCGCCTTGTCGATCGCTTCGAGAAGAAGCCGACCCAGCGTCGCGAAGAAGGTGGCTCGGTTCCAGTCCCGGTCCTCTTTCCTGCGGCGGATACCTCTGCGTCCCATAACGCCCCCTTGCGATAGTGCCTAACTACGTTGTGAGCACCGGGGGTGGCGTGGGGATGACACAAAGCCACTGCCAGGGATGACCCTAGAAGAGCGGGACCGGGCGTGGAGTGGTTTCGTCTGATCTGCCGAAAGTTCAGACCGTGTCCCGACCCGTGGCTGAGCTATGAGCCCGACTGGACCGGAGCGCACGTCGTCGGCGGACAACCAGCCCACCCACCGCTGCGGTGATCGAACAAGGTGCCACGACCGGTTGTGTAGTTCGTCCGCAGAAGGCGTCGGGGCAACTGCGGGATGACTCAACCACAAACGTCATTGAACTCTCGCAGGTTGAGCGGCATACAGTGCCGCCTTAGGTATCGGGCGCGGATACCAGCCAGGTAAGCGGGCGGTACGCCCCTACGGGCTCCTCCCGGCCCAGCAGAGTGGGGCATCTACCACGGTTCTCTGGCTGAGCCAAATCATGGATCCTGCGGATCCTCTCCCCTTGACGGCCCGAACACCGGGCTCGTGTCCGTTACTCCTCCGAGGTCGACGCCGTGATCACTCATCTACAGCGCGCCAGCAACACCGTGGGACTGCTCTCGTACCTTTACGGTCCCGGCGACCATGTCAGCCCTCGTCTGATCGCGGGCGAAGGTCACGGAGCCCCGATCGAGCTGCTCGCCGAGCCGGATTCGCTGCCCTACCTGGCCCATGCGCTCGACGCGCCTGTCGAGCGCCTCGGAAGCCGCGCCCCTGCACAGCCGACCTGGTCCTGTTCGGTCCGTTCCGATCCGCGTCAGCCCGATCCCACCGACACGCAGTGGGCCACCGTCGCCCGCCGCCTGGTGTCCGCCGTCGGGCTCGCCCCGGACGAAGACCCCGACGCCTGCCGGTGCATCACCCTGCGCAACCAGCCCCGACAGGTACACATCGTGGCCACCCTCGCTCGTGAGGACGGCGGCCTCCACACCACCTACCGCGACATCTTCCATGTGCAGACCGAGTGCCGGCGTATCGCCGCCGAGCTGGCACCCCTGCCCGCCGTTCCCGACCCAGCCCCCCGCGCCCAGGAGACCCTCGTGCCTGCCCGTTCGATCACCATCACGTCCGAGTTCAGCGGCAGCGTCGTCGCCAAGGGCGCCACCGATGACCTCTCCGCCCAGCTCCTCAAGCACGCCGGCTTCCAGCAGATCGACGACTGGCACGGCCGGCGCCATCGTCTTCCCACCACCACTCCGATCGCCGACAAGGTCGCCATCGCCACCCACGCGGCTGAGATGCTCCGCGCCGCCCGTTACGACGTCGAGCTTCCTCCCTCGCTCGACACGGCTCGCACGAGCCCTCCAGCACACCCCCTCGGGCCCTACACCGCCGGAGCGGAACTCCTCCAGATCACGGACCGGATCCGGGCAGCCCAGAACGGAGCCGACCTTCAGCATGCGGTCTACCACCTCCTTCACCCCGAGCACGGTGCCCTGGAGCGCGTCCGGGAAGCGCTGGAGGCAGCGGGGGAACAGGTCAACGGCCTGGACGAGGAGGCGTACGCGCTCGCCGACCGGTTCGCCTTCGCTTCGGAGTTCGTCAGCTCGGCGCAGTCCGAACTCGTCGACTCTGAGACTGAGCTGCGCCGTGTCGGCACATCGTCCGAGTCCCGCACCACGGCACGGACGCGGTCCTCGGCTCTGCCCGACCATCGAGATGCTGCCCTGGCCACGTCCCCCGCAGTGGCCAAAGCCAAGGTCGCTTCGTTCCCCGGCGTCGAGGCGACGAACTCCAGCACGGCTGCGCACCCGTCGCACACCTCTGGTCCGCGGCGGTGACTCCTCGCTGACAGCCTGACCCTGTCGGTCACGCCGTGAATCCGCCGCTGCTTTCTTCCGTTGCCAGATTGAGCAATTCCCGCAGGTCGGAGCAGGCAGGACGCGTGCTCCCACCTGGCTCGCCCCAGAACAACCACCGAGGAGGAATCGTGCCCGAGTACTACTCCAGCATCGGCGAGGCCGTCGGCGCCGCGATGCAGCACAACATCCGGCTCGCCCACCGCAACGTGGCACCCAGCTCTGACACACCGCTGCAGGTCCGGCACCTGCCCAGCGCTTCCGCCGACCCGTACTCCGTCCGCGGGATGATCGCCCGCCTTACCGAGGACGCGACGCCCGACGAGGTAGCCGGGATCCTTGAGGAGGTCAACGGTGCGCTGGTCGGGGCTTTGCCTCAGCTGACCGAACTTGTCGCCGCTGCCGCCGACTGGACCCGCGTTCGCCTGTCGTTCGAGGATCCACATCGCAATCCCACCTTCGAGACCTGGACGCGGCTGGCTGCCGCCTACGGGATGCTCCAGGACGTCCGGGAGCAGTTGGAGGTAGCCGAGGATGGGGTTGCCGCGTGCCCGGCCGAGCGGACCGATCCCCGGTACCACGAGAGGGTCAACGTCCTTCGGGCCCGGGGTCTGCTCGATGATGTCTTCGGCGCCAGCCCGGTCGCCGCAGCGCCTTCCGCCCAGGATCCGGACACCGACCGCCAACGTGCCGCCCGTGCCTCCCCGCCACCCGGCACCGCAGAAGCCCCGGCCAGCCTCGTTGTCCACTCCGTCGATTCCGAGGCCCGGTGGCAGGCCGCCGCCCGCCAGGTCTCGCCCGTCGCGCCAGCCCCACCTGTGGCACGCCCCGCCACCCATCAGCGCTGAAACGTTCCCGTTCGACCGCCAAGGAGGAGACCGGTGAACTGCACGAGAGCCGAGCGCGCTCCGCCCCCTGCCCGTTCGCACCCCCTAGGAACCGCCGTGCCCTCCCCGCGTACCAGCGCGCCGTCGACCACCACCGGCTCCGACGCGCTCCTCTACCTGCTGTTCGGCGTCATCGGCGCCGCTATGGCCTTCGGCTCCCTCGCCTGGCTGACCGGCAACTTCACCAACACCCTCGTCGGCAACGGATCGTGGGCCCCGTTCCGCGCCACCGAGGCCCTGCTGCACCCCGAGGTGCTGTGGCCGGCCCTGAGCACCACCGCGCTGCTGTTCGGCGCCCGCGTCGTGCCCGGCCTGCTCACCCTGGCCCTGATCACCACCAGCCTTGTTCTGTGGATGCGCTGGCGTTCCGACTCCAAGTCGGGTCTCGCCCGCAAGGCCGACCTGGCACCTCTGCTGGACAAGGAGATCACCGCCAAGGCGACGAGCCTGCGCCCGTCCCTGGACGGCCGGGAGGGTAAAAGAGGTCGCTCCGGCTGACCGCGGCATCCTGCTCGGCACCCTCGACCCCGGTCGGGCTGAGGTCCGCGCGTCATGGGAGGACGTGATCGTCGCGATCATGGCTCCCCGAAGCGGGAAAACCTCCGGGCTCGCGATCCCTGCGATGCTCTCCGCGCCCGGTCCGGTCCTGCTGACCAGTAACAAGGCTGCGAACGACGCCTTCACCGCGACGGTGGACGCCCGTGCCGAGGTCGGCACCATCTGGACCCTGGACCCCCAGCAGATCGCCCACCACCCGCGCGAGATGTGGTGGGACATCCTGGCCGACGCCCGCGACCTGGCCGGTGCGAAACGTCTGGCCGGGCACTTCGTCGCCGCGAGCGTGGACGAGTCCAGCGGCTCCGACTTCTGGTCCACCGCCGCGTCCAACACCCTCGGCGCCCTGTTCCTGGCCGCCGCCAGCCACCGACGGCCGATCACCGATGTCCTGGCCTGGCTCGCCATGCCGGCCGATCGCACCCCGGTGGACCTGCTCGCCGATGCCGGCCACCATGCCGTCGCCGCCCAGCTCCAGGGCACCGTCTCCGGTGCGACCGAAACCCGCGACGGAATCTATGAGACGGCGAGGCAGTACGCGAGCTGCCTGCTCGACCCGGACGTCGCCGCCTGGGTCACCCCGAACGAGAACCTGCCCGAGTTCCAGCCGTTCGCCTTCGCCACGTCCCGCGACACCCTGTACCTGCTGAGTAAGGACGGCGGCGGCAGCGCGTCCGCGATCATCGCGGCGGCGGCCGACGCCGTGATGCGCGCGGCCGTGATCGTCGCCGAGCGCTCCGGGGGCCGGCTCGACCCGCCCGCCCTGTGCGTCCTCGACGAGGCCGCCAATGTGTGCCGCATCTCGGATCTTCCGGACCTGTACAGCCACCTGGGCAGCCGGGGCGTCATCCCGATGACGATCCTGCAGTCCTACCGGCAGGGCCAACGGTGCTGGGGCGAGGCCGGCATGGACGCCCTGTACTCCGCCGCCACCGTCAAAATCATCGGATCGGGCATCGATGACGCGGACTTCGCCGACCGCCTCAGTCGGCAGGTCGGTGACCACGACGTCCAGACCACCTCCGTCTCCACCAGCGAGAGCGGTAAGTCCACCTCGGTGAGCATGCGCACCGAGCGGATCCTGCCGCCGGACGCGATCCGCGCCCTGCCCAAGGGCAAGGTGCTGCTACTGGCCACCGGCACCCGGGTCGCCATGCTCAACCTCAAGCCCTGGTACAAGGAGCCCTTGGCCAAGGTGGTCGGCCCGGCCTCCGCCCGCGCCACGAAGGCGATCACCGAGCGGGCCCTCGCGAAGAGCATCGGCCACGACGGCTACGGGCTGTCGGCATGAGCGCGCCCACGCCGCGTCCCGGGCGGCTGCCGCGCTCGCCGGTCGTGTTGCGTGACGGCCAGTGGTGGCTGGTCAGCAGGGCCGGGTCGATCCTCGCCACTGATCCCGCGTTCACCAGCACGCTGGACGCCTTCGCCACGGCGGTAGCCGCTGCCGACCAAGTGGTCGCCGGCCTCCATGCCCGGCAGAGCACCCCCTCCAGTTCCGACGCAGGGGGCGAGCGATGAGCCCGCTGCTGGGTGCGGAGCAGGCGGTACTCGGTGCCGTACTGCTCGACCCGGGTCAGCTCTCGCACCTTGACTGGCTCGCACCGGATCACTTCTACCGTCCGGTCCACCAGGCGTTGTTCGCCGCGTTGCGCAAGCTCCGAAGCGACAGCCACCCGGCGGTCGGAGCTGACGGGCCGGTGCCCCTGTCGTGGGTGACCGACGCGGTCAAAGAGGCCGGCCTGCACGTTCGGGGGCTGACCCCGGTGTACCCCCACGTCCTGATCCAGGCATGTCCGCGGCCCGAACATGCCCCGGTGTACGGCCGCATGGTGCTGGAGGGGGCGATCCATCGCACCGTCGCCCAGCACGCGATCCGACTCCACCAGGTGGCTCGGGCCGACGCCCTGCAGGGTGAGGTCGACGGGGCGCTGCGCTCGGCGGATGTCCTGACCGGGGTCCTCACCGATCTCGCGCGGCGTTGGGGGACCGAACCGCGTCCGGTCGCGCCCACCAGCGCGCCGGCCAATGGCCCCGCCGTCCCGCCGCCGATTCAGGCCGATCAGGTCGCCGAGGACGAGCGGTTCCTCCTGGCCGTCCTCACCGAGCAGCCGGGAGCCATGGAGCAGGTGGTGGCCTGGCTGCGGCCGGGAGACTTCGCCGATCCGGCCCACGGGCAGCTCTACCGGTGCCTCGGTGCGCTGCACCACCGGGGCGAACCCATCGACCGGATCACCCTGCTCTGGGAAGCCCAGCGGCGCGGTTTGCTGGCCGACGGCACCCTGTCGGGCAAGCAGGTGACCGCCATCTGCGACGGCGTGGGTGCCGGCAGCGCCGAATGGCTCGGGGACCGGGTGATGCGCTCCTCCCTCACCCGTACCGCAGCCGCCTCCGCGCGTGCGGTGCGTGCTCTGGCCGAGGACGAAGCCCTGGTTCCTGGCCGATTGATCAACTATGCCCTGCACGCCCTCGGCCCGCTCGACGAGGTGCGCGCCCGCTGGGAGACCGCGAACGGCAACCCAGCCCCGAAACCGCCAGCTTCAGCGCCCGTGCCACCTCCGGCCCGGGTGCACGTAGCTCTCGCCCGGAGCACGCCACGCCCAGTCCCACCGTCCTCGGACCACCCCAGCTCCGCACCCACCCCCTCCGCCTCCAGGCCGCCCTCGCGCGGCCACAGCTGACGACTCCCCACCCCCGCTGCTCTCCTCCTGGACGTCACATGAACAGCACCCCCAGCTCTGATATCCGTGCCATGCGCGCCACGGCATCGGCCCTCGACGCCCAGCGTGGCAAGCTTCCCGTTCTCGGAGATCCTCATCGCTCACCCGACGTGGCCGACGTCGCCAGGCAGATCTCGGCACTCGGTGAGCTGATCACCGACCTGGGCAACGAGGTACGCTTCAGCGCCTCCCAGGAACCCGAAGCCCACACCGCCAGGGTCATTACCGGCTTCGCTGCCACAGTGCGGCCCACCGGTCAGGCGGCGTCCGCCCTCGGTGAGGTCGCCCACCAGCTCTCCTTCTTGGACCGGACCGAGTATCTGCGCGACCAACCCGACGCCGATGATGCGCGGGAGGCCGCAGTACAGGTGATCGACGACTCGCTCAGCACTGCGAATACGGCCCTGCGCGAAGCCGCCGACTCGCTTCGTGCCGCATCGGCAACCGTTTCCCCTCCGTCCGTGCGGCTCCGGGCTGCTCTCAGCCGGTCCGCGGCTGCCCCTTCTGTCGCGGCACCGCCTCCCGCCGCTCAGACGGCAGCGGTCCCTGCGGGCGTAGTCCGACGGAGCCGGTGACATGCCCACCCACGTCATGCGCCCTCCGCTGATCGGCTCGCTCTGCTCCGGATACGGCGGGCTGGACCTCGGTGTGCAGTCCGCTCTCGGCGGGACGCTGGCCTGGCACGCCGAAATCAATCCGGATGCCTCGCGCATCCTGGCCCGGCACTGGCCCGGCGTCCCCAACCTGGGTGACATCACGACCGTTGACTGGTCCGCTGTTCCCCGGGTGTGCGTCCTGACGGCGGGCTTCCCCTGTCAAAGACGTCTCGGTCGCCGGCCGACGGGCCGGACTCAACGCCCAGACCCGCTCCGGGCTGTGGCTGCACGTCGCCCGTGCGGTCGAAGCCCTCCGACCCTGCCTGGTTGTGATCGAGAATGTCCGCGGCCTCCTCACCTCACCCGCCGGTTCCCCTGGCGACGTGGAACCCTGCCCGTGGTGTCTGGGAGACGCCCCAGGTCAGCCTCCTCTGCGGGCACTCGGTGCCGTACTCGGATCCCTGGCCGACCTCGGGTACGACGCGAAGTGGCTCGTGCTTCGCGCCTCCGACATCGGGGCCCCGCACCGCCGCGAGCGGACCTTCCTCACAGCCTGGCCCTCCGGACACCCTGCTCAAGACGCCGACCAGCAACATCGGCAAGAACGGCGGCTCACAACACCCGTCGAAGCGGAAGAGCGGGGGGCACGGGCCGAACCTGGCCGACGAGGTCGAATGGCTGCTACTGCCGACCCCGAAAGCATCGGACGGAACCAAGGGCTCACCGAATCAGCGGCACGGCAACGGGGACATGACCCTGCCCAGTGCGGCGGCATCACTGCTGCCCACGCCCAAGGCCAGCGACACGGGCACCCCGGGCCGCCGCCCGGGGAAGAGGTGGCGTCCTCCCTTGTCGGCAGTGGTCCTGCCACTCTGGACGGAGGAGTCGCCGGAGGCCGAGGAACAGACCGGCGATGGGGGCCGTACGCAGCAGCCATCACCCGATGGGAGAGGCTCACCCGTCCCGCGCCCGCGCCCACCGATGCGGCCGGGCGGCTCCATCCCGCGTTCGTCGAGTGGATGCAGGGCCTCGACGTCGGCTGGGTCACCGCCACCCCAGGCCTCGGACGACCGGCACAGCTCACCGCGCTCGGCAACGGCGTCGTTCCCCAACAGACTGCTCGGGCTCTGCAGTTGTTGAGCCCGCCTCTCCTCCCGTGCCGTTGCTGCATAGTGCCGTAGTACTCAGTGCCGTGCGCCGGCGCCGTCGCTACCACCACGACGGCGCCGGAGGTCGGCCGATGTCCGCTACTGGCTGAGGATCGCCCACAGAATGATCGCCCGGTCGTCCTCGCTGCTGATCCTGACCGGGAGATCGGCGCTCGCGGCTACAGACGCGATCGTCGGCCCGCAGGATGTCGCAGGGGAGCGGCGGCCTACACCGTCCGCAACGACCTCGGTCGCCGTGACTGTGGCGCTCTTCCCGTGGCACCGGTACGCAACACGCAGCATCGGCTCCCCCAGCCCTTCGGGTAAGCGGATCACCACCGGCTCACCCGGGACAGATCTGCCGGAGTCCAGGATGCGCTCGGGACGGTGCTTATGGAGATCGGAGAGGAAGACCCGGAACTCCTGGGCGACTGCGTCGTCGCTGTCGCCGCGCGGCGATGCGATGGAGCCCGTAGCGACGAGCGCGAGGGCAGCGAGCCCTGCGCCGGAGAGCGCCACGAAGTTCGCGCGCCATCGGAGAGGACAACGGTAGAAGGTCTCTCGCTCATGGCCGGGCATTTCGGGGAGGCCCTGATTTCTGGTCACGAATTGTGCTCCTGCACGGCCGGTCCGACGGCACGGGCAGGAGACCGGCTCACGTTTGGGCGTAGGAACGCAGAGCTTCCGCCAGGATCGTGAAGACCTGACCGCCGTGCACGGCCAGCTCTTTAAGGCGGGTGAAGTCGTTCAGGTAGAGGTCGACTTCGTACCTCTGCTTGACGGTGAGATGGGCCGAGACGAGTTCGACGTTCACCTGCCGGCCGTCGAAGACCCAGAAGTCCTCCACGGCCGGCATGCGGCTGCGGTCGGCATCACGCGGGATGATGCCGATCAGGGCATTGGGCTGCACGATGGCTTGGAGCAACTGCCCGAGCTGTTCGGTCATCACCTCCGGCGTCGCGATCCGGCGGTAGAGCAGGGTCTCTTCCAGTACGAACGCGAACTTCTTCGTCTTGTCGGAGAAGAACTGCTGACGTTCCACCCGAGAGCCGGCGGCCTCCTCCACGTCATCGCTAAGTCCGCGGCGTTGCTGGATGCCCCGCAAGACGTTGCGCGTGTACTCCTCGGTCTGCAGAGGGCCGGGAATCAGGTTCTGTGCATAGGACTTGAACTCTCTCGTCCTGGCCCACAGCGGCCGGACACCGTCCTGCGCCGGACGCAGGCCCCGGCTTTCGAGCAGTCGCCACTCGGTGTACATCGACTCGATGCTCCGGGCGGCTTCGACGAGCTCGTCAGCCCGCTCCGGCGCTCCACACACCCTGACCCAGGTCCGGATGGCTTCCGGCCCTGCCGGCGAATGACCGTTTTCAATCCGGCTGATCTTGGCGCGGTCCCACCCACACCGACGAGCGAGTTCCGTCGCTGACAGTCCATGGTCTTCACGCACCTTCCGCAGACGCTGGCCGAGAGCACGGCGCGCTTCCGCGATGCTGGAGGAGGTAGGCATGCGGACCAGTGTGCCGCCCGGCCAGGCCACCCGTAGAAGGGACCAGCTACTCCAAAATGCGTCCATGTGCGCTCACATGACGGTTTGTCATGTCATGGGGTTGCACGTATGTGCGACTCTCCCGCCTCGCTGGGGAACAGACGCAGCAAGCGCTTGGGGAACTCGACGACGATCTCGTGCTCGGGGATCCTGATCGACGCCAACCGCTCCGGATCAACGATGCGCCACCCCTGGAGGAGGTAGGTGTCGGACACGTCGTCGTAGTAGAGGGTCGGGGAGCCGTTGTTCGGGCTCTCGGGGTCCTTACACAACAGGTGCAGCACAGGTACTCCAAGGGTCAGTCGCTGTTGATCCTCCGAGCGTGATCCCGGGCGCTACGGCACCGCCACTGATGTGCGGCTTGTTGCCGCTGACGACTTCCTAAGGAAGCCAAGCGTGCGCCTTTTTGCGGCCGTGTGAAGTCGATCACCCCCCAGCTCTTTCGGCCTTCCGGGCGTGTTCAGCAGGGCCCCGGCCCCGTCTGTCGGGCCAGCTCTTCGCCCGCTCCGGACACCGATGCAGTGCCGTCTTTCGGCGGCGCTCGGCGAACACAACACCCTCCATGCCACTCCTGCGGGTCCTTAATGTCGGCCAGTCCTGCAGCGCCGAACATCCACACCGCCGCACCCATACCTCAAACTCCCGGCCAGCCCAAATCAGGGAATCTCCGGACACTTTCCATCCACAGCCGTCCCGAGAGGTGGAGCCCGTATTTATGTCCGACACCAGCCCGACCCCCTCCGCCCCCGAGCCGTTCCGCGTCTCCGACAGGGACCTCGACGACCTCGCCAGCACCCTCGCCAAGACCATGGCCGAGGTCAGGCAGCACGGCGTCATCCTTGACCGCCTCGGCTCCGAGCCCGAACTCCTACCCGCTGCCGACCGGCAGGCGGTCGGCGCTCGGGCAGCCGGGGCGGCCGGCCCCGAGCAGGCCGACGGCCCTGCCTCGGTGTTCATCGTCGCCCTGGGCAGCGAGACGTACACCACCGAACTCGCCGCCCTCAGCGACTGGGTGAACTACCTCTTCCTCCCGACCTACGGCCGGGAGATCAGCACGAGTCGTCCGTGGTGCGCGCAGTGGCACGAGCACCCCGAGGCGGTCGCCCGGCTCCACGCGCTCTGGCTTGCCTGGCAGCAGTTCACCGACACGGAGGCCGGTCTGTCCGGCCCGTCGACCTGGCACCGCGACCACCTGGACCAGACGCTGGCGCACCTGCGTGCCCCCGATGGGCCCTTCGCGGCGTGCACGACGAACCCGAACCGCCCCAACCATCGCGTACTGGCCACCCCGGCGCCCGAGCAGACAGGGCCGGTGGCATGAGCGACGTACTCGACTTGCATCTTGACGATCTCGCACCGTCGGACGCTAGTTCCGAGTACGCGGAGCGAGACTTCTGGGCCGGCGACGTTACGGTCCTGGCTGAACACCACACCCCTCCCGATGGCTTCCACAGTTTCGTCGCCGCTCACGACGGATCGGTCGCCTGGGGTGCGCCGGGTGAACCGCAAGTAGCAGCGATCAAGGTCGGGCGGGACCTCAGCCTGCGCACGTTCACCTTCGAGGTGACCTATCACGCCACAGTGGCCTTCGCCCAGAACTGGTTGATCGAGCGCGGGTGCCCGCCCGAGCAGATCAACCAGACCGGTGGGAACCTCATGAAGCCTGCCGATGAGCTCACTCTCCAGGTCGAACAACAGATCCGGGAGTCGGGAACTCGGTATGAAGTGCTCGGCAGCCAAACCTCGGACTTCAACCCGTGTGAGGCGTGGACGCTCACCCGGAACTCTGCCGCCGATCAGGCACCGATCCGTGTCTTCCTCGAAGAGGGGAACTTCAGCACCCACACGTACACGATGCGCGAGGGCGCCTTCGCCGACATCGGTGCAGCCCAGACCTGGCTGGATGAGCGCAGCGGTCCGCTGCCCGAACTGCCGGAGTACAGCGATCACAACGGCGCCGTGGTCCGGGCCCGCATCGCCCTCGCTCGGTCGTCCGGTGCCTCCACGACACCGAAGGCGGAGCCCGACGGCCCCCGCACCACTCCAGTGCAGCGTCCGGTACAGGGGAGGCTGTTGTGAGCCGCGCTCGCTTCGCCTTCGCCGCACACCCCGACGCCATCGCCGACCTGCGGGAACTCCCCGACGCGATCCGTGATCTGGCACTGCTGGAACTGCAGAATCTGGTGCACGGCAGCGACGACTGCCTGCCGTTGAAGGGCCGCCTCGCCGGCTTTCACAAGGTTTACGTCGACCCTTCCGTCGCCTATCGGATGGTCATCCAGTTCCGCCCGGCCCCGCCGACCTCGGCCCACAAGCGCGAGGTCTATCTCGTCGCCGCCGGCAGCCGGCAGGACTACGCGGTCTACCGCTCAGCCCACCTGCGCACCGGCCCTCAGCAAAGCATCGATACCGACGCTGCAACCCGGGCCCGCGTACAGGCCGCCCGGTCCCGGTCGACGCTCAGCGCCGACCGGCCGACAGCAGGCCCGGCAACTGCTCCAACAGCAGCCCTGGCCCCGGCAACCGCTCCCCGAAAGGCCCCTCAGCGATGACCACTGACCGCGCTCCCCTGACCCGTACCGAGCTGGCAGATCTCCTCACCGATGCCGCGCAGAGCGTCTCCGGCATCCTCACCACCGAGTACCCCACGGCCGCCGGCCGCTCCTACCTGCACCCCGTGCTGGGCCCGCTGTCCGCCGGCCCCCGGGTGGTGGGCGAGCTGAACGACCGGCTCGAAGGGTTTGTGGCCGCCGAACCACGCCCCGCCACACCAGCGGGCCTGTTCACCCTGGCCTCCTACGCCTCCGCGCTGGGGTGGCTCGTCGAGTCCTTCGCCGAGCTGACCGTCTCGGTCGACCAGATCTGCACCCGAGTGGGCATCCCCACCAAGCCTCCCGGCCCGGTCGTCGCCGCCTCCGGTGGCGCCGAACAGGACGTCACGTTCGACTTCGCGTTCAGCGCGCTGGAGCTGGCGGCGATCCGCACCGCGGCCCAGGCTGCCGGCCTCACGCCGGGCGACTACGTCGAGGTCCTTTCCCAGTCGCTGCTCGCCGCCACCCGGTTCACCGACGCCTGCATGGAGATCTCCAGCGGCCTGCTCGAAGACGCCGCATACGTCCTCGACGGGGCAACCGACCACGTCTGGCTCGACAACGGGTCCAACGGCCTGCCCACGCTGGTTCGCTCCCTGCTCGCCCGGATGGAGGCGACGGAGTGAACCCGTACGACGCGAACACGCACCCCGGCACCCACCTCGTTGCCGAGACGCTCGGCATCACTGAAGTCAGCACCCTCAACACCGCCTGCCGACCCGGCGACCCGCTGTACCGGGCCGCGACGCGGTTAATCGGCACTGCGTACGAGTTGGACGAACTGCACGACCGAGTGGCGGTCGCGGCCAAGGACGCTCTCCGGCTGCTCGAACCCCTCGGGCGCGGCGAACACCGCGGCGCACGGGGCCCGTACGCGTTGCTGCGGACCGTGGTCCCCAGGCTCGGAGACCTTATTAAGCAATGGAATCGGGCATACGACCAGCTTTTCGAATCCGTATCCGTCTATCAGCGTCTTCTGCCCGATCCGGATACTGCCCAGCACTCAAACGTGAAGGTCCACGACCTGGATCAGCGACACGGTTCCGGCCGGGACGACGACTGGGCCGTCGCGGGTGATCGCAAGCTGACGGCTCTCGAAGCCGTCGAGGCCGACGGCCTTCGGATCCGCCTGACCGGGATCGGCGACGACCCCTACCTTTTGGACGGCACGGGCCAGCGCCCTCAGCCGCTGGCCGCGACCGTCCAGCGGCTAGTCGCCGACGGGCTGCTGCACCAGGACACCAGTGAGAACCCGTACCGGCCCGGCCGGCTCCTCTCGCTCACACCGCAGGGCGAGGCCGCCCTCCGCGACGCGCGTACGGCGACACCGCGCGTGTCAACCGCCCTCAGCCGCAGCAACACCCCCGCGGGCCCCGGCCCCCTCGCCGACTCGGCTACCGCACCCGTTGCCACGGCGCTCGGCAAGCCCTCCCGCTCCCGCTGACCCCCTTCCAGAAAGGACGCGCTCCCATGCCTGCCCCTGTACAGCCTCCCGTCTTCTCCATCAGCTCGATCGATGCTCAGCGGGTCGAAGACGCGCTTTCCCTGATCGGGCCGAAGTGGACCGCCTGGTCGGCAATGACCCTGGCCCAGGAGAACCGCCCCATGCGGGTACGCGACGTCGCCGCCCGGCTCCCCTTCATCAGCGAGCAGTTCGTCAGCAAGCGACTGGCCACGATGCACGCTGACGGGCTGGTCATCCGGCCCGACGACCGTCGAGGTGCCCCGTACCAGCTCAGCGCCCTCGGTGCGTCGCTGGCTCCTGTCCACCGCACCATGTCGGACTGGTCACATGCCCACCTGTCGCTCGGACGAATAGCCAAGGCCGAACGTGTGGAGGACGCCCTGCGCCGTCTGCATCTTCGGCACTCAACCGCCGTGATCCAGGTCCTCGACGCAGGCAGCCCGATGCGGTTCGTCCACATCGCCGAAGAGACCGGTCTGGTCAACGGCTACGCCCGGCAGCGACTCCTGCGGCTTCAGGCCGACGGCCTGGTCACCCGCACAGGTCCGCGCCACGGCGACCCCTACGTGCTGACCGACGCCGGCCAGGCGCTGGGAGCCGTCTACGCGAGCGTCGAGCACTGGAGCAGCCCTATCGCCGAGCGGAGCACCTCATCGTCTCCGCGCCCCGTCGCGGTGGCCACGCGCGCCCACCCCAACGTCCCGCTGTCGGCGGACGGTGCCCGGACCGCGGCGGCCCTGCGCCGCAGCGCTGCCGCGCCGAGCGCCCTGTTCAGCCACGCGCCGCAGCCGCAACCGCAGGTGCCGGCGGCCGTAACCATCCAGTCGGCACCGGGCCGGGGCCGGTGACCGGGGTGGTGAGAGCCAGAACCGTTTCGCCGCTGCCACGGCGTCCGCGTGCACGCCAGTCATCCGTTCTGCTGCGCACGCGGGCGCGTTCCCCTCCCCTACTTCCGGAGTTTTGCCCATGCATCCCCCTGATGTCCCGTACCTCCACCAGGAGGTACTGGTCAGTCCCATGTACCTGGCCGGGACCGGCGGGGCCGGAGACGCCGGCTTCGCACCGGTTGCTCACTGGCCGCACCACGCTCTCGGGGACACTCCTTGCCAACTTCTCGTCACCAGCCCCGACCACCGCATCCGGATCGGCTGGTTCGGCGACAACTTCGAACTGTGGAAGATCAACGCATCTGAGGACGCCCTCGCCGCACCCCGCTGGACGGCCACCTTCAACCACGTCACCCCGCCCGAGATCGTCGCCGGCCTCACCACCGCTCTGGCCCGCGACTACGCCGAAGCCGACGCCTACGACGACAACGCCCGTTTCCTGGCCGCCCCGTCGCTCTACTGGACCGACGCCGTCCGGCCGCTGACCGACGCCGGCTGGACACGCGACAGCGGCGCCGAGCGTGGCACCGTCGAGATCGTCGCCCCTGACGGGCAGGCAGGTGTCCTGATCGACAACCGTCTCTCCGGCTGGGACGAGGAGACCATCACCCTATGGGCCGGCCCGCGGGGGTGGGGCACTCGGGCGGAGGCGGTCTTCACCGCTCGCACCCCCTCCCACCTGATCGCCGCGACGGCGGCCGTCATGGTGGATTCGGGCCCGGTGATCCGTGAACGCCACCAGATCGACCGCAGGTTGGAGCACCTGGTCACGCTGGCCCCGGTCGGCCCGACCGCTGGCCCCCAGGTATCCCGCGCTCCGACCCCTCTCGACGTGCGCCGCACGGCGGTCACCCAGGCCGTCCACCGCGCCACGCGCGCCACGCGCACCGCAACCGACCTCCGGGTCATGGCCGCGCGCAGCCGCACCACCTCTTCGGCACAGAGCGGGCCGAGCAGCCTCGCGCCCGCAGCCACCACCCGGCCCCCGGCCAACTCGCCGGCGCTACGACACGGCCGCTGACCCCGCCCCGGACCTCTCAGTAAACCGACCAAATAGAGCCGGTCAAAGCGACGCTTTGTCGCTTTGACCGGCTTTGTTGTGGTGGACGCGATCTGGCCCTCTGCGGGTTCGCAGAGGGCCAGATCCATTTGTGCTGTAGGTCAGGTGCGCTTCCGCGGAGATCAGGTGTTCTCGTTCAACATCGCGGCGAGGCTGGCGGGGCGAAGGTCCGTCCAATGCTCCTCCACGTAGTCAAGACAGCTCCGCCGGGCCCCTTGGTGCCGTACGGTCCACCCGTTCGGCACGTCAGCTGTGGCGGGCCAGAGCGAGTGTTGGTTCTCGGCGTTGGCAAGCACGATGTAGGCGACGGCGTCGTCTTCGAAGGGGTTGGTCATGGCATTTCCTTGGAGTCACTGGTGCTGATCGGTTAAGGGTTGGCGGGGGCCGAGGTAGCGAGGGGTAGGCCCCAGAGGTCTTCCCGGCTGACCTCCGCCACCGTGTACTTGCCAAGTCCGCTGAGCAGGAGCTGCATCTCGAAGGCACAACAGTCGAGCAGATTAAGCAGTCCCCGCTCGCGGTCCTCGTCGGCAGCGAGGAAGGCGGCACGACCGAGGCCCACGGCCCGCGCGCCCAGGGCGAGCGCCTTGACCGCGCGGGTTCCCTCCCACATACGTCCGGACGCGATGCAGCACGCGTCGCCTGGCGCGATGCGCATCAGGCACTCCGCCAAGGGCAAGCCGACGTGGTCCATGAAGGACAGCGGTGCCCAGCCGGTGCCGGCCTCGGCGCCATCGACCGTGACTGCGTCGGCCCCGGCAGCCCAGGCGATGTCGGCAGCTGCGGCGATGTCACGACCGGGTGGGAGTTTGACCCAGATGCGCGCCCGAGGGAAGTTGTTACGCATCAGGATGAGCTGATGGTGCAGGATTTCCTGGGTGAAGGTGCCGGGGGTCGCCGAGCGGAGCACCCGTGAGGCCCCATAGCCGAAGACCGGGTCCACGGTGAACTGGCTTTCCGTAGCGGAGCTGTCGGGCGCATCTATGACCGACATCCCGCCCAGCCCCGGCTTGGCGCCCTGACCCACCTTGAGCTCGAAAGCCAGCCGCCCCGATTCCAGGAGCGGCAGGGCGGTGGGATCACTGTAGACGAGGTTCCAGACCTCTGAGTCCGCGTCCTCGGTGCTTTGCTGGACCACGACACCGCCCAGACCGTCAGGCAGTTCGGCGCAGTACGCGCTGAGTCGTGTTCGCAGCGACCTGTGATCGGCCTCGCCGAGGCGTCCGTAACCCGAGGAGGGTACGACGTTCTCCCCGATGACCATTGGAACGCCGCGCTGGCCAGCCTGCCGGGCGACGGCATTGCCGATGTGACCGCCTGCCAGGTTCGTGGAACCTAGTGCGGAGATGACGAGGGGCAGTGGGGAGTTGAGCCCGCCAACTTCGGTGCCTAGGGCGACGTCCGTATACAGGGGCTCCCGGCCGAGGTCGATGAGCTTTTCCAGCCGACGGGGCATAAGGACGGGCGGCACCAGCCGCAGCGTGTCCATTATGTCGTGTGCCGACCCGGGGTCGGCGGTGTCTGCCTCGCCGAACATGGCGAGGCCGTATTCTTCCAGGGTCGGCAGTGCGGCCGCCGGGCCGCGGCGGGCGCGTGCACGCACCAGATCCTCCGGAAAGCCCGCAGCTGTGAGCTTCCGTGTCACGGTGACGGCACTCCCGGAATCTTAGGGTAGGCACTGGCCTGCCAGACGCTGTCGAGTCCGACGATGTACCGGGTGAGGCGCTCCAGGCCGATGCCGAACCCGGCGCTCGCGGGGATTCCTTCCCTGGCCGCCTTGAGGTACCACTCGTACTTGGCGGGGTTCTCACCCGTCTCCCGGATGCGCGTAACGATCTTTGCGTAGTCGTTCTCGCGTTCGCTGCCGCTGCACAGCTCGCCATAGCCTTCGGGAGCGATCAGATCGAAGTTGCGTAGGAAACCGGGCAATTGTTCGCTCTCCCGGTCGTAGAAGCCACGCGAACCCTTGGGATAGTCCGTGATGAGGAACGGCTGCTCCACCTCGGCCGCCAGAAGCACCTCGCCCTGCCAGTCGATCTCGGCGTTCGGGCTCTGGTCGTGGCCCAGGTAGCGCAGGCGGTCGACGGCGTCGCTGTGGGTGCGCCGACCGAATGGGGATAGCAGCGCCTTGCCGAGTGCCGCGATGTCTCTGTCGAGTTCGCCCAGCATGGCGGCTTCCGTGGCCAGGGTCTGCTCGATGACCCGGCTGACCAACCCTTCGAGGAGCTCGAGGATGTCGTCGCGGGATGCGCCGGCCACCTCGACGTCAATCTGGTGAAACTCGACCAGATGGCGGCCGGTGTGTGCAGTCTCGAGCGGCTCCAGCCGGATGTTGGGCGCGATGAAGAAGATCTTGTCGAAGGCGAGCAAGGCTGCCTGCTTGTACAGGATCGCGCTGGTCATCAGCTTGTATCGGTGCCCGTAGTAGTCGACGTCGACCTGCTTGGCGCCACGTGCGCCAGGATCGGTGACCGGCCCGATGATGGGCGGCAGCATCTCGACGAATCCGAGGCCGGTGAGATGGGCACGCACGGTGTCGAGGATCCGGTGCTGGATGCGGAGTACCGCACGCGTCGTACCGGAAGACAGGTGAGTTCGGGGGCCTGGGGGCAGCGTCATGTTCGGTGTTCCGTTTTCGTCGGATGGTCGTATGTGCCGGCTTGGTGCGGCGCGTCGAACCTGTCAGCCACGTAGGACAGGGCGCTGAGCAGCCCGCCTGAGGTGAGGTGGGCCGTCGTTCCGGACCTGACCACGCGGCTGACGGGCAGTGAGCCCGTCGTTGACCACTGGAGGTGGCCTTCGGTGTCGATGAAGCTCCTGGTACGGCCGGCGTTGTCCGGGTGCAGGCAATAGGGGACGTCCAGGTAGCCGCGCTCGAAAGCGAGGGCGAGTGCGCGCCCCACATCCTCGTCCAGCTCAAGTACGGCCTCGACGATCTCCGTCGCCTCCGCACGGATCTGCCGGCCACCACCACCTGGCCTGCGCCTGTGTTCCTGCCTGGCAGCTCGTGCCGCGCTTTCCAGCGCGCGCACGTTCTCCTGGACGGTTGGGATTCGGTGCGCCTCGGCTACCGTCTTCACGATCAAACGGGCTGCGCCGGCGCGCACGGCAAGCCTGGCGGCCTCTTCGAGCAAGAGACAGGCGCCCTGGGAGGTGCGCGGATAGACACCCATGTAGGCGTAGAGCACGATGTGCCAGTCCACGTCCGGCAGATGGGCTGTGGCAAGGTCTCGCAGGGCCGAGATGGCTTCCGTGTCCTGTGCTGGGTTGGTCTGCTGGGCATAACTCAGGGAGATACTACGCAGCCCGTGCTGACGGAAGAAGACTGCCTCCAGCACGCTGATGGCAACGAGTAGGCTCGGCGGACACATCTGCCCCAGCATGCAGCCGCCGAACGTCTCCATGTGCGGTTGGAGCCCGGCATTCTGCAGCTGCGCGAAGCTCCGGCTGGCTTCAGTCCAGCATCGGATGGACTCGCGCAGTGGCATGCGGCTGTACGGCAGGCAGTACGAGACGGGGCCACCCTCAGTTGCATCGATTGGTATCGACGCCAGAGTGGTGAAGATCAGGCGTGGGTCGGCTGAGCCGTGGCGTACCTGAATGGGAAAGGCGTCGTTCCGGATGCCGGAGAGCATCCGCCGCGTGGTGTCAGCGCCGTGCGCCATGATAGGGAAACCGTTGAGTGAGTTGCCGTTGTTCACTGCGCGGCGTGCGGCGGCGTAGTCGCCCACCCGCGTGTAACTGTCCAGCGTGACTGTCCCAACGGTGACAGCCTGGGCGCTTCTGGTCGCCAACAGGCCCGCCCGCATGTGGGCTGGAGCCGACATGCCCATACGTGGCTGCACGACCAGCTGCCCGCGGGAGTGTGCCGCTGCCACTACGTGTCCGAACCCTGGTGTCATGCTGAGACCGTGCTGGGGAGCACATCGATCAGGGCCAGCAGGCCTTCTGGGTCGTCCCGACCGCCCTCGAACACTGCCTGGAAACCAGCGGTGAGCAGGGCCTGGTTCCGTTGCGGGTCAGGACCGCCGATCCCGAGCTTGCCGCCGATGACCGCCGGTGTGCGGGCCAACGCAGGAGTCCGGCGAAGACGGTTAATGGCCCGGAGGCCGTCGTGGTGTCCGTGTCCGTTCACGCTGCTGACGACGATGAGGTCGGGCCGTCGGCCGAGCGCCTCACTGACGAGCATGTCGTCCGAGACGCAGGGGCCGAGGTTCGCGACCTCATGCCCGGCCTCCTCGAGAAGAAGCTGGAGGAATACCAGATTCCAGATATGTGAGTCAGAAGAGGTGCTTGTGACGATGATCTTCCGACGAACTGGATTCTCTAGCATTGGCATGCGACTCAGTTCCATACGGCGGTCCAGAACTCCATATCCAAGCTTCCAGGAGTCCGCAGTTCCATTGGGGGCGAACTCTGCCCGGATCGCGGGCACATCCCGAAGGCAATGTCGGGGAAATGCCCATATGCCTGATTCCGGCGCCCCGCTTCCTGTTGATCTTTCAGGTTGACGTTGAGTCTTGTCAAGGGTGCTGAATGTGATGCAGGTAACACGCCTGTGGGTTGAATTTAAATTTCCTGCGGAAAGTCGTTGACACGCTTAGCCAGGCCCTGGCAGAGTTGATCATGTTGTTGTCGTAAATTGAAGCTTGCTTCAATTTGATCCGCTGAGTTCTCTCCAGGCGTGTAGGTTCGTGCTGACGGATCCGGATACGGCCGCAATTCTCGAATGGCAGGAATTAAATCTCCCATGCCAGTGGAGCTTATGGTCGCCGATGAGACCCATCGAGAGGCCGGATTGGTGAACATGCAGACCGATGCCTTGACGGAACTGGATTTCTACCTTCCGTCGATGACCCTCAACGACTATCTGCGTGACGTGGTGCCGAGTCATCCCCTCTTGACCTCGGCACTTGAGTTCGGTCGGCCCGGTGCGGACAAAGCGCTGCGCGTGCTGACGGCTACCACGACTGAGTTCGACTCCGACGACACCGGGCGCGGAGATTCATACCGCAAGGCGCAGCGTGACTCCTCGGTCCGGTGGACCGGTATACGCCAGCTCCTCGAACTCGCCTCCGGGGTGGCCGAACAGCCCGGGATACCCCTGCGGCAGTGCACCGTCCTGGATGTGCTCGGCGGCGACGGAACTCTCGCCCGCGCCGTCCGTGAACAGGGGGGCGACCTGTCGGACCGGATCGCCATCCTGACCGGGGACCTGTCCGGCGAGATGATCGAGCGGGCCTTGGGGCAGGGGCTGCCCGCCGTCCGACAGGCAGCGGACCAGCTCTTCCTCGGCGACGACACAATGGACGCGGCACTACTGGCCTACGGCACGCACCACATCGCGCCGCAGGACCGGCTCGGCGCGGTCGCCGAGGCCCTGCGCGTCGTCCGCCCGGGAGGACGCGTGGTCCTTCACGACTTCGACACGACCAGCCCGATGGCAGGCTTCTTCACGGACGTCGTCCACCCGCACACTGAAGCGGGCCACGACTATCCCCATTTCACCCGCAGCCTGATCGCCGAACTCTTCGCCGAGGCGGGAACGTCGGCTCGTGTCATCGACCTGTACGACCCGTTGATTGTCCAGGCGTCGACCCAGGAGGACGCCCGGCGGCGTATGTGCGACTACGTGGCCGATATGTATGGGGTCAGGGCGTACTTCGACAAGCTCGGCGACACTGATGCGTGCTGGCGGCTGCTGGAGCAGCGCTTTGCCCACGAGGACTACTTCGCGAGCTTGCCCGAGAGCGTCGACTACAACCCGCGCCCCGTCGTGTATCCGGTCGGGGGCGGTTATGCGGCCGAGATTCCCCGCTCTGCGATAGTTGCATTTGCCCAGAAAGCGGTCTGACTGTAATGAAGTCACTCTTTATGCCGGATTTGCTCCATCGGCCCGTTCCTGGAGCTGCCGAGGCGTCGGCAATCGTAAGTACGGACGGCGAGCTGAGTTACAGCGACATGTGGGGCCGTATTCACGCCATTGCCGATCTGCTGCGCGAGAGTGGTGCCGCACCCGGCGACCATGTGGGCCTGTTCTTCCTGCGCTCCGCCGAGTACGTGACATCGCTCGTGGCTACCTGGCTGGTGGGTGCGGTGGCCGTGCCCATCGACCCGGAGTTCCCGGCCGAGCGCATCGACACCATCCTTGATGCCGCTCATCCTCGGCTTGTCCTATACGCGGCGGGGGAGGCCGCCCACCGTGACGAGAATCTCAATCCGGATCGGTGGCGCGATGTTAGCGACCTGTCCCAGCGGGCTCTCCCCCCTTTCGAGGAAGTGGCGGCGCTATCCGACTGGCCCCGTGAGGGAGCGGCCGAGCGCCCGGCCCTGATCCTCTTCACTTCTGGCTCCACCGGCACACCCAAGGGCGTCGTCCTGCACCACGGGGGTCTGTACAACCGCTTGGAGTGGGGCCACACTCAGTACGCTCTCGAGGACTCCGACCGTGTCCTGCACAAGGCGTCCATCGCTTTCGATGCCTCAGTGCACGAAATCTTCTCGCCCCTGATTGCTGGCGGAACACTCGTCATCGCCCCGCCTGGCCTCCAGTTCGACAGCCTGGGCCTGGTGCGCCTGATCCAGGACGCGTGCGTCACCACGGCTCACTTCGTCCCCTCGATGCTCCGTTATGTACTCGAAGAGCCCGAGCTGGCGTACTGCACCGACCTGCGACGTGTCTTCTGTGGCGGCGAAGCCCTCGACATGGACCGCGTTAGGACCTTCCAGGCGACGCTCACTGACTGCGCCCTCTTCAACCAGTACGGACCGACTGAAACCTCGGTGAACGCGACCTTTTGGGACTGCAGCGAACCCTTCGAGGGACACATCGCTCCCATCGGCCGGCCCATCGCCGGTGTCCAGTGCCACGTGCTGGACGAGGACCTCGCGTTGGTAGAGGAAGGCGAGACCGGGGAGTTGTGGATCGGAGGAGCGGGCGTCGGGGTCGGCTACCTCGCCGACGAGAGCCAGACCGAGGAACGTTTCCGGCTCGACCCGTTCTCTGCCCACGGCGGCCGGATGTACCGCACAGGCGACTTGGTTCGCCGCGCGGTACCCGGCTATCTGGAATTCCGCGGCCGACTCGACGACCAGGTCAAGGTACGCGGTGTCCGGGTCGAACCGGAGGAGGTGGCGGCCGTCCTGCGTCGTCAGACGATGGTGCACGATGCCGCCGTCGTCACCGTGCCTGACGAGAACAATGGCCACCGGCTGATCGGCTATGTCGCGGCCAAGCGTCGCCATGCACCAGTCGTCGACGGCCTGCGACGTATGCAGCTGCCGCACGGTCTCGGTGTAGCAACGCCCTCCCCTGACGAAGCTCTCTTCCTCTATCGGCAGATCTTCGAGCAGGACGAGTACTCGCGGTACGGCGTGCGTCTCGATAACAACGCCGTGGTCGTCGACATCGGGGCGAACATCGGCCTGTTCTCCCTGTGGGCCCACCGGCAGGCAGACAACGTCCAGCTCGTATCCGTCGAGCCGAACCCGGACACCCTTCCCTACCTCCGGGCCAACCTGGAACTCCACGGTGTACGGTCCGAGGTCGTACCAGTTGCCGTGACCGACCGGGCCGGCACGGCCGAATTGACCTCGTTCCCGGAGCTCTCCTACCTCTCCGGCCTCGGCGCGCAGCGGCACCAGGCCGCAGCCGAGCTCGTCCAGTCGCACTATGCATCCACCGGCATCGGGGACGGGACCGCGACTCCGGAAGAGAAAGCCTCCCTCCTCCAGGCCGCAGAACGAAGGCTGCAGGCCACGGCCCACGAGGTGCCGACCACCGACCTCTCCAGCCTCTTCGAGCAGCTCGGACTGAACAAGGTCGACCTGTTGAAGATCAACGCCGAGGGGGCGGAACTTAGCATCCTGCGAGGACTTAGCACACGGCACTGGCATACCGTCCAGCAGGTATGCCTGGAAGTGGAGCGTGCCAGCGCGGTCGGTGCCGAGATCAAGGGCATCCTCGACGGTGCCGGCTTCTCCGTACACGAAGTCAACGACTGGAGCGTGGGCCGGGACGCCGACGTTACCTATGTCTACGCGACTCGGGCGACCCCTGCGGACTCCGATGCAGCGGTCGGCAGCATGGAGGCTGGTGCCTCCGGCGATGCCGTTGAGACACTGCTCACCGTCCGGGCACTGCGCGGGTACATGGCGGACCGACTCCCGCCGGCCATGCGGCCGGACCAGTACGTGTTCCTGGAGGAGCTACCACGGCTCCCCAACGGCAAGGTCTCGCGCCACGGCCTCCCCGAGCCCCCGGCACCGGACTCCACCGAGCAGACTCACGACTCCGAACTCGGCCAGGAGGATCAGCTCCGGGAGATCTGGCGCCAAGCCTTGCATGTGGACGCCGTTCACGACGACGACGACTTCATCCGCCTCGGCGGCCACTCCCTCCTGGCACTTCGCGTGAGTGCCCGGGTCCGTGAGCTGACCGGGATGGAGATCCCCCCGCACAGCTGCCTACAGGCACAGACCTTCGCCGAGTGGCGCGCGGACGTAGCGCGGCAACGCCGCCAGTAGAAGAGGCACCCTACCTATGGAACCCCGCCCGCTCTCCAACATGCAGCAGTCCATGCTGGTGCACGAGAGCCTCGCGAACCGGCCGCTATACAACATGCCGTTGGGCTTTCGTATCTCGGGACGCCTGGACGTACTTGCACTGGAAGGAGCGCTGCACCACGTTATCCGGCGGCACCCGGTACTGCACTCCACGTTCGACATGGCCGGCGCCGTCCCGCTGCCACACGGAGAACCCCTCCCCGGTCTGGCTCTCGGAACCTGGCAGGAGGGAGACGAACAGACACCTCCCGTCGCCGAGTTCTGGCAGCGTCCTTTCGACCTGCGCCGAGAGATTCCGGTGCGGGCCCTGCTGATGTCTTCCTCGCTCGAGAGTCATCTCTTGGTGCTGTCCGTCCACCACGTGGCCGGTGACAGCTGGGCCCTCACGCTCCTCACCCGGGAACTGGGCGATGCCTACACTCACATCGTCCGGGACACCAACCCTCCAGTGCAGGCACCGGCACCCGACTTCTTCACTTACGCCGCCCAGGAACAAGCCACAAGCGAGGACGAGGCATGGTGGTCGGAATCGCTCGGCGGCCACCAGCCCCAGCCCGTCCCACGTGTGGACCCGCCGGCCGACGATGACCGCGGACGCTTTCACCCGACCAGTCTCCCTCTCGACGCAGTGCAAACCCAGGGAGTCAAGCGCCTCGCCCGGGCCGCCCGGGTCTCGCCCACCGCAGTGCTCTTCACGGCCGTAAGCATGGCCGTGGCGGCCGAGAACTCGGGAGCAGCCGACCAGCCGTGTCGGTCGGTTGTCGGACTGCCAGCCGCGCTGCGTGACACACGGGACCTCCAAGAGACCATGGGTCCCCTGCTGAACACCCTCCCGGTCTCGACCACCTGGCACCCGGATCGGCCAGCTCAGGAGATCGTGCGGGCCCATGCCGCTGCCATGCAGTCCGCACTGACGCACAAACAGCTCCCGTACACCCGCATCTTGAAGGCCGCCCGAATCCGCAGGACCCCAGGCGCGGCCCCCCTGCTGCATCTGGTCAACGTGGACACGGAGATCCCGAAACTGCGTCTATCTGGAGCCAGAGCCACCGGGCTCCCTATGCCAGCCCTCTGGGCTACCTTCCCCGCCCTTTGGGAATTCACCTGGGGAACGGTCGGGAACATGAGCGGAGTGCTCCGCACCGATACAACGTCCTTCACCGCCGACCAGGCGGACCACATGGCCGGAGCATTCCGGTCCAGCTTGGCGCGCCTCATCAAGTGAGCGGCGCCGCTCATTTCTTCCGTACGGCAGGGCCAGAAGGGGATTTCTCGTGTTTGCGTCTCACACGTTGTCTGCTCAGGAGCGTCACCGTCTGCTGGTCGAGTACAACGACACGGCTACGGAGTATCCAGCGGACTCGTGTGTGCATGAGCTCTTCGAGGAGCAGGTCCGGCGGGTTCCGGACGCGGTGGCGGTGGCCTCGGACCAGGGAAGTCTGACGTACGCCGAGCTCAACACGCAGGCCAACCGGCTGGCACACCACCTCATCGGACTCGGCGTGCGCCGCTCCCAGATTATGGCCGTACACATCGAGCGCAGCCCTGCCCTGATCGTCGCGCTGATGGCGACGCTCAAGGCGGGCTGTACCTACACGCTGCTCGACCCGGATTTCCCCCATGACCGCTTGACCGCGGTACTGGAGGACACTGGTGCTCCTGTCGTAATTACTCACGCGCAGACCGCCAGACGGCTGAGCGTCCCCCACCTGACCGAGGCTTGTCTGGATGAATCCGGCCCAATAGCCCTCTCTGCCGATAATCCGGATATCGCGGTCCGCCCAGACGACGCGGCCTGCGTCATGTTCACCTCCGGTTCCACTGGCCGCCCCAAGGGTGTGGCCTCACCCCACCGGGCGCTGGTCAGCACCTACACCGGGCAGAGCTACCTGGCCTTCGACGCTGACCAGGTCTTCCTCCAGTGCTCACCTGTGTCCTGGGACGCTTTCGCACTGGAGGTGTTCGGACCGCTGCTGCATGGCGGAACGACGGTCATCCAGCCGGGCCAACGGCCCGAGCCGGCAGACTTCGCCCGCCTAATTCGCACCTACGGGGTGAACGCGCTCCAGCTCTCCGCCGGCCTGTTCAACCTGGTACTCGACGAATACCCGGAAGCCTTCGAGAACGTCCGCGAAGTGATGACCGCCGGCGAGGCTGCCTCCCTGGCACACGTGGAACGCGCAAGGAAACTGTTCCCCCAGATGAAGCTCCTCAACGGCTACGGACCAGTCGAGAACCTGGGCTTCTCCACCACGTACAACATCCGGCCTGGGCTGCCGTTGGGTTCGTCGGTGCCGATTGGTGTGCCGTTGGCGAATACGCGGGTGTATGTGCTGGATGAGGGTTTGGGGTTGGTGCCTGCGGGTGTGGTGGGTGAGTTGTATATCGCGGGTACGGGTCTGGCGCGGGGTTATGTGGGGCGTGCTGGGTTGACGGCTGAGCGGTTTGTGGCGGATCCGTTTGGTGGTGCGGGTGAGCGGATGTATCGCACGGGTGATCTGGTGCGGTGGAACTCTGGTGGTGAG
>NZ_JBIAIP010000026.1:0-35301 GCF_042871485.1 Streptomyces sp. NPDC005791
TATCGGGGCGACCCTCCGCCTTGCGATCGCACGCACCAGACGCCGCCAGGCCCGCCCTTCGGGCGGACGGCGCTACTTTCGAAACACGCCCTAGGCCTCCGTCGCGGTGTGCGGTCATCCCTGCAGGGCGTCCAGCGTGGCGTCCAGGCCGACTGCCGACTGCGGCGAGCGGTTGTACGGGAGCTTCGCGAGGGCGGCCGCCATGCCGCAGGTGTTGCTCACGGCGGAGTAGACGAGGCCGGCGCCGATGCCGGCCGACAGCCACCGGGCGGCCGGAAAGCGCTGGCCGGTCATGAGGCCGGCCAGCACCAGCGAGCCGGCGGCGAGGCGCACCTGGCGCTCCATCGGCCAGGTCGCCCGGGCGCCCACCGGCTGGTCCAGGTCGTTGCCGTCGCCCTCCCAGGCGGAGGTCCCCCCGGCCAGGGTGGCGGCATCGATGTCGGCGTCGGCGAGTATCTCGCACGCCCTGGTCGATCGCACGCCGGAGGCGCACACCACCAGCAGGGAGCCGCGGGCGGAAGCCGATTTCAGGGCCGGCACCGCCTCGGTGAGCCTGTCGAGCGGAACGTTCAGTGCGCCAGGCACATGCCCGGAGGCGTATTCGCCGGGGGCCCGTACGTCGATGACGGTGAACTCTTCCAGCCGGGCTGCGGCCTCGGAGGGGGAGAGGGAGGCGGGGTTGATCACGGGCGGGTTCCTTTCGGTCGCCGGAGCGGGGGCGGTCCGGGGTCCTGGTCCCCGGCTCGCCTGGCCGGAATAATACCCCCCGGGGTATTGCGTCCCAGCTCGGTCACGGCCGGTCACGCGGCGTGTCCGGCGCGGGCGTGTCCTTCCCGCTCCTGCCCGGGACCGCTTACGGAATGCGTGAATCCGTTCACCGGAAAGCTCGCCGCGTACGCCCGGTGCCCGCGTAAGAAGCCCTGATTGACAAACGGCCTTGCTGATTCTGCAATGGATGCCATGAAGGAACCGAACCAGGACGACCCCGCACTGGACGCCGTGCTGACCGGGGTCGGCCCGCGGCTGCGGCGGTTGCGCAAGGACCGGGGCGTGACACTCGCCGGGCTCTCCGAAGTCACCGGGATCTCCGTCTCCACCCTCTCCCGCCTCGAGTCCGGTGGCCGGCGCCCCAGCCTGGAACTGCTGCTCCCCATCGCCCGGGCCCACGAGGTGCCGCTCGACGACCTCGTCGGGGCGCCCCCAGTGGGTGATCCGAGGGTCAAGGCGAAGCCGATCGTGCACGGCGGGAAGACCGCACTGCCGCTCACCGCCCGGCCCGGGGGACTCCAGGCGTACAAGGTCATACAGGAGGTCGCCTGCGCCGAGGCGCCCGAGCAGCGCACCCACGAGGGATACGAGTGGCTGTACGTGCTCAACGGGCGGCTCCGGCTGAAGCTCGCCGAGCACGACCTGGTCCTGGCTCCCGGCGAGGCCGCCGAGTTCGACACCAGGCTGCCGCACTGGTTCGGCCCCGCGGGTGACGAGCCGGTCGAATTTCTCAGCCTGTTCGGGCCGCAGGGGGAGCGTATGCACGTCAGGGCCAAGCCCAAGCGGTCGTGAACGGGCGCGGGTCGGGAGGGCGCGAGGTGTTCCCAGAGGGGCAAGCGACCGCTTAGTATGCGCCGGAGCAGTGGTAATGCCGACAGTGTTGTGGAGGCCCCTCATGCAGGCATGGCGAGTGCACCGGAACGGCGAGCCGAGCGAGGTGATGGAGCTCGAGGAGACGGACCGGCCGACCCCCGGGGACGGGCAGGTGCTGATCGAGGTGCGCGCGGCGAACATCAACTTCCCCGACGCGCTGCTCTGCCGCGGCCAGTACCAGGTGAGGCCCCCGCTGCCCTTCACCCCCGGCGTCGAGATCTGCGGTGAGACGGAGGGCGGACGCCGGGTGCTCGCCACCCCCGCCCTCCCGCAGGGCGGCTTCGCCCAGTACGTCGTCGCGGACCGGGCGACCCTGCTCCCGGCCCCCGACGCCCTGGACGACGCGGAGGCCGCCGCGCTGCACATCGGCTACCAGACCGGCTGGTTCGGGCTGCACCGGCGGGCACATCTGCAGTCGGGTGAAACGCTGCTCGTGCACGCGGCCGCCGGTGGTGTCGGCAGCGCGGCCGTCCAGCTCGGCAAGGCGGCCGGTGCCGCCGTCATCGGGGTCGTGGGCGGCCCGGAGAAAGCGGCGATCGCCCGCGAGCTGGGCTGCGACCTGGTGATCGACCGTTGGAGCGAGGACATCGTCGCGGCGGTGAAGGAGTACACGGGCGGTCGCGGTGCGGACGTGGTCTACGACCCGGTGGGCGGAGACGCCTACGCCAAGTCCGTCAAGTGCATCGCCTTCGAGGGCCGCGTCGTCGTCGTCGGCTTCGCCAGCGGAACCGTTCCCACGCCCGGCCTCAATCACGCCTTGGTGAAGAACTACTCGATCGCCGGACTCCACTGGGGGCTGTACAACACCAAGGACCCGGCCGCCGTCCGCGCCTGCCACGACGAGCTCACCGAGCTCGCGGCCCAGGGGGTCATCAAGCCCTTGATCAGCGAGCGCGTCCCCATGGCCGAAGCAGCGCGCGCCGTCCAGCGAGTCGCCGACGGCACCAGCACCGGCCGTATCGTCGTCCTGCCGTCAGGAGGGCCCCGATGAGCACCGCCATCGACGCGACACGGATCCGCCGCCTCACCCAGGAGCTGCTGGCGGCCCATCCGCCGGCCACCACCGGACGCTCCGCCTTCCTGGAGGCGCGCTTCGACGCCGGTCTGGCCTGGGTGCACTATCCCGTCGGCCTCGGCGGACTCGACGCCCCGCGCTCCCTGCAGCCCGTCGTCGACGCCGAACTCGCCGCCGCCGGAGCCCCCGACAACGACCCGCGCCGCATCGGCATCGGCCTCGGCATGGCCGCTCCGACGGTTCTCGGCTACGGCACCGAGGAGCAGAAGCGGCGCTTCCTGCGGCCACTGTGGACCGGCGAAGAGGTGTGGTGCCAGCTCTTCAGCGAGCCCGGGGCCGGATCCGACCTCGCCGCGCTGAACACACGCGCCGTCCGCGCGGGCGAGGACTGGGTGGTCGACGGGCAGAAGGTCTGGACATCAAGCGCCCACGTGGCACGTTGGGCGATCCTGATCGCCCGCACCGACCCTGACGTCCCCAAGCACCGCGGCATCAGCTACTTCATCTGCGACATGACCGACCCCGGTGTCGAGGTGCGGCCGCTGCGCCAGATCACCGGCGAGGCCGAGTTCAACGAGGTCTTCCTCACCGGCGTACGCATCCCGGACAGCAGGCGCCTCGGCCCGGTCGGTGACGGCTGGAAGGTCGCCCAGACCACCTTGATGAACGAGCGCGTCTCCATCGGCGGAGCCCGCATCCCCCGCGAGGGCGGCATGATCGGCACCGTCGCGAAGACCTGGCGTGAACAGCCCCGCCTGCGCACCCACGACCTCCACCAGCGACTGCTCACGCTCTGGGTCGAGGCCGAGGTCGCCAGGCTCACCGGCGAGCGGCTGCGTCAGCAGTTGGTAGCCGGCCAGCCGGGCCCCGAAGGCTCCGGCATGAAGCTCGCGTTCGCCCGGCTCAACCAGGAGATCAGCGGACTCGAGGTCGAACTACTCGGCGACGAGGGCCTGTTGTACAGCGACTGGACCATGCGCCGCCCGGAGCTCGTCGACTTCACCGGACGCGACGCCGGCTACCGCTACCTGCGCTCCAAGGGCAACTCCATCGAGGGCGGTACGAGCGAGGTCCTGCTCAACATCGTCGCCGAACGCGTCCTCGGCCTGCCCGTCGAACCGCGTAGCGACAAGGACGTCGCCTGGAAGGATCTTGCCCGATGACCGCACGTACCGAAGTTGCCCAGGCACCCGACCTGCTCTACTCGGAAACAGAGGAGGACCTGCGGTCAGCAGTGCGTTCGCTGCTCGCCGACCGGGCCGACGCGCCGACGGTGATCGCCGGAACCGAGTCCGACACGCCGTACGATCTGCGGCTCTGGGAATCGCTCACCGCAGGGATCGGAGCAGCCGGACTCCTGGTCCCGGAGAAGCTCGGCGGCCAGGGCGCCACCCACCGCGAGGCCGCCGTGGTCCTGGAGGAGCTCGGCCGCAGTGTCGCCCCGGCGCCGTACCTGACGAGCGCCGTCGTCGCGACCGCGATCCTCCTCGCACTGGATGACGACGACGGACCGGTCGCCGAACTCCTCGGTGAGCTGGCGGCGGGCCGCAAGGTCGCCGTGCTCGCCCTGCCGTTCGCCACGCCCCCCGCCGACGGAGCCGCCGCGATGACCGGCACCCTGGAGCGGACCGTCACCGGCGTCGCGGAGGCCTCGGCGGCCGACGTGCTGCTGGTGCCCACCGCGGAGGGACTGTACGTGGTGGAAACCGGTGGGGACGGTGTCGACATCCGGTCGCTCGTCCCGCTGGACCTGACCCGTCCGCTCGCGACGGTCACCCTGACCGGGGCCACCGGCATCCGGCTCGCGGAGGCGGGCCCGGCTGCGGAAGCCGTGAGCGCGGGACTGCTGGCCGGTGCGGGACTACTCGCATCCGAGCAGCTCGGGCTGGCCGAGTGGTGCCTGACCGAGACTGTTCGGCACACCCGTGAACGTCACCAGTTCAACCGGCCGGTGGGCTCGTTCCAGTCGCTCAAGCACCGGATGGCACAGCTCTGGCTGGAGGTCGTCTCCGCGCGCGCTGCCGCGCGCAACGCCGCGGAGGCCCTGGCGACCGGCAGCCCGGACGCACCGCTCGCGGTGGCCGTGGCGCAGGCCTACTGCTCCGGGGTCGCCGTGCACGCCGCTGAGGAGTGCGTCCAGCTGCACGGCGGGATCGGGATGACCTGGGAGCATCCCGCCCATCTGTATCTGAAGCGGGCCAAGGCCGACTCGATCGCGTACGGCACCGCGGGACGCCACCGCGAGGCCGTAGCCGGGCTGGTGGAGCTGCCGGCTCCGTAGACGGCAGGTCCGGGCGGGGGCGCGTTGCGGACGAGCGCCCCCGCCCCGTCGTGTCCAGGGGGTTCCGGTGCGGTGGGTGGGGGAAACAGCAGGCGCAGCGCAGCCGACGCGCGGGCGGCGGACGTTCCAACTCTTGGCAGGTACCTGCCTTTCGGTGCGTCCTCGCCTCCATACTCGTCGCGTCCCCCCGCCCGCTCTGCCCGCTCCCCCCTCAGGAGACCCCATGGCACCCCTGACCCGTCGCAGAGTCGTCACCACCGCGCTCGCCACCGCAGCCGCAGGTGCGTTCGTCCCCGCCCAGGCGGCCGCCGCGGCACCCGCCGCGCCTGCCCGCCCCCGTGGCCCCCGCCCGCTGGCCCGCGCCCACGCGCACAACGACTACCTGCACCCGCGCCCCCTCCATGACGCCCTCGCGCACGGTTTCACCAGCATCGAGGCTGACATCTTCCTCGTCGGCGGTGAACTGCTCGTGGCCCATGAGGCCGAGACCCTCGACCCGGCACGCACTCTCGTGTCGCTCTACCTGGACCCGCTGCTGGCCCGGGTCCGCGCACACCACGGTTCCGTCCACGCCGGACACCCCGACCCGCTGCACCTGCTGATCGACATCAAGACCGACGGCGCCGCCACCTACCTCGCACTCGACCGGGTGCTTCGCCGCTACCGCCACATCCTGACCCGCTCGGTCCACGGCCGGGTCCGCACCGGCGCGGTGACCCCCGTCATCTCGGGAGACCGTGCGGCCCGCGCCCCGATGGAGGCGCAGGCCACGCGGTACGCCTTCTACGACGGCCGGCCGGAGGACCTCGGGACCGCGGCCCCCGCCTCCTTCATCCCGCTCGTCAGCAGTAACTGGAGCACGCACTTCAGCTGGCGGGGGGCCGGTCCCTTCCCCGCCGTTGAACGGGCCGGACTGCGCACCCTGGTCTCGAGGGCCCACGCGAGCGGCCGGCGGATCCGCTTCTGGGGCACGCCCGACCTCGCCGGGCCGGAACGTGACGCCGTGTGGACCGAGCTCCTCGCAGCGGACGTCGACCATCTCAACACCGACGACCTGGCAGGCCTCGAGGCCTTCCTGCGCCGACGCGAGCCCCGTAGCGGCCGGAGCGACTGACCGACGCCGCCCGCCGTCACCGTGCGTGAGTACCCGTTCGGCGGACACGCCGGTGCGCCGGACGGCCTCTCCGCTGCGCCACACTGGCGGCCATATGCCGCAATTCCGGCGCGGCGGAGGAGGTTGGCCATGGCCATTTCGATTTCAGTGGTGCTGCTCCTGCTGCTCCTCGCAGTGATCTTCCTGCGCAACGGCGGACTGAAGATCTCACATGCGCTCGTCTGCGCCCTGCTGGGATTCCTCCTCGCGAGTACGAGCATGGCTCCCACCATCCACGAAGGAATCACCGCCACCGCGGACGTCGTCAGCGGCCTGAGGCCCTGACCCCGCGCACCGTCCGGGTGCGGGACAATGTCGACCTGATCGTGGCAGAGCGCCGCACGAAGCCCTGCCGGGCGATACGGTCGTCCGAGGGCCCCTGCGCGCGTTCCGTCGACATGGCTCGGACCTGACCGATCCCGGCCACGCACCTGGAGAACGCATCAATGTCCTTCCCGCCCCCCGGACGACACTCGGGCGCCGCCCACCACGAGTACTGCAACAACGCCCTGTGCTGCCGCTGCCAGCAGCGGCAGTGGACGACGAAGCTCGGCGACGAACGCCTCTGCGGCCCCTGCGCCGCTTGCTGCCGCGGCTGCGGCCGCGCCCCCGCACCTCACCTGGACGGGCTCGACGACGGGCTCTGCGCGGAATGCCGCGGCCGGTGCGGCCGTTGTCAGCGGGCACTGCCTGCCGAGGGCCCCTGCCCCTGCCGCAAATGGCGCGAGCGCGCGGGTGGCGATCCGGTCGCGTACATCCTGCAGGCCCTTCCTCAGCCGCTGGTCCAGGCACTCGGCCACCGCCACCCCCGTACGGTGCACGATCTGATCCATCGGGAACTCGCTCGGCGCACTCCCGATCAACTCCTGGAGCGGCTCGAACGCCGGTGGAACGTCCGCTGGTCCCACGCCCTCCACGAGAAGGACGAGGACGGCCGGCGCCGCTGGGCACCGCAGGAGATCGCCGAAGCACTCGTGAGCCCGGGTCACTGCGCCGACCCCCAGTGTGAGGACGGCTACCTGCTCGCCACCGACACGCCGTGCGGCCGGTGCCTGCGCCCCACCCACCGCTTCGTCACATCGGTGGCCGACCGCACGGCGACCTCGGAGCACGCCCGCGCGACCGCCGCGCAGATTCGTAGGGCGCTCGTCGAAGGCCGGTCCACCAAGCCGGGCAAACGGCGGCCGCCGGTCTGAGCCTGTTCAGCCCTTGTCCAGCGCCCCCCGCACCAGTGCTGCGGCGAATACCGCCGGGTCCCGGCCCTTCGCCAGCCGGCTGAGTCCGTCCGGCGCCGTGGGCAGACCGAGCCGCTCGGCTCCCTGGAGCGCCTTCGCGTCGAGGTAGGGCGCGGTCTCCGGCCATACCGTCTGTACCTCGCGCAGGAAGATGTCGGCGCCCGTCGGCCCTATCCCGGGGAAGCGGCGGAGCCCCGAGCGCAGCGTGTCCGTCTCGCCGGCGGCCTCCCGCCGCAGGCGACGCAGGTCTCCTCCGTACATGTCGAGCAGGAGAAGTGCGCCGTCCCCCAGCTGAGTCGCGGTTCGTTCGTCGTACCGGCGGTAGCCTCCCTCTCCCAGCGCGTCGACCCGCTCCTGCCATGGGGCGTCGGCCATACGACGCGGCGTACGCAACCGGTGCGCGAAGAGCGCCCGCGCCGCGGCCACCGCGACCCGAGCGCGAATCCGCGCACTCAGCAGGTGGCTCAGCACGAGCAGCTGGTACAGCGGCTGCGGAGTGTCCCGCAACCGGATTCCCGCCTCGGCCGCATACGTGGTGCCGTGCCGTTCCAGCAGTGCGTCCAGGGTGCGGCGCGTGCTCATGTGAATCCGAAGACGCGGGCGATGAAGTATCCCGCGACGACCGCCGAGCCCAGCAGTACGACGGTTGCCCAGAGGACGGGGTGTTCCCAGATACCTCCGTCCGCACGCTCGACGTGTGCTTCGCCTATGCAACCCTCGGCGGGAGGCGTCTCCCCCGGGGGCGTGAGTGAGATAGCCATGTATCCACCATCTCTCCACGGGGCCGTGCTCGCGAGGCCGCTGCCGATGGCGGCACGCGTACATCCGTACGGGGTCCGACCGGTCCCCGAGGCGCTGCGGGACCGCGGAACGGGGCACCGGTAAGGAATGCCTGCAGTTTCCACGCCTGAGCCCGTCGTCAAACTCGTCCAGCGCACCACTGAGCCGGCCGCAGCACAGACGCTGAGGTCGACGGCTGCAGCCGTCATCGCCTTCGCGGTGGCCCAGACCGTCCTGCCCGCCCCGCATCCAGCACCTCTCACCGCTCCCCTGACCGCCCTGCTCGTGGTGCAGGTGACGCTCTTCGCCACCCTCACCACCGGCATCCGGCGCGTGAACGCCGTCGTCGTCGGGGTCCTGATCGCCAGCGGCTTCAGTTCCCTGGTGGGCCTGAGCTGGTGGAGTCTCGGACTGACCATCTTCACTTCCCTGCTGATCGGCAGGCTGGTACGCGTCAACGAGTTCGTGCCCGAGGTGGCCATCAGCGCGATGCTGGTCCTCGGCGTCGCGCAGGTCGCGGACACGGCCTGGGAGCGCGTGCTGGAAACCCTGATCGGTGCCGGGGTCGGCCTGCTCTTCAACCTCTTGCTCGCACCACCTGTCTGGGTCGAATCCGCAGGGGCGTCCATCGGCGGTCTGGGGGACCGGATGGGGAAGATGTTCCGGGCCCTCGGCGAGGAGATCGGCGGCAACCACCCCGTCCGGGAGGCCGCCGCACGCCTCCACGAAGCCCGCCGCCTGGACCACGACATCGTGGAGGTCGACGCGTCCCTGCGGCAGGCGGAAGAGAGCCTGATGCTCAACCCCCGTGTCAAGCAGGGGCTCCTCTACCGTGTCGTCCTGCGGACCGGGCTGGACACGCTGGAGATCTGTGCCGTCGTGCTGCGCGTCCTCACCCGCACGCTGACCGACCTCGCCAAGGCGCGCACGGAGGAATCGCTCTTCCCCGAGGACGTGGCCAGGGACCTCAGGGAACTGTTCGGGCACATGTCCGACGCTGTCGAAGGATTCGCCGTGATGATCACCACGCCGATGGCCGAGAGCGGCGAGGACGCCGAGGAACGCCTGGCCGACGCGCTCGCCCGCAGCCGCGCGACGCGCGACCGCGTGGCGGATCTGCTGCTCGAGGACGTCCAGGAACATCCGAGGCAGTGGCAACTGCACGGTGCGCTGCTGGCCGAGGTCGACCGCATCCTCGACGAGCTCGACATCGACAAGCGCACGGAGCGCCTGGCCGAGGAGCTGGACCGCCGGTCGGCCGAGGCCCACGAACGCCACCCGCGGTTGCGGGAGATGTCCCGTCGGCTGCGCGGGGTGAAGCGGACACGGCTGCGGAACGCCGAGTGAAGGGTGGCTCAGTCCGCCGGCGGATGCGCGTCCTCGCCGGGCCGCGTACGACGGCGGTGGCTGGTGTCGCACCACGGGTACATCCTGCTGCGTCGGCACATGCAGACAGCGACGACAAAACGGTCGGAGGCGGCCACGGTGCCGTCCGCGCAGGTGATTTCGGCGGGCCCTTCGACCAGGAGGGGCCCTTCGTCGCCGAGAGTGATCCGGCAGGGGTGCTCAGGCTTGTTCGGCACGGATGACCACCAGCTCCTCCTCCATCTCCCGCTCGTCCACCAGACCCGTCTCCCGCAGCCATCGCAGCCGCGAGCGGAGCACGGGACCGAGAGGCACGAGGGCTCGGTCGCTGACGACGGCCCGCAGTCCGGCGTCCGAGAGACGCCGCAGGGTCACGTCGCTGTCGCACAGGCCGGAGTGCACGAGGAGGAGACGACCTCCGGGACGCAGCGCGGCCGGTACGGTCTCACAGACCCGGTCGAGGATCGCCCGGCCGTCGCGCCCGGCTTCCCACGCCCGCGCCGCACCGTGTCCGGGGAGCCGGCCCATGGGCGACGGCACATAGGGCGGGTTGCAGATCACCAGGTCGTAGGACCGGCCGGGCAGCGCCGCGAGGAGATCACTGCGCCGCACGGTGATACGCCGACGGTGCAGCAGCGCGTTCAACCGGGCGGTCATCACCGCCCGCCTGGCGATGTCCACGGCCGTCACCCGCGCACCGAGCCGCGCCGCGTGCAGAGCGAGGGCGCCGCTGCCCGTGCCCACGTCCAGCACCTCGGTGCCGGCGCCGATGCCCTCGCGGTTCAGCGCGGCCATGAGCAGGCGGGTGTCGTGCTGGGGCGCGTACACGCCCGGGAGGGTCATCAACCGGGTGGGACGGGTGTCATCGATCATGTCTGTGGGTGCGGACATCTGTGACTCCATTCGTCGGTACGTCGGCGGGGGACGGATCAGGGCACCGCTTCAGGCTTGCCAGTCCGCCAGCAGCCGGTCTCCGAGCCGGTCCTCAAGACACGAGGTGGCGATGATGCCGAACGCGATGTCGTCCGCCAGTTCGGGTTCGTCGTCGAGCAGGCCGCCGATCACGTCGCGGCGTACCACCTGTTCGTGCACGGCGTCCGCCTCGACGTGTTCGGTGTAGAAGAACTCCGCCGCGGGGCCCGCGCCGGTGCGCTTCATGGCCCGGGCAAGTCGCCGGGAAGCGGGGGATGAGGTGATCTCGACAGCGGCGAAGTGACCCACCAGCGCTCCGCGCAGCCGGCGGTGCAGTCCGAACAGCGACATCAGGTTCACCAGGGCCAGCATGGGCGCGCAGCCCTCGTCCAGGTAGCGGCCGTACGCGGTGTCGAGCCCGAGATCCGTCATGAGGTCGGCGAACAGCTTGGCGTGGACGCGGTCCGCGCGGCCGGCGCCGAACTCGTCGTACTCGATCGCCGCCATGCCGGCCTTGGCCCGTCCGCTGAGCCGGGGCAGCACCCAGGCATGCGGATCGGCCTCCTTGAGGTGGTACAGCGAGCGCTGCACCGCGTAGGAGCGCAGATGCCGCAGCTCGCCCTGGTCCTGGAGGAACCACGAGACGCCGGAACCGCGAACCGGTTCCACGAGGAGGCCGTCCAGGACGTCCTCCAGGCTCGCGGCCACCGGGGCGTCCTGCCGCAGGGCCGTCAGGAAGCGGTCTTCCAGCGCGGCACGTACCGCGAGCAGGGACGGATCCCACTCCAGCTCGGGACGTACGCCGGTGAACCCGCGGTAGTGCAGCTCGTAACAGACGTACAGCGCGAGCTGCAGATCGTCGCCGTAGGGCTCGGCGGCCCGGGCGGCATCCGGATCAGGCAGGGGGCCGTCGCCCCGCAGGAATCCGGTCACCCCTGAGGAGAGCACTCCGCGTGCTCGCGGAAGCGAAGGGCCTGTGTGGTGACGTGACATGGCTTTCCTCCTGCCCCGGCATCACCTGGACAACCGTGATCGACTGTACGCCGAACGGCCTCGACCGGCCTTTCCTCGCGGCGCACCCCGGCATCGGCCTACGTGTGTGGCCTCCGGCCCGTCCAGTCCAGGAGCTGATCCACGGGCCACGTCGTGACGACACGGTCCGCGGGAACTTCACACTCCTCCGCCCGTGCACAGCCGTAGGGCTGCCAGTCCAACTGGCCCGGCGCGTGCGCGTCGGTGTCGATGGAGAGCAGCGCTCCCGATGCGACCGCCTGCCGCAGCAGCCGGCGTGGCGGATCGAGTCGCTCCGGGCGGCAATTGATCTCCACCGCCGTACCGGCCTCGGCACACGCCGCGAAGACCCGCTCCGCGTCGAACTGCGATTCGGGCCGCTTCTTTCCGCCGAGAAGCCGCCCTGTGCAGTGCCCCAGGATGTCCGCGTGCGGATGGTGCACGGCGGCGACGATCCGCTCCGTCATCGCCCGCGCGTCCATCCGTAGTTTCGAGTGGACCGAGACGACCACGACGTCGAGCCGCTCCAGCACGTCGGGGTCCTGGTCGAGCGATCCGTCATCGAGGATGTCGCACTCGATTCCCGTGAGCAGACGGAAGGGCGCCCACTGCTCGTTGAGCTCCGCCACGACGGACAACTGTTCGAGGAGGCGCGCGGTCGAGAGCCCGTTGGCCACGGTCAGCCGGGGGGAGTGGTCCGTGAGTACCGCCCATGCGTGGCCGAGCTCGATCGCCGCACGGCCCATCTCCGCGATCGAACTGCCCCCGTCGGACCAGTCCGAGTGCATATGGCAGTCACCGCGCAGGGCGGCGAGGAGCGCCTCCCCGCCCGAGGCCAGTGGTGCCGACGCCTCTCGCTCCAGCGCCTCGAGATACTCGGGTGTCGTGCCCTCCACGGCCTCACGGATCACCTTGGCCGTCTTGGGCCCGATGCCGTGCACCGTCTCCAGCGAACCGTGCGCCACCCGCTCGGCGACCTCCTTCCCGCCCAGTGAGCTGACCGCCTCCGCCGCCGTGCGAAAGGCCTTCACCCGGTATGTGGCCGCCTGGGACCGCTCGAGAAGGAACGCGATGCGCCGCAGGGCGTCTGCCGGGTCCATCGTCACGGCCGCGCGGTGTGATCAGGGTGCCCCCGCGTGCGACGGGCTTCCTTCATCTCCGCCTCGTAGAGATGGCGCCGCCCTCCCACGAGTTCCCGGCGCACCCGCTCCTCGACCTCCATGAACGGCCGGTAGTACGTGTCGTCGTACGCCTCGACGAGCTGAAACGTCCAGCAGCCGGGGACGACGTTGCGGCCCAGGATCTCCCGTTCCACCAGGTCGGCCTGCTCCACGTGGCCGCCCATCCGCAGTAGTTCGACCGCGCGGTCCAGCGTCAGGTCGGCTCCACCCGTCAGCTGATGGAACGCGTAGAGCTGCCCCCGGGCACGCTCCACGCACTCCAGCGCCTCCGTCAGCGCTCCGAGCGCCTCGACGGTCGTGTCGTCGACCCCGTATGGCCGAACGTGCTCTTCTTCGGGCCCGCTGGTGTCATGGCTCTCACTCATGCATACGACTGTGCCCGTGTCCCGCGCGATGCGTCCCGCCGGAACGCCGAAAGGGTGAGTGCCTCCCGCTCGCACCCGCCCGTTCGTCGAGCCGCCGGGATGCGCCGGGGCCGATCCTGACCACACTTGGTTCCATGGCAGAGAACAGGCGCGCCCGCTCCGGGCGCACAGCGAAGACGGCAGCCCCCCGCTCCTCGTCCCGGCGCGGCCCCGAGGACGCTGCCCGCGCTGCCTGCGAAAGCTTGGAACGACTGATCTGTCACCCCGCGGAGGGGGTTTCGGCCGTGCGACGGCACGACGACGGATGGTGCGTCGTCGTCGACGTACTCGAAGTACCCCGCATCCCGGACACCACGAGTCTGCTGGCCTCCTACGAGGTGCAGATCGATGAGCGGGGCGCACTCACGGAGTACAGCAGGGTCCGCCGCTACCGGCGTGGCTCCGCCGACGAATGACCGTTTCGCTTCGCCTCTCACCCGGAAGGACGCTCCATGACCACGACCATGTACGCCGACGAAGTCGCCCCGTGCCCGCCGAGGGCCGGCACGCTCTACGACGTTCTGGAACTCATCCTCGACCGCGGCATGGTCATCGACGTGTTCGTGAGGGTGTCGCTGGTAGGCATCGAAATCCTCAAGATAGACGCGCGCATCGTCGTCGCGAGCGTGGACACCTACCTGCGCTTCGCCGAGGCGTGCAACCGGCTCGACCTGGAGCGTGACTCGGGCAGCACCACCATCCCCGAGCTGCTCGGCGGACGCGCCGCCAAGGCGGTCGGCAAGCGCAAGGTGCGCAAGGCGGCGGAGTCCGTCGGTGACAGCGTGCGCAAGGCGGTGGGGAGCGGCGACGAGGACGACGAGGAGCTGGAAGCGCGGCCGAAGAAGCGCCGGGCACCCGCCCACGACGGGGCGGCGAGCCGACGCCGCCACGCGGAGGCGTGAACCGTGGCCGAGAACGGCGTTTATGTCTACGCGATCACCCCGGCGGGCACGGCTCTCCCGGCCGGCGTGGTCGGCGTGGGCATCCCTCCGGCCGTGCTGCGGCCTGCCGGCGAGGAGGGGGTCTGCGCTGTCGTGAGCGACGCGCCACCACACCTGCGTCCCAGGCGACGGGACCTGATGGCGCATCAGGACGTTCTGCTGCGCCTCGCCGACAGGGGCCCCGTACTGCCGATGCGCTTCGGGACGATCGCGCCGGACGAGGAGTCGGTACGTGCCCATCTGAGGGAAGCGCGTGCCGAGCACCTCGCCACCTTGAAGCACCTGGACGGCGTCGTCGAGATCAACCTCAAGGCGCTTCCCGCCCAGGACGCGATCGCGGCTGTCGTCGCCGAGGAGAAGAACGTACGACGGTTGCGTGAGGCGGTCCGCAGACGCCCTGATTACGAGGCGAACGTCCGGCTCGGTGAGGCCGTGGCCGCAGCCCTTTCACGCCGGGCGGCCGAGGCGGGGAAGAAGATTCTCCACAAGCTCACACCCATGGCTCGTGCGGTCGCCGCCGGGCCGGAGGTCCATGGCTGCGCGCTCAACGTGTCGTTCCTCGTCGACCGGCGCGAGAGTGACACCTTCCGCGCGACGGTGCGGCGGTTCGCCGACGCCCATCGCACACACGTGGAGCTCCGGGTGGCGGGGCCACTGCCCTGCTACAGCTTCGTCCACTCCCGCAGTCTCCGGACACCCGTCGCAGGGGGCTGACATGGGATTGTTCACCGGCCTGCTCCTGCTGCCCCTCGCACCGGTGCGCGGTGTCATCTGGGTCGCGGAGAAAGCACACGACGCGGCCGACCGCGAACTCCACGACCCGGGCGTGATCCGCGCCCAGCTCGCCGCACTCAACCAGGAACTCGAGGACGGCAACGTCGGCCTGGAGGAGTTCGAACGGGAAGAGGAGGAGCTGCTGGACCGGCTTCACGCCGGACGAGTGCGCTCCGCACCGAACGATCGAAGGTGACTCACTCATGGAAGATCAGACGAAGGTGACGCTCGCGGCAGCCGTGGTGGGCGGGTACGTGCTCGGCCGCACGAGGAAGGGCCGTATGGCCCTCTCCGTCGCGACCTATCTGGCAGGCAGGCGCTTCGGTCTGGAACCACGGCAGCTCGCCGCCGAAGGGGTGCGCAGGCTGGGCGAGATGCCGCAGTTCGCAGAGCTCCAGAACCAGTTGAAGGGCGAGTTTCTCGACTCCGGCAGGAAGGCGCTGACCGCGGCGGCGAACCGGGGGATGAGCTCGCTCGCCGACGCCATCAGCGACCGGACGGCGCGGCTGGGGGAGTCCGACGAGGGCGAGGAGGGCGGCGAGTACGAAGGCGAGTATGAGGAGCCGGAGGACGAGGAGTACGACGGGGACGAGGAAGAAGAGGAAGAAGAGGAATCGGCGGAGGACGAGGAACCGGAGGACGAGGAAGAAGCAGAGGGAGGCGAGGAAGCCGAGGACGAAGCCGAAGACGAAGAAGAGCCGGAGGAGCCGGAGCCGAGCACTCGCCGGGCAGGTAAGAATGCTGAGGCGAAGAAGCAGCCTGCCGCGAAGAAGGCTGTGGCCAAGAAGGCGCCTGCCAAGCAGGCACCTGAGGGGAAGCCGGCAGCGAAGAAGTCTGCAACGAAGAAGTCGGCGCCGGCCAGGAAGACGGCTGCGAAGAAGTCGGCACCGGCCAGGAAGACGGCTGCGAAGAAGTCGGCGCCGGCCAAGAAGACCGCAGCGAAGAAGTCGGCACCGGCCAAGAAGTCGGCTCCGACCGACAAGTCTTCTTCCCGTAAGGCCCCTGCCAAGAAGTCTCCGGCCCGGAAGACGGCTGCAGCCAAGAAGGCGACATCGAAACGAGCCGCGTCCCAGCGCGGCGAACGGCGGAGGTAGGCAGTCATGGCCAGGACTGACAAGGATGAACCCGAGGCGGAGGAGTCGGGCCTCGACCGCCTTCGCGGGGAAGTCTCGAACTTCTTCGGCGCGCAGACGGAAAAGCTGGCGCAGAAGGCCGGCGACAAGCTGACCGGTCTGACGGGGCAGCTCAGTGACATCGCCGAGAACGGCGGTTCGCTGCCGTCGGTCGCCTCGCGCGTGCTCCAGGGAGAATCGCCGGTCAAGGCTTTCGTCGCGGACAAGGCGGGGAGCGTCAAGGACAAGGTCGTCGACAAGGCCAAGGACGCGTTCGGTGGCGGCGGGAAGGGCAAGGGCAAGCCCGGCGGTGGCAAATCCATGAACATCATCGAGGTCCTCGATGTGGGAGTGTCCCTGCGTACCGCGTACGACCATTGGACGCGGTACGACGAGTTCAGTGGTTTCACCAAGGGCGTCCAGAGCGTCTCGATGGATGAGGAGATGTCGAGCGACTGGAAGGTCAAGATCGGCCCGTCCTCGCGTGGTTTCAAAGCGACCGTGCAGGAACAAGTACCCGACGACCGCATCGTCTGGACCTCCGAGGGGGCCAAGGGATCCACACGTGGTTGCGTCAGCTTTCACGAATTGGCCCCGAACCTCACCCGGATCGTTCTGGTGGTGGAGTACTACCCCTCGGGATTCTTCGAGAAGACGGGAAATCTGTGGCGGGTGCAGGGCCGCCGCATGCGACTCGACTTCAAACTCTTCCAGAAGTTCGTCACGCTCACCGACGACGAGCCCGAGGGCTGGCGAGGTGAGATCCGCGACGGGGAAGTCGTCGTGACGCACGAAGAGGCTATGGAGAAGGAGGAAGCCGAGGGCGAGGAGTCGGACGAGTCGGACCGCGACGACGAAGAGACCGAGGACGAGGAGGAAGGCGAGGAAGGGCCTGAGGGCGAGGAGGAGGACGAAGAAGGCGACGAGGACGAGGACGAGGAAGAGGAGCCCGAGGACTACGAGGACGAGGAAGAAGAGCCTGAGGAGGAGTACGAGGAAGAAGCGGAGCCCGAAGACGGCGAAGAAGACGAGAATGAGCCGGAGGACGAGGAAGAAGAGGAAGAGGAAGAGGAAGAGGAAGCCGCGCCCAGGAAACGACGCGGACGGAGGTCGGCAAGGTGACCGACCTCGACCTCGGGCGGGATGCGTACCCTGTTCCGGGGCCGCCGAACACCAACCTTGCCGACATCCTCGAACGCGTCCTCGACAAGGGCATCGTCATTGCGGGCGACATCAAGATCGACCTCCTGGACATCGAGTTGCTCACCATTCGGATCCGCCTGTTCGTGGCATCTGTGGACACCGCGAAGAAGGCGGGAATCGACTGGTGGGAGACGGATCCCGCGCTGAGTTCGCGAGCCGCCCGTGATTCCCTTCAGGACGAGAACCGTGAACTGCGCGAGCGTCTGGACGCGCTCGAATCCAAGACGGACGAGACGTCGGACGACCGATGAGCGATGTGCGAGGGGACGTGCACCACATGACGGAGCGGGCAGGCGCGCAGACCGCGGAGAAGAGCGCCGTTTATGTGTTCGCGGTGTGCCAGTCACCGGATCCGGCGGCGTTCGCGGTCCTGCCAGGGGTCGCGAAGGGCGAACCGTTGCGCCGCCTGCGAATCGGTGACCTGACCGCGATCGTGCAGACTGTCCGGGCGGCCGACTTCACGGACGAGGCGTGGCAGGCCCGTGTGTCCGACAGGGACGAGCTCGAGCGATACGCACGCGCCCATCACGACGTGGTGTCGGCAGCAGCCGCGACGTGCCCCACCGTTCCCCTCCCGATGGCGACCCTCTACCACGGTGAGGAGCGGGCCCGGCAGGCACTCCTCGACGAGACCGGGCGCTTCCGGGCCGCACTGGAGCGCACCGCGGGACACTACGAGTGGGGTGTGAAGGTCTACGCGGCCGAAGCTCCGACGGCGGACCCGACGTCCGTTTCCCGCCCGGCGAAGACACCACCCACACGCTCGCGCCCCGCCCCTGGAGCCGGCCTCGCCTATCTGGAACGCAAGCGTGGAGTGCAGGCGCGCCGAGAGCGGCGGCACGAAGACGCCCTCCGGGTCGCCGAGACCGTGGACGCCGCCTTACGGACGGTCGCCGCCGCAGGACGCAGGCTGCGCCTGCACGCGTCCGGGCCCTCGGAGAAGGGTCGTGTCCAGGTGCTGAATGCCACCTACCTGGTGCGGGAGCACCGAAGCTCTGAACTCGGAGAACTCATCCGGACGTTGCGGGCCTCCACGTGCGCGCAGATCGAGATCTCCGGACCCTGGGTGCCGTATTCCTTCGTCGGCGAGGTGTAGACATGCAACGCGAAGTGGTGCCCTGGGACAACCCCGAGCCTCTGACCGGACCGATCGGAGTGCCGCTCGTCGATCTGCTGGACCGGGTGCTGGCGACGGGGGTGGTGATCAGCGGTGACCTCGTGATCGCGATCGCAGACGTTCCGCTCGTCCGGCTGTCACTCCATGCGCTGCTCTCCTCCGTGAACGAACGCGTCCCTGCTCCCTGGGCGGACGGAGGCGCGCTGTGACGCCCTCACGACTGGATGTCGACTCCGACCAGTTGGGGCGGGATCTCGTAGCGCTGGTGCTGACCGTGGTGGAACTGCTGCGCCAGCTCATGGAGCGCCAGGCCATCCGGCGTATCGATCAGGGGGACCTCACCGACAGCCAGGTGGACGAGATCGGGACCACACTCATGCTGCTCGACCAGCGGATGGTGGAGCTCTGCGAACAGCACGGGGTGCGCCCCGAGGACCTCAATCTGGACCTCGGTCCGCTTGGGACCCTGCTGCCGCGCGACTGACGGAACACCGCTCAGCTCGCCCCTGTCAACTGTTCACGGCGAGCAGATGTACCTATGGGCACGACGCCATTCGAGGCATATGCTCATTTATGTGCACATTCTATGTGTGCGGGTGGAGCGATCCGGAGGCAGTCATGATCATCATCGGAGCCATTCTTCTCATCCTCGGCCTGGTGACCGGCCTCGGTGTGCTGTGGACCATCGGGATCATTCTTCTCGTGATCGGGCTCGCGCTCTGGCTGCTCGGGGCCGTGGGGCACGCGGTCGGAGGCCGGCGTCACTACTGGTGACCTCGCGTAAACATGTTTGAGGTGGGAGTGGCGGGGCAAAGCCCCAAGTGGCGCGGGAGCGCTCCCACGCCGGTGGATCCCCCCACCTCCCTGGAATGGAGATCGCACCATGACATGTCATGATCGCGTCAATTTAGGCGGCTGGGTGCCGCGTCTCGGCGGCGTACTCGTCGCCGCACTCCTCTGCCTCCTGCCCTGGACAGGAACCGCGAGCGCCCACGGCTCCGTCGTCGACCCGGCCTCCAGGAACTACGGTTGCTGGCTGCGCTGGGGCGATGACTTCCAGAACCCGGCCATGGAGCAGGAAGACCCCATGTGCTGGCAGGCGTGGCAGGCCGACCCGAACGCCATGTGGAACTGGAACGGGCTGTACCGCAACGGCTCCGGCGGCAATTTCCCGGCCGCCGTACCCGACGGCCAGCTGTGCAGTGGTGGCCGGGCGGAGAGCGGGCGGTACAACTCCCTCGACACCGTGGGGGCGTGGAAGACCACGGACATCACCGGCGACTTCACCGTGAGGCTGTACGACCAGGCGAGCCACGGCGCCGACTACTTCCAGGTGTACGTCACCCGGCAGGGTTTCGACCCGGCCACGGAAACGTTGACCTGGGGCGACCTCCAGCTGGTCACCCGGACCGGCAGTTACGCGCCCAGCCAGAACTACGAGATCCCGGTGAGCACCTCGGGCCTCAGCGGCCGTCATGTGGTCTACACGATCTGGCAGGCATCGCACATGGACCAGACGTACTTCCTGTGCAGTGACGTGAACTTCACCTGAGTCCGGTCCCGCACCCGGTCCCTGGCCCCGCCGGCCGCTCACGTCCGGCGGGGCACCTGAGGGGTGGTGATCGATTCGCGGACCCGGTCGGTGCAACCTACCGTCGATGAGTGAACGTTACTGTTCGCTGCCCTCCCCTACGGTGCTGAGCATCATGACTGGATCCCGAGCGAAGTCCGCACCCATTGCCGGATCCCCGGAGCGGGGCCGAGGCAACGGGATCGCCCTGCTCGTCATCGCCTCGTGCCAGCTGATGGTGGTTCTCGACATCACCATCGTGAACATCGCTCTGCCGCACATCCAGACCTCCCTCGGCTTCTCGACCGAGAGCCTGTCGTGGGTGATCAACGCCTACACCCTGACCTTCGGAGGTCTGCTCCTGCTCGGCGGCCGACTGGGCGACATCCTCGGGCGTCGCAGAGTCTTCGTCTTCGGAGTGCTGCTCTTCGTGCTGGCCTCACTGCTGGGAGGCCTTTCGCAGGACTCCTGGCAACTGCTGGCGGCGCGTGCGCTGCAGGGTGTCGGAGGTGCGATCGCCTCACCGACCGCCCTTTCCCTCATCACCACGACCTTCCGCGAAGGACCCGAGCGCAACCGCGCGTTCGGAGTGTTCGCCGCGGTCTCCGCAGGCGGCAGCGCGATCGGCCTGCTCGCAGGCGGGCTGCTCGTGGAGTGGCTCGACTGGCGCTGGGTGCTCTTCGTCAATGTGCCGATCGGCCTGCTGATCGCTCTCGCGACGCCGCGCCACATCAAGGAATCCGAACGGCACCCGGGTCACTTCGACCTCCTCGGAGCTCTCACCTCCACACTCGGTATGGTGCTGCTCGTCTACGGCTTCATCAGAGCCTCCGAGGACGGCTGGAGCGATGGCCTGACCGTCGCCGCCTTCGGCGCGGCCTTGGTGTTCCTCCTCCTCTTCCTGGCCGTGGAGCGCCGGTCGCGGCAGCCCATCACACCTCTGCGTATGTTCCGTGACCGTAATCGCGCCGGCGCGTACGGGATGATGCTGAGCCTGGCCGCGGCGATGTTCGGCATGTTCTTCTTCCTGACCCTGTTCGTGCAGAACATCCTCGACTTCAGCCCGCTGCGCGCCGGGCTGGCCTTCCTGCCGGTCAGCGTGATCATTGCGATCAGCGCGGGTGTCGCCTCGCAGTTGCTGCCCAGATGGGGCCCCAAACCGTTCATGGTGGTGGGTGCGGTTCTTGCGGCTGCGGGCCTGGGCTGGCTCACACAGACCGATGTCGACAGCACCTACCTGGGCAGCATCCTCGGCCCCTTGCTGGTCTTCGGCTTCGGCATGGGCATGCAGTTCGTCTCACTGACCCTGATGGCGGTCTCGGGTGTGGCCCCGAGAGAGGCGGGTGCCGCGTCGGGTGTGCTCAACGCGACCCAGCAGGTGGGCGGTTCGCTGGGGCTCTCCATCCTGGTCACCGTGTTCGGGACGGTCAGCCGCAACGAGGCGACGGACCAGGTACCCCGCTTCCTGGCCGAGGCGACCCCCGCCCAGCAGGTGGAGTTCCGCAGGACGGGGGTACTTCCCGCGCCTTGGGGCGACCAGGTACTGGCCGCGGGCGTCTCCGGTGCGTTCGTCGTGGCCGCCGTCTTCTCCGTGGTCGCGGCGCTGATCGCGCTCCTGGTCGTCCAGGTCCGGGCGTCCGACCTGGACCGCCTCCGCGGTGGCGGGGCCTTGGGGCCACCGATGGCCGACGACCACGAGGTACCGGAGGAGGGCGCGACCGCGCAGGCCTCCGGAACGGGCCGCACGGACGACGGGCGCGATGCCGGAGTCCCGACGCGGAAACGGCGTCGAGGCGAAGCTTCTCCGCCACCTGGACAGGGTTCCGCTCGCCGTCAGTGCCCTTCGGGAGAGATTCGACTCGACGAGTGGTCAGCAGCATGGCCGGGGCGACGGCGCCCCGGTTCCACCAGCCCCTGACAGCGGACGACCCGGCCACGATCGCCGGGTACCGGATCGCCGCCGAACTCGGCGGCGGGCGGAATGGGCACGGTCTCTCTGTCGTGCACACCCGGTGAGCGGCCGGTCGCGTTCCATGTGATCCGTCCGGAGTTCGGCGAAGCCCGGAGTCCCGGGGCCGCCCGCCCAGGAAGCGCAGTCCGCGCAGCGGGTGGCAGGGCCTGTTCACCGCGCCTGTGATCGGGGCCGGCTCCGAAGGCGCACGGCCGTGGCTGGCGTCCGCAAACGTGCGGGCCCCTCACCGGCCGGCGCCGTCGGTCGCGCACGGCAGGCAGCCCGCGCAGCGGTGTTCCTGCTGATCACGGGCATGGCCGAGGCGCTCCACGTCGTCCACGGCGCGGGCATCGTGCGCCGGGGCCAGAAATCGTCCGACGGCCTGCTCGTGGCCGACGGGGCCCCAATCATTGACTTCGGCATCGACTACGCGGCCGACACGGCCTCGCTCGGCAGCGGAGCGACCATCTGCGCGCCCTCTTCCATCGCGCCCGGTGGGGGAACGCTGCCGCCCGCCCGCCGGGAGCGGGTCTCAGAGCAGATTGACGAGGCGGATGTAGCGGACCCAGTCCCAGTGACCCCCTGGGTCGGTGTGATCGCTGCCCGGCACTTCGTGATGGCCGATGATGTGCGCGCGGTCCTTGGGCAGACCGTAGCGGTCGCAGATGCCCGCGGTGAGCCTTGCCGACCGCTCGTACATCGTGTGCGTGAAGTACGAGGGCTGATCGACCCAGCCCTCGTGCTCGATACCGATGCTCCGGGTGTTGTGATCCCAATTGCCCGCGTGCCAGGCGATGTCCCGCTCCCGCACACACTGCGCCACGAAACCGTCCCCCGATCGCACCACATAGTGGGCGGACACCTGTTTGGCCGGGTTCTGGAAGATGCCGATCGTCTGGGTGAACGTCTGCTGGGCGACATGGATGATGACGAAATCGACCGGATACGCCGAAGGGCGGCCCGACGGCGTGTAGTTGGACGTGGACGCCGGATACCACTGCGCGCCGGGGTGGTCCGTGGCCGCCGTGGGGGCGGCCACGGCCCGGACGGACGACGGAAGGAGCGCCGCGGCGGCGGTGACCGTGGCGCCCTGAAGTATCCGTCTGCGCTGCATCAGCACTCCTGTGGGTGGGACGTGGGTCGGGTCTACGGCACAACACGCGCCGCCCCGCCGTACGGTTCCGCGCCGGCGAAGACAGGACGCGACGGACGTCGCCGGCTAGGGTCTCTCGTTCGAAGCAGGCTGGATCGGGGAGCGGTGCCAGGCCCCGCGAGCCCAGCATGATCCGAACGAGAGGCCTAGCTCAGGAACCGGACAGGACTCCGGCCAGCGCGGCAGCCGGATCGTCCTCCGCCGGCCCGGCGGGCACCCACCGCCCCCGTTCCTTCGCGTACGGCCACCACCGGCCGTCGCGCCCGTATCGCAGCTGAGCGGCGGAACCGGCCACGGTCCAGCGGTTGCCGGTGACACGGAGTCGCGGGCTCTCGGCTTCCTCCCACGCCACGGCGAGCTGTGCCCGCGCGCGGGTGAGATCGTCCGGGCCGGGCAGCCACTCCTCGTCGTACACCGCCAGTGCGGCGGGCCCACCGATCCGCCAGGCCCGCACCGCGGCATCGAGCCCCGCAGCCCCCCGTCCGGACGCCGCGCCGAGGCGGGCCGTGAGCCGGGCGTCGGGTCGGCCGTCGGCAGCCAGCCGGACGGCATCCTGCTCCGGCGTCAACGCGGCGTCCAACGCCTGTTGCTCGTGGCCCGCGGCGAGCGCCTCCGCCAGCATCGCGAACGCCCGCATGGCGCTGTCCGCGGCCAGGAACTCCAGAGCCGAGGGGTCGACAGCCGCCGCCGGATCCGTCTCGGTGTCGAGTGACGGCGGAAGGCCCGGCTCCGCCGGCAGGGGCGGGGGAGGGGGAAGCGGCGGCAGAATGTCCCGCGCCGCGAACGCCTCGTCGGCCCGCACGCCCTGGGGGACCGGCTCACCGGCCCGGTCCTCAGCCGGTCCCCGGCCGCCCGCTCCACGGACCGCTCGGGCGGCGCTGCGCACCTGCAATTCGTCGAGCAGCCGCCGTTCGTCTCGGCCCCGCAACAGCAGCAGCACGAAGGGATCCTGGTCGAGCAACCGCGCCACCTGATAGCACAGGGCGCCCGAATGCGGACAGTGGTCCCATGCCTCGCAACTGCACTCCGGCTCCAGGTCCCCGATCCCCGGCAGCAGATCGAGGCCGGCGGCGGCCGCGTCCTCCACCAGGTGCGGCGGCATCTCGCGGTCGAGCAGGGCGGCGATGTGCCCGGAGCGTTCGGACGCCATGTCGAGGAAGCGGTCCCACTCCTCCTCGCTCAGCTCCTGGAGCAGCACGTCACTGCGGTACGCCGTCGAGTCGCGGTCCTGTACGACCGCGGTGAGCCGGCCGGGCCGGACGGAAACCGCGCCCACCCTGCCCTCGCGGGCCAGCCGCCGCCCCGCCTTGAGTTGCTGGCCGTCCAGCGCCGTGTCCTCCAGTGCCTTCAGCCACGCCCGCCCCCACCAGGACGACGCGAAGCCGCGGCCCTGTGAGGGCGCAAGCGCGGCGAACGTACGCTCCGGCTCGTGACCCTTGTTCATCGTGTGCCCCCTCGCAGCTCGACCAGTTCGGCCAGTTCCGCATCGCTCAGTTCCGTCAGCGCGGCCTCACCGCTGCCGAGCACCGCATCCGCGAGCCCTTGCTTGCGGGCCAGCATGGCGGCGATCCGGTCCTCGATGGTGCCCTCGGCGATCAGCCGGTGAACCTGTACCGGCTGGGTCTGTCCGATGCGGTACGCGCGATCGGTGGCCTGAGCCTCGACGGCCGGATTCCACCACCGGTCGAAGTGCACCACATGGCCGGCCCGGGTGAGGTTGAGCCCCGTACCCGCGGCCTTGAGCGACAGCAGGAACACCGGCGCCTCCCCCGCCTGGAAGCGGTTCACCATGGCTTCCCGCTGGGGGACCGGGGTGCCGCCGTGCAGGAACTGGGTGCGTACGCCGCGCGCCGCCAGATGCTGTTCCAGCAGCCGCGCCATCCGTACGTACTGGGTGAACACCAGCACGCTCGCGCCCTCGGCGAGGATCGTGTCCAGCAATTCGTCCAGCAGCTCCACCTTCCCCGAACGGTCCACGATTCGTGGCTGCTCCTCCTTGAGGTACTGCGCCGGATGGTTGCAGATCTGCTTGAGCGCCGTCAGCAGCTTCATGACCAGCCCGCGCCGTGCGAAACCGTCCGCGCCGGAGATCGCGTCGAGAGTCTCCCGCACCACCGCCTCGTAGAGACCTGTCTGTTCCGCCGTGAGCGACACGGCGCGGTCGGTCTCCGTCTTCGGCGGGAGCTCCGGCGCGATGCCCGGATCGGACTTGCGGCGCCGCAGCAGGAACGGACGGACCAGCGCGGCGAGCCGTTCGGCCGCGGCGGGGTCGTTACCCCCCTCGACCGCGCTCGCGTAGCGGGTGCGGAACGTACCGAGCCGCCCGAGCAGCCCGGGGGTCGTCCAGTCGAGGATGGCCCACAGCTCGGAGAGGTTGTTCTCCACCGGGGTACCGGTGAGGGCGACGCGGGCACGCCCGCCGATGGTGCGCAGCTGCCGGGCGGTAGCCGAGTGCGGGTTCTTGACGTGTTGCGCCTCGTCGGCGACCACCATGCCCCAGGACACCTGTCCCAGCCGGGCCGTGTCCAGACGCATCGTGCCGTACGTGGTGAGGACGAACTCGCCGGCATCCAGGCCCTCCAGCGAGCGCGAGCCGCCGTGGAAGCGGCGTACCGGTGTACCCGGGGCGAACTTCTCGATCTCCCGCTGCCAGTTGCCCATCAGGGAAGTGGGGCACACCACGAGGGTGGGCCCCGCGGCGGCTTCGGTCCCCTGCCGGTGCAGATGGAGAGCGATGAGAGTGATCGTCTTGCCGAGTCCCATGTCGTCGGCGAGACAGCAGCCCAGGCCGAGCGAGGTCATGGTGTGCAGCCAGTTCAGGCCACGCAGCTGGTAGTCGCGCAGACTCGCGTCGAGCGCGTCGGGCTGCCCGACCGTCCGGTCCCCCGACTCAGGGTCGGCGATCCGCTCGCGCAGCCGTTCGAGCCATCCCGTCGCGGCCACTTCCACCCGGCGTCCGTCGACTTCGGTGGCCCCCGTCAGCACAGTACCCAGCGCGTCGATGGGGGCGACCTTGCGGTCCCCGGTCTCGCGGGCGCGCCTGGCGTCCTCGGGGTCGATGAGCACCCACTGGTCACGCAGTCTGACCAGTGGCCTGCCCGCTTCGGCCAGCCGGTCGATCTCCGCCCGGCTCAGCTTCCTGTCGCCGAGCGCGAACCGCCAGTCGAAGGACAGCAGGGCGTCGGCGGACAAGAAGGACGGAGTGTCCCCTCCGGCCCGTGCCGTTGTTCCGGCGCCGTCGTCCTCCGGGCCGATCACCACGCGCGCGGTGAGCTTCCGCGCCAGCTCCTTCGGCCAGTGCACCTGGACGCCCGTCGCGGCGAGCGCTTTGGCCGCCGGCCCGAGCAACTCCGCGATCTCTTCGTCGGCGGGCTCGACCGCGTCCGGAACCGCCGCCGACAGGAGGGGTGTCAGCGGAGGCCAGGCGCGGGCGGCGCGACGCAGGGCGAGGAGGGCGTCCATGCGGGCGCGCGGACCGAACAGCGATGCGGCGGGGGAGCGGTCGGCCCATACATCCGCCGCGTCGGCGACCAGCGCGGGGTCCTGGACGCTGTGGATCTGCAGGACCGCACGGAAGGAGGGTGCGCGGACATCATCGTCCCCGGGCTCCTCGTCGAACTCCGCGCCCGTCGCTTCGCTGAGGTCCGAGACCTCGATCCGAAGGGAGAGCCGTACGCCCGCGTCGTGACCGGCCGCCACATCGGCCGCCCACGGCCGCAGCCCTGGCAGATGCTGCGCGGCCTTGGCGGCGTACGCCGGTGTGTCCGTGACGAGTTCGGCAGCCGGTGTGCGTGGCAGTCCGTCCACCACCGCGTCGAGGAACGACCGCAGCAGGGACTCCGGTTCGGCCAGCAGCACGGGACCGGTGGCCACGTCGAGCGGCACCGCGTGGGCGTCAGGGGGCATGGAAGCCGCCAACACCCGGATCCGCTCGAGATCGTCCGCGGTCAGCGGGCCGGCCCGCCAGGCGTCGCGATCGGTGGGACTCAGCCCGGGCAGTAGGAGCCCGCGCGCGACGAGTTGGAGCGCGAGCACCCCGGCGGCGCCCCAGAACGCCGTGGAGGGCGAGGCGTGGACGTCCGCCCGTGCCCGTGTCAGGACCGGCAGTGCGTCCCGCACGGACATCAGCAACGCCGGGACCGTATAAGGACGGAGGTCGCTTCCGACGACCGTCAGTTCCGTCGGACTCCCTGGATCGCAGGGAGGGGTGCTACCGTCCCCATTCCAGAACGCGATCAGGCCGGTACGGGCCGGATCCGCGGGGAGGAAGACTGCGGAGCAGCGGGACAGTTCAGTTTTCTCGTTGAGCGTTGCCGCAGGGAGCCTGTGCACAGCGATGTCAGATTCCTCAAATTTGACTAGTGAGCCCGGGGTCGCCGAGGGTACTCCACCCACGGCCCCTCCCGAGAGAAACGCACAGTGACTCACCTCACTTGTTTCTGCCTTCTGAGGCTTGGGGTGCAGCTTTCACCACCACCGGACAGGGGGATTTCCCCCGCACGTCCGGGGTGATGGCGCCATGGCTGCCGCAGGCCTGCCTTCCGTACGTTTGACGAGGTCAGCGCAGATGCCCAGAAACCGGAGACGTCATGCCCCAAGCCGCAGCAGCCACCGTTGCGCCACAGCCACGCGACGGATCGGAGGGCCCGGCGGGCACTCAGGCCCCCGGAAGTGATTTCGCACCGCTCCTGAAGGCCGTCAAGGGGCAGGGGCTCCTGGACCGGCGCACCGGCTGGTACGCCACGGGGATAGCCGTCAACCTGGTCGCTCTCGCAGGGGTGATCACCGGCATGGTCTTCCTCGGCGACACCTGGTGGAATCTGTTCCTCGCCCTGCCGCTGGCCATTCTGTGGACCCGCACCGCCTTCGTCGGCCACGACGCGGGCCACGCCCAGATAACCGCCGACCGCAAGGCCGGCCGGATCGTCGGACTCGTGCACGCCAATCTGCTCCTCGGCATGAACGAGGCCTGGTGGAACGACAAGCACGTACGCCACCACGCCAACCCGAACCACATAGACAAGGATCCCGACGTCGGTGTCGGCGCCCTGGTATGGACCCAGAAGCAGGCCGCCCAGCGCGAGGGCTTCGCCCGCTGGCTCACCCGCAACCAGGCGCGGCTCTTCTTCCCGATGCTGCTCCTCGAAGGCATCGCCCTCAAGATCTACGGTTTCCAGTTCCTGCGCCGGCAGCCCGTCCGTGAACGCGCACTGGCCGGCCTGCTGCTGACCGGCCATCTCGCGCTGTATGCCGCGCTGCTCCTGAGCATCATGTCTCCGGGCAAGGCCATCGTCTTCGCCCTCGTCCACCACGCGCTGTTCGGCCTCCACCTGGGCATGGCCTTCGCGCCGAACCACAAGGGCATGGAGATGCCCGACCCCGACGGTGACCGCTGGGGCCATCTGCAGCGCCAGGTCCTCACTTCGCGCAACGTGCGGGGTGCCTTCCTCACCGACTGGTTCCTCGGCGGCCTCAACTACCAGATCGAGCACCACCTCTTCCCGAGCATGCCGCGCCCCCATCTGCGGTTGGCGCAGCCGTTGGTCAAGGCCCACTGCGCATCGATAGGGATGTCGTACGCGGAGACGGGCATCATCGAGTCCTACCGGCAGGCGTTGCGGCACATGCACGAGGTCGGCGAGCCGCTTCGGTAGACCGCGCTCGCGGAGCCTGTGCGGTGCAGGCGGAACCGACAGGGGCGCACAGGCGTTCTCACACCAGGAGCGGTCCCGGCCGCGGAGGAGGCATGATCATGTCGAACGGTGCGAAGGTCGCCATCGGGGGAGTCGCAGCAGCCGTCGTCCTGATTCCGTTCATCGGATTCTGGTGGTCGCTGCTGGTCCTCATCGGTGTGCCCGTGGTGGGTTACCTGATGCTCGACCCGTCACAGAGGCGCAGGCTCCGCAGGGTGAGCCGTAAGGAGATAGGGCGCTGAGCAGCACAGTCACCGCGGTGAGCAGCAACGGTGTGTATTCGTTCACCAAGCCGAACAGGGACAGCGTCACGCTCCTGGCCGGACTCGGTGTGGAGGGTGACATCCACGCCGGCGTCACGGTGAAACACCGCTCGCGCGTCGCCCAGGACCCGACCCAGCCGAATCTGCGGCAGGTACACCTCATCCAGACGGAGCTCTTCGCCGATCTCAGGGAGGCGGGATTCGAGGTCTCCCCGGGTGATCTCGGGGAGAACATCACCACCAACGGGATCGATCTGCTGTCCCTGCCCGTGGGCACCCTGCTCCACCTCGGTGCCGAGGCCGTCGTCGAGGTGACCGGCCTGCGCAATCCGTGCCTGCAGATCGACAGCTTCCAGGACGGGCTTCTCAAGCAGGTCGTCGGCCGCGCGGACGACGGAACCCTCGTCCGCAAGGCCGGAATCATGGGCGTCGTCAAGGCGGGCGGAGTCGTACGGCCCGGTGACCCGGTCGAGGCCGAGCTGCCGGCCGAGCCGCACCGCCCCCTGGAGCGCGTGTAGCGGGATCAGGACGGCCGGACGGCCAGTTCGTCGAGCGACTGCAACAGGCCCGGAAGTTCCGGGCCGCGGCCGACCGGTATGACCTCGCCCGGCTCCTCGTCCAGGAGGATGAGTGCGATGTCGTCGGTCCTGGCCACCAGGGACCAACCGGGGCCGTCGGCACGCAGTGTCCTTGCCCCGTCAGGGGCGAAAGCGGAGCGGATCCGTCCGGGCGGCGGCGGAGAGTCGGCATACTCCCGCGCCGCTTCGAGTGCCTTGCGTACGCCGGGGTGCCGTCCGGCTCCGGCGAGTGCCGCGGTGGGGCCGCCGAGCGCCGTCCCGTCGTCGATCTGCGCCCGCCACTGGGCCCACCGCAGGGCGATCTCGTCCGCCCCGAGGCGCCGCTGCGGCGCGCCCCAGACCTTGGTGTCCGGCGGGGCCAGGGGCGGCGGCCCCTCGTCGTCCGGGCCGGGCGTCGGGTCGTGCGGCGCGGGGAGACCGGGCGCCGCGACCGCCAGCGCGAGCGGCCATCCCGGTAGCGCACAGACCACCGAGCGGTCGTCGGGGGATAGGTCGTACTCCATCCCGCAGTCCCACGAGGCGATGGCGACCGCCACCATGGAGACGTCCTCGACGACCACCGTCCAGCGGGCACCGCCACTGTCCTGGCCGAGCACCAGACCGTACCCCTCGGCGTACGGCTCGAGGCCGAGCACGGCGCACGCGGCCACGTAGTCGTCGCCGAGCACACCGGGAAACTGTGCGGGGGTCAGCAGCACCGCGGTCAGCACGAACAATGCGTCGTCGTCTGCGACCGTGTCGTCCGAACCTGCCACAGCACCCACCCTCATCCCTGATCGCTTGGTCCGTCGGCGCACCCTACTACTCGGTAACCCCTTCGTCGAGGCCCTGACAAGCGGTAACGGCCACATATCCGGACGGGTGACTCGCCGCGTAGGCGGGCCTTCGCGCCGTGGTGCCGGCCTGACCGCCGCACGTAGGGTTGCGACTCCGGCGGACGAGGGGAACGGCATGGTCAAGCGGTTCGAACGGCTGAAGGAAATCCAGCGCCTGGACCCGGAACGGGACTTCCTGCAGATCTACCGGTTCACCGTGTCGTACGAATTCCCCTGGGACATCACCCGCGCTCTCGAACTGGCGCTGTTTCGCACCTATGCCGTCCCCAGTATCGGCCGACTCCTCGCGGAGACGGCTGAACTGACGGAACGTTCACAGAAGAGGTACGACGACACCGCACTGCTTCTCGACACAGTCGTCGAACACGGATTCGACAGTGGGGCAGGCCGTACGGCCGTCCGGCGGATCAACCGGATGCACCGCAGTTACGACATCAGCAACGACGACATGCGCTACGTCCTGTGTACGTTCGTCGTCACCCCCAAGCGCTGGCTCGACGTGTACGGCTGGCGCAGACTGTCCGGCCACGAGCTGCGCGCCTTCGCCGCGTACTACCGCACCCTCGGCGCGCACATGGGCATCCAGGACGTGCCGCAGACGTACGAGGACTTCGAGCGCGTCCTGGATTCCTACGAGGACAAGCACTTCGGCTGGGACGAGGGCGCACGCGCGGTCTCCGACGCCACGCTGGACCTGATGGGATCCTGGTACCCGCGGCCCCTCGCGCCCGTGGTCCGCAAGGCCGGCCTAGCCCTGCTCGACGAGTCGTTGTTGCGTGCGTTCAGGTACGAGCGGCCGAGCCCCGTGGCCCGGGGGCTGACCCGTGGCGCCCTGCGCCTGAGGGCTCGCGCCGTCCGGCTCCTTCCACCCCGCTCCGCCCCGCACTACGCTCGCCAGAATCCCGAGGTCAGAGGCTACCCGGACGGCTACGACGTGGCCCGGCTCGGTACGTTCCCGACGCCGGGGGAGCGCGGCTGTCCCTTCCCCCGCAGGCGGCCCGCCGACGCGCCGACGGAGTGAGCCGGAGGCGACCGGGCTACCCGCCGTGGCAGCCGTTCAGCCGGTTCGCACGGCCAGTGCCAGGAATCGGCTGTCCTCGTCGGTGTAGGTCTCCAGCCGCCAGCCGGCGGCTGCCAGCAGGGGTGTGAGACGGGGCTCGGCACGGAGATCCCCGTCGGCGAGGGCCCGGCCGTGCCGCGCGGCCAGGGCGGCCCGTCCGACGGGGTGGAACAGGGCGAGCCGGCCACCTGGGCGCACCACCCGCGCCAGCTCCGACAGTCCGGCCTCCGGGTGTGAAAGATGCGAGATGAGCCCGGCGGCGAAGACGGCGTCGAGAGATCCGGCGCGCAGCGGAAGCCGCGCGGCGTCCGCCAGCAGCAAGGTACCGCTCGTTCCTCTTCCTGCCCGCAGGGCCGCGTCCAGCATCGCGGGTGTCAGGTCGGCCCCGAGCACCGCCCCCTCGGGTCCGACCTCCGTCCGCAGGGCCGGCAGTGCTCGCCCCGTACCGCAGCCCGCGTCGAGCACGGTGCCGCCGGGGCGCAGACCGAGTTCGCTGACCGCGGCGGCATAGGCGGGGCCGTCATCGGGGAAACGGCTGTCCCACTCCGCCGCCCGCGCGGAGAAGAATTGCTGGATGTGTGTGTGGTCGTCGGCCATAAGGGAATGATCGCCCATCTCCGGCAGGAACTCCGCACGCCGAGACACGGCGCACCGTCGTCCCGAGCAACGGAGGTCTGGCCGCGGGCGCGTTCCATGGGCCGAGCCGCGAGGGGGCGGAACACCGCTCGGCCGTAACATCGGCTTCTCGACAGCCTGGCGAAGGGCACCGGGCGGCAGTACCCGATCCGGGTACGCCGCCCACCAGAGCCTCGCGCGTGACCGTGCTTCCGGGAGGTAGGTCTTGATCCGCACGGGCGGACACGCCGGACGGATGTGCACGGCCAGGCTCCTCGGCCCGGACGGCCGAGGAGCCGACCTGGCGCGACGTCGACGAAGCGGGCCGTGGCGCGAAGCAACGCCCCCGCAGCAAGGAGGCGCTTGCCCGCGAAGGGGCCGTACGCAAGGCTTGCGTGGAACGCGTGATACGGACCAACGGGGAGGACGAGCACATGGCGCTGGACCGGGGACTTGACTGGCTCCTTGACGATCTCACCAGCAGGGTGGAGCACATCCGGCACGCGCTGGTGCTGTCGAACGACGGGCTGGTGACCGGGGCCAGCACAAGTCTGGCCCGGGAGGACGCGGAACACTTGGCGGCGGTCTCATCCGGGTTGCAGAGCCTGGCCCGCGGGTCGGGCCGCCACTTCGGGGCGGGAAGAGCACGTCAGACCATGGTGGAGTTCGACGAGGCGCTGCTCTTCGTGACGGCGGCAGGGGACGGCAGTTGCCTGTGCGTACTGACTGCGGCCGAAGCCGATGTCGGCCAGGTCGCCTACGAGATGACCCTCTTGGTCAACCGGGTCGGCGAGCACCTCGGCGTGACGGCACGATAGGACGCCGAGCGCATGGCCGCCTCTGACCTGCACTCTTGTGAATGCGCGAAAGTTGTCCACAGGGTCTGCGGGGAATTCCTCACCTGGCTACCGTGGTCACACAGAGTATTCGACCTCACGGGGGAGGACGGCCATGACTGTCAAGGAAGCCACCCGCACGCATCCCGCCGACGAGACGGCACCGTTGTGCCTGTCGGCGGGACGGGCGGCACAGGCACTGTCGTTGAAGCGTGGCGAATTCGATCTCGCCGTCCATCTCGGACTGATCGAAGCGGAGCCCGCTACGAACGGAGCGAGGCCGCGGATCCGGCGGGCGGAGATCGACCGGCTGCGCGCTTCCCCAGGGTTTCCCGAAGCGCTTCGGGACCGGGTGCGCACAGCGGGCACGGCGGAAGGCGCCACGCTGCTCGGGGTCAGTCCCGTGCGCTTCACCGGTCTGGCCCGGGTCGGGTGCGTCTCCCCGGTCGCGTTCTATCTGAACCGCTATCGAGCGGTGGTCTGGCTCTATCTGGTGGACGAGCTCCTCGTCTTCGCCGCGAAGGAGCCCGATCTGCTCGTGGGAAAGACCCCGGCGGGGATGCGGACCATGCTGGACGCGGGCACCGACCGGCGTGCGCGCAATTGGCGTTCACGCAGAATCGAGCGACTGCTGAGCCGTACGGAGGACCCGTGGGCACGTGCGGCCCTTCAGGCATCCGCTCTGGACCCGGTGCAGCTGGCAGAGGTGGTGGAGGACCCCTACGAGCGCGCTTATCTGGCCCGGGTACAGCCGGATTTCCGCCTTCGGGCGGCCGGGGTCCGTCTCCGGGAGGGAGGCCTTGCTGAGGCTGATCCTGGCGGATGATCCGGACGAAATCCTCTGGCGACGGGTGAATCTGACGCTGGAGCTGGAACACGCGCGTGAGAGCCGCCCCGCTCCGCTACCAGGTATCGACCCTGTGCACCGCTCGGTCGGGGGCCGACGGGTGGCAGCCGGCCGGGGGTCGGTGTCGGGGTGGACCGGCCAGGTGCCCCGCCGCTCCGGTGCACGGCCCGGGGTCATGCGGGGGCTGTTCGTCCGGGCCGGGCTGCGAAGGCCCGGGCGAGAGCGTTAAGGGATTGCACCGGACCGTCCACGCGGGCATCTTGGCCCCATGCTGATCAGAGAAGCCACCGACAAGGACTGGCCTGCAATCTGGCCGTTCTTCCATGCCATCGTCTCCGCGGGTGAGACCTTCACCTATCCCGTGGACCTCGATGAAGACCAGGGCCGGGACTGGTGGCTGCTCTCGGAGCCGGACCGCACGGTCGTCGCGGTCGACGACGCCGGGACGGTTGTCGGCACGGCCAAGATGAACCGCAATCACATGGGCAACGGCTCGCACGTCGCCAGCGCCAGCTACATGGTCAGCCCGGAGCGCGCGGGCCGGGGCGTGGGCAGGGCCTTGTGCGTGTACACGGTGAACTGGGCGAGCAAGGCAGGATATCGCGCCATGCAGTTCAATGCTGTGGTGGAGACGAACACCCACGCCGTGCGGCTGTACCGCTCCCTCGGCTTCGAGGTCATTGGCACTCTGCCCGAGGGGTTCAGGCACCCCACGGAGGGCTATGTGGGGCTGCACATCATGCACAAGTCACTCTGATCACCCTCACCGGCTGCCGGAGCGATGGCGAACCCATCGGTTCCGGCCAATCCTGGCGTGTCCACCATGCCCCAAGTAGCGGTGATGTGGGCACGGTTGGTGCATCGCAGAGGCATGGGGCGGTTGTGCCCCCCTGGGGCGGGGGCAGTACTGTGCGCCCCACCGCCATCCCAGCGGTGAACTCTTATGGAGGAAGAATCCATGACCATACCCAGGAGATCGTGGCGTGGCGCGGGAACATTCGCGGCCGCTGCGGTAGTCGGCCTGGCAGGCGGCGTCATCTCCGCCGGCCCGGCCGCAGCTCACACCCCCACCTGGGCCGTGACCTGCTCCGAAGTGACGCTCGATCTGACGGCCTACTCGGGTGCTGCCACCAACGAGGTGACCGTTTCCGTCGTCGACGGCGAGGTACTGCTGCCCACGACCCGGTTCGGCAGCAACTTCAGCACGAAGGCCCCACTCCAGCTCCCGAAGCACGACAAGGAGCTGACCGTCCGCCTTGTCGTCAAGGCCGGGGACGGCGATCAGTACTCCCGCGACGAGACGAAGACCGCTCCGGTGTGCGAGGGCGAGACCCCGCCCCAGGAGACGCCTTCGGAAACCCCGAGCACGCAGCCGCCCACCTCGGCACCGCCGGCTTCGGAGGCCCCCGAGCCGAGCGCGACGCCGAGCGAGACCGCCACGGAGGCCGCGCCGGCTCCCGCGGAGCCGAGCAGCAGCGCGCCGGACCTGGCTGAGACCGGTTCGTCGTCCGCCACGCCCGTCATCGGCGGAGCCGCTGTCGCGGTTCTGCTCGCCGGCGGCGGCATCCTGTGGTCCGTCCGCAAGCGCCGCAGCGTGCAGCACTGACGCGTTCGAGAAGTCCGGCACGACGGTGATGGACACCGACGGGCCGACTGGGGGGGGGGGGGCCCCCCCCGGGGGGGGGGGGCCCCCCCCCGCGGGGGGGGGGGGGGCGCGCCCCCCCCCCCGCCCCCCAATGGGGCGGCCACACCCCCCACCGCATAAGCCACCCAC
>NZ_JBIAIP010000026.1:35311-47694 GCF_042871485.1 Streptomyces sp. NPDC005791
GGGGGCGGCCCCCCCCCCCGCCGGGGGGGCCGGCCGGGGGGGGGGGGGGGGGGCCCCCGGGGGGGGGGCCCCCCCCGGGGGGGGGGGGGGGGGCCCCCCCCCCCCGGGGGGGGCCCCCCCCCCCGCCGCGTTCCTGGTAGCTCGTAGCCCGGCCCACAGGTTCAGGAAGTGCGGCCGATCTCGCACCAGACGGCTTTGCCCTCACCCCGGGGTTCGACGCCCCAGCGTGCAGCGACCGCGTCGAGAAGCAGAAGGCCACGACCGGAGGTCGACGTCTCGCCGGGGGTGCGGCGTCGTGGCCAGACACTCGAGCGGTCCTGGACCGACAGCCTGACGCGCCGAACGGGCTCCGGCAGCACCTCCAGTGTCAGCACCGCCCCGCCCTCCGTATGGAGCAGCACATTGACCAGCAACTCTCCGGTGACCAGCACCGCGTCATCCGCAAGGCCCGCGAGGTCCCAGTCAGTCAGCGCCTGACGCACGATCGCCCGAGCCTCCGAGAGCCCCTGCGGGTCCGCCTGATGGATGTACTGGTGAAGCCGGGGAGCACGCGGCGACCCGAGATCCGGGCTGCGCCGTAGAACCAGCAACGCCACGTCGTCCCCCGAACCCCACCGCTCCCACAGCCGGTCCGACAGATGGTCGGCCAGCGCCTCGGCACCGTCGGGCCCGTCGCTGACCTCATGGATCAGCGCGGCGACACCGGTGTCGACATCGGCACCCGGCTCTTCCACCAGCCCGTCGGTGTACAGGACGAGTGTCTCGCCCGGCACCAGATCGAGTCGGGTCTCCGGATACTCCTCGTCCCGGAAATCCGTGGAGATTCCCAGCGGCAGGCCTCCGCGCACCTGAGGTACTCCGACCCGCCCGTCGGTGTGCCTGATCAGAGGCCCGAAGTGTCCGGCGCGCGACACACGCACCGCCCCCGTGGCGAGGTCCACCTGCGCGTATGTGCACGTGGCGAACCGGTCGGTGTCCAGCTCGGCGAGGAAGCGGGAAGCCCGCGCGAGCACGGTCGCCGGGGGGTGCCCTTCGGCGGCGTAGGCGCGCAAGGCGATACGCAACTGGCCCATGATCGCTGCGGCGTGTGTGTCGTGGCCCTGCACATCGCCCACCACGACGCCGATACGGCCCCTGGGCAGTGTGATCACGTCGTACCAGTCGCCGCCGACCTCGCGCCCGCTCCACGCCGCGTGGTAGCGGACCGCGATCTCTCCGCCCTCGGGCTCCTGGATCCGCCGCGGAAGCATGGCCGCCTGGAGCCCGGTGGCGAACTCACGTTCCTCGTCGAAGAGGATCGCCCGCTGCAGCGACTGGGCCACGATCGCGGCCAGCCCCAGGCACAGGATCCGCTCGTCCGCATTGAACACCGTGCGTTCACGGTAGAAGAGCGCGAGTCCGCCCAGCGGGCGGGCCTGAGCTATCAGCGGGAGATAGGCGACTGCCTGGAAATCCAGCTCACCGATGTGCGGTGCGAGAACCGGATAGCGCCGGATCAGTGAGCCGAGGGAGCTGATGAACCGGGGCCGTCCGCTGAGGATCGTGTCGCCGAGGGGCAGACTCGCGTCGAGCTGCCCGGAACCCAGACCTTCGAGAACCTCCACCGAGTCACCGCTCAGCGCGATGAACTTGAGCGCGGAGTTCTCCACCAGCCCGAGCGCCAGCCCGTCCGCACCGATTCCGACCAGGCCGCCCGGGCCGGTGAGCGCGGTGGTGACATCGTCCACCGTCACCGCACGTGACATCGCGGCGGTGGTGGCCTCGACGATGCTCGTCTGGCGACGGCGCCGCCTCTCCAGGTCCAAGACGAAGGCCGAATGGGTGACCTCGGCCGTCGCGTCCCGCACCACACCGATGACCCGGTGTGCCCGGCCGTCCTCCGACCGTAGGATCCGCGCCTGGACATGGGTCCACTGGCGGGTCCCGTCCTCGAGGGAAACCTGGAAGTGGACGCTGTAGGAGCTGCTGCCACCGTAGATCGCCTCGTCGATGGTGACGTCCAGACGTGCGCGATCCGCAGCGTCCAGCCGTTCGACCACCGCTGACGGTGAGGCGTCGAACGTCGCGGGATCGAGACCGAAGACCATCAGCCCGGCTTCGTCGATGTCCACGGTCCGGGCGTCCAGATCCCATTCGAAACTGCCGGTGCGGTTCATCGCGAGGCGTTCAGCGGTCCCGGTCTCACCCGCGTGACGCCGGTCGGACCGGAGCCGCGGTGTCGCTTCGTCGTCTGCTCGACGTGAAGAGTCGGTCATGCCTGCTCCGGAGGTCGTCCGGCGGGGCTGCTGGACGTCGCTGCCCGTAGGTCTCAATTGTCGAGCCCGCGATGCGGGAGTGCCACAGCGGTACTGCGGGGAGACCCGGAGCCTGACCTTCATGAGGGCCGTCGCAGAATGGCACGCAGAGATCGTCCACGGCTGACCGGAGCGCACACATGAACGACGACGAGCCCGTCCTGCTGCACACCGAGGGTCACATCCTGCGCATCACCCTCAACCGCCCCAGGGCCCTGAACGCGCTCACCCACTCCATGGTGCGTGGCATCGACGAGGCGCTCACCCTGGCCGCCGACGATGGTGCGGTCACCGCAGTCGTGATCGGCGGAGCCGGCGGGCGGGGCCTCTGCGCCGGCGGTGACATCAGGTCGATCTACGAGGACGCCCGCGCGGGCCGTCGCGCCTCCGTGGACTTCTGGCGTGACGAGTACCGTCTCAACGCCCGGATCGCCAGGTTTCCCAAGCCGTACGTGGCGCTCATGGACGGCATCGTGATGGGCGGCGGCGTGGGCGTGTCCGCCCACGGTGACGTGCGCATCGTCACCGAGCGTTCACGCGTCGCGATGCCCGAGACCGGAATCGGCTTCGTTCCCGACGTGGGGGGCACCTACCTGCTGGCCGCCGCACCAGGTGAGCTCGGCACCCACCTCGCACTCACCGGCGGGGCCGTCGGCGCGGCCGACGCCATGCTGTGCGGACTGGCAGACCACTTCGTCCCGTCGCACCGCCTCGCCGGCCTCACCACCGCGCTCGCCGGATGTGCGACACCCGCCGAGGTGAAGGACACTGTGCGGCGCTACGCGACCGACGCCCCGGGAGGGGAACTCGCGGCGCACCGGCCATGGATCGACGACTGCTACGCCGCCGACACCGTCGAGGAGATCATCGACCGGATGCTGAACAGCGGACTGCCCGCCGCCAAGGAGACCGCCGATGCGCTCCTCACCGCGTCCCCCACCGCGCTCAAGGTCACCCTGGCCGCCGTACGCCGCAGTGCACGGCTCAGCAGTCCGGAAGCAGCCCTGGACCAGGAGTTCCGTGTCTCCTGCCGGGCCTTCGCAGGACATGACCTGGTGGAGGGCGTTCGCGCCCGGATCATTGACAAGGACCGCACTCCACGTTGGAACCCCGCGGCGCTCGGCGATGTGAGCGCCGCCGACGTCGCCCGCCACTTCGAGCCGCTAGGAGACGGGGAACTCGGCCTGTCCTCGCTCTGACCGCCCCGCCCGAGGCCGAGGCCCTCCACACCCGCCGCCCGTGTCGGCGTAAGGGGTGGAGGGACCGCTCGCACTCGTGCGGTCATCCGGTCATCCGGTCATCCGGTCAGCCGGTCAGTCGGGCCGCCGCCCGGTCCCAGGCCTGCGGGTCCCCTTGCGGGGCGTAATGGTGGAGTCCCTGGGTGCGCGCGACCAGCCGACGCATGTCCGCGAGTCCGCCCACCAGCCCGTGCGACCGGGCCTGGAGCAGCACATTCCCGAGCGCGGTGGCCTCGGCGGGTCCCGCGGTGACCGGCAGGCCGGTCGCGTCGGCGGTCCACTGGCACAGCAGCTCGTTGCGTGAACCGCCGCCGACCAGATGGATTCGTGTCAGTTCACGGCCCGCCAGATCGGCCGCCTCGCGCAGTGTTCTGCGATGGGCCAGTGCCAGGCTCTCCAGCACGCACCGCACATATCCGCCGTGGCCTTCCGGCGTCGCCTGCCCGGTCCGGGCGAGAGCGGCGTCGATCCGCGACGGCATGTCTCCCGGCGCCAGGAACACCGGATCATCCGGGTCTATCACGGCGGCGAACGGCCGGGCACGCGCCGCGTCCGCGAGAAGCGCCGCCAGGCCCGTCGATGTACCGCCGTGTTCCCACGTACGACGGCATTCCTCCAGCAGCCACATCCCCATGATGTTGCGGAGATAGCGCACCGTACCGTCCACACCGCGCTCATTGGTGAAATTCGCCGCCCGTGACTCCTCCGTCAGCACGGGTGCGTCCAGTTCGAGGCCGGCCAACGACCAGGTACCGCACGACACATACGCGCATCCCGGTTCGGTGGCGGGCACCGCGGCCACGGCCGATGCCGTGTCGTGCGAGGCGACGGTCGTCACCGGTGTGTCCGCCGGCAGGCCGGTGAACTCGGCGACGTGCGCAAGCAGGGTGCCCGCCGGCTCGCCCGGATCGCGCAGCGCGGGAAACAGCGAACGTTCCAGACCCAGTCGTCCGATCAGCGCGTCGGACCAGCCGCCGGTACGCGCGTCGAACAGACCGGTCGTCGACGCGTTGGTCACTTCCGCTCCGACCGAGCCCGTCAGCCAGTACACCAGCAGGTCGGGCATCAGCAGCAGCGTCCGGGCAGCCTGCCACTGAGCTGTCGAACGGTGGGCGGCCAGTTGGAAGAGCGTGTTGAACGGCAGGTGCTGCAGTCCGCCGATGTCGTACAGCTCCTGCGCGTCGAAGTGGCGCAGGACCTGCTCGGCGGCGGCGCTGTTGCGCCCGTCGCGGTAGTGGAAGGGGAGACCCAGGAGGGAGCCGTCGGAGTCCAGGAGACCGTAGTCCACAGCCCAGGTGTCGATGCCCACCGAGGTGACGGGGCCGCTGCGTGCCGCCGCGCGCAATCCTTCGAGCATGCCTTGATACAGGGCGAGTACGTCCCAGCGGAGCCCGTCGGGGAGCCGGACCGGCGTGTTGGCGAAGCGGTGCACCTCGGTCAGCACCAGCTCGTCGGGGCCGACCCGGCCGGTGATCACCCGGCCGCTGGTGGCGCCCAGGTCCACCGCGGCGAACACCGGGTCGTGTCGTGAAGTCGCAGACATGGAAACTTTCGTCCGATCCGGGCGGAGCCACGCCCCGGGTGCGCGCGGTACGGCATCCGGGGCGCGGCGCAGCAGCTCATGGTCAGCGCAGGAAGGCCGCCGCCACACCGGCGTCGACGGGAATGTGGAGGCCGGTGGTGTGGGTGAGGTCCCCGCCGGTCAGCGCGAAGACGGCGTTGGCGACATGCTCCGGCAGCACCTCGCGCTTGAGAATCGTGCGCTGGGCGTAGAACTCGCCCAGCTTCTCCTCCTCGATCCCGTAGGTCGCCGCGCGCTGGGCACCCCAGCCGGCCGCGAAGATGCCGGAACCCCGCACCACCCCGTCCGGATTGACCCCGTTGACCCGGATGCCGTGCTCACCGAGCTCGGCCGCCAGCAGACGCACCTGGTGCGCCTGGTCGGCCTTGGTGGCCGAGTACGCGATGTTGTTCGGGCCCGCGTACACGGCGTTCTTGGAGGCGATGTAGATGATGTCGCCACCGAGGTTCTGGGCACGCATCATCCGCGCCGCCTCCCGGGACACCAGGAACGAACCGCGTGCCATGATGTCGTGCTGCAGGTCCCAGTCCTGGGCCGTGGTCTCCAGCAAAGGCTTGGAGATGGAGATCCCGGCGTTGTTCACCACCAGGTCGACACCGCCGAAGGCGAGTGCGGCGGCCTTGAACGCATCGGCGATCTGCTCCTCGGACGTCACATCCACCGTCACCGCGACGGCCTTGTCCGGGCCGCCGAGTTCCTCGGCGACAGCCGCCGCGTTCTCGGCGTTCAGGTCCGCGACGACGACACACGCGCCCTCCGCGACGAGCCGGTGCGCGATGGCCTTGCCGATGCCTGAGCCGGCGCCTGTGACGAGCGCGACCCGCGTGGCCAGCGCCTTCGCCTTCGGCATCCGGCGGAGCTTGGCCTCCTCCAGTTCCCAGTACTCGATGCGGAACTTCTCCGACTCCTCGATCGGCGCATACGTGGAGACGGCCTCGGCGCCGCGCATCACGTTGATGGCGTTGAGGTAGAACTCCCCGGCGACCCGGGCGGTCTGCTTGTCCTTGCCGAACGAGAACATGCCGACACCGGGCACCAGCACGATCGCCGGGTCGGCTCCGCGCATGGCCGGCGAACCGGGTGCCGCATGGCGCTCGTAGTACGCCCGGTACGCCTCCCGGTACTCCTCGTGGAGCGTCTCGAGACGGGCCACCGCCTCCTCCAGCGGCGCGTCGGCCGGCAGATCGAGGACCAGCGGGCTGACCTTCGTACGGAGGAAGTGGTCCGGGCACGAAGTGCCGAGGGCCGCGAGACGGGGGTGTTCGGCGCGTGAGAGGAAGTCCAGCACAGGCTCCGCGTCGGTGAAGTGCCCGACCTGCGGCCGGTCCTTGGACGCCAGCCCGCGGATCACCGGGGCGAGGGCCGCGGCCCGCTCCCGGCGCGCCGCCTCTTCCAGGGCTCCCCGCCCCGGGAGTACGGGGCCGAAGGGCTCTGCCCTGCCGCGGTCCTCGAGGAACTTCTCGGCGGTGCGGATCATCCAGAGCGCATTGTGTTCGCACTCCTCGGAGGTGTCGCCCCAGGCCGTGATGCCGTGACCGCCCAGGATCACCCCGACAGCCTGCGGATTGGCATCCTTGACGGCCGCGATGTCGAGGCCCAGCTGGAAACCGGGCCGGCGCCAGCCCACCCAGGCGACCTTGTCACCGAAGCACTCGGCGGTCAGCTTCTCTCCGTCGGCGGCGCACGCCAGAGCGATCCCGGAGTCCGGGTGCAGATGGTCGACGTGCTCGGCCTCGACCAGCGCGTGCATCGCGGTGTCGATCGACGGGGCGGCGCCCCCCTTACCGTGCAGGCAGTAGTCGAACGCCAGGACCATCTCGTCCTCGCGCTCCACCCCCGGGTACACATCCTTGAGCGCGCGCACCCGGTCCAGCCGGAGCACGGCGAGACCGGCCTCGGTCAGTGTGCCGAGGTCGCCTCCCGAACCCTTGACCCAGAGCAGTGCGGCTTCGCCACCGGTGACCGGGTCGGTCTCCGTCGCCTTGGCCGAGGCGTTGCCACCGGCGTAGTTGGTGTTGCGGGGGTCTGAGCCGATCCGGTGGGCGCGCTCCAAAAGCGCGGCGACTTCGGCGTGCGTCGCGGACGTCATGAAGGTTCCTTCGAGAAGAGGGGGACGGGCGGGTGCGGCCTGGGTGCACGGAGGAAGGGGAGGGGAGCGGGGCTCAGGCGCCCCAGCCCGCCTGCTCTCCGCCCACACGGTCTGCGGCGATGCGCTCCTGGTTGCCGGATGCGAGGTAGGCCGCGAACGGATCGCGCTCCAGGCCGAGTTCCTCACGTACGTCGGCGAGCAGCGGCCGTACGTCCGTGTTGAACGCGTCCATCAGCACTCCGTTCGAAGCGAGGACGTCACCGGAACGCTGCGCCTCGGCCAGCGCCTCGGCGTCGATCAGCAGAGCCTTCGCGGTCGCTTCCTGGACATTGGTGACCGAACGGATGACGGCAGGGATCTTGGCCTCGATGTTGTGGCACTGGTCGAGCATGAAGTTGACGTTGGTCTCGGCGTCGAGGCCGCCGTTCTTGGCGACCTCGTGCATGATCCGGAACAGCTGGAACGGGTCGGCGGCGCCTGCCATCAGGTCGTCGTCGGCGTAGAAACGGGAGTTGAAGTCGAACGCCCCGAGTTTTCCCTCGCGCAGAAGGAAGGCCACGATGAACTCGATGTTGGTGCCCGGTGCGTGATGTCCGGTGTCGACGACGACCTGCGCCTTCGGCCCGAGCTTGAGGCAGTGGGCGTACGAGGTGCCCCAGTCCGGGACGTCGGTGGTGTAGAAGGCGGGCTCGAAGAGTTTGTACTCCAACAGCATCCGCTGGTCGTCACCGAGCCGCGCGTAGACCTCGGCGAGCGCCTCGGCCAGCCGGTCCTGGCGGCCTGAGATGTCGTCCTGGCCCGGGTAGTTGGTGCCGTCGGAGAACCACAGCTTGAGGTCGGGCGAGCCGGTGGCGTCCATGATGTCGACGCACTCGAGCAGATGGTCGGTGGCCTTGCGGCGGACCTTCGGGTCCGGGTGGGTGACCGAGCCCAGCTTGAAATCGTCGTCCTGGAAGACATTGGAGTTGATCGCGCCGATCCGCAGCCCGAGCCCCTCGGCGTACCGGTTCAGCGCCGCGTAGTCCTCCACCCGGTCCCACGGGATGTGCAGCGAGACCTTGGGGGCCACTCCGGTGTAGCGGTGCACCTGCGCCGCGTCGGCGAGCTTCTCGAACGGGTCGCGCGGGACACCGGGCTGGGCGAAGACCTTGAAACGCGTCCCGGAGTTGCCGTAGCCCCAGGAGGGCGTCTCGATGACCTGAGACTTCAGAGCTGCCTTGACGGCCGACACATCAGACATGAACACCTCGTAAGCAGAGTCATCCGGCGACCGGTCAGGATCGAGGATGTGAATCGTTTCATCCAGAACCGTACGCTAGGTTTGAGCACCGCTGCTAGTCAAGCAGCTAGTCAGGTTTCTTCGTGATTTGAATCAATTCATCGGCGCTGAGGTGCGACTCCCGGTCAATGTGGGCGAGCGGTTCCGCGACGACGGGGGGACCTGAGGCTCACCCGTCGAGGAAGTGTCCTGGTGCTTCCGGGCGGCCTCGGTGAGGGTGGCTCCCTGAAGAAGATCCGCCGCGGAAGCTCGTCCGGAGCATGGCCGCGCTCTGCCTGCGACGAGGCGAGGAGCGACAGCCCGCCCTGCGACTCCTGGTGAACGGGCCCGTCGGCGACTCGTGACAGCTGGCCGGCGCCCCCGGTCACTCCTGTGCGGCAGCCGTCCCTCGGCCGCGGTGAGCGCCTCCGCGGAGTGCCCGGCCACATCCCCGGCCGGCCGCCGCGTCTGAGAAGCGAGGCACCCACCGCGACCCGGGGACGGTCAGCGCCCGGAACCCGTCAGGCTCGGTTGAAGCTCCCGTACGAGAGCGAAGAGCCTTTCCTCGTTCCCCGCGAGGCCCGCGCTTCGCAGGGCCTCGTCGGCCTCCTCGATCGGGGAGGCGAGCAGTGGCATGTACAGAGGGGCGCCGGCCGGATCGGCGAGCGCGGCGCGCGTGGCGGCCAGCAAGCGGATGTACGCCTGGGCCGCTGCGATTTCGGCTTTGTGCATCTCAGCATCTCCCCGGTCAGAGGTGTCGGACCGTCAAGCATCTCTCACGGGTCTGACAATGTCCGCGGCCACCGCCGAAAAGCCGTCAGGGCCGGGCCGTGGGCGGTGTTTCCACCTCGAGAAAGCGCCGCCGGCGCGGCCCGCGGTACAGCAAGGCCGTCCAGCCCAGCTGACGCAACACCACGGCACATCCGGCCAGCGCCTCCTCCTCGTCGTGTGCCGCTCCACTGCCGGGCGGACCGGCCCATTCGACCCGCACCGATCCGGGCACCTCGCCCGTACACACGCGATAGCCCGTGGCGGTCCGCTCGCCCGACGGGCCGACCGCCGAAGGGGGTATCCCGGCGGCCTCCAACGCCAACGCCACAGCCCGTAGCGGCTGGTGCAGCTCCCACTGGGCCGGCGCGCCCTCGGGATCCGCGATTGCCGCTCGGGTCAGACGCCGGATCTGGAGCAGGCCGTCGAAGGCGTTCCGCACCTCCCCGGCACGCCTGCCCGCGGCCTCGGGGACCACGGGGCCGTCGCCGGTCGCGGGCTCGAAACCTCTCTCTTCCGACGTGCTCATGTCCGCCCCCTCCACACCCGTGCCGTCTGTGGCCAAGTGTGCGCCCGCCCACTGACAGGTGCCGTCCGCAGCTCCGAACGCACCCGTAGACTTGGCGGACAGCACACACAGGAGGAATGAGGCACGTGCCCGCCGAAGACCCGACCGCCCCACCCGTCATCGAGCGGGCCGCCCTGCGCGCCGACTGCGCGAACTGCTTCGGGCTCTGTTGTGTCGCACTCACGCTGACCGCTTCGGCTGATTTCGCGATCAACAAGGACGCGGGGACGCCGTGTCCCAATCTGGCGGAAGACTTCCGTTGCGGCATACACACCCGGCTGCGTCCCGAGGGTTTCTCCGGCTGCACCGTGTACGACTGCTTCGGCGCGGGACAGAAGGTTTCCCAGGAAACATACGCAGGCCGGGACTGGCGGTCTGCCACGGACACCGCCCAGCAGATGTTCCAGGTGTTCCCGGTCATGAGGCAGCTGCACGAACTGCTCTGGTACCTGACGGAAGCCCTCACCCTGCCTGCCGCCGCCCGCCTGCACGCCGATCTCCGTGACGCCCTCGACACGACAGAACGCCTCACGCATCTGCCCGCCGAAGACCTCGCTGAAGTGGATGTGGCCGGGCACAGGGACACGACCGCAGCCCTCCTGCTGCGGGCCGGCGAGCTCGAACGCGCCACGGTTCACCGGCGTAAGAAGCGCAGTCAACGGGGCGCCGACCTCATCGGAGCCCGACTCGGAGGCGCCGACCTGCGCGGAGCCGAACTCCGAGGTGCGTATCTCATCGCGGCCGACCTGCGCGGAGCGGACCTGCGCCGGGCGGAGCTCATCGGCGCCGATTTCCGTGACGCCGATCTGTCCGACGCCGACCTCACCGGGGCCCTCTTCCTCACCCAGGCACAGCTGAACGCGGCGAAGGGTAACGCGGCCACGAAGCTGCCGGATGCGCTGACCCGGCCTCCGCACTGGTCGCCGAGCGGTCCCGGCACCGCCTGAACACCCGTGGCACGAACCGTGAGGCGCGGCTGGTTCGTTCAGGGCCCTGTGTGGCTCCCGTTGTCGAAAGCCCACGCCTCGATGTCGCGGTAGTGGATCGGTCCGCTGCTGCGGCCGAGGTTGCTGCCGACCAGGTGCAGACGTTCGGCAGACCACCGCCGGCCGGTGAATCCGGTGAGCCCCGCGGCGATCTCGCCTGCCGAGGAGCTGTCACCCCGGCGGGCACGGGCCAAGGTCAGATGGGGGCGCAGGGGCCGCTCCACGAAGGTGATACCGCAGCTCCTGACCGCGGCACGCACGTCGGCGGCGAGCATGTGCAGCTCATCGAGATCCCCCTCGACACCGCTCCACAGCACCCGTTCGTCGAAGTGCCCGCTGCCTTGGAGCGCCAGACGCGGCGGCCGGCGGGCCGCCGCGAGGCCGGCGAGCGGCGGGCGCAGGAGCGCAACGGTCGTGGTCGGAAGCTCCCCCAGGAACGCCAGGGTGATATGCCAGTCCTCGATGCGGTTCCACCGCATGTGAGGGTGGGAGGTGCAGGCGGGAAGCAGTTCCTGGGCGAGCTCTTTCTTCGCTTGGTCGGGCGGGGCGAGGGCAATGAACACGCGAACGGTCGCGGGCCGGATCTGTTCGTTCACACGCACTTCGTACCGCACGCGGGTGGCAGAGGTGACGGCCGCCCCCGGTAGCGGGCCACGAAGCGGTGCTGGTGGCCGTGGCTGTCCGGTGGGCGGCCACGGAGGCCCCGCCCGGCGGATCGTGACTCCGACGTACGTTCACGAGGCGTCGTCGTCGCCTGGCCTTCTGCCTCAGCCGGGCGGCGGCCCGTCCTCCACACGGCCGCCATCATCCGCGTCGCCCTGCTCCAGCGCGGACTTGAGGCGTTCCAGTGTCGTCCGTATGTTTCCGCGTTGGAACTCGGCGAACGTACGCCCACGCGTCGCGACCCGGTCGAAGGCGTTGGCGAGGAAGTCGGGCCAGGCCCGCCGGTTGTCCGTCCAGGTCTCCGTGACACGTGTGGCGCCGTTGACCGCCTCCAAGCGGTATTCCCACAGCGCGATGGCCCCCGGCAGCCGCGGGCGCCGTATCCCGATCGCGTGCACGCGAAAGGCGAACCGTACGCCCGGATCGGCGGCTGTCACCGTGCACCTGGTCGTCCAGTGGAAGGAGCCGCGCTTGTTGCGGCCTTCGAAAACCATGCCGACGTGAGCTGCTCGGCGCTTCCCGAGGATCTTCGCTCCCTGGTTCTCCGGACTCCAGCGCCCCATCGCGGTGGGATCGCTGATCCGTTCGTACACGGCCGAGGGCGTCACCCGGATCAGGACGCTGTCCGACACGGACATGGTGCGGGGCATCAGGGGTACTCCTTGTCCTCGGCCGGACGACCGGCACATCGCACGGAAGCCGGACAGATGACGTGCGAACGGTTGGCGGTGCCGGCTCGTCGAAACAGTGTGGCGTACACACAACAGTGTCCAGGACACCGGACCCGAAGAGCCCGCACATGAAGCCACCGTCGTCATCCGGCCGGTCGGACAGCACGTCCGGCAGTCGCGGGGGGGGGGGGGGGCGCGCCCGGGCCGGGGCCCCCCCCCCCCCCCCCCCCCCCCCCCCCCCCCCCCCCCCCCCCCCCCCCCACCCC
>NZ_JBIAIP010000027.1:0-47217 GCF_042871485.1 Streptomyces sp. NPDC005791
CCGCAGCCAACTCCTCACTCAGCACACCCGGTCAACGACACGACTGATCAAGAAGACACGCCATCACAGACCGCACATGACCAAGCCCTACTAGGGTCCGTTCTTCCGTGCGGAAGGGGCCCCGAGTGGCGAACCTGGTCTACAAACGAGTGTCGACCGACCAGCAGTCGACCGTCCGGCAGAACCTCGTCCTGGACGAGGCGGGGATCGAGGACCCGGTCGTCTTCAAGGAGGACCCGGGGACCTCCAGTCGCCTCCACCCGCTCCAGCGGCCGAAGTTCCGCGAGCTGCTCACCTACGCGCGGCCGGGCGATACCGTGCACATCTCCGAGATGTTCCGCCTCGTCCGCGGCACTGGCCACATCCTCGACGTGCTCGACGTCCTCCACCGCGACCAGGTCGCCCTGCGCATCCACGATGGGCGTTCTCCGCCATGGACCTCACCGCCCGCCACCCGCGCACCGGCGAGCTGCTGTCCACCGTGAAGTTCATGGTGCAGACCCTCACCGCCGCCGGCGAACTCCAGCGAGACCTCCAGCGCGAGCTGACGTACGACGGACTGCGCGCTGCCGAGGCCAAGGGCAGCAAGGGCGGGCGCCGCCCCGCCGTGACGGCCGCGAAGACCGCCCACGTGCGCACCGGGTACCTGGAAGGCCGCTCGATCGCCGCTCTCGCCCGCGACCGCGGCGTCAGCCGCGGCGCGATCCGCACCGCCGTCGCCGACCTCATGCCCGACCACGCCGCCATCGAGGAGGACTCCCCGGCGCCGGAGCTGCCGGTGACCCTGGACATGCCGGGCAAGGTCGCCGACTTCCTCCGTGCCGCCGAATTGGAGCCCGCCGAGCGGGATGCGCTCGACCAGGGGGTGACCGTACGACGCGGCCAGGGCTACACCCTGCGCGTCAGCGCCGCCCCCGCCGTGCACCTCGGACTCCTCACCCGCTGCCAGCCACTCGACGGCAACCACGGCATTCCCGCAGTCCCGGCCCAGCGCAAGGCCCGCCGCGAGTACGAGAACCGCGTCAGCATCCTCACGCCGACCGGACCATGATCCTTCTCAGCGCCAACGGCTGTACCGATGTTCCCCGAGGCCAGATACGCTTCTTCACCTGAAGAGTGCTTCTTTCCGTGCAGCCAACAGGACCCTAGACAAGTCCCATCGTTGCAGGTCAGGGGCGCTCTCCGCTTATTTGATCAAGCCTCGGACAGCTGGCGCCATAAAAGCGCGAGGCTAGGTGTTCTGTCCACGGAGGTTGGGGGCGGTGACAGCGATCACCGTCTTGGGATCTTGAACGAGTGAGGGCCTTCCGGGTTCGGTGTGGGCGACGTCTACACCAGTCCGAAGGGCCTTCATGCCCCACCGTGATGCACCGCTGACCGAGGCCGGACGCCTGCGGCTGGCCCGTTGCGTCGCTGACGGCTGCGTACGGCGATGTGTTGCGGTAGTTGCGGCCGTGCGGGACCGGGCACGATCCGGGTCGGGTCGCCGCCGATCTGGCGGTGATGCTCGGCATGATAGTCGGAAGGAGGAGGCGGTAATGATCTCGCAGAGGGCCTGGCGGCGTCGACATGTCGTGCCAGCCGCCAAGGAGGCTGGGCTCGTCCCGGACGGGACCAAGGTCTTCCGCTTTTTCGGGGGACATGGTGACTGTGCGCTGGTGGAGTTCCATCCGCACCGGATCGATCTGCGCCGGGAGGTCTTCTTCGCGCGGGTGTCGATCGTTCCCGCTCCGCAGCGGGTCTGGGTCCATCGTCAGCACTGGGATCAGGCCAGGGGCAAGGCCCCGGACGCGAGTGAGGCGATGCTGCATTGGGACCTGATCCCACCGGCAGGTGTCGCTCTGGATCCGGCTGCGGACATGCCCGCCCGCGGCTACTGGGCATACGGGCCCCACATGGATCCGGACGTGTGCGCGGGAGAACTGCTCGCGATGCTGCGTGAACACACGTTTCCGCAGATGCGGTGGTTCCTCGACCGCGATGCCCTGAGCGCTGAGATGAAGGCGCGATCCAGCGGGTTTCGTCACCGGCGTCCGCCAGGCTGGGCTGAGGTGCTCCTGAACGTCGACCGGGTACCTCCGGCCGCGCTGGAGGCCACGCTGGCCGGTGTGGAGATGGACTATCCCGTAGCGGATGAGTTCATCGCCTGGGCGCGTGCGTTCCCGGTTCAGGGGGCCACAGGGCGCTGACGGTTGTTCCAAGCAGGGCCTTCGGCCCCATCGGCGGGGTCGTTCTGTCCTTGGGCAGGGCGGCCCCGCTCTGCCTTTCTGCTCGGTGCGCTCGGCTATCCCGACAACGAGGCTCCTCGCCGGCGGCGTACTCGCCAAGAACGCCGCCGCGCGCGCACCGGTGTAGTCACCGTGACGCGGACGGCGGCCAGCCCTCGGGCCGACGAGCTCGCCCACGCATTGCGCGCACTCGGCGCTGGGCGCGCCCCGGCAGCTGAGGTGCAGCGACACCCGTATCCCGGAGGCGTGGTCAGCTCCTACCACATTTCCTCAAGTACTTCCTCGAGCATGCGGTTCCATTCAGACTCGGGGTCCATAAGTGGAGTCGGGTCGAATACGTTCACCGCCTCGCGAAACGTGTCGACCAGATCCTCGACATCAGGGTCGGGCGACTTGTATGCGTCCTCGAGTTTCCTGAATTCGGTCAGGCAATGAACAAGTGTCGCAACGTTCCGGTGTGCGAGCTGGTACTCGCGCGCGCTTTCCGGGAAGATGTATACCGTTCCGGAGGAGGGGTCGACGGTGACGAGGGCTGCGGGAAGGTACCCCAGAACATGCCAAGTCTGTGACTCTTCCGGGCAATGGCGGTCATTCAGGGCGAACAGGGGGGCCAATTCGTAAGGGTCCCGCCCGGATCCCGTAATTCCGGCACGGGAGGTGAAGAACCTGTCGTTCGGCAGACCAACAGACCCCAGGAACAGTGCGGTCGGAGCGTGAAGCGAACTGGGTTCCTGAATGGGGTAGAGCACCACGCCACCCATCCCATAAAGCTGCGTCAGGTCGCGGTAGCTTACGGGGGAGTTCATGTTGACATCTTACTCTAACTCACCCCGTGAGCCTCCGTGAGGTCCTTGACATACTGCTTGCGCTCCTTGCCCTGGCCCGGGCTGAACTGGTCGTAATTGGCCGCGTGTGTCACCTCAAGATCCGGGTTGTCTTTCTTGAAATAGTAATCCATCCATCTGTTGCATTGCGGATTCTTTTGGCAGGGTTCTCGTTCTGTGAAAAATTCCTTCAGCCCGGATGCGTTTCCGGTGTGCAGCAAGGGGTGGCCGATCTGTTTCTCCGAGTGGAACCCTCCTTCACTGCGTCCGACGAGGATGGACTCGCGAGGGCTACGTCAAGCCCACCAGTTCCTGCTCTGGCTGCCTGGCCCTGGGGCAACTTCAGTGGACGGCTCTGCCCCGCCTGCCACATGTTCGGCCGCGGGCCTCGGCGAACCGGTGGGCGAGGTCGAAGGACGGTTCGCTGTCGTCCTCGAAGATGCCCAACTGACCATCGCTGGACGGGCCCGGCCTCTCGACGACCTCACTCTGGAGCTCATGGTGGAGTGGCTGGAATACCGGCGCCGTCGGTGGCCCAGCACCGCGAACCTCAACCTGCTGATCAACAACCAGACCGCCAATACGACCAGCCGGGCCAGCAACCACTGGATCAGTGCTCCGATGCGAGGACAGGACGCCACCTTGGAGTGGCTTCGTGTCGACCGGCAGCTCGAAGAGGCCCTGACCCACGGGCCTGACCCACTGCATCTCGCCGAGGTCTTCGGGCTCGACGAGAAGACCGCGATGCGCTACGCGGACTCCGCACGAGCCCTGCTGGAACAGGCCGCTGAACAGCACCTTCGATGAAATCCGGTCGACCTGGACGTGCCGTGAAGGGAATCATGGATGAGTGATGTCGACCGAAGCAGCAGCAATCGCTCTCCAGGACCATGCCGCTCTCTGGAGCATGGGGGAAATCCGCGCGAGCGACGTGGTGAATGCCGCCTGTGATGCGCTCGTCGCCGGACTCGACACCCCCGGCCTTCGGATTCTCGCCGCCTGCACGCGCGCCGAGGCGGACTACGACGTCCACGACCTGCTTCCCGAAGCACTCGACGAACTCGGCCTCGCCTTCTATCCGGTCGGCAGCGAGGCCGGTCAGGAAGCCGTCGCCCGAGCCCTCGCACGCCGCATGCTCACTGGAGAGCTCACACCTCGGGAGTTCACCTTCCGGATTCACCAGCGCCACGGACATGGGCTGCCCCTGACCGAGAGCCTCGCTGAACTCGACGACGAGTACGACATCCTCGAATACGGCGACAGGACCGTGGACCAGGCGGATGCCGAGGTCACCGCCGAAGCCCGCCGCCTCGCAGCACACCCCACGGTTCCCGCCGAACCCACGGATTCGCGCAGCTGATGCACACGGACCGACCCGCGAGTTCCCGCTGAACAGACTTCGGTTTTCCTGAACCCGCGGGCCTCGCCGGCCTTGGGGAACAGCGGTACAGCGGTTAACGCCAAGCCAGTGATCATGGGCGTCTAGCACAGGTGATCGGTCTGGCGCCGGGGTTCGGCGGAAGATCGTTGAGCGGCTGCGGGGTCGTTAGCGTCAGGTCCATGCCAGTGGAGTTCTTGACTGACGAGCAGGCGGCTGTCGTACGGGAAGTTCAACGAGGAGCCGACCCGGCCGGAGCTGGAGCGGTTCTTCTTCCTCGACGACGTGGACCGCAAGCTGGTCGCGAAGCAGCGCGGTGATCACAACCGGCTCGGGTTCGCTCTCCAGATGTGCACCGTGCGCTACATCGGCCGGTTCCTCCCGGACGACCCGCTGGACGTTCCGTGGGCGGTGGTGGAGTACCTCGGGGAACAGCTCGGCATCAAGGACGTCAGCTGCGTGAAGCAGTACACCGAGCGCAAGCCGACGGCGTACGAGCACGCGTGGGAGATCCGGGACGCGTACGAGTACGAGGACGCGGAGTGGTCCCGGCGGTTCCGTACGTTCCTGCACGGGCGGGCGTGGACGCACGCCGAGGGGCCGGTGGCCCTGTTCAACCAGGCGGTGGGCTGGCTGCGCCGGCACCGTGTGCTGCTGCCCGGGGGTGAGCGTGCTGGCCCGGAAGGTGTCGGAGGTCCGGGCGGTCGCGGAGAGGCGGCTGCACGCCACGGTCGACAGAGCCGCGCACCGGGCGGACGTGGCGCTGCCCGGGGACCTGGTGGCCACGCTGGTGACGCCGGAGGGCGGTCGGTTCTCGGACGCCGGGGCCCGGATCGTGGTCTGGGTGGGAGCGTTTCGCTCCAGGCGGGTGCCGTCGGTGGGCGGCGGTGGAGAGGTGCAGGGCGTGGCCCTGTCGAGGCCCGTGTCGTCAGGCGGCGGGGTCGGCCGTGAGCTGGTCCTTGATGTCGGCCAGGTTGTAGTGGGCCCGCTTCTCGATGATCTTCCCGTCCTTGAACGTGAACAGGTTGAACATGGAAAACCGTACGTGCGCTCCGCGTGGGGGATGCCGTAGTAGTCGCCGCCCTGGTCTCCTTCGACCACGACGTAGGCGCCGACCTTGTCGGCTTAGGCGACGGTGTCGAGAACCGTCAGGCGGATGCCGGGGAAGGCGTCGACGTGCTTCTTCTCCGCGTCGATGAACCCTGCGGCGCCGGGCCGGGGGCTGTCGATCTGGGGGTAGAAGACGAAGTCCGGGTGGAACATGCCGATGAGCGTGTCGTAGTCGCCCTGCTGAAGGGCCTGGTAGAAGCGGTGCACGAGGCCGGCGTTGGTTCCGGTGGACATGCGATCGGGTCCTTCTCTGTCGTTCTGGCACGGCGCAGGGGACGCCGCGAAGGGTCGTGCCGGGGTCGGGGCTCGGGGTGCTGCGGGTCCCGGCCCCGGCACGAGCTCTGGGTTCCTGAGGGGTGGTCCGGGCTCAGGCGCGCTGCGCCCAGTCCTGGTCCAGGCGGTCGGTCAGGCCCGTGGCGGCGAAGGCGGCCTCCAGCTCGTCGCGGCCCTCGGTGAAGTGGGCCCAGCTGTCGTGGTGGACCGGGACGACACGGCGGGCGTCAAGAATCCGGGTGGCCTCGGCGGCCTGGGCGCTGTCCAGGACGACCGGTCGGCCGTCGAAGAGCATGGGGAAGCGGGGCGCTCCGGCGAACAGGAGGGCGGTGTCGATCGGGGCGAAGCGGTCGGCGATCTCCCTGACCGCGTCGAGCGAGGCGTTGTCGCCGCTGACGTAGACCGTCGGCAGGCCCTCGCCCGTCAGGACGAAGCCGACGACCTGGCCGGTGAAGGGCTCGATCTCCTCACGCGCGCCGGGGCCGTGGATGGCGGGAACTGCGGTCACCGTGATGGTGCCGCCGCCCGGGCGCTCCAGCTCGGTCGACTCCCAGTCGGCCAGGCCCTTGGCCTTCGCCCCGAGGCGCTTGCCGCCGCCTGGGGTGGTGAGGGTGAGGGGGACGTCGGCGAGCAGGGCACGGCCGGAGGTGTCGAGATTGTCGGCGTGCTCGTCGTGGGAGAGCAGGACCACGTCGATGGAGCCGAGGTCGGCAGGGGTAGTGGTGGAGGAGGCGGTCTTGGTCAGGGTCGGGCCACCGGGCGCGGGGTAGTTGCCGGGGCCGTCGAAGGTCGGGTCGGTCAGGAAGCGCAGGCCGCCGTACTCGAACAGGGCGGTCGGACCGCCGAACGTGCGGATCGGGAACTGGCTGGCGTTGAGCTGGGACATCACATCTCCGTTTCTCACGAAAAAAACCTTCGGTTAACGTGATACCAGGCTAGGCAGGCATCACGGAAAAATGCAAGCGCTACCATGAGAGGTATGGACGACATCCTGGCCACCGACGTGGCACCGACCGCTCTGCCTCCGGCCCCGGGTGCCGACCGGTACCGCTCCCTGGACTTCGCCGACACCGCCGCCACCCTGCCCGCCAGCCAGAGCTACGACCTGCTCGCAGCCCCGGAATCCGCCATGCGCTGGCTCGCCGCCCACGACCTGACCACCCCAAACGTGCAGCTCTACGAGGTGTGCGCACAGCGGATGCGCACGCTGCGCGACCACATCCGCGCCCTGTTCGCCGCCCGCGTCGACACCACCACCCCGCCCGAGGAATCCCTGCGCGCGGTGAACGAGGCCCTCACGGCCGTGCCCACCGCCCCCCTCCTCGCCTGGGACGGGGCCCAGGGGCTGCGCCGCGTCCAGGCGCACCCCACCGACCAGGCCGTCAACCACGCACTGGCGACCCTCGCCGCCGACGCCGCCGACCTACTCACCGGCCCCGACGCCGACATCCTCGCCGCCTGCGGATCGACCCCCTGTGACCGGTTCCTCCTGCGCACCCACGGCCGGCGCCACTGGTGCTCCACCCGCTGCGGCGACCGTGTCCGTGCCGCCCGCGCCTACGCCCGGCGCAGCGGCGCCTCGGGCTGACGTACCAACCCTCAGGGCCCTCTTGCGGGCCGCCCGGTGGCCACGCGAAACACCTTCAGCAGGCTGCTTCCGGTTGTCGACCGGCAGCAGGGCGCTTGATTACTGAAGATCACCGCTCCGACATCAGCACCGCCGACTCGCCATTCTCCGGCGGGTTCTCAACGACGGCTCCCTGCCCCTGCGGGCCCGGGTCGCCGCCGCGCTCGTCCTCCTCTACGCCCAACCCGTCACCCGCATCGTCCGCCTCACCGTCGATGACGTCCTCGACGACGGCACCACGGTCACCGTCCGGCTGGGAGACCCGCCGTCTCCGCTTCCGGAACCCGTCGCTGACCTCATACGGGCATACATCCAGTCCTGCCGGCACCTGCCCTACGCCAGCAGCAGAAGCTCACAGTGGCTCTTCCCCGGCCGCCAGCCCGGACAGCCGATGAACCCGGTCAGCCTCCAAGTCCACCTGCGGAAGATCGGCGTCCCTCCGCAACGCGGCAGGACCTCCGCGATCCGACAACTCGTCCTCCAGGCCCCGGCCCCCGTCATCGCGAAGGCCCTCGGTTACCACGCCAAGACCGCCACTCGCCTGGTCACCGAAGCCGGCGGAACCTGGAGCCGATACGCCCCTGGCGACCATGAACGGCGCAGATGACTGACAATGCCGGGATGACCCGACCCAGAATCCGTGTCGCCGCATACGTCATCCGGAACCGCGCCGTCCCCGAAGTTCTGGTCTTCGACCACACCGGCATGCCCGAGGCCGGCACCCAAGTCCCAGCGGGGGGAGTCAAATCAGGCGAAGATCTGGAGGAAGCGGTCCTTCGAGAGGTCGCCGAGGAGACCGGGCTGCTGACAGCCACGGTCGTCCGACAGATTGCCGTGGAGAGCAAGCCCCATCCCGACACCGGTCAGCCACGACGAACCACCTTCTTCTCTGTGCAGGCATCAGCAGAAACCCGAGATGCGTGGAACCACCGCGTCAAGGGCGACGGAGATGACGCTGGCCTTATCTTCACCTGCCGGTTCCTCCCCCTCCCTCTGGAGCAACCACTGGCGGACGACCAAGACGCATGGCTGGGCCACATCGACCCGCGCTGGACCACCGCCAGTGGCGACAGCCAGTAACCAAAGGTCGGCCCCAGTCGCTGAATACGCGACACCTCAACATGCGGACTTACCAGTCCCACGGCCGTGCTCAGCATGGCAGCTGACTGCCCGTCGGAAGAGAATGTCCAGTAACCGATCGGTTCTCTACGGCAGGTACCGGGTCTTCGGGACCTTGGCGGTATCGCTCACGCTTCCGTCTCGCCCCCGGTGGCAGGGCTTCGGCGTAGTAGGAGGTCCAACCCGTAGAACGCGGGACGGTGACGGTAACCGGCGTGGACGCAGTAGCCCTCGACGGCCAGCGCGAGCCGCCGGAATGCAGCATCCTTCTCCTCAACGCACTGGGCGGATCAGCCGAAGGCATCAGAGAGAGCACCCGGTTCCGCCTCGCGGTGCGGCAGAGCGCCCCTACCGTGACGCCATGGACATGAGCTGGGTCAGAAACGGCATGCGCTACTCCCTGAAGGTGGTCGAGCAACCGGACTGGAGGTGTGCCAGAGCTGGAGGAAAATCTTGGAGCCGTTGTCGTGCACCGCCTTCGTGACCGGCTTCCAGCCCTCGATCTGCTCGCGCGTGTAGATGCCGGGCGTATTGACGAATCCCTTCGCCTGCGGGCTGATGTTCGTGGCTTCAGCGACGATGAGCCCCGCACCGCTGCGTTGGCTGTAATAGGTTGCCGCGTGCGGCGAGGGGACGCCGTCATCGCTCGCGCGGGCGCGAGTCAGCGGTGCCATCACGATGCGATTTCGGAGGGAGATGCTCCCGATCGACCATGGCGTGAAGAGGTTCATGGCTATTTTCTTCCTATACATGTTGGTGGCGGCCGCGTGACCGGCTTGGGAAATTCCGATGTCACGACGCGCCTTTTCGTGGTGCCGGCGACTGCAGACGCAACCCGGGACACCTCACCCGACAAGTACCGCCAGCACCTCGCCTTCCTCCTGGCCGGCATCCGCACCGACGGAACGGGCATGTCCAGTCCACCGCGCGGCTGATGGCGCCGGTGTCACATGCGGGCCGACCGAGGAGGGCGCGGTGCGGCCTTCCCCGGTCGGCCCCGCGCTCACTCGTCGTCGGCGGCCTGCGGCCCCTGCGCGACCCCCGCGTACCTGTCGAGGAGTAGGCGCCGGCACGCAGAGGCCGATCGCTCGGAGGCGAGGAGCGGGACTACGAACTGCGCCAGTTCACCCACAGCTCTCGGGTACCCCGGGACATCCGGCTTCCCGCGCAGCCGAGAGGCGGCGGTGCTGTGCGGGCGGGGCTGCAACCACGTCGTGGACGAGGTGGGGCGCCTGGCCGTGCTCGCCGCAGGATCGGCTGGCCGGACAGGGCTACCGCGGGTGCGTGAACCCGGCCAGGGGCCGCAAAGCTCACACCTGCCCGAATCGCACACGCAGCACCCTCCGGGTGCCGGGGTGTACAGTTTTTCCGGAACGCATTCCGTTTAATGTGTTAAACGGAATGCGTTCCGGAAAATGAGTCGGGGCGATCGAAGGAGGATGCCGCATGCCCACCGCCCCCCGCAGGACCAGGAGCGATGCGCTGCACAATCGCGAGCGACTGCTGGAGATCGCCGCGCGCGCCTTCGCCGAGCAGGGCCCGGAGGCCACGCCGGCCGCCATCGCCAAGCAGGCGGGCGTCGGGGTCGGCACCCTCTACCGACACTTTCCGACACGTGAAGCCCTCCTCGTTGCCGCCCATACGCGGCAGATCACCCTCGTGTGTGAGAAGGCAGGCGCCCTCGTCGCCCGGCACACCGGCGCCGAGGCCACCCGGGCGTGGCTGGAACACTTCCTGGACCACGCGATGGCCAACAGCAACATGTGCGCGGCCCTGAACGCCGCCCTCGCCTCCGACGCCGACCCCTACGCCCATACGCACACCCTCCTGAACGACGCCGTCACCACCCTGATCGACTCCGGAGCCCGGGACGGCTCCCTGCGCGCCGACATCACCCCGGGCGACGCACTGCTCCTGGTGGGCAGCGCCGCCGCCTCGGCACAGCACAGCACCAGGGAGCAGGCCCACCGGCTCGTCGAACTCCTCATGGACGCGCTCACCAAGAACGCGACCGCGGCCTGAACCCGCCCCGCCGCGCCGGCGGGGCGGTGTTACGCCCGCAGAACTGAAAGGCATCCACCATGGCAACGACCCTGATCATCGGCGCGTCCGGAACAGTCGGATCGCAGCTGGTCAACGAGCTGGACAAGGACCACGAGGGACTTGAAGTCCGCCTAGCGACACGGCGCGCCGAGGTCGCCGAGCAGTGGCACGCCCAGGGGCGCGAAGCCGTCCTGCTGGATCTGGACCGGCCCGAGCACTTCGCCGAGGCGCTGGACGGGGTTGACCGGGTCTTCCTCCTGACCGGGTACACCGCGGACATGCTCCACCAGAGCAAGATGTTCGTCGACGCCGCCGCGCAGGCCGGGGTGGCCCATATCGTCCACCTCGGCGTCTTCAGCGCCGGCCGCCACAGGATTCCCCACTACAGCTGGCATGAGCTCATCGAGACCTACATCGAGGCCAGCGGGCTCGCATGGACGCACCTGCACCCCAACGTCATCACCGACACGGTGCTGGCCACGGTCGCCGAGACCGGCTCGTTCAACGTCCCCTGGCAGGAGAGCGCACGCGGGTGGGTGTGCGCCGCCGACATCGCCGCGGTCGCAGCTGCGGTGCTGCGTGAAGGACCAGACGAACACGGAGGCAAGAACTACTGGCTGAGCACGGAAATGGCCACAGGTCCGCAGGTCGCCAAGACCCTCAGCGAGGTGCTGGGAACCGAGATCACGTGCTCTGTGTCGGGCCCCGACGACCTGGCGGCGTACGTGAGCTCAGTCCCTTCAGCCGCCGATCGCCTTTACATGGAGAGTGCTGTCGCGACGATGCGCCAGACAGTGCTCGGCAACATGGGATTTGAGGCCGTCGTCCACGACGACGTCCAGACCGTTCTGGGGCGTCCCGGAACCACAGTGGAGGAGTGGGCGCGGGAGAACCTCGGTCCAACGGCCTGAGTCCGGACGATCCGGTGCCATACGTACCGGTGCCGTTCAGCGGCGGACGTCGCCCGGAGCCAGAAGACTGGTCAGCTCGGAGAGCGCCTCGTGGGAGGGCTTGAAGTAGCGGCGGACGTTCTCCGGTTTCTTGTGCCGGGACTTCGCCATCAGCATCAGCAGGGAGGCGCCTTGCTCGCCGAGGTGGGTCAGGGCGCTGTGGCGGTACTCGTGCAGGTCCCAGCCGGTTCCCGGCCCGCGTACGGCGGTGTGCTCATCGAGGAGGGCACGGGCCTGGCCGTAGGAGAGGCGGGCCAGGCCGGTGTCCGGGCACACGTCGCGCGGGCTGACGACCTTCCCCGGGCCGGGACGGCGGTGGGTCACGAACACCGGGCCGCGGGTGCGGCCCCGCAGCAGACGGGGCAGGAGCCGGGCGGTGCCGGCGTCCCAGTAGACGGTCTCCAGTAGGGGTGCCGGTAAGAATGCTGTCACCAGCCGCAAACGGCGATGATCTTGGGAGGGCGTCACCCGTGTGGGTGAGTCCTGGGCCGTACGGCTGCGGTGGGTGAAGCTCTGCGGGGACGATCGTCGATCGTGGCCCGTACTCCGCTGGACCTGGACGAACTCGTCGAGCACTGGACGCTGCTGAAGGACGAGCAGACGCTCGTGTCCGGCAAGCGTGGTGCGACGCGACTGGGCTTCGCCGTGCTGCTGAAGTTCTACACGCAGTACGGCCGGTTTCCTCGGAACCGGGCAGAGCTGCCCGGTGAGGCCGTGGAGTTCGTCGCCCGTCAGGTACAGGTTCCCGCCTTGGAACTGGAGTCCTACGACTGGACGGGCCGCACGGTCGAGTACCACCGCGCGCAGATCCGGGAGCACCTCGGTTTCCGTGAGTGCAGCGTCGCGGACGCGGAGAAGCTGACGGCGTATCTGGCCGAGCACGTCGCGCACAAGGAGCGCAGGCCCGAGCAGGTCCGGGTGGAACTGCTGGTGCGCTGTCGCGAGGAGAGCATCGAGCCGCCCACCTCGGGCCGGTGCGACCGGATCGTGGGGGCCGCTTTGCGTCGGCCGAGGAGTCACTGACTGCCCTGGTCTCCTCGCGGCTGACCGTGGAGAGCATTGAGCGGATCGTGGCTCTGGTGGCCGGCGCAGACCAGGACGACGCCGGACCCGAGCGCGGTGGTACGGAGGGCGAGGACGCGCCACCGGTGCTGGCGAAGGTCAAGGAAGCGCCGGGCAACGTGAGCCTGGAGACGATGCTCACTGAGATCGACAAGCTCCTGGCGGTGCGGGCGATCGGTCTGCCACGGGATCTGTTCGTCGATGTCGCGCCGAAGGTCGTGACGGGCTGGCGAGCGCGGGCCGCGGTGGAGTCGCCTTCCCATCTGCGGACGCACCCGGTGGCGCTGCGAGTGACCTTGCTGGCTGCGCTGCTGCACGAGCGGGAGCGGGAGATCACGGACACGCTGGTGGAGCTGCTGATCTCCACGGTGCACCGGATCGGGGCGCGGGCGGAGAAGAAGGTCACCGAACAGCTCATTAACGCGTTCAAGAAGGTATCGGGCAAGGAGAACATCCTCTTCAAGCTCGCCGAGGCGTCGCTCGGCACCCCGGAGGGGACGGTCCGCCAGGTCGTGTTCCCGGCGGTGTCCGGGGGTGAGGCGACGCTGCGGGAGCTGGTGCACGAGTTCAAGACCCGTGGGCCGGTCTACCGGCGCACGGTGCAGACCACGCTGAAGGCGTCGTACACCAACCACTACCGGCGCGGGCTGATCAGGCTGCTGGACGTGCTGGAGTTCCGTTCCAGCAATCACGCCCACCGGCCGGTGATCGAGGCTCTGGCGCTGGTGGCGAGGTACGCGAACGCGGGGAACACGACGTACTACCCGCTGGGCGAGTCGGTGCCGGTCCACAAGGCAATGGGCGGGGACTGGGCGGAGGTCGTGCACCGTGCAGACAAGCGGGGCCGGCGCCGGGTGGTGCGCATGGTCTACGAGGTTGTCGCCTTCCAGGCCCTGCGCGATCAGCTCAAGTGCAAGGAGATCTGGGTGGTCGGCGCCGACAAGTGGCGCAACCCAGATGAGGATCTGCCGCAGGACTTCGAGGCGAGGCGGGCGGAGAACTACCGGGAGCTGCGTAAACCGCTGGATGCCGCGGTGTTCGTCGACGAGCTGCGCGAGCAGATGACGGCCGAGCTGGCCCTGCTCAACGACAAGATGCCCAAGCTGTCCTGGCTGGACATCGCCGAGCGGAAGTCCGGGGCGATCCGGCTGACGGCGGCCGAGGCCCAGCCCGAGCCGCGCAACCTGCGCAGGATCAAGGCCGAGGTACAGAGGCGGTGGGGCATCGTGCCGCTCGTCGACATGCTGAAGGAAGCGGTCCTGCGGACCGGCTGCCTGGACGCGGTCACCTCCGTTTCCGGCGGCGGCAGCCTCTCGCCGGAGGTGCTTGCCGAACGGCTGCTGCTGGTCATCTACGCGTACGGCACGAACACCGGGATCAAGGCCGTGGCGTCCGGCGGCCACGGCCACACCGAGGACGAGCTGCGCTACGTACGTCGCCGGTACCTGTCGGCGGAGGCAGCCCGCGCCATCGCCGTCCAGATCGCGAACGCCACCTTCGCCGCCCGTAGCACCGAGCTGTGGGGCCAGGGCTCGACAGCAGTCGCCTCCGACTCCACCCACGTGCGCGCCTACGACCAGAACCTCTTCACCGAGTGGCACTCGCGCTACGGCGGCCGGGGCGTGCTCATCTACTGGCACGTGGAGAAGAAGTCCCTGGCTATCCACTCCCAGCTGATCAACTGCACCGCCTCCGAGGTCGCCGCAATGATCGAGGGCGCCATGCGGCACGGCACCACCATGGATGTCGAGGCCAACTACACAGACAGTCATGGCCAGTCGGAAATCGGGTTCGGCATCACGAGGCTGCTGAACTTCGACCTACTGCCGAGGATCAAGCGGATCAACAAGGTGAAGCTGTACCGGCCGGTGGCCGGCGAGCCGGACGCCTACCCGCAGCTGACCCCGGCACTGACCCGCCCGATCCGCTGGGAACTCATCGCCCAGCAGTACGACCAGATGATCAAGTACGCCACCGCGATCCGGACCCGCACCGCGTCCACCGAGGCGATCCTTCGGCGCTTCACCCGCAACGCCTCCCACCCCACCTATGCGGCGATGCTGGAGGTCGGCCGCGCGCAGAAGACCATCTTCGTGGCCCGCTACCTGCGGCTACGGGACCTCCAGCGGGAGATCGAGGAGGGGCTGAACGTAATGGAGTCCTCCAACGGTGCGAACTCTGTGATCGCCTACGGCAAGGGCGGGGAGATCGCCTCGAACCGGCGCGACGAGCAGGAGATGTTCGTGCTGTGCCTGCGGATTCTGCAATCGGCCCTGGTCTACGTGAACACCCTGATGCTTCAAGACGTCCTCGGCGAACCGGAGTGGGCCGAGCTCCTCACGCCCGCCGATCGGCGTGGCCTGACCCCGCTGTTCTGGTCGCACGTGCGTCCGTACGGAGAGGTTAACCTCGACATGGACGCCCGCCTCGACCTTGCTGCGGTCAAACTTCCGGGCCCCCGAGTTCCGGCGGACGCCGTCGGCCAGCATTCATCTGAGCGTGCGTGAAGCGCAAGCGAGGTCAGAAGAAGCGGTGGGAGGAAGAAGGAAGCCAGATGATCCGCCTCCCTCCCGGTAAGCGTCAGGTCGCGGCGTTCGCGCTGTCTGGTGAGGCGTCTTCCTTGGAATGCGGCTTCACGACGGCCCGCCCGCGCGTTCGGTCTATCTCGCGCCATTCCGGCCGCAGTCCAGCCAGATTCGTGGTGAGGAAGTACGCGGCCCCGCAGGTGAGCAGCACCGGCACGAGTCCGGCAGTGGTCACCGCCGCCCCGGCGAGCAGCCCGCCGAGTGGGATACCGGCCCAGGCCAGCGAGTCTCCGAGCGCGTTGACCCGGCCCAGCATCCGGCGCGGCACCCGCTCGACGAGGACGGCCCCCAGCACTGGGTTGACGAAGCCGGCGCCGAACCCGGTGACCGCGAAGACGGCCAGGACTACCCCCAGCGGGGCATCGAATGCGAGGACCATGAACCTCGGTGCCCCGGCCAGCAGGAACCCGGTGAGAACCACCACCCGCCGCCGCAGCCGGTGCGCGACCAGTGCGGCGATCAGGCTCCCGCCGACTCCCGCGGCTCCCATTACGCTGCCCATCAGGCCGATCGCGGCCGGCCCGTTGCCGGACTCCTTGGCCCAGACGGGCACGAGCACCGAGACGAACGCCGCATCCAGCAGGTTGGTGATCCCCACCATGACGATGACGGTGAGCAGCAGCGGCTCGCCGCGCAGGAAGGTGAAGCCCTCGCCGAACCGCCGCCAGTAGCCCGGTTCCGTCTTCCCGGCCGCCGAGGGGACTTCCTCGGCCGTGTGCCCCATGTCGCGCGACAGCGCAAGTTTGATGATCACCGACCCGAGGGCGAAGCAGCCCGCGTTGACGGCGAGCGCGGTCAGGGGGCCGAGCAGCGCCACCAGGGATCCGCCGATCGCCAGGCCGACGGTAGAGGCGAGCCGCTCGATCACGCCGGACAGACCGGTGGCGCGCTCCAGCGGTACTCGGCCGCGCTCAGCCGCCTCTGGGACCATCACCTCCTTGGCCAGGTCGCCGGGGCCCCGGGCCGCGCCGATCAGTGCAACCAGAACCAGAAGAAGGGGAAAGGAGAGCAGGTCCAGGGCGTGGAGCAGGGGCACCGCAGCTGCGGCGGTGGCGCTGGCCAGATCGGTGGTCCAGGAAACGGCTCGCGGGCCGATCCGGTCCACCAGCGGTCCGGTGAACGCCTTGACCACCACGTAGGGAGTCATCTCGCAGAAGGCGACGAGGCCGGTCTGGGTGGCGCTGCCGGTCGTGACGAGGACGAACCAGGGCAGTGCCACAACGGAGATGCGCGTGCCGGTAAGCGACACAGCCATGGCCGCCAGCACCCCACCCAGCGGCCATAAGGACCTCTTGCCAGGTATGCCGCGGGCCTCCGAGGCATCGTCAGTCATGACGTCGGGTTTCCTTCCTCTTCCTGAGGACCGGAAGGGGGCGCCGACGCGGCAGGCGCGTCCAGTTCGGGCAGGATCTGCGTGATCACGGCGACCCGTTCGGCTCCCTCGGGGGCACTTACCGCCGTCTCCGGCGCGTCCCGCCGGTAGCGCGCGACGACTTCCGCCAGCTCCCGGTACAGGGCGGCGGCTTCCTCGGGCGTGAGCCGCAAGGCCCAGTCGCTCATGTCGAAGGTGTTGCGCCATGCGCGGGGCATCGTCTGCAACTCGTTCAGGGTCTGCTGCGTGCGCAGGGTGTAGATGGCGGCGACGGACTGCTGATAGGCCAGTACGGCCTCGGGCTCTCGCTCGGCCAGCTCCGGATCGTTGAACCAGGTCGTCCGGTGTACCGAACGCCACCAGCGCTCTCGCGCGTTGCCGCGTTCAGTGTCCTCCTCGACGAAGCCGGCCGCGCCGAGCTGCCGGAGGTGGTAGCTGGCCGTACCGGAATTCACACCCAGCCGCTCCGCGAGGCGGGTGGCTGTCGACGGGCCGTACTTCCGCAGTAGCCCGACCAACTGCACGCGCACCGGATGCGCCAGGGCACGGAGCCCCTTGGCATCCAGGACAACCGAGTCCTCTTCAACGTTCAGGCCATCCGGCCTCTTCACTGCATCAGCCATACGCCACACGGTAGACCGCAAAGACTTCTTCGCAAAGAGATATTCGCGAAGAAGTCTTCGCGATTCGGCTCGCCTGCAAGGCGGCACTGCTCATCTATCGACCGGTTGATAAGCAAGATCGATAGGCGGCGATGCGCGGCCGGATCGACACCGGATCATGCCCATAAAACGGTGTCAGAAAGTCGATGTGCTCAAGAACTTGACGAGCACCGTTTTCTGTACGATCTGGCGGGTGCAGCCACCCCAGGACGACGACACCGCTGATCTCCTCGCACCCGTTCCGGCCGTACGGATTGGCAGCCTCGTGGGATACGCACGCGTGTCCACCAAGGGGCAGTTGCTCGACCGGCAGATCCACGCACTCAACACAGCGGGCTGCATCCGGATCTTCTCCGACAAGAAGTCCGGCAAGAACGCCGAACGCGAGGAACTGTGGAAGGCCCTCGACTACCTGCGCGAGGGCGACACCCTCGTCGTCCCGTCGCTGGACCGGCTCGGCCGTTCCATCCAGGACCTCATCGCGATCGTGTCCGGCCTGCGCAAGCGTGGCGTCGGCTTCACCTCGCTGCACGAGGCGCTCGACACGACCACGCCCGGCGGGCGCCTGGTCTTCCACGTGTTCGCGGCGCTCGCGGAGTTCATCCGCGAACTCATCGTGCAGGGCACCAATGAGGGCCTGGACGCCGCCCGCGCCCGCGGCGCCCGACTCGGCCGCCCGCCGGCGATGACGGAGGAACAGGTACGTCACGCCCGCGACCTGCTCGCCCGCCCGCAGAACACCGTCACCTCGATCGCAAAGCTCCTCGGCGTCTCCAGGAACACGATCTACAACTACGTGCCCGAGCTGAAGGGCGGTCGCCTCGCACTCGCTGAGGCGACGAGCACGCCGGAACTGCCCCAACCCACCAGGTCCGAGGAATGATCACCGCCGTTTGCGGCTGGTGACAGCATTCTTACCGGCACCCCCAGTACGAAGTCCTCGCGTGCCTGCCCGCGGCGGCGGGTTTTGCTCCGGGCGCCCTTGGCCTTGACCGGGCAGCGGCGGGCGGCGAGGTCGAGGTCCTCGATGTTCACTCCGAGGATCTCCTCGGACCGTCCGGCGCTCTCGTAGGGCATCCGCCACAGCGTCTTCTCCCGCAGGTGGACCTCGCGCCGGGCGATGAGCCGGTCCACGGCCATCTTCGAGCGGGCCGGAGTCTCGGAGTCCGGCACCGCCAGCCGCTTCGTCCAGGCCGGGACCGCCGGGCCGTCGTAGCCGTACGACGCGCACCAGCCCAGCCAAGGGCCGCTTCATGTGCGGCCCGGAGAACGTGACCGCAGGGGCAGGTGACGAACCTGGCTCCCGCAGATAATAGGGCGTTATCTGCGGAACATCTTCAGACCGACCTCAGAAACGACGCCCCGTCAGCCGCCCACCAGGGCCGACAGGTCCTTAGCGCACGATCTGACACGGATGTTCCTCAACCCCCTTCTTGGCTCGACTGCGACGACGGCCAGAAACGCGGTCGGAGCGCTCGATCAGCGCTGTCAGGGGTGAGACAGCACCAGCGCGCCGGGGCGCAGTGGTGCGCCGAAGACCTGGAGGACGAGGTTGCGGTGGGCGGAGTGCAGGGTGCGTACGGCGGCCCGGGTCAGTCCGGGTTTGGGTGGCTCCTCGCCGCCGCGGGGCCGGCCGGGTTTCGTGGGGATCCAGAGGTAACCGGGGTCGCTGCCTTCGAGCTGGCGGGTGATGCCGGCGCGGACGTCGAGCCAGCGGCGCAGGATGTCGGTGGTGTCCTTGTCGAGAGGGTGGGGGCCGGTGTCCAGGCTGAGCCGGGGCATGGGCCGGTGCTCGAGGTCGACATGGGCGACGTCCAGGCGGTGGAGGTCCGGTACGGAGCGGCCGGTGGCGGCGACGACCGCGGCGACCGCGGCGGTGCGGATGGCGGTCGCGGCGTTGGAGCCGACAGGGCGCTTGACCGCGAGGGTGCGCAGCAGCCTGTGGCACTCCTCGGGCTCCAGCCAGTCGCCGTGTGTGGCGGGGGGCGTCTCGAGCCGTAGGGGGAGGCCGAGATATTCGGCGAAGGAGTTCCACGTCTGGACGCGGACGCGCTGGCTGTTGCCGGCGGCGGCGGCGTCGGGCCCTGTGAGGGTGTTGCGTCGACGGGTCAGGCCGGCGGCCGCGGCCGCGAGCCAGGCCTCGGCTGGGGCGACGTCCATGAGCTCGTCGACGCCGAGCGTGGTGGTCTTCGCCTCGCCCAGGACGTGGTCCAGATACTCGTTGAGGAAGTGCGCACGCAGCCGTCGCGTCTCGTGTACGTGCCCGCGGGCTTCCAGAGCGTCGAGGAAGTGGCCGATCGCGGCACGCGCATCGGCCGGGTGCGTGCTGCGGGTGTGCGACATGCTCTCAGCGTACGGATCCAGTTCTGGACATACTGTATAACAGCAAGAAGCTGCACAACAGATCTCCCCCATCTGCTGCGGCTTTCGTATCGGTCCGTGTCGAACCGAATCGCAACGTCACGGTCCGATACGGTCATCACGCCCCACCCCGCTCCCCGAAACGGGCCCCGGCTCCTCCGCTGGGCGCCTGTGGCTTCTTGCTGTTATATCGACTGATTGGTCGGCGCCCGTCCGGCAGCAGCTTGCTGCCCCAGCGGCGCTATGGAAGGCCCCGTGAGCGCAGTCGGTCACCACCCTGGTCTATGTAGTCCCGGCGATGCTCGGCTATCTCGCCTTCGCCTCACGTCCTGGAGCGGGTCGGCTCCCGCACATGCGCAAGATCAAGGTGACCGCGTCCTCCGAGCGGGTTCCGGGACTGAGGAGTTCCTGCAGGAGGAGGCCGCGAATCGCGGCAATGGTGACGGTGGCCGCCTCCCGCGCTTCCTTCACGTCGAGCCCTTCGCGTTCCGCGAGTGAGGACAGCATCTCGGTCAGGTCGTCGATCGACTCCACAAACCCACGGAAGTTCTCGGGTGCGTACGCGGCCAGGCCGACGACGTAGAAGAAGCCGCGGACACGCGACAGCTGCTCCGGCCGGGTGTAAGTACGCCAGATCGCCACGACGAAATCGTCGAAGGTGCCCTGTTGGGCGGCCTCCAGAAGTGCCTCGTTGTCACGGGAGCGCTGGGCCGTGAGCACGGCGGCCAGGACGCCCGGGAGCGACCCGAAGTGGTAGCGCAACAGGGCGTGGCTGGTATCGATTCGGGCGGCGATCTCACGGAGCGACATCTCCGGCGGGGGAAGGGTCTCGCCGAAGGCGTCGAGAAGCCGTACCAGGAGTCGGTCGCGCGCACTACCGCTGCCTTGCGAGGTTGACAGGATCACTCCCACAGTTTATCCATTGGAAAAGACGGATGCAACGGCGGAGGATCGACGATGGGACCTGCTCATGTGGTCGGCGCGACGGTCATCGACGGATCAGGGCGCGACCCCAGCAGCCTCGATCTCACGATCGAGAACGGCCGCATCACCCGACTCGGCGGCTCCAGCGCGCACGCCGAGCGCCTCGATGCCGAGGGATTGACGATGACGCCCGGCCTGATCGACGCTCACGTCCACCTGGGCCTGTCGAGCCCGATCCAGCCGCACTTCTCGTTTCAGATCAGCGCCGCCGAGATCGCGGCCGACATCTTCGCCACAGCCGGCGCGACGCTCGACGCCGGCTTCACCACCGTTCGGGACACCGGCGGGATCGACGGCGGTGTCGTGACCGCGATCGCGAAGGGCAAGGTCAGAGGGCCGCGCGTCCTGTCGTGTGGCCCTGTTCAGTGCCAGATCGGTGGGCACGGCTACTACGGAGCCGAATGGGAACCCACCGAACTATGGAGCAGCCACCACATCCCGGGCCTGTGTGCCCTGTCGATGATGGCGGGCAACGCGGACGAGCTGAGGCACAACGTCCGCGAAGCCTTCCGTCGCGGAGCCTCCTTCCTGAAGCTCTGCGTCACCGGCGGAGTGGTGGGCGGACATGATCGACTGTCCGATACCCAGTTCACCGCGGAAGAGATCGCTGTCGCAGTTCAGGAAGCTGCGGCGCGGAACACCTATGTGACCGTCCACGCGCACAACAACGAGGGCGTACGCCACGCGGTCGAGGCCGGGGTGCGTTGTGTCGAGCACGGCACCGGCCTCGACGAATCCACAGCGGCTCTGATGGCCGCTCGCGAGGTTGCCCTCGTGCCCACGTTCGCCGTCGTCGAGCAACTGCTGCACGACACCGCCGGAGCCGGTCTCGCCGAGTCGGTCCGCGACCGGGTCGAGGGCGTACGCGAGCAGATGGCGCATGCGCTCGCTGTCGCCAAGCACGCAGGGGTACGGATCGGGCTGGGTTCCGATCTCATCGGTCCGGCCCAGCATCGCCGGGGCAAGGAACTCGGCCTGCGCGCAGCCCTCGAGACGCCGATGGAAGCGATCGTGGCGGCGACCCGGACCAACGCCGAGATCCTCGGTCTGTCCGGCCAGGTGGGTGTCATCACTCCCGGCGCTCAGGCAGACCTCGTTCTCTGGAGCGGTAATCCACTCGAAGACCCGGAACTGTTCTCCGACCCCACCAACGCCGTCCTCGTCATCCAGGCCGGCGAAATCGTAAAGGACCTCAGATGAGCACCATGTGGCAGGGCTGCCTCCCCCACACCGACTACTTCGAGATGCGCTCCAGTGGTGGGCGCGACTACGGCGTCTGGGTCACCACGCCACCGGACTACGCCCCTGCCGCAGCGCCGGCGCCTGTCGTGTACGTGCTCGACGGCAACTGGGCCGTGGGGTTGACCGCCCCACTCATCGTCACGCAGCTGGACCCCATGCAGGCGATTCAGCCCTACGTCCAAGTCAGCGTGGGCTACGCGGGCGAGGAAGCCGAGCACTGGGAGCGGTTGCGCAACCGCGACCTCGTGCCGCCCGGCGAACCCATCGCGAAGGAGTACGTCGATGCGGTGGAAATGGGGGTCGAAAGGGGTGTGACGACTCGCGAGCAAGCCGACGCCTACCTTGCTGAATTGAGCGACAGCCGCGGGGACATGTTCCTGAACTTCCTTACCGACGACCTGCACCCGCGAATCGAACGCGACTACGGCACAGCCCCCAGCGGTCACGGCCTCTTCGGCTACTCCTACGGCGGACTCTTCAGCCTCTATGCCTGGCTCACCAAGAGCACCTTCTTCGAGAGCATCGGCGCGGGCAGCCCCGGCATCGTCAATGCGGACAGTCAGGTCTTCGCTCGACTTGAAGCCATCGGTGACATCCTGCCTGACACCAAGCTGCACGTGACCTTCAACGAGCAGGAGATTCTCGGAGACCTGGCGGTCTACCAGAATCTCGCGAAGAACTCAGCCACGTTCCTTCACCGCCTCACCTCACGCGGCGGATCCGTCACCAGCGCACTCATGCACGAGACGCATGTGACCGGGCTGCAGGCATCCTTCCTGAGCTACCTCAGGACCTGCCGCGCCCAGTGAGCCGGGACGCCACAGTTCTCCTTTCGTCCTATGTCTTCCCACCGCCGGGCCGCGGCTCCGTCGAGGGCGGCGGCGTGGGTGGCGGGTTCGTACCAGTCAAATGCGACCGCCTCCGCGCCGGGGACGTCGACGGCGCGACGGCTGGCGGCTTTGACGCGGTAGCCAAGGGCTGACAGCTGCGCCACGGTGCGGCTTCCGGTGGAGGTGAAGGTCTTCAAGCAGGTGCACAAGCATCAAGAAGTCGTGCAGTACCACATCAAACCAATCTATGAGGGGGCCAACCCGATGCCGATCAGGCTGGAGTTCACAGCCCTCGGGAACAGGGGTTACCCCCTCACGCACAGTCTGGAGAACCCCGCCGCCGGTGTCCGGACCGCTGTGTAACTTCGCCGCCGACTGAACTTGGAAGAGGCTCCCTCATGACCCGCGCCACCCCGCCACGTCCCCTCGACGTAGAAGCGGTTTTCCCTGCCCTGGCAGCCCACCGGCGCACAACCACCCGGCTGCACCCACGTCATGGCTCTCCCGGGACGCAGGACAGTTCGGTGGCGGGTCCTTTGCTCTGGCCGGCCGATGAACCGTGGCCGGTGTGCACGGCCGTCCACCCGAAGGGCACGGGCCACCTGCTCTCCGACGTGCGGCTGAGCCGCAGGATTCTGGAGGATTCCCGCGGGCGGGAGCAGACAGAGGAGGAACGGCACCTGCTCGAGGGCATGAGCGAGGGCAACCACATCCCGGAACTTCGGGACGACGCCCCGCTGCCGATGCTGGCCGTTGCCCAGCTGTACGCACGAGAGATCCCGGATCTCGTGGGACCCGAGGACCACGACCTGCTGCAGGTCTTCTGGTGCCCGTTCGAGGTACACGGCGCCGACCGCACCATCGACGTCGTACTGAAATGGCGACGGTCCACCGATGTCGGCGCCGTACTCATGCCACAGCCCGAGCCGCCGGTGGTCGGCCGGAAGGAATGCGTGCCGAACATGTGCGTCGTACACCCCGAGCGCGTCGTGGAGCACGAGTACCTCGGCCTGCTGGAGGAGGAACTCCAGGAGGAGATCGACGCGTGGGAGGAGGGTCTCCTCGACGAGGACGATGCGGACGAATACAACTCCGCTCCACCAGCAAGCTACGCGACGTATGAGGAGTACGAAGAGGCGATGGCCGCAGCCGAAGCTGCCGAGCCCGAGGAGATCAACTACATGAGCGCTCTGTCGATCGCCCCTGGCTGGAAGGTCGGCGGCTTTGCTTCTTGGCACCTGACCGACCCTGCTCCGGTCGACTGCGAGGTGTGCGGGGCAGCGATGCCGCCCCTGCTCACCGTGGACATGTGGGAGTGCGACGGTGCCTCACGCAGCTGGCTGCCGATCGAGGACCGGGACGGCCAAGACCCGTACGCGACCAACCCGACCGAGGTCTACCTCGGGCGCGGCCTGATGCGCGTACACACCTGCCCGACCGATCCGGCTCACCCGCACCAGCTCAGCTTCCAGTGACCAGGGAGCCTTCGTTCTCGCCGGCCTCGGCCGCCGGCCTCGGCCGCCGGCCCAGGGGTGCTGGAGAAATCCGTCCGGTGCGGCCGATACCGGCATCCTGGGCGAGGCGCCTTGTTCACGCGCCCGCGGCGATGTCAGAACGTGCGCTGACCTCACGCTTTGATTGAGCGGGACGCCCGGCCCAGGGACATACCGCACTGGATATGGCAGCTGCCTTTCGAGCTGTAGCTGACGGCGGCAAGATCACGTGCTTGGCGTCACCGGCTGTTCTGTTGGTCCCCAAGACCGAGTGCCGCGCGCGCCTTCTGCAGCTGTTCCACGCTCACCGTGCCGGTGTCCGGGAGGCCGGCGCTCTCCCACGCTCCCTGGGCGCGTGCGACGACGCCGTCGGCGTCGTCCAGGAGGACCTTCTTCGCCATGTTGACGGAGATCGCCCCGTCACCGACATCCACGAGGTGCGCGAGCATGCGTACGTTGTGCTGCCGGTTGCCGGTCTTCTCCTCGTTGTACCGGTAGACCAGCACCCACCTCCCGACGAGGGAGCGGGCCCGCTCGATCAGCTGACGGCCGCGGTCGGTCTCCTCCTGATCGGTGCGGATTGTCTCCGCGTCGCCGGACGGCGGACGCAGGGTCAGCAGACCGCGGCGGCTGGTCTCCTCGACCTCGACCCTCTCCAGGAAGGCGACGAACGTCTTGGCGCTCTCCAGCCGGTCGACGTCCTGCGCCGCCTGCTTGGCAATCATGTGCAGGTCCACGGTGAGCGTCTGCACGCGGCGGCCCCACGCAGCTTCCTCACCGGGCGGGCAGGGGCCGGCGGCCTGGGCGGCGGCAATCACAAGGCTGTAGTCCACGCGCTCCATCATCGCGCGGAGCACCGACACCGCGGCCCCGCACCCACTGTCCCCACTGTCCCCTCCTCGCGCGGTGGGGAGCCTGCGGCACCTGCATCGGCGCGTCGCGGCGAAGGTAGGCTGCGCCCTCAAGTCACCCCTTTCCTTAAGCCCCTTCAGAGACAGTCGCGCCAAAAAAGAGGAAACTGGTCGTCAGATGCTGTAGATGAGCCGGTTCTACGGCACTCGGAGCGTTCTCGCGCGGGCTAGTTCCTCGCTGTAAGATACTTGCGCACCGACAGTGCGCACTTACGTCCCTCGGCTCTCGCTCCCTATCGTTCCAGGAGAAGGGCCGCCGAGCGGCGGTCACGAGGGAGTCCAGATCATGTCCACCGCTGATCACAGTGACCAGCTCCATTCGCAAGCAGAGATCGCCTCGTTGGCCGGCGTCTCCCGGGCGACCATCACCCAGTGGCGCCGCGCCCCCGGCTTTCCGTCCTCGGAGGGCGGCGGCGGCTCGGAGCTGTTCCGTCGCGCCGATGTCCTCGCCTGGCTCGACGCGCGCCCCATTCCCCGGCGCTTGCTGCAGGGCGATCCGGAGGGAACGACGTTCGGAGCCCGGGCACGCCGGTCCCGGGTCCGCAGCACGCCGCCCGCCGCCGACGCACCCCGGCCGGAAACACCGGAGACCCAGCCCGATCCGCGTACCGCGGACCATGTGCGTGAACTCATGGGGCAGCTGTGCGACCGGGTCCGAGGAGCCGGCTCCAGGGTCGACTACGTGAATCTGCTCGTGTCGCTGCACTTCCTGCGGCGGTCCGGCGGGGATCACTGGAACGACATCGTCCAGATGTCCGCGACGGGGAAGGGCTCGGACGGTTCCACCGCTCTTCTCAAGCACATCGCTGCGGCCGTCGACGAGAAGCTGAGGCTGCTGGGTATGCGCCCGGCGATGCACGAGGCGTTGGTACGCCTCGAACCACGCACGTACGGAGATCTGCGGCACGTGGTGCGCCTCGTGGGTGAGCTCGGACCGGAGGCCTTCGTGCTCATGCTCGACGAGTACGAGTTGCTGGCCGGACTGGACAGCGGCGAGTTCTTCACTCCGCGCGCCGTGGCACGCGTCATGGTGCTCATCGCCGAGGAGAACAGAGCGGCCGACGCCCCCATGGGGATCTACGACCCGTACGCCCGGGGTGGTGAGCTCCTCGCGGCGGCGACCGCCTGGTCTGCGCAGCAGGGCACGGCACCGCGCAGGATGCGAGTCCGCGGTCTCACCCACGGGCGGGACACGGCGCCGCTGGCGACGATGAACCTCACTCTCCTGGGCGCGCGGCCGAGCGTGCGAGTCTCGTCGGGCGCGCCGCCCTGGACCGCGTCCGGAGCGTTCTCGGCGGAGCAGTTCGACCTTGTGCTGAGCAATCCCCCGTTCAACATGAGTGACTCCACCGGAGAACCACGCGCCGAGGGCGGCTGGCCCTACGGTTCCCCTCCTCAGGGCAACGACAACCTCGCTTATGTGCAGCACGTCCTCAGCACGCTGAGGGAGGGCGGCGCCGCTGCCGTGATCATGCCCAACAAGGCCGGCAATTCGGCGAACCGGTCGGAGAAGAGGATCCGACAGGCCATGGTGGAGCGCGGCGTGGTGAAGGCCGTCCTCGCGCTGCCGGACCGCTTGTTCTCCCATACGTCGGTGCCCGTCTCGGTATGGTTCCTGGTCCATCCGTCACAGGCCTGCGACGAGATCGCTTTCATCGACGGACGACAGGTAGGAACCCCGGTCCGAGGCAAGCGCGCCCTCCAGGACGACGACGTACAGGCACTTCTCGACGCCTACCGGGGCTGCCTCCACCCGGGCGACAACGAGCACAACCCTGCTGTGCCGACCGCGGTCGTGGCCAAGGAGTCCATCAGGGAGCGGGACTGGTCCCTCAGTCCCGTGGACCACATCGATACGCATAAGCCGTGCCGCAGCACTTCGGAGGCCGCCCATCGGGAGGCTCTGACCATACTGGAGCTCCGTACGCAGCAGGCATGGGACGCGGATGCCACCGCGGCCTGGGCCCTGGAACAGGTGGAGCAGCAGGGGGCTCTGCTCGACGCCGTCGGGTGGGAGTGCGTGAGCCTGTCGGACCTGTGCACCATCCAGGCGGGCCCGTCGTACAGCTTGCTGAAGAAGCACATCACGACCGACGGCGGCGTGCGCCTCCTCTATCCCCAGAACCTGCGCGAAGGCCGCCTCGCGGAGTTGTCCGATGACCGGCACGTGACAGAGGCGCGGGCCCGAAGCCTGGAGCGCTTCCTGCTCCGGCCCGAGGACATCGTCTGTGTCCGGACCGGTGCCATGGGCCCTCCGGCTCTGGTCCGGGATGTAGGCGCCGGCTGGCTGATGAGTGCCAACGTGATCCGGCTCAGGATGGACGACGAGCACAGGGCCCGGGTCCACCCCGGCTATCTCGCGGCCTACTTGGGGCGGCCCGAGTCGGTCGCCTGGGTACGGGACCGTGCGACGGCGACAGGTGCACCGTCCATCAGCGCTGCGGCGCTGGGCAACCAGCCCGTGCTGCTTCCTCCGTATCCGGAACAGCAGCGCGTCGTCGCGATCCTCGACGCCCTCGCTGCCCAGGCCAGGGCCCACATCCACCTCGCTGAGGCGGTCACTCACACCCGCGCAGCCGTAGCGGAACGTCTGATGACCTCGGATCTGGACGCCGCCACCCGGCTGGCCGGCGGTGGGAACTCATGACGGCCAGCCGTAGTCCCTCGCCCCCGCCTACCTCCGTCGATGAAGAGGTCTCAGTGACTGCCCCGCCCCCGACCACGCCGCCGCCCGCACCCCTCGCGCCCTCCCCCACCTGGGCGCTGTGGCTCCTGGTGATGGTGCTCTTCTCGGCCGTCGTCGCCCTCGTCGTGATCATGCTGAAACAGCACAGTGGCTCGGGACTCGCAGACGCGGTCCTGTCGGGCGGCACCGCCTTCGGCTCGACGATGCTCATCTGCCTGGGCGCCGTCGCCGCGGTCAGGGAGCTGCGTCGATCACGCTGACGGTCCTGTGAACCGCTTCCGGACCGGAGCATCCCGTCGGCCGGAGTGCCTGTTCGTGTGCACGCCTTGTGGCGTCAGTAGACCAGGGACTCTCCGGCCGACGACGCTCCGGAACGGAGCATCGTCAGGAGGGCACTATCTCGCTTCGCAGCTTCCCCTGTGAGCGAGGCGTCTTCTCCCCCACCCGGCGCGGCTCGATCGTCCGGGGGTCGACGGCCTCGCCGGGGGCGCCCTCCTTGTAGAGGCCTTCCGGGTCGTTCGGCCGGTCGTGAGGCAGCAGGAAGAAGGTGCGGCGCTGGAACAGGCCGCTGTCGGGGTTGGCCTCCGCGTCCTTGTCCAGCTCCGCGTAGCCGACCATGCGTCCGTCACGGGCGTAGCGGGGCTTCCCACCACGGCGGGCGCTCTTGTCGAGCGCCTGGCGGACGTAGTCGAGTGCGTCGAGGTCCTCGAGCCACACCACGTTCGACTCGTGTGCGAGCTGGCTTTCGTGCAGCAACGAGCTCATGGCCGCAACTCCTTGTCGGTGGTGTGGCGGTACGGGTGGATACGACTGCTCGGTGCGGACCCGGCGGTACGACGATCTGCGAACATCCCCATAGTAAGACGATGCCCGGATCCTGGGCAGCAAGCCTTGGGGCTCATGAGCGCCTGCCTGTTGGTTCGTCAGCACGGGCGATGTCATCCGGCAGCAGGGCCAGGGAGGGGTAGTACTTCTTGCCGCTGGACTTCAGCATCTCGGCCGGGGAGGCCAGTCCGATCTCCTGCCGGATGCGGCCGGCGAAGGCACGCGCCGTGTCGGCACGGATGCCCTCCGAGCTGCACCAGGCGGTGTAGGTCCCGTAGAGGAGCCCCTGTTCGACGCGCAGGTCCCCGGTCTCCGGCCCCTGGCGCATGCAGCACTCGCTCAGGAAGCGCCCGATGTGGTCCTCGGTGGTCTCGTAGGCGGCCGTCGCCAGGCGGACGGAGGACGGACCGGTCAGCGGGTCGCGGCTGGTGAGGTACCGGATGGCGCCCTCGATCAGCCAGTGCAGGATGCCCGGGCCCTCCTCCTGGACGAGTTCGCCGGCCAGGTTGTCGATCTTCCGGTCGGCGACGACGACGCGTTCGAAGGGGATGAGGCGGATACGGCGCCAGAACGCGTGCCCGCCGGTCCCGACCTCGGGCTGGTGGTTACCGAGCAGCCAGAGCTTGTGGGTCGGGGTGAAGCTGAAGTAGTCCTGCCGCATGCGGCGGGCCTTGATCTTGTCGCCGCCGGTGAGGAGCTTGACCCTGGCCTCGTCGAACTTGTCGTTGGGCTTGAGCTCGCTGCAGACGAAGATGCGGCGGCCGTGCAGCTCCGTCAGTTCCGTCGAGTGCTCGGCGAAGTTGCCCTTGTCCATGAGGAAGCCCGGTGGGGCCGCGTCGGCGTAGTCCCCCATGACCTGGATCATGACGTCCAGCAGGACCGACTTCCCGTTGGCTCCCTTTCCCCAGAGGAACGGCAGGACCTGCGCGCCGACATCACCGGTGATGGAGTACCCGAGCAGCAGGTGCAGGAAGTCGGTCATCTCCTTGCCCTTGGCGTCGTCGCCGAAGGTGTCTTCCAGGAAGGCGTGCCACCGTGGCGTGGGCATCGCCTGGGGAGCGACATTGGTGGCGCGCGAGTGCAGGTCCCGGAGTGGATCGGGCTTGTGCAGGCGGCCGTTACGCAGGTCGACGACGCCCGCGGGCGTGCAGAGGGAGTAGGCGTCGCCGTCGAGCACATCGGGGTCGAGGCTGAGCGCGGGCGCGGCTTTCGCCTGGTGGAGCAGCGCCTTCATCCCGCTCGTGGACATGGTGCGCCGTCGGTGCTGGGCGATCTCGCGCTCGCTGAAGATGCCGCGGGGGTCGGTGGCGGACATCTGCTCGGCCATGTCGCCCGCCGCCCACAGGGCGGCCTTCTCGCCGCCCACGCGCTTCCACCGGAACTGGTCCCAGCAGTACCAGCCGAGGCCTTCGACGTGGCGGAACTGGTCACTGTAGAGCTGGGCGAAGAGTTTCGCGTTACCCCGGTCCGTGAGCATCGGCGGCAGCAGAGCAGGCGTATCGGCCGGGGCCGGCGGCTGCACCTGCTGCGGGGGCACCCACGCAGGCGCGGCAGCCTCGATGTCGAGCATCTGCTGAGCGGCGGCAGCCGCGTCGAAGCGGCTGTACTCGGCCCTACTCATGCGAGTCCTTTGGGGTGGAACGGGCGACTGGCGCCTGCGGAAAGGGCTGCGTCGATGATCGTCTCACTACGGCGGGTCTGGTGGGGACGAGCATAGTGAGCGGCTTCTGTCAGCTCTTGGCGGGCTTCGGCCTGGTTCAGATGGCCTGCTCCGGCAAGCCCTCCTGCTGTGTAGGCCGCTCGGTTGAGTTTCTCCGTGAAGCCTGTGCCTTCGGCCTGGCCGGCACATTCCCGAACGGTCTCGACGAGCGACTGCAAGAGCGCCTGCGCGCGGCCGGACCTCAGAGGGCGGGCCTCTCTGTGCGGCCGCGGACCGGGAACCGGGGCGGCCCCTATGACGTGGCCCGTGCGCCGCAGTTCGGCGGCCAGCCACGCGGGGAGGGGGGCGGGCTCCCGTACGGCCCCGAGGGGCGTGTAGACGCCTGCTGTGATGCGGGTGGTGGGGGCCACGACGTATCCCCCGTGGGCCCGTACGTCGACCTGCCAGGCGAGCGCGGTCCTGGGGCTGGATCCGGTGGAGGAGCGGTAGCGGACGGCGGGCTCGGAGTTGACGTACCAGATGTGCAGCCCCCCGGACGGCGTGCGGACTCGCAAGGTGGTCTCGTCCTCGGCGGGGTCGGGTTCCTGGCGGTAGGCGGCGAGGAGGGCCAGCGTGTCGAATCCTGAAGCGAGGCCTGCCAGATCGACCTGTTCCGGGATCCGGATGCCCGGCAGGAGCCGGTCTCGGGCTGGAACCTGCGCGGCATGGGCGTCGACGTCCAGGACCACGAGGTGCGCGGGTCCGCAGGACACACCGACGCCTGCCCGGGGCTCCCTCCCCCACCAGGCGTCGATGCGCGTGAGCTCGGTGGTCGCGCTGTGGAAGCCGTGACACCACAAGCCTCGTGGGTGGCAGGGACAGTTCGCCGGCTCGTGGGCACGCGTGCGGCACTGCTCGCAGTTGGCCGCCGGCGTCTTGCGTCCCGGGGCCAGTGGGTGAACCGGCCACTGACGGCCTGCGAGCCAGCGGGCCACGTCCGCAGGTCGTGGCTGCTGTGCGACTCCGGACGAGGCGGTGTCGACGGGGCGCTGCACTGTGGGTCGATCCGTTCCTCTTGTGTGGCCAGGCGTGGATTCTCAACTGAGTCCCGGACGTTTTACCTGGTCAGGTAGGACGGCACGAGGGACTGAGGGACTGAAGGGACTGACTTTCCCTTATAGCAGAGAGAGCCTAACCGATGGGGATGCCGCTCTGCGGGAGGCAGGAGCACTTATCGAAAAACCAGTCCCTTCGGTCCCTCAGTCCCTCCCGCCCGGCGGGGCGGGAGCTGTCGGTCCCTCAGGCAAGCGCCTGAGGGACCGAAGGCCTGCAGGGGGCGGGGGACTGAACGGTCCCTTTTCAGTCCCGGAGGTGTTTATGCAGGTCAGAGCACCTATGGGCTGGGTCGGAGGGACTGAAGGGACTCATTTTCGTAGTTATCAGCGCACCAGGATATGAAGAGGTACCTCTTACGTACGCGTACATACGCACGCGCGCACGCAGCTGGAATAGGGAGTTTCGGTCCCTTCAGTCCCTTCGGTCCCCGGGCCTACCGCTCTGACCTGGTCTTTTGCGGAGGGACTGAACGAGGGAGGGACTGAACGAGTTTGGTCCCTCCCTCGGTGGGGCACTGCTTTCCGTCTAGTTCCGTCTACGGAGAGGGGGGCGTGAAGGGGGTAGTACATAGGGGAGCGTGCAACTGACGGCCGCCCCCGGCACGACAGACACGCCTGGGCTGTCGCGAACCAGGAGGAGCCGAACGCACACAGCTGGAACAGCGAGGACCACTTGCTTATGGGGCACGACGAGGGAAGGGAACGGCGCCCGCGCCTGGCAGGCGTTTTTTGTCCTTGCCCGAGGCAAGACTCATGGGTCAGCCTGGATGGGCGCTCGTTGCTGGGGTGGGCACGGACATTTTTACCGAGCGCTGTATCCCGGCCTCGGGAACCATCGGTCGGTACAGCCGTTGGCGCCGAGAACGATCATGGTCAGCTAGCACACTGGTTGAGGGCTCCGTTGGGCTTCGCGGAAAGATCGCCGGGCGGGTAGCGGCGCTGGCTACGGTCCGCTCGTGCCGGTGGAGTTTCTGACTGATGAGCAGGCCGAGGCGTACGGGAAGTTCGCCGAGGGGCCGGTGGCCCTGTTCAACCAGGCGGTGGGCTGGCTGCGCCGGCACCGTGTGCTGCTGCCCGGGGGTGAGCGTGCTGGCCCGGAAGGTGTCGGAGGTCCGGGCGGTCGCGGAGAGGCGGCTGCAGGCCATGGTCGCGGGCGCGGCCCGCCGCGCTGACCCGGCGTTGCCGAGCGAGTTGGTGGCGACGCTCAAGACGCCGGAGGGGTCGCGGTTCTCGGAGGTGGAGCGGCTGCGTCGGCTGCCGACGCGGACGACCGGGACGCGTTCGCCCGCGCGCTGGAGCGGGTGGATGAGATCCGTGCGTACCGGCTGGGGCGGTTGAGGCTGTCGCAGATCCTGCCGAACCGGATGGCGGCGCTGGCCCGGTACGCGCTGGGGTCGAAGGCGCCGCTGCTGGAGCGGGCGGCGGCGCCGAAGCGTACGGCGATGCTCACTGCGGTGATGCGGCACCTGGAGGCGAAGGCGATCGACGAGGCCCTGGACCTGTTCCAGGTCCTGATGGCCACCCGGCTGCTGAACGGAGTCCCGCCACAAGCTGGCCCGCGACGTGTGCCACGGCAAGCGCGGCACCATCCACCAGGCGTACCGCGACGGCATGGAGGACCAGCTCGGCGCGCTCGGCCTGGTCCTCAACGCCATCGTGCTCTGGACCACCCGATACATCGATGCCGCCGTCGCCCAGCTGAAAGCAGAGGGCCACGAGACCCGGGAAGAGGACATCGCCCGCCTGTCCCCGCTCAAGCACAAGAACCTGAACCTGCTCGGCCGCTACAGCTTCACCGCCAGCGTCCCGGCCGCCGGCTCTCTGCGCTCGCTGCGCGACCCGGAATCGGCCGAGCTGGACAAGGACGACGGCGGCGGCGGCGGCCAGGAGTGAGCTGCGGCGGCCCGGGGCGCTGGCCGGTTCGCGTCCCGCCGTGTTCGGGCCGGGCACGCGGAAGTGTGGTTCAGACGCTGACCTGCGGGTGTTCGGGGCTGAGGTAGTAGACGGCGCTTCCAGCGGCGTGCGGGGTGAGCAGATCCTGCAGTTCGACGGCGGCGGTCTTGAGGAGGTGTCCGTCGCGGGTGTGGTGGAGGGATTCGAGGACGAAGGCGACGTGGGTGGAGTTTTCGGTGACGCGGGTGCGGTGGGCGTCGCGGTGGTTCCAATGGCGGGTCAGTACGCCGGTGGTGTCGGTGTAGATGATCTCGCCGGGCTTGGGGTTCTCGACGGTGTCGGGTTCGCCGAGCGGGGTGAAGGTCTCGGTGCCGTCGGCGTGCCGGATCTCGACGTCGCCGGTGACGTGGTCGAGGTCGAAGGCGCCGGCGGGCAGGCCGTGGCGGACGGAGACCGTGTTGTAGGAGTCGACGGCCGGGTTGATCCGGGGCAGGGTGCCCTTCTTGGCCATGCGGCGGCCCAGGGCGTCGACGCTGGGGCGGATGCGGCGGGGGTTGGTGCCGAAGGAGCGGTAGGCGGTGTGCCATGCCTCGATGCGCGGGTCGGCCTCGTCGGCGGGGGCCCAGGTGTTGTCCGCGAGCTGCCGTTCCAGGTGCTCCAGGGCGGTCGTGGTGGCCGGCCAGGGTTCGTGGCCGCGCAGGCCGGTGGCGGTGACGACGGCGATGAGGGTGTCGGGGAAGGCGTCGGCGACGGCGGGGCTGATGCGGAAGGTGGTCACAGGTGGGGTCCGTTCCGGGAGGGCGGGCGGGGTGGGGTCAGGCTTTCCAGGGGCCGATGCGGTTCAGGCGGCGTGTCTGCTGGCGGGCGGTGGGCGCGTCCAGCCCTTGGCCGCGTTCGGTGAGGCGGCGGGCGGTGTCGGTGCGCTGTTCGACGGGTTTGTGGTCGTCGTACTTGAATTTCGCACGCACTTCGGTGACGTCCAGGCGCAGGCCGCGGATGCCGGGCAGCATCCGCCCGTAGGGCGGCTGATTGGGGTCGATGGAGGCGTGGTCGCCGTCGGGCTGGAAGTGCGCCATCTGCCGGCGCAGCAGCTCGGCCTTGGCCGCCGGGTCGTCGACGATGGTGGCCTGGCAGGTGAACTGGACGGCCGCGTAGTAGCTGGTCGGAACGCCGTCGGTGGGTGGGATATCCGGCTTGGCGCGCCAGGGGCCGGGGATGAAGGCGTAGTCGCTGGTGACGGTGAAGGTGGCGTTCGGGTCGGCCTCGATCGTCTTCCAGACGGGGTTGGGGCGGGCGAGGTGGACCAGCAGGGTCTGGCCGTCGACGGTGAAGTGGGTGGGCACGACGATCGGCGCGTGTCCGGGCAGTCCGTTGACGCTGAGGAGGCCGAAGTCGTGGCGGTCGGCGATCCAGGTCTGCCACTCGGCGTCGTCCAGGGCGGCGTCCCAGGGCTGGATGAACATACGCGGGTCCTTCCAGAGAGGTGCGGGGGTCAGGTGAGGGCGAGGAGGCTGACGGCGATGGCAGCGGTGCCCAGGCCGATGAGCTGGGCGCGGTAAATCCGTTCGGCGAGCACGGTGCGGGCGAGCAGGACGGTGCCGGCCGGGTACAGGGCGGTGATCACGGCGACGACGGCCAGGTCGCCGCTGCGGGCCGCGAGCAGGAACAGCAGGTTGGCCACCGAGTCCAGCACGCCGGCCGTCGCCGACATCGCGTAGGCGGGCTTCTCCGAGCCCAGCCTCCGGAACATGGCCCCGGCCGCGGCCAGCGTGACCGCGGAAGACACAGCCCGTCCGATGATGAGCGGTCCGACGCCGCTGTCGGAGGGCGCCTGGTGCAGGAAGACCAGCTGCAGGGCGATGGCGGCCCCGGCGCCGAAGGCCAGCAGCAGCGCGGTGCGCGAGGGGCGCACGCTGTCGGCGCCGTGGCCGGCGCTGACCAGCACCACCGCCGCCAGCGCCAGCGGCAGGCCGATCAGTCCGGCCAGTCCCAGGTGCTCGCCCTGCAGCAGTCCGACACCGACCGGCAGCATCGCCGAGACCAGTGCGGTGATGGGCGAGAGCACGTTCATCGGGCCGATCGCGAGCGTGCGGTAGAGCAGAGCGAACGCCGCAGCCGACGCCACACCGGAGGCGGCGCCCCACGCGAGAGTCGCGGGGGCGAAGGAGGCGCCGAGGAAGGGCCACAGCAGCAGCTCGACGGCGAGCGAGGCCGGAGCGGCGATCATCACCGTGCGCAGGACGTGGGCCTTGCGGGCACCGAGACCCCCGAGGAAGTCGGCGCATCCATAGGCCAGGGAACTGCCCAGGGCCAGTAGCAGAGCGATCACGGGTACATCCCTTACTATCAATAGAACGACCACACCGTACAACGCACCGACCGAAAGTCGTCAACCGAACGACCGCACGGTGCAGTGCAGTGATCCACCTGCCTGGAGGGGTGACAGCCGATGACCGAGACCGAAGCGGCACTGCGGGCACTCGCGCACAACGTCCGCGCGGCCCGTACCCGCGCCGGACTGTCCCTGGACGAACTCGGCCGCCGCGCCAAGGTCAGCAAGGGAGCCCTGGTCGGCCTGGAGAAGGCCCAGGGCAACCCGAACTTCGCCACCCTGGTCCGCCTCGCCGACACTCTGGGCGCCTCAGTTTCCGCCCTGATGGAGGGGCGGTCCGAGGAACGCGTCCGGGTCGTGTCCGCCGCCACCGTCATGCCCCTGTGGAAGGGCGAGCGCGGCAGCGAAGCCCGGCTCATGCTGACCACCAGCGGCCCGGCAGCCACCGAGGTCTGGCGCTGGACGCTGGAACCCGGCGAGGAATACCCCAGCCACCCCCACCAGGCCGGCGTCGTGGAGACCGTCAACGTCACCGCCGGGCAGATGGTGCTCGTCGTCGACGGCACCGACCACCCCGTCGAGGCGGGGCAGACAGCCACCTTCGACGCTGACGCCCCTCACACCTACCGCGGCTCAGGCACCGAGACCTGCCACCTGATCATGACCGTCCACCTGCCCCCCGGCCCCGCGTAGTCCTAGGCGGGCCAGGGTGTCCACACCGGACCATCCCTGCCTGTCGGCAAACGATCGTTTGCCGACAGGCGGCCGACGCGTCCAATGAACCCGTGCAACGCGGGGGTTCGCGGCGGCGCGAATCCAATCAGATCCGTTGGTGATTGCTGACAGGGTTTGACGACAGATAGGGTCCGATCCTCCCTGCGGAAGAGATCTTCGGTGGCGAACCTGGTCTACAAGAGGGTCTCGACCGACCGGCAGTCGACGGCCCGGCAGAACCTCGTCCAGGACGAGGCCGGAATCGAGGACCCGGTCGTCTTCGAGGAGGACCCGGGCACCTCCAGCCGCCTCCACCCCCTCCAGCGGCCGAAGTTCCGCGAACTGCTCACCTACGCGCGGCCGGGCGACACCGTGCACATCTCCGAGATGTTCCGCCTCGTCCGCGGCACCGGGCACATCCTCGACGTGCTCGACGTCCTCCACCGCGACCATCTCGCGTATCCACGACGGCGCGTTCTCCGCGAGGGACCTCACCGCCCGCCACCCGCGCACCGGCGAGCTGCTGTCCACCGTGAAGTTCATGGTGCAGACCCTCACCGCCGCCGGCGAACCTCAGCGTGACCTCCAGCGGGAGCTGACGTACGACGGACTGCGTGCCGCCGAGGCCAAGGGCAGCAAGGGCGGGCGCCGTCCCGCCGTGGCGGCCGACAAGACCACCGACGTACGCGCCTCGTACCTGGAAGGCCGGTCCGTCGCCGCCCTCGCCCGCGACCACGGCGTCAGCCGCGGCGCGATCCGCACCGCCGTCGCCGACCTCTTGCCCGACCACGCCGCCACCGAGGAGGAATCCCCGGCACCGGAGCTGCCGGTCACCCTCGACATGCCGGGCAAGGTCGCCGACTTCGTCCGCGCCGCCGAACTGGACCCCGCCGAGCGGGATGCGCTCGACCAGGGGGTGGCCCTACGGCGCGGCCAGGGCTACACCCTGCGCGTCACCGCAGTCCCCGCCGTGCACCGGCCAGCTACTCGACCGTTGCCAGCCGCTCGACGGCGGCCACGGCGTTCCCGCAGTCCCGGCCCAGCGCAAGGCCCGCCGCGAGTACGAGAACCGCGTCAGCACGCTGGCGCCGATCGAACCATGATCTTTCTCAGCGCCAACCGCTGTACCAATGTTCTTCGAGGCCGTAGAGCCCCGTGAGTTCAGGGGAACTGAAGGTTTCTCGACGGGAACCCGAGGGTCGGGGGTCCTGATTCCTGGGTGCGGCCCCTTGGTTCGTGGTGAACCCGCGTGTGTGACCTCGCTGATGTGAGGGTGTGGGGCCGTCCGTACTCGGTTCACGCTTCGTCGCGGTGGGTGAGGTGGCCGTCGGTGAGCCGCCAGTAGTGCTGGTGCGGAGTCAGTTGCCAGGTCTCGTCGGCAGCGATCGCCTGCGTGATCCATTCGTGGAGTTGTGGGAAAGCATGCGCTCGTAGAACAGCGCGGGTGGAGGCACGTTCAGTGGCATCGACTGGGTGGACGTCTATGCGGAAGCCGACCATGTCCGGGTGGACGCCGCGGCCGTAGTTGCGGGGGTTCGGAGCGATCCATTCTGCTCCCAGGACGATGGTCCCGCTGTCATGGCCCGTGAGGAACTGCAGGTCCGTGACGCGGCTCATGTAAGCGCCAAGACACTCGTTGATGTCGGTGGTGGTCAGTGGCCAGGCACGGTGCCGGGGCAGTCTTCGATTTCGTGCGGACATGGCAAGCAGAATGGCAGAAGGTCACTGCCGGCCCTCAGGGGTTTGTTCGGCGGCCTGCTCCAGGAGCGCCCGCGCGGAATCCGCGTAACGCATCGCTGTCTTCTCATCGAGCCCGAACACCTCGGCGAGGTGGAGCGGGTCGGGCCCGTGGGTGAGGGCCTCTTCGAGTTGCCGGTCGACGCGGAGCCGCTCCAGCGTCGCGTCCTGTCCGCGCAGGGTCGCGCTGATCCAGTGGTTGCTGGCGCGGCTGGTCCTCGTCGCGGTCTGATTGTTGATCAGCAGGTGCAGGTTTGCTGTGCTCGGCCATCGGCGTCGCCGGTGTTCCAGCAAGTCCAGCAGCAGTTTCGTGGTGAGGTCATCGAGCGGGCGGGCTCGTCCGGCGATGGTCAGCCGGCGGTTGCCGATGTCGAGGTCGTCGAGCATGAGGGTGGCTATCTGGGCGACCCGGGCGGCGTGCACCGCGGCGAGGGCGAGAATCCGTCGCGCGGCCGGGGTGGTGGCAGCCGCGACGGAGCGGTCGATCTGGCCGGGTGCGAGCGGTTGGAGCACGCCGTACTCGCTCTGGCCGACCTTGATGCGACTGGTGGGTTGCGGAAGATCAGACCGGACCGCTTGGCCCAGGCGAACAGGGATCGCAGGGCGCCGAGTCGGTCGCGTCGATGGTGGCCGTGCAGGGTCTTGAGGTGGGTGAGGACGTCCTCGCGGGTCACCTCCCGCAGGTGGTCGTAGCGGTCCGACCAGCCCAGCAGTGCCGGACGAGCTCCGTTGAGGTAGAGCCAGACCGTGCTCTGCTGCCGGGGCAGGCTGCGAGGGCCGCCGTCGCGCAGAACCCGAGTCCAGCGCTCGGCCTCCGCAGCGATGCCGGGGGCGAAGCCGTCCAGGCGCTCGGAGAGCCAGCGTTCGAATGAGGGTTCGCTGTCGGCCAGGAAGATCCCCATCTCCTCAAGGACCGTGACGAACAGTTGATGGTGCCGGACGGCGTTGAGCCGGTCCCCTCACCTCTGCCTCGGCGGGCGGCTGGCCGGCGGTGGCCTTGGCGGAGAACCAGAAGTGGCGCAGGACATGCGGCGTCAGCTTCTCTTCCCACCCCGGCAGATGCAGCTTGGCCGCGTCTTTGAGCCCACCACGCAGGGCATCGTCACCGACCCGGCGCGAGGAGCCGTCGGCGTTCTTGCGCTCGGAGGGGAGCAGCGGGGCGCCGGGGCGGGTGTGATCGTCATCGAACTGGCCCCAGACATCCTCGATGAACCACCGCAGCGTGCGGTCGGCGCCATTGATCAGCGGCACCATGCGCTCACGTGGCCCGGATCCACGGGCGCCCTTGCCGTGACGGACGTGGAGCTTGCCGAAGCGGCCCAGGTCCCACTTGATGTCGTCCAGGTCGAGCCCGCACGCCTCGCTCACCCGCAGGCCGACCTGGGACAGCAGCTTCCCGGTGAACAGCTTCCCGACCTCCGGCTCGCTCGGCGGGATCCGCAGCTGGGCGTCCTTCGCGCCGCGTGGGCGGTTCGTCTCGTCGATCGGGCACTCGACGACCCGGCCGGTCATCCGGTGGAGTTCGACCTTGTGCCGCAGCTCCAGGAACATGAAGTACGTGCTCAGCGCCTGTGACCGGGCCCAGCCGGGTGCCGCTGGGCGAGTTCCGCAGCACTTTCCCGAAGTACATGTCGGCGTCGGCTGGCTCCATGTCCTACAGGGGCGGACGAACCAGGTCCTGATCTGGTCCAGGTGCCCGACGTCGCCGCGGATGGTGCCGTCGGCCAGGCCCGCCGAGGCACGGGCGAGGACGAATCCGGACAGCACGTCGGTCTCGAACCGCTCCAGCTCCTCCGCCGACGCGGGCGCCCAGTGCTCACGCAGGTCCCGTACGACTGCCAGCGCCGCCAACCCGAGCCTCCTCGCCTTCGGCCCGACTACGGACCGATCGGACGAGATGAGAACGCTTCAAGAATCCCGAAGTTACGTCACAAGACAACAGAGCACATGAACGAGGAAGAACGCCCTGGCCACAGGGACAGGGACTCAGCAGGGCTCAGGGGAACTCACGGGATGTCGCACATCCGTCCCCGTCCTACGTTTGACTTTGGGCAGGGGCCGAAAGGCTCCTACGGGGCAGAGCAACTGAGCCCACGCGTGGGAACGAACCAGCCCGGGCTCCTACTTCTCGGATTCCGTGGAGGGCAGGTGGTGTCACTGAGGCCGTCGTGAACAGGGGGACCATCCCCGCACGCGCGGGGATGGCCCCGGGACGCCGGTGCGCTCCGGCTCGCTCTGCTCCTGCTCCCCGCGCCCGCGGGGATGGTCCCTGTGTGAGGGCTGGCTAGAGTGGCTGCTATGAGCGGTCACTCCGGACCTCAGGCCGTGTCCCCCGCGCTGCTCGGCGCAGGTGGTGACGACTGGCTTCCTGTCGCCGCGGGTGAGTCGGGAGCCTGCGTCTTTCGCAGTGGGGATGCCGCCCGGTATGCCAAGTGCGTACCCGCCGCGGATGCAGCCGACCTGAGGGCCGAGCACGACCGGGTCGCGTGGCTGAGCGGTCAGTGTGTACCGGGGCCGCAGGTTCTCGGCTGGTATTCCGGTGATGCGGGCGCCTGCTTAGTAACAAGTGCCGTCTCCGGAATACCTGCTGATCAGGTGCGTGCTGATGATCTGTGGGCCTCCTGGGAGCGCATCGCGGATGCGGTCCGTCGGCTGCACGAGTTGCCGGTGACGGAGTGCCCATTCCGCCGGGGCCTGGACACCATGTTCGCCGTTGCCTGTGACGTCGTGGCCCGTGATGCCGTGAATCCAGAGTTTCTTCCCGTCGAGCAGCAGCACACGCCCGCCACGGAGCTGCTGGCCCGCATCTCCCGGGAGGTCCCCCGCCGACGGGATCAGGAGATCGCCGACACGGTCGTCTGCCACGGGGATCTGTGCCTGCCCAACATCATCCTCGATCCGCTGACCCTGGACGTGTCGGGCTTCATTGACCTGGGCCGCCTTGGGCTGGCCGACCGCCACGCCGACCTGGCGCTGCTACTCGCCAATGCGCGAGAGACGTGGGCGGATGAGGAGCAGGCGCGGACCGCGGACGTGGCGTTCGCCAAGAGGTACGACATCTCCTTTGACCACGACCGCCTGCGCTTCTACCTCCATCTTGACCCGCTCACCTGGGGTTGAGTGTCTCTGAGCTGGGCATGACATGGCAGCCCGTGGGGCTTCGGTGTTGGCCCAGCTCCGGGTTCGAACGGCAGGGTTTGAGGGGTGAGGTCGGCTGGTCGCCGGCGGACGGCTGGCGCTGTTGCGGATTGCCCGCCGGAGCCGTGCTGGTGGTGCGACAATGGGGCCGGTCCAAGCGCCCGGTGACCTCTTGGCGGGACTGCTGACCGTCAGTGCCGAAACGATCAGTCGCGTTGAGCCTCATGGGAGGCCGGCTGTCCGCTCCTGCGAGAGCTTCGGCGGGTGATTCGCCTGGTCATGAGGGTGATCGCAGCCCAGGTGATGAGCGATTCTGAGTGCTGGATGAGCCGTTCGTAGTCGCGCGCGTGCCGACGGGCGTGCATGATCCAGGCGTGTGAGCGTTCGACGACCCAGTGTCGGGGCAGGACGACGAACCCGGGGACGTTCTTCGGGCGGCTGACGGTCTTGAGCGTCAGGTTCAGGTATGTCTTCGCCCAGGTCACGAGCTGTCCGGCATAGGCGGAGTTGGCCCAGACGATGGTGATTTCGGGGTGCATCAGCCGCAGCCGGAACAGTACTTCCTTGGCCGCGATGCGGTCGGTCATGTCGGCCGGGGTGATCATGACGAACAGCGGCAGGCCCTTGGTGTCCACGACCAGGTGCCGCTTGCGGCCGTTGATCTTCTTGCCGGCGTCGTAGCCGCGGGAGTCTTTGCCGACGGTCTCGGCGGCCTTGATCGACTGGGAGTCAATTGGGAGTCAATGACGGTGGCGACCGCTCCGGGGGCCCGGCCCATCTCGCGGCGGATCCGCTTGCGGAGCTGGTCACGGATTTGTCCGATGACGCCGGCGGCGGCCCAGCGGGCCATGAATCCGTAACAGGTTCGCCAGGGAGGGAAGTCCATGGGCAGGGCCCGGGGCCTTGACCCCGAGTCCTGGACACGAACTCGTCGTCCCTGCCGGACAGCGCGCCGACGGGCGGTCCCAGCTCCCGGCCTCCGGGCGCCGGTTCGGCAACCTGCTCCCCGCGTCTGCGGGGATGGTCCCGGTGGGCACGCCACCGCCTGCGGTCATGAAGCCTGCTCCCCGCACCCGCGGGGATGGCCCTGCCGACGCCCTGCTGCTCGCGTACTACTACTCCTCCTGCTCCGCGCGCCCGCGGGATGGTCCCTCGCCGCCTGTCAGGCCAGCACGCGTGGCCTGCGGAGCGTGGCGGGCCAGTGCAGTGGTGCGGGGGCTTTATGGGAGTTCTCTGCGAGTCCGTGGGACAAGCGGTGCCCTGGGGCACGGGCCTGACCCGCTGAACTGCGTGTTGGTGGCATCGCCCGGCTCGCGGCTCACATGCGGCTCACACGGTTGCCCCTCGGACGCACCGGCCACGGTGGCTGTCTCGTCGCAACCCTTGCTGGAGGACCTGATGATCGAGGTGAATGGGCTCACCAAACGCTACGGCGACGTGCGGGCCGTTGACGACCTGAGCTTCACCATCCGCCCTGGAGAAGTCACGGCTTTCTGGGGCCGAACGGCGCCGGAAAGTCGACGACGATGCGGATGATCCTCGGGCTGGACGCCCCGACCTCCGGCACCGCCATCGTCAACGGCTTGCCTGTGGCCGCGCAGCCCGCGCCGCTGAAGGCCGTCGGAGCGCTGCTGGATGCCGGGGCCGCGCCCTCGTACGCATCGTAGGAATCGACTGCAGACTGGCGAATGCCCCTGACGCACAGCGGAGTTCTGCTGAGCCTCGGGAGACCTCCACCGGCGGCTGGCGGACACCCGCTCCCCTCCTGATCTACCAGCGCTGAGTCTCTTCGGTTGTTGTCCGCGGACAACAACCGGCTGATGCGCGGCTCACCGGCTGACCGCATGAGAGAGCGCGCTCACCGTGTGGTGTGTTGTCCGCGGACAACACACCACACGGTGAGCGTCATGTGGAGCATGCGCTGGGCGGGCTCATCGCACAAGAGGGTGTGGTCGGGGCTTGAAGCCATCGGTGTCGAGCAGGCTGCGTCGGCAGGTGGACGCAATGCGCTGACAGGCGCCAGGTCGTCTCGGACGCAACCGGTGATCGTCGGTGGCGTTGGTTCTCAGACGCGGTCGTGGACAGTGATCTGGTAGCCGTCGGGGTCGGCGAAGGTGAACGTCCGGCCGAAGGGTCCGGCGATCGGTTCGGAGACGATGCGGTGACCGTCGGCGACGAGTGCATTGTGGATGGCCTGGACGTCGGTGGCATGGAGCCAGATCGCGGCACCGATGCCGGGCTGGGCAACGGATGCGAGGTCTGTGCCGGGAATGACGTCGCGGAGTGCGAACGCAGTCGGCTTCATGTCGAAGACCACGGCATGCGAAGGCCCCGTCTGGGAGCGGACGAGGCCGAGGTACTGCTCGTAGAACGCCTGCGAAGCGTCGAGGTCACGCGCCTGGAGCGAGATGAAGTCGGGGCCGGTGACAGGCATGATGATGCCCTGTCTCTTCATGTCAGTTTTCTGACACATGTCGATGTATGTCAGAATTCTGACATGGGTCAAAAGGATGTCGGTGTCGACCTGGACAAATCGCTGGGCTACCAGTTGAAAGCGGCTTCGAGTGCCCTGCGCGTAGCCATGGAGGAGGTGCTGCGGCCGCTCGGGATGAGCGTGACGCACTACTCCTGCCTCGAGCTGCTGGCGCAACGGCCGGGCTTGTCGAACTCCGAACTCGCGCGGGGCGCGTTCGTCACACGACAGTCGATGAACGTACTGCTCCAGGCCCTGGAACGAGACGGCTACGTGACCAGGCCCGCGGAGGCACCCGTCGGGAAGGCCCTTCCCACGCGGCTCACGCCCCGTGGCCGACGGAGCCTGGAGAAGGCGACCGTAGCGGTCCGGTCCGTCGAGGTCAGAATGCTGGCCGGCATGACCGAGACCGAGGAGTCAGGCGCGTTCCGGATCCTGCAGAGCATGATCCACTTCCTGCGCGATGGCAACGACGGCGCATAGCTCGCCTCTCGGCGCACTTCTCGTCGCGCTCGGCATGGAGTGCGGTCGAGCCGGGAGGATCGGGTTTCTCGCTTCAGGCATACGGGGAGGACGCGGTGCTCACGCCGCGTGGTCGGCCGGCTTGTCCGGCAGCCGCTGAAGACAGAAGTGTGCCCAGGGGCCGACCGGCCCCCGGGCACACAAATCAGTGGTCTCACACGTCACACGTAAGCGTGGAGTTCCTCGATGAGCTGCGTGAGCTGCTCGGGAGGAAGTCCGGACGCGAGGGTTCGCGCCTGCTCCTCGACGGACGCGCCGAGCTGGCGCACCAGGAGGAGGCTGCGTTCGTCTGCAGATTTGAACGTCTCACTTCCCTGGCGGCTTGCCGTGTCGGGCGCAGCCGCTGAGGCATCGCTCGTGTTGTCCGCGGACAACAAGGGGGCGGGTACGGGAACAACCGGGGCCGACGATCCCGGCTCGACGACCATCTTGTTGTCCGCGGACAACAAGGCCTCCGTGTTGTCCGCGGACAACACAGGCCCTTCGGCGGAAGCGGAATTCGTACGAGACTGGGCCCCAGCCGGAGCCGACTGAACGGCCTCGGTCGTGTTCGGTGTGTTGTCCGCGGACAACACGGATCCCGGAGCAGGGAAGTGGCCCACCCGTTCCGAGCTGTCGGCAACCGGCGCGGAAGGCCGTGCAGCAGCGGCCTGCTTGGCCTGCTGCAGAAGCTGCTTCTCCTCCTCGCGCGCGCGGACCTCCTGCTCCCGAGTCTCCTTGAGGTGGGCCAGCAGCTGCGCCCCGTCGAGTCCAGGCTCTTCCTTCAGCCGCCGCGCGAGCAGTCGCCCATCACGCTCAGGAAGCGAACCTGTGCTGAGCATCGCCTGCAGCTCGGTGGGGAGTTCCAGGAGAGCGAGCTGGTTCGTGATCCAGGAACGGTCACGCCCGAGCCGCTTGGCAGCCCGCGTGCGAGCACCCTTCTCGGACTCCTCGCTGCACACCCGTACGAGCTCGAGGACACCGCGCGCACGCTCGACGACATCGAAGTCCTCCCGCTCCAGGTTCTCCTTCAACAGGTGGTCGACGAATTCCTCGCGGGAGGCTGCCAGGTCATCCCGTACGACGAAGTCCAAAGCCTCCAGGGCTACATGGACCGCGCTGCGGAAACGCCGCTCACCATTGACCAGGACGAAGGCAGAATCACCGATCTGCGCCTCGTGTTCAGGCCACAGCCGCAAGTACGCGGAACGGGACACGGCGACGCACGCTGCGAGCTGTGCGACGCGCAGCTCTTCCCCGAAGCGGGTGAGGTCTGCCTCCGAACCGAAGTTGCGGCGGGGGTTGAGCGGCGTCGGCGCGACATCGTCCAAGGGCAGGCGTCGCAGTTCGTACGCCGGAACGTCGCCCTGCACGATGGCCTTCGCCCGGCCACGGGCACTGCGGCCGCGGGGAACGCCCCCGAAGGACGAGCCCGTGCCAAGCCGATCGGCGACGCTCATGACATCACCTTCCGTGCGATGGCGCGCATGATTTCGGACTGCTCGCACTCGGGGGCGTAGGACAGCAGGGGCTGCTTGAGCCGCACCGACTCGCGTTGTTCCTTGAGCTCAGGCATGACACCGACGACCGGCGGATCGCCGATCTCCTTCCAGCTGTGGAGCGACGACGTGGCGATGTAACCCTTGCGGCTGTCGTACATGTTGACGATGAACCCGAGCAGCGAGATCTCGACCTCCATGTCCACGCTCAGGTCCTGGATCTGGTCGTAGAGCATGTCGTACGCGTCGGCGGACGAATCCTCCGCGAGCACCGGGATGAAGATGCCGGACAGGCCGGAAGCCTCGCCTTCGCGGGTGCGGCAGTAGTACAGGGCGGTGTCCATGGTGTACCCGAGGCTGGGCGGGCAGTCGACCACGATGTAGTCGAACTCCTTCTCCAGCGGCTCCAGCGCCTTCTCGAGAGCCGTCTCCTTGATGCGGACGAAGCGGCTGGTAGCGAGCTTGGCGTCGAGCAGGAACGCGTCCTTGCACGCCGGCAGCATGAACAAGCGCCCGCTGAAAGCACCGTCCTCTATCGGGACGAGCAGTTCGCGCAGGTCTCCCCGTGCCTCGCCCAGCATGTGCTTGGCCAGGCTGGGGGCTTCGATGTCGAAGAGGTCGTACCCGAGCTGCTTGGTCAGGTGGCCCTGGGGGTCGAAGTCGATGAGCAGGACACGGTTGCCTGCCTCGGCCAGCGCCTGCGCGACACCGGAGGAGGTCGCGGTCTTGCCGACCCCGCCCTTCTGGTTACCGAAGATGAACCGGCGGGCCCAACTGGGCCGCGTTGCGGGGCTACGGGGGGAGGGGTGAGTGTCGAGCCACAGACGGATTGCTTGGGCGATGCCCTGGTTGAAGGGGAGGCCGCGTCGCTTGCAGTCGTCCTTGAACTCCCCGTACAGCCCGGCGGGGAGATAGGTGGAGAACGAACTTCCTCCCGTGGTGTCCACGGGGGAGCGCTCGGCGTCATCTGCACGCCATGCCTGTACGCCTTCGGTCACGGCGTCCTTGATGTCGACACCGAACTCGGCCGCTCTGACCTTGAGTTCCTGCCGCAAGGCCGCGGGCAACTTGGCGACTACCTTTTCCCTGTCATCGGGGGAGTATGGGACGGTCATGCGGTTACCTTACTCACCTCGCTGTGGTCCGTGGCGCAGGCGGGGGCGAGAATCTGCGGCGTGTCACCCGGATGAGGGAGGGATGCTTAAGGCGGGCCGCGTTGAAGTGATGGGCGAATTAGGCATTAGAGGGGCAATGTCGGATTCGGTGAAAGTGCATCAGAACTGGACTTGCCGCTGATAGAACAGCAGGTCAGTGAGTCTGCTCCCCGCGCCCGCGGGGATGGTCCCAGGAAGCCGCGCCGCACGTTCCTGGCAGACCACTGCTCCCCGCACCCGCAGGGATAGCCCCTTCGAGTTCCACGCCATCGACGTCGCGTCCAACTGCTCCCTGCACATACAGGGACGGTGCCGCCGGACTGCTGCATCCGCGCCCTCGGGGGCGCTGTGGTGTGATCGTGGCCCTAGGTGTTCTGTCCACGGAGGTTGGGTGCGGTGACAGTGATCACCGTCTTGGGATCTTGAACGGGTGAGGGCCTTCCGGGTTCGGTGTGGA
>NZ_JBIAIP010000028.1:0-45370 GCF_042871485.1 Streptomyces sp. NPDC005791
GGGGGGGGGGGGGGGGGGGGGGGGGGGGGGGGGGGGGGGGGGGGGGGGGGGCCCCCCCCCCCCCCCGGGCCGCCCCCGCCGGGCCCCCCCCCCCCCCACGCCGGTTCTTTCGCAGCCACCCCGTCTCACTGGGCGCCGGGACGCACCAGCCCGCTCTCGTACGCGTAGACGGCGGCCTGCACACGGTCGCGCAGGCCGAGCTTCGTCAGCACATGGCCCACGTGCGTCTTGACCGTCGTCTCGCTCACGAACAGGTCCGCCGCGATCTCCGCGTTGGACAGGCCCCGTGCCACCAGCTTCAGCACCTCGACCTCACGCTCGGTGAGGGTGTGCAGGGCGTCCGGGACGGGCTCCTCGCCCGAGGGCAGATGGTCGGCGTACTTGTCGAGCAGCCGACGCGTGATGCTGGGCGCCAGCATCGCCTCGCCCGCGGCCACGACCCGGATGGCCTGCACCAGTTCGATGGCCGGCGCGTCCTTCAGCAGGAAGCCACTGGCGCCGGCGCGCAGCGCCTCCACCACGTACTCGTCGAGATCGAACGTCGTCAGCACCAGGACCTTCGCCGGACCGTCCCGTCCAGGACCCGTGATCTGACGGGTGGCCTCGACACCGTCCATCCGCGGCATCCGGATGTCCATGAGCACGACATCGGGCTGCAACGCCCGCACCTGGTCGATGGCCTGCAGGCCGTCACCCGCCTCACCGACCACCGCGAGATCGCCTTCCGCCTCCAGGATCATCCGGAAACCGGTGCGCAGCAGGGGCTGATCGTCGACGAGCAGGACGCGGATAGCCACGTAATCTCCTTAAGGGCCTCGGGCGGGCCTTCGGGTCAAGGGCCTTCGAGGGCCACCGGTCGGTCGGCCTCGGACCGGACCGGCTCCATTCTGCCCTGCACAGCCTCCACCGATTCGGCCGGGCGTACGGACAGCGGATAGACCGGGGGAGTCCCGCCGAATTCCGGACAGACCGCCCGGTGGTCGCACCAGCCGCACAGCTTGGTCGGCCTCGGCCGCCACTCGCCGGTCTCGGTGGCCAGCCGGATCGCGTCCCACAGCGCCAGCAGCTTGCGCTCCACCCGCTCGAGGTCCGCCGGGACGGGGTCGTACGTCAGCACGTCCCCACTGCCGAGATAGACCAGCTGGAGCCGGCGCGGAACCACGTTCTTCAGACGCCACACCACCAGGGCGTAGAACTTCATCTGGAACAGCGCCCCCTCCGCGTACTCAGGCCGCGGAGCCTTGCCCGTCTTGTAGTCCACGATGCGGACGTCGCCCGTGGGGGTCACGTCCACGCGGTCGATCACGCCGCGCAGCTTCAGTCCCGAATCCAGCTCCGTCTCGACGAACAGCTCCCGCTCGGCCGGCTCCAGGCGGGTCGGGTCCTCCAGCGAGAACCACCGCTCCACGAGCCGCTCCGCCTCGCCCAGCCACCCCGCGAGCCGCTCCCCCTCAGGATCTCCCTCGAACAGGTCGGTCAGCTCGGGCTTGGACTCCAGCAGCCGGTCCCACTGGCCGGGGATCAGCGCCTTGGCCTTCGGAGCCGTACGGTCCGCCGCCGGGGCGTCGAACAGACGCTCAAGCACCGCATGCACCAGCGTCCCCCGGGTAGCAGCCTCACTGGGCTTCTCGGGCAGCTTGTCGATGACCCGGAAGCGGTACAGCAGAGGACACTGCATGAAATCGTTCGCGCGCGACGGCGACAGGGACGAGGGTGGCTGAGGCGGGCGCGGTACGGACGTCATGTCGCAGACCCTACGGCCCGCCACTGACACCCCGCGGCATACCATCGACGACAGAGCTCGCACACAGCATGATCGTGGCAGACGCCACCGACCGAAGGGACCCCGTGGACGAGAGCGGCGACAGCGGGCGCCCGCAGCCCGGCGCAGGGGGCTCGGACCCCGGCACCGAGCCGGACAAGGGCAAGCCGCGACGCCCGGCGGACCCGGGCGGCGGCCTCCTCATGGGCCGCCCCTTCGGCGTGCCCGTGTACGTGGCCCCCAGCTGGTTCGTGGTCGCGGCGCTGATCACCTGGGTCTTCGGCGGCCAACTCGACCGCGTCCTGCCGGAACTCGGCGGAGCCCGCTATCTGGTCGCGCTCTTCTTCGCGATCGCCTTCTACGCGTCCGTGCTCGTGCACGAGCTCGCCCACACCGTCGCCGCCCTGCGCTACAAACTGCCGGTGCGCCGCATCCAGCTCCAGTTCTTCGGCGGTGTCTCCGAGATCGAGAAGGAGACGGAGACCCCCGGCCGCGAGTTCGTCCTCGCCTTCGTGGGGCCCCTGCTCTCCCTGGTCCTCGGCGGGGTCTTCTACATCCCGCTCCAGTTCGTCGAAGCGGGTACCGTCCCCGGCGTGCTCCTCGCCGGGCTGATGGTCTCCAATCTCATCGTCGCCGCCTTCAACCTGCTGCCCGGCCTGCCCCTGGACGGCGGGCGCATGCTCCGCGCCGTCGTGTGGAAGATCACCGGCAAGCCGATGAGCGGCACCGTCGCCGCCGCATGGGTCGGCCGGGGCCTGGCCATCACGGTCTTCGTCGGCCTCCCGCTGCTCACCCACACGGGCGCCCTCGGCAACGCCACCGGTGAGATCAGCGGGTTCGAGACCGTCACCGACGCCCTCCTCGCGGCGATCCTCGCCGCGATCATCTGGACCGGAGCGGGCAACAGCCTGCGGACGGCCCGGCTCCGTGAACACCTCCCGGAGCTGCGCGCGCGCACGCTCACCCGGCGGGCCGTGCCCGTCGAGGCCGCCACCCCGCTCTCCGAGGCGCTCCGCCGGGCCAACGAGGCGGGTGCCCGCGCCCTCGTGGTCGTCGACGGGCAGGGCAGCCCGAAGGCGGTCGTCCGGGAGGCGGCCATCGTCGGGGTCCCCGAACACCGCCGGCCCTGGGTGGCCGTCAGCGGTCTCGCCCAGGACCTCACCGACGGCATGAAGATCCCCGCCGAACTGGCGGGCGAAGCCCTCCTGGACCGGCTGAAGGCCACCCCGGCCACCGAGTACCTGGTAGTGGAGGACACCGGCGAGATCTACGGCGTCCTGTCCACCGCCGACGTCGAACGCGCCTTCATCAAGGCCATGGCCCGACCGTCGGCCTGACGTCCGGGAAGCGGCCCCCGAAATACCGGTAGGCTGTTCACATGTCCGAACCGACCGGTGCCGCCCGCCGTCGCGGCCCATTCAAAGTCGGGGACCAGGTCCAGCTCACCGACCCCAAGGGACGCCACTACACCTTCACGCTCGAGGCCGGAAAGAACTTCCACACCCACAAGGGTTCTTTCCCGCACGACGAGCTGATCGGTGCTCCCGAGGGCAGTGTTGTCCGTACCACGGGAAACGTCGCCTATCTCGCGCTGCGCCCCCTGCTCCCCGACTACGTCCTGTCCATGCCACGCGGTGCCGCCGTGGTCTACCCGAAGGACGCGGGCCAGATCCTCGCCTTCGGCGACATCTTCCCCGGCGCGCGCGTCGTCGAAGCCGGCGTCGGCTCCGGTGCGCTCAGCACCTTCCTGCTGCGCGCCATCGGCGAGCAGGGCATGCTGCACTCCTACGAGCGCCGCGAGGACTTCGCCGAGATCGCCCAGCAGAACGTCGAGCGCTACTTCGGCTCGCCGCACCCGGCCTGGCAGCTCACGGTCGGCGACCTCCAGGACAACCTCTCGGACACCGACGTCGACCGGGTCGTCCTCGACATGCTCGCCCCGTGGGAGTGCCTCGAGGCCGTGTCCAAGGCCCTGGTGCCCGGCGGGATCCTCTGCGCGTACGTCGCGACCACGACCCAGCTCTCGCGGACCGTCGAGTCCATCCGCGAGATCGGCTGCTTCGCCGAACCGCAGCCGTGGGAGTCGATGATCCGCAACTGGCACGTCGAAGGCCTGGCCGTCCGGCCCGACCACCGGATGATCGGCCACACCGGGTTCCTCGTCACCGCCCGTCGTCTCGCGGACGGTGTCGAGCCACCGGTGCGCCGCCGCCGCCCGTCCAAGGGCGCCTACGGCGAGGACTACAAGGGCCCCGGCAGCCGGAGCGGCTCCGCCGAGACCGAGGACTGACCCCGTACAACGCGAAGGCGCCGCCGCCGAGTTCCCGGACCGACCCGGGAGCCCGGCGGCGGCGCCTTTCCGTCCCCGGACGCCCCCGCCGTTCCCCTCGGGTGTGAGGTGTGGCACGATGCTGGCCACCCCGCCCGCCGTCGTCCTTTCGGCACCGCCCACCCAGGCCTCCAGGAACCACAGGAGACATACCGCGTGCAGACCTCCGCGCTCCCGGACCTCGCGCACACCGACGCCAAGCCGGTGCACTGGCTCGCCACGGCCACGGCGATGGCAGCCGTCGTCGCACTCGCGGGACTGCTCCAGCCCGACGCGGCCACCGCCACGGCCTCGGCGTCCGAGCACGGCGTCACCGCGCAGCACGGCAGCGCCCCCGCGGCGACCGCCCCCGACCCGGCCGGCGTCGCCTTCCCGCTCGACTGCGGCGCCGCCGGACACACCGTGGCCGACAGCGCCCCCGGAGACCTCGACGGGGACGGCGGGCCCGAGACCGTGGCCGTCGTCCGCTGCGCCGCGGGCTCCGGCACCCCGCCCAGCGGCATCTACGTCGTGACACAGCGGAGCGGGGCCGCACCCAGGGTCGTGGCGACCCTGGTGGACCCCGCTGAGAAACTCGCGGTCACCGACTTCACCGTCCGTGACGGCCAGGTCTCGGCGACCCTGCTCGGCTATTCCTCGGCCGACGTACCGCGTTGCTGCCCCGACGAGCTGGAAAGCGCCACCTGGCAGTGGGAGGGGAACGCGTTCGTCAAGTCCGCGGGCCCCGCCGGGAGTACCGCCCGGAGCGTCTGAACCCCGTTGTTCCGCACCTACTCCGCGTCCGGCCCGAAGACTTCCACATTGTCCGAGACGCGACGCACGTGGATGCAGTCGCCCGGACACTCCTTGGCCGAATCCACCACGTCCTGGAGGAGGGGCAGCGGCACCGGTGTGGTGGCGCCCTTGTCCTGGAGGAGCTCGTCCTCGTCGCTCTTCACATAGGCCAGACCGTCGATGTCCAGCTCGAACACCTCGGGTGCGTACTGCACGCAGATGCCGTCGCCCGTACAGAGGTCCTGGTCGATCCAGACCTCGAGGTCCTGCGTGTCACGGTCGCCCGGAGCGTCCTGCTGCACGGTCATGTGTCCTGCCGTTCCCTGCGTATCTGCACCAATTGAAGCCAGCCCTGACGGGTGTTGAACACTTCGACGATACAACCGGCGGCTTTCCGATGCCGAAGGGTGGGTATTCCCTTGGCGTGAGGGAGGGCGCAAGGGTGAAGATCGGACACACTTCCGGGTCTTTGTGATCTAGGGGTTTCAATCATCACCCACCCAGGTAGGGTCAGGAAGCGTCCAGCTCCCCTTGGAGGAGGTGAGGACCGTGGCAGCCCACGACGACGACATCAACCGCGGCATCCGGCCCGGGCGGGGGTCAGAAGACCCAGCCGGCCAGGTCGCCTATCTCGAGCAGGAAATCGCCGTCCTGCGACGTAAGCTCGCCGACTCTCCGCGGCACGCGAGGATTCTCGAAGAGCGGATCGTCGAGTTGCAGACCAGCCTGTCAGGCGTGTCCGCGCAGAACGAGCGGCTCGCCGGCACGCTCCGGGAGGCCCGCGACCAGATCGTGGCCCTCAAGGAGGAGGTCGACCGGCTCGCCCAGCCGCCGGCCGGCTTCGGTGTCTTCCTGCAGGCCAACGAGGACGACACCTGCGACATCTTCACCGGGGGCCGCAAGCTCCGGGTGAACGTCAGCCCCAGCGTCGAGCTCGACGGCCTCCGGCGAGGCCAGGAAGTCATGCTCAACGAAGCGCTCAACGTGGTCGAGGCCATGGAATTCGAGCGGGCCGGGGACATCGTCACCCTCAAGGAGATCCTCGAGGACGGCGAACGCGCCCTGGTCGTCGGGCACACCGACGAGGAGCGGGTGGTGAGGCTCGCCGAGCCCCTCCTGGACATCACCATCCGTCCCGGCGACGCCCTCCTGCTCGAGCCCAGGTCCGGCTACGTCTACGAAGTGGTCCCCAAGAGCGAGGTCGAGGAACTCGTTCTCGAAGAGGTCCCGGACATCGACTACGACAAGATCGGCGGTCTGGGCGACCAGATCGAACTGATCCGTGACGCGGTCGAGCTCCCGTACCTCCACCCGGACCTCTTCAAGGAGCACGAGCTGCGTCCGCCGAAGGGCATCCTGCTCTACGGCCCTCCGGGCTGCGGCAAGACACTCATCGCCAAGGCCGTCGCCAACTCGCTGGCCAAGAAGGTTGCCGAGGTCACCGGACAGCCCGCGGGGAAGAGCTACTTCCTCAACATCAAGGGTCCCGAGCTCCTCAACAAGTACGTAGGTGAGACCGAGCGGCACATCCGTCTGGTCTTCCAGCGTGCCCGGGAGAAGGCGAGCGAGGGTACCCCCGTCATCGTCTTCTTCGACGAGATGGAATCCCTCTTCCGCACCCGTGGTTCCGGTGTCAGCTCGGACGTGGAGAACACCATCGTCCCCCAGCTGCTCGCCGAGATCGACGGGGTGGAGGGCCTGGAGAACGTCATCGTCATCGGTGCCTCCAACCGTGAGGACATGATCGACCCCGCGATCCTGCGGCCCGGCCGTCTCGATGTGAAGATCAAGATCGAGCGTCCGGACGCGGAGGCCGCCAAGGACATCTTCGCGAAGTACCTCACGCCTTCGCTGCCGCTGCACTCGGACGACCTGGCCGAGCACACCGGCTCGAAGGAGGCGGCCGCCCACGCGATGATCCAGTCCGTCGTGGAGCGGATGTACACGGAATCCGAGGAGAACCGCTTCCTCGAGGTCACCTACGCGAACGGCGACAAGGAAGTCCTGTACTTCAAGGACTTCAACTCCGGAGCGATGATCCAGAACATCGTGGACCGGGCGAAGAAAATGGCCATCAAGGCTTTCCTCGAGCAGGGCCAGAAAGGCCTGCGCGTCTCCCATCTCCTCCAGGCGTGCGTGGACGAGTTCAAGGAGAACGAGGACCTGCCGAACACCACCAACCCGGACGACTGGGCCAGGATCTCCGGAAAGAAGGGCGAGCGGATCGTGTTCATCCGCACACTCGTCACCGGAAAGCAGGGCGCAGACACCGGTCGTTCCATCGACACGGTGGCGAATACCGGACAGTACCTGTAAAACGCAGACCGGCTGCGGATGCCCGGACGGGCATCCGCAGCCGGCCGTTTTCCCGGCAGCTCCGGCCGTACCCGACCAATGACGTAATTGATCTCCCCACCGGCGCGGGGGCGCTCTAGGCTCTGACGTACCGCCGAGTCGCGCAGTGCGGGGACGGGCACCGCGGACCAGCAGCGGTACTTGAGCGCCGCTCCCGGACGGGAGCGACGCCGGGCAAGGAGGGCCGCATGACCGTACGGCGAGTGATGGGCATCGAGACGGAGTACGGGATCTCCGTCGCCGGTCAACCCAACGCCAATGCCATGCTCACCTCGTCCCAGATCGTCAATGCCTACGCGGCGGCGATGCACCGGGCGCGCCGCGCCCGCTGGGACTTCGAGGAGGAGAACCCGCTGCGCGACGCGCGAGGCTTCGACCTCGCCCGTGAGACCGCCGACTCCAGCCAGCTCACCGACGAGGACATCGGCCTGGCCAATGTCATCCTCACCAACGGTGCGCGGCTGTACGTCGACCACGCGCACCCCGAATACAGCTCGCCGGAGATCACCAATCCGCTGGACGCGGTGCTCTGGGACAAGGCCGGCGAACGTGTGATGGCGGAGGCCGCAGAGCGGGCCGCCTCGATCCCGGGCGCCCAGCCCATCCACCTCTACAAGAACAACACCGACAACAAGGGCGCGTCCTACGGCACGCACGAGAACTACCTGATGAAGAGGGAGACACCCTTCTCGGACATCGTGCGCCATCTGACGCCGTTCTTCGTCTCCCGCCAGGTGGTCACCGGCGCCGGACGGGTCGGCATCGGCCAGGACGGCCACGAGCACGGATTCCAGATCAGCCAGCGCGCCGACTACTTCGAGGTCGAGGTCGGCCTCGAGACCACGCTCAAGCGCCCCATCATCAACACCCGCGACGAACCGCACTCCGATGCCGAGAAGTACCGCAGACTGCATGTGATCATCGGCGACGCGAACCTTTCCGAGATCTCGACCTATCTCAAACTCGGTACCACCTCGCTGGTCCTGGCCATGATCGAGGACGGCTTCATCAACGTCGACCTGGCGGTCGACCAGCCGGTCCGCACGCTCCACCAGGTCTCGCACGATCCGACCCTGCGGCAGTTGGTCACCCTCCGTAGCGGCCGGACGCTCACCGCGGTGCAGCTCCAGATGGAGTACTTCGAGCTGGGCCGCAAATACGTCGAGGAGCGGTACGGTGCCGACGCCGACGAGCAGACCAAGGATGTCCTGGCCCGCTGGGAGGACACCCTGAACCGCCTGGAGAACGACCCGATGAGTTTGTCGGGCGAGCTGGACTGGATCGCCAAGCGGGAGCTCATGGAGGGCTACCGACGCCGCGACGGCCTGGACTGGGACGCCCCCCGCCTGCACCTGGTCGACCTCCAGTACGCCGACGTGCGGGCCGAGAAGGGCCTGTACAACCGACTGGCCGCCCGCGGGAAGATCAAGCGGCTGCTGGACGAGAGCGACGTCGAGCGGGCCCGTACGAAGCCTCCCGAGGACACCAGGGCCTACTTCCGGGGCCGCTGCCTGGAGCAGTACGCGGACGACGTGGCCGCCGCCTCCTGGGACTCGGTCATCTTCGACCTGCCCGATCGTGACTCGCTGCAACGGGTTCCCACCATGGAACCGCTGCGGGGTACGCGTGCGCACGTCAAGGAGCTCCTGGACCGCTGCCGCACGGCGGACGAGCTGGTCCGGACGCTGACGGGGGGCTGAAAGGCCCTCCGGCTGGGAATCAATCAGATGACCTCCGGACGTTGAGGAAAGTACCGGGCCGATGTCGGACCCCGTAGGTAGGGTCTGATCAAGTGCTTCGAACCGAGCGGGGTGAGCTATATGGCGACCAAGGACACCGGCGGCGGACAGCAGAAGGCGACACGTTCCACCGAGACGACCGAGGAGCAGGCGCAGGACGCGCAGGCGTCCGAGGACCTCAAGGAGCGGCAGGAGAAGCTCAGCGACGACGTCGACGACGTCCTCGACGAGATCGATGACGTCCTCGAGTCCAATGCCGAGGACTTCGTACGTTCCTTCGTGCAAAAGGGCGGCGAGTAACAGCCGGAGGTCCGCTCCGGCCGGCTCGCCGACGAGCTCGCACCGTCGCCGGCCCCTTCCGTGGGATGCCCTCGCTCGCACCGGGGCATCCCACGGAACGGCTTCTCCGGACCCGGGATCATGTTGATCACCGTCACAGGGCGGGTAGGGTCCGTGGCGTACTGCTGCAACCGCAATTCGGCCAGTGGCAAGTTGGGGGATGCTCCTGACTCCTTGCGCAGGGCCATCGCATACCTGGAGGGAAACGCGTGGAAGCCAACACTCGTAGCACCGGGCGTCTACCAGCTGCCTTCCTGACGCCGGGTTCGTCCTCGTTCATGGACTTCCTGTCCGACCACTCACCCGAGATCCTTCCCGGCAACCGCACTCTGCCGCCGCTGCAGGGTGCCATCGAGGCGCCGCACGGCACGACCATCGTCGCGGCCTCGTTCCCCGGTGGAGTGGTCCTCGCCGGTGACCGGCGGGCGACCATGGGCAATATGATCGCGCAGCGCGACATCGAGAAGGTGTTCCCGGCCGACGAGTACTCGGCGGTGGGGATCGCCGGCACAGCGGGTCTCGCCGTGGAGATGGTCAAACTGTTCCAGCTGGAGCTGGAGCACTTCGAGAAGGTCGAGGGCGCCACGCTCTCCCTGGAGGGCAAGGCCAACCGGCTCTCCACGATGATCCGCAGCAATCTGGCGATGGCCATGCAGGGCCTGGCGGTCGTCCCGCTCTTCGCCGGGTACGACGTGGACCGCGAGAAGGGCCGGATCTTCTCCTACGACGTCACCGGCGGGCGTTCGGAGGAACACGGCTACGCGGCCACCGGCTCCGGCTCCGTCTTCGCGCGCGGATCGATGAAGAAGCTGTACCGGGACGACCTGACCGAGGAGCAGGCCCTGACCCTGGTCGTGCAGGCGCTGTACGACGCGGCCGACGACGACTCGGCGACCGGAGGCCCCGACGTGGCCCGCCGGATCTATCCGATCGTCACCGTCATCACCGACGAGGGCTTCCGCAGGCTGAACGACACGGAATCCGCGGAGATCGCGCGCGCGATCCTGGAGCGCCGGCTCGAGCAGCCCGACGGCCCCCGCGCCGCGCTGCTCTGACCGGCCCGATGCTTCTCCGATGCACTCGTCACTGACAGAAAGGGACGGATAGCCGGTGTCGACGCCGTTCTATGTCTCACCTCAGCAGGCCATGGCCGACCGGGCGGAATACGCCCGGAAGGGCATCGCCCGTGGTCGCAGCCTGGTTGTGCTGCAGTACGCCGACGGCATTGTGTTCGTCGGCGAGAACCCGTCCCGCGCGCTGCACAAGTTCAGCGAGATCTACGACCGGATCGGCTTCGCCGCCGCCGGCAAGTACAACGAGTACGAGAACCTCCGCATCGGCGGAGTCCGCTACGCCGATCTGCGGGGGTACACCTACGATCGCGACGATGTGACGGCCCGTGGACTGGCCAACGTCTACGCGCAGACGCTCGGCACCATCTTCTCCAGTGCGGCCGAGAAGCCGTACGAGGTGGAGCTGGTGGTCGCGGAGGTCGGTGCCGGGCCCGACGGTGACCAGATCTACCGGCTGCCGCACGACGGCTCCATCGTGGACGAACACGGCTCGGTCGCGGTCGGCGGGAACGCCGAGCAGATCAGCACCTTCCTGGACCAGCGCCACCGCGACGGGATGTCGCTCGCCGAGGCGCTGAAACTGGCCGTGCAGGCACTGTCCCGCGAGGCCAACGGCAACGAGCGGGAGATCCCCGCCGAGCGGCTCGAGGTCGCGGTCCTGGACCGCACGAGGCCGCAGCAGCGCAAGTTCAAGCGGATCGTCGGCCGGCAGCTGACGAGGCTGCTGGACGCCGACGGTGCCGGGGCGACCCCGACGGACGCTCCGTCCGACACGGAGGAGCCCGAAGGCGGCAGCACCGACACCCCCGCGAAGGGCACGGACGGACCCGCCGAGGGTTCGGACGAGTCCACGAAGGAGTAGTCCGTTCCGCGAAAGTCCGTGACAGAGCCCTCCGGCCGCCGCAGGCGGCGGCCGGAGGGCTCTGTCACGCGGTGGGCGGGGGCGCGGTGGAGCCCCGCACCACCAGGCGGACGGGGAGATCGCCGTACTCCGTGGGACGTCCCTCCAGGACGTCCAGCAGCGCCCTCATACCCCGCTCGCCCACCTGTTCGGCCGGGAGGCGGACCGTGGTGAGTTCCGGTTCCACCGCCGTGGCGAGCGCCAGGTCGTCGAAGCCGGTCACGGAGACGTCGTCGGGCACACGCAGGCCTCGTCTGCGCACCGCCTTGCAGGCGCCGGCGGCCAGGATGTCGTCGTCGCAGACGATGGCCGAGGGCAGGGGGCCGGGGGAGGCCAGGACCGTCTCGACCGCCTCACGCCCGGCCCGTACGTCCAAAGGGGCGGTCACGGTACGCAGCACGGCGCCGGGGACGTCCCCCACGGCCTCCCGCAGCGCCCGGGCCCGCACCGTGAAGGTCCAGGTGTCCACGGCGGACGCGAGGTGCACGATCCGGCGGTGGCCGAGGTCCAGCAGATGGCCGGTCACCTGGCGCATACCGTCCTCGATGTCGAGGTTCACGCGCGCCGCCGCGCCCTGCCCCTCCGGATCGCTGTCCAGCATCACCAGCGGCAGATCCGCGCCCCGCAGCGCCCCCAGGGCGTCCGCCGCCATCGACGAGGCGATCACCCCGTCGAGCGCCGCGCGGGCCGAGGCGAACGGATCCCTGGCGGGTCCCGTGCCCTCGGGGGACGGGTAGAGGACCACGCCGAAGTCGTGCGCGGCGGCGACGGCCGCGGCGCCGGTGTACACCCGGGCGAAGAACTCGTTGGTGAGTGCGGGGACGACGAGCAGGGCGGTGCGGGTGCGGCCCAGCCGGAGACTGCGGGCGGCGAGATTCGGCCGGTAGCCGAGGCCCCGGGCGTGGTCGCGGACCCGCTCGGCGGTCGTCGCCGAGACCCGGCCCCGCCACTTGTCCCCGAGTACGAGCGAGACCGTGGCCTGTGACACGCCCGCTGCCCGTGCCACGTCGCGGCTGGTGGGCCGGGGTGGGGCGGGCGGCCGCGCGCTGCTCACTCGTGCCTCCGTGCTGGTCCGGTCGGGTGCGGTGGGATGGACTCCCCGCGTGCCCACATGGTACGTATGAACGCTCACGTTATACGTACAACCTCGAGGTCGTGACACCGTCGGGGGAGAGGGGCGGACATGGCCGCGGGTTATCTGGACATCCTCCGGGCGCGGCACGCCGTCAGGCTGCTGGCGGGAACGCTGGTGGGGCGGTTGCCGAACGGCACCGCCCACATCGCGATCGTCCTGTTCACCCGCGCGGAGGGCGGCAGCTACACCCTGGCCGGCGCGCTGGCCGCGGCGTACGGCCTCGCCACGGCGGTGGGCCAGCCCCTGCTGGGCCGCGCGGTGGACCTGTACGGCCAGCCGCGCGTCCAGCTCCCCGCGGCGGTCGTCTCGGCGCTCGGCATGGCCGCGCTCGCCCTGACGGGCCTCGGCCCGCTCCCGGCCGCATACGCGGCGGTCGTCGTGGCCGGCCTGTTCACACCTCCGCTGGAGGGCGGCCTGCGGGCCCTGTGGCCGGCGGTCCTCGGCCGCGAGGACAGGGTGCACCGGGCGTACGCCATGGACGCGGTGGCCCAGGAGATCATGTTCACCGTGGGGCCCCTCCTGGTGACGGTCCTGGTGTCGCTCTGGTCGCCGGCCGCCGCGCTGCTGGTCATCAACGCCATCGGGGTGCTGGGAGCGCTGTCCGTCGTCCTGTCCGAACCCTCCAGGGCATGGCGCTCGGCGCCCCGCGAGGCGCACTGGCTCGGCGCCCTGCGCTCGCCGGGGCTGCTCGCCCTGCTGGGCGCCTTCTTCTTCGTCGGGGTCGCGCTCGGCTCGATCACGGTGGCCGGCGTCGCCTACGCCGACGACCAGGGCCGGGAATCGGTGTACGGCTGGCTGATGGCCGCGCTCGGTCTCGGCGCGCTGATCGGCGGAGCCGTGTACGGGGCGCGCCAGTGGGCAGGGGCGCCCGAGCGAAGGCTGCGGGTCATCGTCGCGCTGCTGGCCCTGGGTTACCTGCCGCTGATGCTGACGCCCGGCGTGCCCGCCATGACCGCGCTGGCGGCGCTCGCCGGGGTGTTCCTGGCTCCGGCGATCGCCTGCTCGTTCATCGTCGTGGACCGGCACGCGCCGCGGGGCACGGTGACCGAGGCGTTCTCCTGGCTCGTGACGACCTTCGGAGTGGGTGCCGCGGCCGGAACAGCGGTGGCCGGCCCGGCCGTGGAGACCGGAGGGACGGCATGGAGTTTCGCCGTCGCCGGGGCCGGTGGAGTGGCGGCGCTGCTGGTTCTGCTGGCCACCGGTAGGGTCCTCGCAGTTCCCGGGCGTACGCCCACAGTTGTGGCCGGTTCGGAAAATGATCGAAACGGTGCTGCCGAACCCGGTTTCAGCTCAGGCCATAAGGCGTAATGTTCAGTCATGGACCGCCGCATTTTCGGGCTGGAGAACGAGTACGGCGTCACGTGCACGTTCAGGGGACAGCGCCGACTGTCACCTGACGAAGTGGCGCGCTACCTCTTCCGCCGTGTTGTGTCATGGGGCCGCAGCAGCAATGTCTTCCTGCGGAACGGCGCCCGTCTGTACCTCGACGTGGGATCGCATCCGGAATACGCGACACCCGAATGCGACAACGTGACCGAACTGGTCACGCACGACAAGGCGGGCGAGCGCATTCTCGAAGGCCTGCTCGTCGACGCCGAACGCCGCCTGCACGAGGAGGGAATCGCGGGCGACGTCTATCTCTTCAAGAACAACACCGACTCGGCTGGAAACTCCTACGGGTGTCATGAGAACTACCTCGTGGCCCGGCACGGAGAATTCTCCCGGCTCGCGGACATCCTCATTCCGTTCCTCGTCACCCGTCAGCTGATCTGCGGTGCCGGCAAGGTGCTCCAGACGCCGCGTGGAGCCGTCTACTGCGTGAGCCAGCGGGCCGAGCACATCTGGGAGGGCGTCAGTTCCGCGACGACGCGCTCCCGCCCGATCATCAACACCCGGGACGAACCGCACGCCGACGCGGAGCGGTACCGCCGCCTCCACGTCATCGTCGGTGACTCCAACATGTCCGAGACGACCATGCTCCTCAAGGTCGGCGCCACCGATCTCGTGCTGCGCATGATCGAGGCGGGCACGGTGATGCGCGACCTGACCCTGGAGAACCCGATCCGGGCCATCCGGGAGGTCAGCCACGACACCACGGGACAGCGCAAGGTACGCCTGGCCAGCGGCCGCGAGGCATCGGCCATCGAGGTCCAGCGCGAGTACTACGAGAAGGCCGTCGACTTCGTCGAACGCCGTGGCATCCGCACCGGCACCGTCGACCAGGTCCTCGAACTGTGGGGCCGCACGCTGGACGCCATCGAGGCCGAGGACCTCGACCGGATCGGCACCGAGATCGACTGGGTGATGAAGTACAAGCTCATCGAGCGGTACCGGGCGAAGCACAACATGACCATGTCGAATCCGAGGGTCGCTCAGATAGACCTCGCCTACCACGACATCCACCGGCGGCGCGGGCTCTACTACCTCCTGGAGCGCAAGGGCCAGACCGCCCGTATCTGCAACGACCTGAAGATCTTCGAGGGGAAGTCGGTGCCCCCGCAGACGACCAGGGCGCGGCTGCGCGGCGACTTCATCCGCCGGGCCCAGGAACAGCGACGGGATTTCACCGTCGACTGGGTCCATCTCAAGCTCAACGACCAGGCGCAGCGCACCGTGTTGTGCAAGGACCCGTTCCGTTCCGTCGACGACCGGGTGGAGAAACTGATCGCGGGCATGTGATCCGGGACAGCGATGTCCCGCCCCGTGGGTGAATGGGCCCCGTACGTTCCTCGTACGGGGCCCTTCCGTCGGCCTAGAGTGTCGGGGACCGATCACGTGCCGTCTGAGATCCGAGGAACCCAGTGCGCCGACTTGCCGGCCTTCTCGTCGTCCCCCTACTGCTGCTGTCCACGGCGGCATGCGGCGACGACAAGGCCTCCGACTCCACCTCATCCAAGAACGGGTTTCCCGCGATCACCGCGGGAGCGAAGTTCGGCGAGAAGCCCACTCTGGCGAAGGGCGAGGGTAAGCCCCCCACGAAGCTGAGGACCGAGGTCATCAGCGAGGGGGACGGCGCGAAGCTCAAGGACGGTGATGCGGCCGAGGTCAACTACCTCGGGCAGGCGTGGGACTCCACGAAGCCGTTCGACAACAGTTTCGACCGTAAGGAGCTCTTCGGTATCGCCCTCGGTACCGGCATGGTCATCCCGGGCTGGGAGCAGGGTCTCGTCGGGCAGAAGGTCGGCAGCCGTGTGCAGCTGGTCATCCCGCCGGAGCTCGGCTACGGCGCGCAGGGCCAGGGGGACATCAAGCCGAACGCCACGCTCGTCTTCGTCGTGGACGTGGTGAGCGGGAAGGCGATCCCGCAGTCCGCCAAGGGCAGCACGGTCGCCCAGGACAACATCGGCCTGCCGAAGATCGGTGTCAACACCGACGGCAAGGCCCCCGAGGTCACGATCCCCAAGAGCGATCCGCCCAAGAAGCTGGTCTCCAGCTACGTCATCGAGGCCGACGGGGAGGCCGTCGGGGAGAACGACACCCTCGTCGTGAAGTACGAGGCGTATCTGTGGAAGGGGGCGAAGCAGTTCGACAGCACCTACAAGGCGGGCAAGGCCGTGGGCTTCCCACTGGCCCAGATCAACGTCCAGGGGCTCAAGAGCGGCTTGGCAGGCAAGAAGGTCGGCAGCCGGGTCCTGCTCGTCATCCCGCCGGACCAGGCCTTCGGTGACCAGGCCCAGCAGACCGTCCCCGCCAACTCGACGCTCGTGTGGTCCTTGGACATCCTGGCGAAGGTGTAAGACTGTCCCGGTTGCCCAGTTCATCAGTAAGAGGAGCAGTTCAGTGAGCATCGAGAAGCCCGAGATCGACTTCCCGGGTGGCGAGCCGCCGGCCGACCTGGAGATCAAGGAAATCTGGGAGGGCGACGGACCGGTGGCCCAGGCGGGCCAGACCGTCTCCGTGCACTACGTCGGTGTGGCCTTCTCCACCGGCGAGGAGTTCGACGCCTCGTGGAACCGCGGCACCCCGCTGCGGTTCCAGCTCGGTGCCGGCCAGGTCATCGCAGGCTGGGACAAGGGCGTCCAGGGCATGAAGGTCGGCGGCCGTCGCCAGCTGACCATCCCCGCGCACCTCGCCTACGGCGACCGCGGTGCCGGCGGCGGCAGCATCGCCCCGGGCGAGACGCTGATCTTCGTCTGCGACCTCGTCGGCGTCTGATCCGTCCGTCCGCAGCAGCCAGGGCCCGTGCCGCAAGGCACGGGCCCTCGCTTTGGTCCGGACACCCCGGGGCGGTACGGTCGACGGTCGGAGAGCATGTCGAGAGAGGGCGTCGATGGCGATTGCCAAAGCCGAACGGTTGATGAACCTGGCACTGTGTCTGCTGGGTACCAGGCGCCCGCTCAGCAAGCGTGAGCTCCGGGGCTCCATCGAGGCCTACCTGGAGGCGGGCTCCGACGAGTCCTTCAACAGGATGTTCGAGCGCGACAAGGACGATCTGCGCGAACTCGGCCTGATCATCGAGACCGTGGAGAACCTGGACGGCGACACCGGGTACCTCGCACGGCGCGACAGCAACCGGCTGCCCCCCATCACCCTGGACGCCGAGGAAGCCGCGGCCCTCGGCCTGGCCGCCAAGGTCTGGCAGCAGGCCCGGCTCGCGGGCGCCGCCAGCGGCGCCCTGCAGAAGCTGCGGGCCGCCGGCATGCCGGAGGCCGAGGACGCCTACGAGGTGCACAGCGCCCTGGAACCCCGCATCCCGGTCCACGAAGCCGCCTTCGAGCCGCTGATGCTCGCCTGCCGTGACCGCCGCCCGGTCACCTTCGACTACCGCAAGGGCAACTCCGCCCGCCCCGAGCAGCGCCAGGTCGAGCCCTGGACGCTCGAATGCTGGCGCGGCCACTGGTATCTGGCCGGCTGGGACCGCGACCGGGGTGCCGAGCGCGTCTTCCGGCTGTCGCGGATCTCGGGCCGGGTCCGCTCCCGTGCCGGAGCCTTCACGGCCCGGGTCCCCGACGCCGTGACCGTCCGCGAGACCGTGGAGAGCTGGGCGGGGGAGACCGCCACCAGGACCGCCCGCATCAGGCTGCGTGCCGGCTCCGGCTACCCGCTGCGCTCCCGCGCGACAGCCGTCACCGAACTCGGTGACGGCTGGGACGAGTTGGAGATCCCGTACGGGCACGGGCTGGACGCCTGGCTCGTGGAGTTCGGGCCCGACGTGATCGTGAGCGAGCCCGCCGATCTGCGGGCCGACGTGATGGACCGGCTGCGTGCCGTGGCCAAGGACTGAGGGGGAGCCGTACTCGTGGCCACGAACGCGATCGACCAGACCCGGCGGATGCTCTCCCTCGTCACGTATCTGCGTGAGCGCCCCGGCGCCCACGTCCAGGACGTGGCCCGGGCCTTCGGGATCACCGAGGACGAGCTGATCTCCGACCTCGACGTGCTCCCCATGTGCGGGACCAGCTTCCGCGGCGGTGACCTGCTGGACATCGACACCGACGGCGACCGGATCTGGTGGCACAACCCGGACGACGTCGCCGAGCCGCTGCGGCTCGCCGCCGACGAGGCGACCGCCCTGCTCGTCGCCGCCCGCGCCGTCGCCACGCTCCCCGGCCTGCGCGAGAGCGACCGGCAGGCGCTGGTGCGCGCGACCGCGAAGCTGGAGACGGCGGCCGGTGAGGTGGGGGCCGCCAGCTCGCGGCTCTCCGTCACCTTCGAGTCCGAGGGCGGCGTCTTCGCCGACGTGGACCGGGCGATCTCCGAGCGGCGCCGGCTCTGGGTGCGCTACTACTCACCCGCACGGGATGAGCTGACCGAGCGCGAGGTGGACCCGATCCGGCTCTTCGCCGTAGGCCACACCTATATGGAGGGCTGGTGCCGGCTCACCGAGGCGCGGCGTACGTTCCGGCTCGACCGGGTCGCCGAGATCAGGCTCCTCGACGCCCCTTCCGCCCCGCCGGAGCTGGAACTGCGCGACCTCTCCGAGAGTCTGGTGCAGCCCGCCGCCGAGGATCCGGAGGTCGTGATCGAGGTCGGCCCCGGCGGCCGGTGGGTCGCCGAGTACTACCCGCACGACAGTGCGGAGGAACTGCCCGACGGCGGCCTGCGGATCACCCTGCGCACCCCCGACCCGGCCTCCCTGCGCAGGCTCGCCCTGCGGCTGGGCGGCGAAGGACGCATCGCCTCGCCCCCGGACCTGGCCGAAAGCGCCCGGCTGGCGGCGCGTGAGGCACTGGCCGCCTACGACGGCGCGCTCTGAGAGGCGGCCACCGGTGCAGCGAGGAGACAGAGGTCATATGACTGCGATATCGCCCACGAGGTCCGGACCGGTCACGGTGCCCGTGCCCGACGCCGTACGCTTCCGGGCCGCCTGCCCGGACTGCCGTGAGCGGTTCGAGCTCGCGGCGGGAGCGCTGCGGCTGGCGATCGGGGCCAGCCGCCGTACGACCTTCTACTCCTTCACCTGCCCCGCGTGCGGGTCCGCGGTCCGCAAGCCGGCGGGGGAGCGCATCGTCGAACTCCTCAGCGGCGGCGGGGTACGGACGCTGCGCCTGCACACCGCCCTGCGGTAACGAGAAACACCGAGGATCCGCCCATGTTCTGGCCCATGCTCGCCATCGCTCTGGGATTCGCCGGCCTGGCCGTGCTCGGGGTGCTGGCCGTCAAGGTCTTCGTCGAGGCACAACGGCTCGCCAGGCAGGTCGCCGCGACCACGCGGCAGATCAACCGGGCGGCCGAGGATCTCGAACGAGCGGCCACCACGCTCGCCGATACGGGCGAGGCCCTGCGATAGCAGTGCGCGGCCTCCTGATTCACTGGTTCGGGGGGTACGCTGCTGGAGCGGCCCAGGCAGGGAGGTGTGGGCCGCAAACGGGAGTACGCACGGGCATTGCCTGGCGTTTACCCCTGCGGGTTACGATCGCTGCCAGCGCGAAGGTCGGACAACTGTCCGGTCGAACGGGTAGCGAGCCCACCCTCCAGACGCCTCAGTGAGAAGGAAGTCGCACATGATCGGCAATCTGAAGCCCCTCGAGATCGTTCTGATCATCGCTGTCATCCTGCTGCTCTTCGGTGCCAAGAAGCTGCCCGACATGGCGCGTTCGCTCGGCAAGTCGGCCCGCATCCTCAAGAGCGAGGCCAAGGCCATGAAGAAGGACGACGCGGAGCCTGCGGCGCCCACCACCGAGACCGTCGCGGACACCACCCCGCCCGCGGCCACCGCGCGTACGATCCAGGCCGCCCCGGGAGACGTCACCAGCGCCCGTCCGGTCAGCGAGGCCAAGCCCACCACCCAGAGCTGACAGCTGACCCGCACCGTCGGAAGCTGCCGCACGAAACGAGGGAAGTGGGTTGCTCAAGTCCGCCCGCAAGCAGGAGAAGGACGACGAGGGGCGCATGCCCCTCCTCGATCACCTGCGTGAGCTGCGCAACCGGCTGCTGAAGTCGGTCCTGGCGATCGTGATCGCCGTGATCGTGGCGGCGTTCTTCCAGAAGGACATCTTCGAGTTCCTGATGAAGCCGATCCTGGACTCGGTCGGCTGCAAGAACGGCGCCGTGACCATGGTCAACGGCCGCCCCTGCGCGGAGATGACCACCAACGGTCTACTGTCGCCGTTCACCATCGCGCTGAAGGTGTCCCTGATGGCAGGTGTGCTGGTGGCCACCCCGGTGTGGCTGTACCAGTTGTGGGGGTTCGTCGCCCCCGGCCTGCACAAACAGGAGAAGCGCTACTCCGTCGCCTTCGTCGCGGCCGGGGTCCCGCTCTTCGTCGCCGGTGCCTACCTGGCGTACGCGATCCTGCCGCAGACCGCCGAGATCATGCTCGGTTTCACACCCGACAACGTGAAGAACCTGCTGCCGCTGGACGACTTCCTGGACCTGATCACCCGCATGGTGATCGTCTTCGGGCTCGCCTTCGAACTGCCGCTGCTGCTCATCCTGCTCAACCTGACCGGTGTCCTGTCCGGCGCCCGCATGCTGCGCTGGTGGCGCGGGATGCTCGTCGGGCTGACCGGGTTCGCGGCCATCGCCACACCGGGCGGCGAGCCCATCTCGATGCTGCTGCTCGCGGGCCCGCTCGCGGTGCTCTACTTCATCGCCGTCGGCTTCTCGCTGCTCAACGACAAGCGCAGGCGGCGCGCCGACCCCGATGCCGAGCTCGACGACGACGAGGCGTCGAAGCTGGACCTCACCCCCGAGGCCGTCGGCGGGATCGAGCCGGTTTCCTCCCGGGCAGCCCTGCCCGAGCAGGCCGGCGGTGACGCGGACGGTGGGCGTACGCACCGGCTCAACGGTTACGACGACATCACCTGACCTTGTAAGGTCCCGCGGGTGACCAGCGAGATCACCCTCTTCGTCAATCCCACCGCGGGGAGCGGCCGGGGCGCGCGTGCCGCGCAGCCGGCCGCTTCCGCTTTGCGGGACGCGGGCTTCTGCGTACGGACGGTTCTCGGCGAGGACGCCGACGACGCGCTGCGGCGGGCCCGCGAGGCCGTGGCGGCCGGGACCGGAGCACTGATAGCCGTGGGCGGGGACGGCATGATGTCCCTCGCCCTGCAGGCCGTGGCCGGTACGGCGACGCCGCTCGGCGCCGTCGCCGTGGGCACCGGGAACGACTTCGCCCGCGCCCTCGGGCTCCCGGTCCGCGACCCGGCCGCCGCCGGGCGGCTGGCCGCCGAGGCGCTCAAGGCCGGGACGGTGCGCACGATCGACCTGGGACGGGTGGGGGAGCGCTGGTTCGGCTCCGTGCTGGCCTCGGGCTTCGACTCGCGGGTCAACGACCGGGGCAACCGGATGCGAGGGGTGGGCGGGCGCTTCAAGTACGACCTGGCCATCCTCGCCGAGCTGGCCGCCTTCCGGCCGATTCCGTACCGAGTCAGGCTGGAGGGCGGCCCGGTGACCGAGATCGAGGCGACGCTGATCGCGGTGGGCAACGGGACGACGTACGGCGGCGGCATGCGTATCTGTGCGGACGCGGTCATGGACGACGGGCTCTTCGACGTGACCGTGGTCGGTGACTGCAGCCGGGCCACCCTGCTCAAGGTCTTCCCGAAGGTGTACCGGGGGACCCACCTCGAACACCCGAAGGTCACCGTGCACCGGGTCTCCTCGATAGAGCTGGCCCCGGCCGGTGCCACGGCCTACGCGGACGGCGAGCCCTTCGGCGCGCTGCCGGTCCGCGCCACCTGCGTACCCGGCGCGGTCCGGGTGCTTGCAGCCTGAAATAAAGATCGGGCTGACTGTCATACGGGGCGGGTAGGCTCGTATCAAGATGACAGAGGACCTCTCACCAGCTGAGCGATACCAGGCGTCCCGGGTCCGTGCGGCCGAGCGGGCCACGGCCTTCGGGCCCTTCCGCGAGATGTACGAATTCGAACTGGACCCGTTCCAGATCGAGGCATGCCGGGCCCTGGAGTCCGGCAAGGGGGTGCTGGTCGCGGCCCCCACCGGGTCGGGCAAGACGATCGTCGGCGAATTCGCCGTCCACCTGGCCCTCGAGCAGGGCCGCAAGTGCTTCTACACCACGCCCATCAAGGCCCTGTCCAACCAGAAGTTCACCGATCTCGTCCGGCGTTACGGCGCGGACAAGGTCGGTCTGCTGACCGGTGACAACAGCGTCAACGCGGACGCACCCGTGGTCGTCATGACGACCGAGGTCCTGCGCAACATGCTGTACGCGGGCTCCCAGTCCCTCACCGGCCTCGGCTATGTGGTCATGGACGAGGTGCACTACCTCTCCGACCGCTTCAGGGGCGCCGTGTGGGAGGAAGTGATCATCCACCTGCCGGAGTCCGTGACCCTGGTGTCGTTGTCGGCGACCGTGTCCAACGCCGAGGAGTTCGGCGACTGGCTGGACACCGTCCGCGGCGACACCCAGGTGATCGTCTCCGAGCACCGGCCCGTGCCGCTGTGGCAGCACGTCATGGCCGGGCGGCGGATGTACGACCTCTTCGAGGAGGAGACGGACCACGGGGGCCGGGGCACCGGTCGGCGCGAGGTCAACCCCGACCTGGTCAGGCTCGCCCGTATGGAGAACCAGCGCGGATACAACCCGCGCGAGCGCCGGCGCGGGAAGATGGTGCGCGAGGCGGACCGGGAGCGCGAGCGGCGTCAGCGCAGCCGGATCTGGACCCCGTCGCGCCCCGAGGTCATCGACCGGCTCGACGCCGAGGGGCTCCTGCCCGCCATCACCTTCATCTTCAGCCGGGCCGGCTGCCAGGCGGCCGTCCAGCAGTGCCTGCAGGCAGGACTGCGGCTGAACGACGAGGACAAACGCCAACTGGTGCGGGAGATCGTCGAGGAGCGGACGGCGTCCATCCCCCCTGAGGACCTCCATGTCCTCGGGTACTACGAGTGGCTCGAAGGACTGGAGCGGGGCATCGCCGCGCACCACGCCGGGATGCTGCCGACCTTCAAGGAGGTCGTGGAGGAGCTGTTCGTCCGTGGCCTGGTCAAGGCGGTCTTCGCGACCGAGACGCTGGCGCTCGGCATCAACATGCCCGCGCGTTCCGTGGTGCTCGAGAAGCTCGTCAAGTGGAACGGCGAGCAGCACGCCGACATCACGCCCGGTGAATACACCCAGCTGACCGGGCGGGCCGGACGCCGCGGCATCGACGTCGAGGGCCACGCCGTCGTCCTGTGGCAGCGGGGCATGGACCCCGGGGCGCTCGCGGGCCTCGCGGGCACGCGTACGTATCCGCTGCGATCCAGCTTCCGGCCCTCGTACAACATGGCCGTCAATCTCGTGCAGCAGTTCGGGCGGCATCGTTCGCGTGAGCTGCTCGAGACCTCGTTCGCGCAGTTCCAGGCGGACCGGTCCGTGGTCGGCATCTCCCGGCAGGTCCAGCGCAACGAGGAGGGCCTCGCGGGCTACAAGGAGGGCATGACCTGTCACCTCGGGGACTTCGAGGAGTACGCGGGGCTGCGCCGCGACCTCAAGGACCGTGAGACCGAGCTGGCCAAGCAGGGTGCGGCCCAGCGGCGGGCTGCCGCCGCTGCGTCTTTGGAGAAGCTGAAGCCCGGTGACGTCATCCACGTCCCCACCGGCAAATTCGCCGGACTCGCGCTGGTCCTCGACCCGGGACTGCCCGCGGGCCGGACCAACGGCCATCGCGGGCTGGAGTACCACGACGGACCGCGGCCGCTGGTGCTGACCGCCGAGCGGCAGGTCAAGCGACTGGCCCACATCGACTTCCCGGTGCCGGTCGAGGCGCTGGAGCGGATGCGGGTGCCCAAGTCGTTCAACCCGCGCTCACCCCAGTCCCGTCGCGACCTGGCCTCCGCCCTGCGGAGCAAGGCGGGGCACATCGACCCGGGACGGCACCGCAAACAGCGGGCCGCCGCAGCCGATGACCGGGAGATCGCCCGGCTCCGCTCGGAGCTGCGCGCCCACCCCTGCCACGGGTGCGACGAGCGAGAGGACCATGCCCGCTGGGCCGAGCGGTATCACCGGCTGCAGCGCGACACCCGGCAGTTGGAGCACCGTATCGAGGGCCGGACGAACACCATCGCCCGGACCTTCGACCGCATCGTGGCGCTCCTCACCGAGCTCGACTACCTGCGGGGCAACGAGGTCACCGACAACGGCCGACGGCTGGCGCGGCTGTACGGAGAGCTCGACCTGCTGGCCAGCGAATGCCTGCGGGACGGTGTATGGGAGGGGCTCAACCCCGCCGAACTCGCCGCTTGCGTATCCGCGCTGGTCTACGAGGCCCGCCAGGCCGACGACGCGGTCGCACCCAAGCTGCCCTCCGGACCGGCGAAGACCGCGATGGGCGAGATGGTCCGCATCTGGGGCCGTCTCGACGCCCTGGAGGAGGACTTCAAGATCAGCCAGACGGAAGGGGTCGGACAGCGCGAACCCGACCTCGGGTTCGCCTGGGCGGTCTACATGTGGGCTTCCGGGCGGACACTGGACGAGGTGCTCCGCGAGGCGGAGATGCCGGCCGGCGACTTCGTACGGTGGTGCAAGCAGGTCATCGACGTACTCGGCCAGATCGCGGCCGCCGCGCCCCGGGACGGGAGCTCGGTCGCGAAGAACGCCCACAAGGCCGTCGACGCGGTGCTGCGGGGTGTGGTGGCGTACAGCTCTGTCGGGTGAGAGCGGGTTTCCCGGTGACCTGGGTTTCCCTGGTGACCGGATGACGTGAGCCGACGAGTGGCCACAGGTGAGCCGGTGCCTGTGGCCACTTCCGAGTGTCCTCCCGTCAGGTCTTCTTCTTGTTCTTCATCGAGAGTCCCGCGCAGGCTGCCCCCAGCACAATCGCCAGACCACCGACGATCACGTTGTTGAGGATGACGCCCGTGTCCGGGCTCTGGCCCACGATCCACGTCGACACGATGAGCCATGCGCCCAGGGCGACGATGGCCATGCTCATCCCGGTCATCCGCTCGGGCATGGCGGTGAAGCAGAGCGCCAGCACCGCTATCGCGATCCCGATGACCAGGTTGTGTGTCACGAGGGAGGGTTGGCTCGCGGTGAAGTGGAGCACCCAGGGCGAGACGGCGCAGTACAGACCGAGCAGGAACACCGGTGCGTCCGCTCCGGCCGTGGTGCGGCCCCCGCCGACCACGCGGTCGTGACGCGCCCGCATCTCTTCGGCGTCGGGGTGTCCGGAGATGTCCCTTCCGGTGTGCGAGATATTGCTCATGAGGATGTTCTCCTTCGCACTTGCTGGGGCGACCGTGCACAGGAGTCACGGTCATCAGCTCTCCTGACCAGTGTGCTCTTATATGTCTCTTATGTGTAGCTTTCCGGCCGGTTGAATTCTGCGCTTCCGTCGAACCTGAACGACGGCGCGTCGGCGAGCTGACAGGCCGTCGGCTCAGTCGGCCGGCATCAGAACGGTGTGCACGAGGTAGACCGTCGCCTTGGCGGTTGGGACGTTGCCGCAGACGACCTTCGAGTGGTCGTTCACGGTGTAGGACATCTGGCTGGCGGGCGGGTGCGGACAGCCCGGCGGGCCGGACCCTCGCTGGGGTGATGGACGCACTGCGCAGGGCAGGGCACGGCGGTGTCATCGAACTGCTCGACGTCTACGCGGACGCGGCTGAGCGCGTCGCCCACGCGGACCTCGACTACGTCAAGCGGCGGGTGGCGCGCGAGGAGCTCGTGGAGAGCGTTGTCGTCGGCACGGTGCTCGGGGAGGCCATGCTCGGTGCCCTGCGGCGGCTCGCCCATGCGTACGCTGCGGCACGCGCCTACGAGGGAGGGCGGGAGACGGGGCAGGGGCCCCGAGAGTAGGGCATGTGCGGAACCCGGTCGCCGTCCACGACGGCGACCGGGTTCCGCGTGAGGGCTACGCGGCGCTCTCCTGCTCGCGCTCCACCTGTTCGTTCCACTCGCGCTTCACCGCGCGCCACGCGTCGTCGTTCTGGCCGAGGCGCCAGTACCCCGAGATCGACAGCTGCGGGAGCGGGATGCCGCGCTCCAGGCGGAGGTGACGCCGGATCTCCTTCACGAAGCCGGCCTCGCCGTGGACGAACGCCTGCACCTCGCCCTCCGGGAAGTCCAGCCCGGTCACTGCCGCGACGAGGGCCTCGCCGACCGGGTGGTCGCCGCGATGCAGCCAGGTGACCGACACGCCGTCCGGGGCCACGAGCTTCTGCTCCTCCGAGGCGTCCGGCACTTCCACGAAGGCGTGGACCACCGCACCCTCCGGCATATGCTCCAGCGCCGCGGCGATCGCCGGCAGGGCGCTCTCGTCGCCCACGAGCAGATGCCAGTCGGCCGAGGCCTCCGGCACGTAACCGCCGCCGGGTCCCAGGAACGTCACCTGGTCGCCGGGCCGGGCCCGCGCGGCCCAGGGGCCTGCCAGGCCCTCGTCGCCGTGCACCACGAAATCGACCGCGAGCTCCCGGGTGCGGGGGTCCCAGGAGCGCACCGTGTACGTGCGGGTGGTCGGCCACAGCTCGCGCGGGTAGTTCTCGCGGATCCCCGCCATGTCGAAGGGGTGGCCGTAGTCCGCACCCTCCGGCGCGAAGCACAGCTTGATGTAGTGGTCCGTGTACCCCTCGAGGGAGAAGTCGGCCAGTCCGTCGCCACCGAGGATCACACGCACCATGTGGGGGGTGATCTGTTCGGTGCGCAGAACCCGCGCCCCCTGTGCCTTCGGTGTCCGGCGTTGCGGCCGCTCTGCCACGAGGGTCTCCCTGAGGTCGGCGTGGATGACTACTGCGTAGTTAGGCTTACCTAAGCTAGCACTTTCACGCCTGGAGCGTCAGCAGCAGGCGCTGCAGCGCGTTGCCCAGACCCCACCGCGTCGCGAGAGCCTCCAAAGCCGCCGGGTCGCGCGGTTCGCGGGGGAGGGCCGGGTCGAACACGGGCAGGGGGACGTCGTCGGCGACCCGGACGACCTTCGGGGCGACCGCCACGTAGTCCCTGGCCTCGTCCAGCCGCTTGCGCTGGGACGGGGTCAGCCGGGCGGCGGGATCGTCCACCGCGGCCATGATCCCGGCCAGGTCGCCGTAAGCGTCCAGCAGCTTCGCCGCGGTCTTCTCGCCGATGCCGGGCACCCCCGGCAGGCCGTCGCTCGGATCTCCGCGCAGCAGGGCCAGATCGACGTAACCCCCGCCGGCCACGCCGTACTTCCCGCGCAGCCAGGCCTCGTCCGTCACCTGCAGCGTTCCCACGCCCTTCAGCGGGTAGAGCACACGGACCCCGCGGGCGTCGTCCACCAGCTGGTACAGATCACGGTCCCCGGTCACGATGTCCACGGGGCCGGTCGCCCGCCCGGTCAGCGTGCCGATCACGTCGTCCGCCTCGTACGGGGCGACGCCCACCCGGGCGATGCCGAGGGCGTCCAGTACGTCCTCGATCACGGGGACCTGGGGGGAGAGGGCGTCGGGGACCTCCTCCTCGTCAGGCAGTCCCTCGGCGGTCTCGGCGGCCACCCGGTGCGCCTTGTAGGTCGGGATCAGGTCGACCCGCCACTGCGGGCGCCAGTCCGCGTCCATGCAGGCGACCAGGTCGTCCGGCCGGTGGTCCTGCACCAGTCTGGCGATGAAGTCGAGCAGGCCGCGCACGGCGTTCACCGGGGTGCCGTCCGGTGCGCGCACCGAGTCGGGGACGCCGAAATAGGCGCGGAAGTACAGGGAAGCGGTGTCGAGGAGCATCAGGCGTCGCGTCACACCCCCGATCATGCCGCACCCCACCGACACGCCCGGGCCGACAAGCCCGCGGTTCCCGCATCCACCGGGTCCTCCAGGTGAGCTGGATCACACATGTGTTTGGTATGCGTAAGCGGGGGCAGGCGCGCCAACGGAGCGGACCACGTCCATTTTCAACTGATGCGCGTGCTCTGCGGGCCGAATCCGCGCCGCTCCACGGTCTGCCGGCGGGGGTGGCAGACCGTTTTCGGTTCAACGCGTGAGGTGTATGTGTCAAGGCTGCAAGCGGAGCACCTGTACAAGGTGTTCGGCAGACGACCCGATCAAGCCGTGCGGAAACTCGAGAGCGGTACCCACCGCGACGAGCTGCGCGCCGACGGAACGACCGCAGCGGTGATCGACGCCTCGTTCGTCGTGGAGCCGGGTCAGATCTTCGTCGTCATGGGGCTCTCCGGCTCGGGGAAGTCCACCTTGCTGCGGATGCTCAACGGCCTGCTGGAGCCGACTGCCGGCCGGGTGCTGTTCGACGGTCAGGACCTGACCGCCCTCAGCCCCCGTGACCTGCGCACCGTCCGCTCCACCAAGATCAGCATGGTCTTCCAGCACTTCGCGCTGTTCCCCCACAGGAGCGTGCTCGAGAACGCCGCGTACGGTCTCGAGGTGCAGGGTGTCGCGCGTGCCGCGCGGGAGGCGCGCGCCGCCGAGGCGCTGCAGATGACCGGACTCGCCGGCTGGGAGAAGTCCTGGCCCGACGAGCTGTCCGGCGGCATGCAGCAGCGCGTGGGCCTGGCCCGCGCGCTCGCCACCGACGCCGACCTCCTGCTGATGGACGAGTCCTTCAGCGCGCTCGACCCGTTGATCCGCAGGGACATGCAGGACCAGCTCCTCGAACTGCAGAAGCGGCTGAAGAAGACCATCGTCTTCATCACCCACGACCTCAACGAGGCCATGCGTCTCGGCGACCGTATCGCCGTGATGCGGGACGGCGAGATCGTCCAGCAGGGCACCGCCGAGGACATCCTCGTCAGGCCGTCCAACGACTACGTCGCGTCCTTCATCCAGGACGTCGACCGTTCCCGGGTGCTGACCGCGGGTTCGATCATGGAGGCGCCCGAAGCGGGTCGCTCCGACAAGGACCTGAAGGCCGACGCTCCCGCCACGGTGTCCGCCGACACCCCCGTAGCCGAGCTGTTCACCCCCTGCTCCACCAGTGGGGTCGCCGTGGCCGTCACCGACGCGGACGGCGGCGTGATCGGCGTCGTGCCGCGCAACCGGCTGCTCGCCGCACTCGGCGAGGAACCGCAGGTCGAGGCCGCGGTCCCGGCCCAGCGCGACACCAAGAAGGTGACTGCCGGTGCCTAGGCTCTCCTTCGGCGCGTGGGTCGAGGACGCGGTCGACTGGCTCCAGTCGAACCTCACCTGGATCTTCGACGCCATCAAGACCGTGCTCGGCGGCATGTACGACGGTGTGAACGCCGTACTGGGCGGCGGTGAGCCCCTGCTGATGGCCGGGATCTTCGCCGTCATCGCCTTCTGGCTGCGCGGTGTGTTCCCCGCCGTGCTCACCTTCGCCGGCTTCGCGCTCATCGACTCCCTCGCCCTCTGGGGCGAGGCGATGGCCACCCTGTCGCTGGTCGTCGTGGCAGCGGTCATCACGATCGTGATCGCGGTGCCCACCGGTATCTGGGCGGCACGCAACAACAGGGTCAGCGCCGCGCTGCGGCCGGTGCTCGACGTCATGCAGACGATGCCTGCCTTCGTCTACCTGATCCCGGGCGTCATGTTCTTCGGCGTCGGCGTCACTCCCGGCGTCATCGCCACCATCGTGTTCGCCATGCCGCCCGGTGTCCGGATGACCGAGCTGGGCATCCGCCAGGTCGACGGCGAGCTGGTCGAGGCGGCCCAGGCCTTCGGTACCACGCCCAAGCACACCCTCACCCGGGTGCAGCTGCCGCTCGCACTGCCGACGATCATGGCCGGGATCAACCAGGTCATCATGCTGGCACTGTCGATGGTCGTCATCGGCGGTATGGCCGGCGCCGGTGGCCTCGGCGAGAAGGTCTACGCGGCGATCACCCAGCTCCAGGTCGGCCTCGCCGCCGAGAGCGGGATCGCCGTCGTCATCCTCGCGATGTACCTGGACCGGATGACCGGCGCGCTCAACGAGCGGGTCTCCCCGCTCGGCCGCCGTGCCGCGGCCAAGGCCGCCGCCGGTGCCCGGCGGCTCAAGTTCGCGCACTACAAGCCGGGTACCGCCGTCGCCATGACCGGTGTCGTCGTCCTCGCGCTCGTCGCGGGCGGCCTCAACATCGCCGGCTCCGGCGACTCGAAGGCCGCGCAGGCCGGCAGTACGGACGTCGGCAAGGGCCAGAAGATCAACATGGGATACATCCCCTGGGACGAGGGCATCGCCTCCACGTACCTGTGGAAGGAGATCCTGGAGCAGCGCGGTTACGAGACCGGGATCACCCAGCTCGACGCCGGGCCGCTCTACTCCGGCGTCGCCCGCGGCGACATCGACTTCCAGACGGACTCCTGGCTGCCGACCACGCACAAGGACTACTGGGACAAGTACAGCGACGACCTGGAGGACATGGGTGCCTGGTACGGTCCCACGTCGCTGGAGCTGACGGTTCCTTCGTACGTCAAGGGCATCGACTCCCTCGAGGACCTCAAGGGCCAGGGCAAGAAGTTCGACGGCAAGATCATCGGCATCGAGGCCAGCGCCGGGATGATGGGCACGCTCAACAAGAAGGTCCTCAAGGAGTACGGCCTGGAGGGCGAGTACGAAGTCGTCTCCTCCAGCACCTCCTCGATGCTCGCCGAGCTGAACGCCTCCATCAAGAAGAAGGAGCCGGTCGTGGTGACCCTGTGGTCGCCGCACTGGGCCTATGGCAAGCACGACCTGAAGAAGCTCAAGGACCCGAAGGGCGCCTGGGGCAAGGGCGAAGAGGTGCACACCGTCGCTCACAAGGGCTTCGCGGAGAAGGCGCCCGCCGTCGCGGACTGGCTCAAGGACTTCGAGCTCACCGAGAAGCAGCTCACCAGCCTCGAGAACGAGATCCAGAACGCCGGCCAGGGCGAGGAGCAGGACGGCGTCCGCACCTGGCTCAAGAAGAACCCGGGTCTCGTCGACCAGCTGGCCCCGCTGCCCGGCGGCTCGAAGCAGCAGGGCAAGGACGCGGGCAAGACCGTCGACATGGGGTACTTCCCCTGGGACGAGGCCATCGCCAGCACCTACCTCTGGCAGAACGTGCTGGAGGACCGGGGCTACAGGACGACGGTCAAGCAGCTCGACCCGGGCCCGCTGTACACCGGCCTCGCGCAGGGACAGCTGGACGTCCAGTTCGACTCCTGGCTGCCGACCACGCACAAGGACTACTGGGACCGGTACAAGGACGACCTCGTCGATCTCGGCTCCTGGTACGGGCCGACCTCGCTGGAGTTGTCGGTTCCCTCGTACGTCAAGGGCATCGACTCGCTCGAGGACCTCAAGGGCCAGGGCGAGAAGTTCAACGGCAAGATCATCGGCATCGAGTCGAGCGCCGGGATGATGGGCACGCTCAACAAGAAGGTGCTCAAGGAATACGGTCTCGAAGGTGAGTACGAGGTGGTCTCCTCCAGCACCTCCTCGATGCTGGCCGAGCTGAACCGGTCGATCAAGAAGAAGGAGCCGGTCGTGGTGACCCTGTGGTCGCCGCACTGGGCCTACGGGAAGCACGACCTGAAGAAGCTCAAGGACCCGAAGGGTGCCTGGGGCAAGGGCGAGCAGATCCACACGGTCGCCAAGAAGGACTTCGCCAAGGACTTCCCGGAGCTGACCGGCTGGCTGAAGGACTTCGAGCTCAGCGAGGCGCAGCTGGCCTCGCTCGAGGTGGAGATGCAGAAGGGTGGCGCCGGCAAGGAGAAGGAGTCGGCCCGCCGCTGGATGGACGCCAACCCGGACGTGGTGGCGAAGATGGCGCCCGTCGCGGGCTGACCCGCCGATCCACGCGACCCCGCCATGACGAAGGGGACGGCCCCGGTAGCGAACCGGAGCCGTCCCCTTCAGGCTGGTCGGAGGGAGTTCCCCGGCCGTTCCCGTCCGTCGGCTTCCCCTCCGCGGAGCGAACGACATGCGTAGGGTGCTGGCAACCGGGAGGATGGCGATCCGGGGAGGAAGCCGGACATGGACGACAAGGAAGCCCTTCGAGTGGGTGCGGCGGTTCGCCGACGCCGCAGGACCCTCGGACTCACCCTGGCCGCCGTGGCCGGGCGCAGCGGGCTGTCCGTACCGTTCCTCAGCCAGATCGAGAACGAACGGGCCAGACCCAGCCCCCGCTCCCTGCACCGGGTGGCGGAGGCGCTCGAGACCACGACCGAGCGGCTGCGGGCCGCGGCGGACTCGGCACGCGCCGTGGACGTCGTACGGGCCGACGACGAGGACGGCGTACGCCGGCTGGTGCGCGGACGGCACCAGCTCAGCGCGCTGGAGTTCGTCGGCGAGCAGGACCTCGGGCGCGAGTTCCAGCACCGCAACGACGAGGTGATGTACGTGGTGGAGGGCGCCGTCGAGGTGGAGGCCGAAGGACAGGCCCACCGGCTGGGCAGGGGCGACACCCTCTTCCTCTCCGGCGGGGTCCGGCACCGGTGGCGGGCGACCGTACCGGGCACGCGGCTGCTGGTCGTCTCGGTCGCCGAGCACATCGACGCGACGTACGACTCGCGTCGCTGACCCGGTGCGGCCTCACGCGGCCGGGACACGCAGCGGCCGGGGCCCCGCGAGCAGCGCCCCGCTGAACAGCCCGCCCAGCGTCCGCACGCCGGCGACCGCCCAGGCGGTCACCAGCAGCGCGTAGAGCCCCACCGCCAGCCAGGTGAACACGCCCAGCCCGGTGTGCCGCGCCAGCCCCGCCGCACCGGTGACACACGTACCGACCGGGAAGGTGAACCCCCACCACGTCATCGTGAAGCCCATGCCGCGCCGCATCGCGCGCACCACCAGCGCGGCGGACAGGGCCAGCCACAGCAGGGCGAAGCCCATCACCGGTACGCCGTACAGGACGGCGAAGACGCCGAAGGCCGAGGCGTACGGCGCGGCGATCGCGCCCGGTGCCACGTCCGCCAGCTGGTTGACGGCGGTCGTGGACTGGCCGAGCGGGCCGAGCACCAGGAACATCGTCGGGGTCAGCGCGAGCGGCAGCGGGCCCTGGTGGACCAGCCGCGCGAAGACCAGCGGCAGGACCACCAGGGTCGCCAGCAGGGACAGCCCGAACATCGCGTAACAGGCGAACAGCAGCGCTTCACGCCCCTGGCCGGGAGGCAGCTCGGGCACCAGCAGCGGTCCGACCGCGGCCGAGACCATCGGGGCCACCAGCGGCAGCAGCCAGACCGGCGACGCGGTATCCGGAGCAGGACGATGGCGTACCACCATGAGGTACGGGATCGCCACGGCGGCGACCATGCCGACGACCGTACCGGCGGTGAACAGCACCGTGTCCACGGCGACGGCGGCCGGATGCCCGATGACGTCCCGTCCGGCCACCAGGGTGCCGGCGCCGACGGCGAGGAGTGCCATGGACAGACAGCCGTGGAACGGGGCGACGGCAGGATCCAGCAGGTGGGCGCGAGCCTGGTCCCGGTGCAGCAGCCAGTGCCCGGCCCGGGCCGTCAGCACGACGGCCAGCAGCACGGCCGACAGGGCCCACACCGCGACGCAGCCGGCCCGCAGACCCGGCACGTCCACGGGCAGCGCGGCGCCCGCGGTCGCGACGACGGCGGTGCCCATGACCGTCGCGTACCAGTTGGGGCCGAGGTGCCGCAGGGACGGGAGCCGGAGAGCGACGGTGCGGGGGGCGGGAGCCCCGGTCCGGTTCTGCGAAAAGACGGCCATGCCACGATTCTCGGTGGGCGGTCCGCCGCCCACCAGGGAGCGCGGGGCTATGAGGTCATAGGCTGGTCCTATGACCAGTCCCGTGCCGGCGCCCACCTCCCTGCCCCACCGGGTCCCCGATCTCGGCGCCATGGTGCTGCTGCTCGCCGTGGCGCGGCACGGGAGCCTGGGCAGGGCGGCGCGGGACGTCGGCATCAGCCAGCCCGCCGCCTCCGGCCGTATCCGGTCGATGGAGCGACAGCTCGGCGTCGCACTCCTGGACCGCTCGCCGCGTGGATCCCGCCTGACCGACGCCGGGGCCCTCGTCACCGACTGGGCGCGCAGGGTCGTCGAGGCAGCCGAGGCGTTCGACGCCGGAGCCCAGGCGCTGCGCGACCGGCGTGACTCCCGGCTGCGTGTCGCCGCGAGCATGACCATCGCGGAGTACCTGCTGCCGGGCTGGCTCATCGCCCTGCGGGCCGGCCGCCCCGACACCGCCGTGTCCCTGCTCGCGGGCAACTCCGCGGCGGTCGCCCTGCGCCTGCTGGCCGGTGAGGCGGATCTGGGCTTCGTCGAGGGCCTCTCGACACCGGAGGGGCTCGACGGCACCGTCATCGCCCACGACCGGCTCGTCGTCGTGGTCGCTCCGTCCCATCCATGGGCGCGCCGGGACCGGCTGACCCCCGCGGAACTCGCCGGGACGCCCCTGATCCTGCGCGAACACGGCTCGGGCACCCGCCAGGTCCTGGACGCCGCACTCGCCGTGCACGGCGGACTGGCGCGCCCCCTGCTCGAACTGTCCTCGACCACCGCGGTGAAGGGGGCAGCCGAGAGCGGTGCCGGTCCCTGCGTGCTGAGCGAGCTGGCGCTGAACGAGGAGCTCTCCGCACGGCGGCTGGTCAAGGTCCCCGTGGCGGGCGTCCGGCTGCGCCGTCAGCTGCGCGCGGTCTGGCCCGCCGGCCACCGCCCCACGGGGCCGGCGCGCGATCTGCTCTCGCTGACCGCCGGTGAGGCGGGCGGGACCTGACCGGCCTCCGGTGGGGCGGCCTCAGACCGCGGGCACGGCCGCCCCGGCCCGGGCCGCCGCCACCAACGCCCGCATGACCCGGAGGTCCTCACCCATCTCCGGGTGCCACTGCACACCCAGCACCCACTGCGCGCCCGGCAGTTCGACCGCCTCCACCGTGCCGTCCGCCGCGTGCGCGGACGCCACCAGGCCCGGCGCGAGCCGGTCGACGGCCTGGTGGTGGTAGGTGGGTACGGACGTCTCCTCGGGCACGAGCGAGGCGTACAGCGTCCCCGGGACCGGCGTCACCACGTGTTCGCCGAGGACCCCGGCCTTGCCGAACGGGCCCGTGTGGCCGTCCACGTGCTGGGTCAGCGTGCCGCCCAGCGCCACGTTGAGCAGCTGCATGCCGCGGCAGATCCCGAGCACCGGGGTGCCGGACTCCCTCGCGGCGCGGAGCAGTGCCACCTCCCAGGTGTCGCGCTCGTACGCCGGCGGGCCCGTCCTGAAGTCACGCTCCGCGCCGTACAGCCCGGGATCGACGTCGGCGCCGCCCGCGATCACGAGACCGTCCACCCTGGCCAGGGCCGCCTCCGCCCGCGCCGGATCGTCCGGCGGCAGCAGCGCGGCCAGTCCGCCGGACCGCTGGACCAGGCGGGGGTAGGCGGAGGGGAGCACCGCCGCCGGGAGTTCCCAGACGCCCCAGCGAGCCGCCGGCTCCATATAGGTCGTGACGCCGATGAGCGGTTCGTGCATGGTGCGGTCCCTCCGGCGGCCGGTCTGCGGGCCGGCCCGGTGCAATGGTGTTGCGTCATACCTTTGTTCGTGCCGGGCCGCCGCGCAAGAGCGGTGATCCGGAAGGGCTGGATCAAGCCAGGAAGCCCCGGAGCAGAGCGGCCGTCCCCGCGCAGTGCTCGCGCATCACCGCTCGCGCCCCCTCCTCGTCGCCGTCGAGTACCGCTTCGACGAGGGCAACGTGCTGATGCTGCGAATGTTCGAGGTTGCGCACCAACAGGGGGATGCAGTCCAGCAGGTCGTTGACGCTCGCCCGAACGGCCGCGTACCGGGCCGCGAGGGAGGGCGAGCCGGACAGTTCGGCGAGTGTCAGATGGAAGAGGGTGTCGATCCTGCGGTAGTCGGGCAGAGGTGCCTCGTGTGTCGCCGCCAGAGCCGTACGCAGCCGGTGCGTTCCCTCGTCGTCGAGGTCGCGCGACGCACAGAGCCCTGCCGCCCCCGACTCCAGGACCTCGCGGAAGAGCAGCACGTCCTCGAGGTCGACGGCCGTCACCCGGCGGCGCAGCTCGTCCTCGTCGGCCGGGCCGGAGCGGGGGAGTACGAACGTACCGCCGTACCGGCCGCGTCTGGCCTCGATCAGACCCTGGTCGTGGAGCACCTTGAGCACCTCACGCAAGGTGACGCGACTGATGCCGAGGAGCCCGGCCAGCTCACGCTCGGCCGGCAGTCGCCCGTCGCCGGGCACCAGTCCGAGCCGGACCACCTGGAGGATCTGCTCCAGCGCCTCCTCGAAACCGTTGCCCGCGCGGACCGGCCGCAGCGCGGCCAGCAGCCGGCCGGAGGACCCGGGCCCCCCGATCTCTTCCGCCACGTCCTGATTCCCTTCCCCCCAATGGTTTTCTCCCATACCTTAAGTCTTCGGCTGACCGATCGACCTTCCGGCTGACCGACCGAGGAGTACCCCGTGGCAGACCGAACACCCCCGCTAGCGGTCGACGAGCTGCGCGTACGCGTGGAACGCGGTGAGGTCGACACCGTCGTCCTCGCCTTCCCCGACATGCAGGGCAGGCTCCAGGGCAAACGGTTCGCGGCGTCCTTCTTCCTCGACGAGGTGCTGGAACACGGCACGGAGGGCTGCAACTACCTGCTCGCCGTCGACACCGACATGAACACCGTCGACGGGTTCGCGATGTCCTCCTGGTCCAACGGCTACGGCGACTTCGCCATGCGCCCCGACCTCACCACCCTGCGCCTCATCCCCTGGCACGAGGGGACCGCTCTCGTCATGGCCGATCTCGCCTGGGAGGACGACGCGCCGGTCGTCGCCGCGCCCCGCCAGATCCTCCGCAGGCAGCTGGAGCGGCTCGCCGCCCACGGACTGACCGCCCAGGTGGGCACCGAGCTCGAATTCATCGTCTTCAAGGACACCTACGAGCAGGCCTGGGACCGCGACTACCGCGGGCTCACCCCTGCCAACCAGTACAACATCGACTACTCCGTCCTCGGCACCGGCCGCATCGAGCCGCTGCTGCGCCGCATCCGTAACGAGATGGCGGCCGCCGGGCTCACCGTCGAGTCCGCCAAGGGCGAGTGCAACCCCGGCCAGCACGAGATCGTCTTCCGCTACGACGAGGCCCTCGTCACCTGCGACCAGCACGCCGTCTACAAGACCGGTTCCAAGGAGATCGCCGCCCAGGAGGGCGTCTCCCTCACCTTCATGGCCAAGTACAACGAGCGCGAGGGCAACTCCTGCCACATCCACCTCTCGCTCCAGGACTCCGCAGGACACAACGTCATGGCGGGCGAGGGCGGCACGATGTCCCGCGTGATGCGACAGTTCCTCGCCGGTCAACTCGCCACCCTGCGGGACTTCTCCCTGCTGTACGCGCCGAACATCAACTCCTACAAGCGGTTCCAGCCCGGCTCCTTCGCCCCGACGGCCGTCGCCTGGGGCCACGACAACCGCACCTGCGCCCTGCGCGTCGTCGGGCACGGCCGCTCGACGCGCTTCGAGAACCGGCTGCCCGGCGGCGACGTCAACCCGTACCTCGCGGTCGCCGGACTCGTGGCCGCCGGGCTCCATGGCATCGAGAACGAACTCGAACTCCCCGACGCCTGCGAGGGCAACGCCTACACCGCCGGATACGACCGGGTCCCCGCCACCCTCCGCGAAGCCGCCGGCCTCTGGGGAAACAGCGAGGTGGCCCGGGATGCCTTCGGCGACGACGTCGTCGCCCACTACCGCAACATGGCGCGCGTCGAACTGGATGCCTTCGACGCAGCGGTGACCGACTGGGAGCTCCGCCGCTCCTTCGAACGTCTGTGAGGCACCCCGTGATCCACGAACACCGCGTCCTGAATCCGGCGACCGAAGAGCTCGTCGCCACCGTCCCCGCCACCACCGCCACCGAAGTCGCCGATGCCGTCGTCCGTGCCGCGGCCGCCCAGCGGACCTGGGCCGCCCTGGCTCCGGCCGACCGCGCCCGGCTGCTGCGCCGCTTCGCCGTCCTCGTCGACGAACAGGCCGAACACCTGGCCCTGCTGGAGGTCACCGAGGCCGGGCACACCCTGGGCAACGCGCGCTGGGAGGCCGCCAACGTCCGCGATCTGCTGGACTACGCGGCCGGGGGGGTGGAACGCCTGACCGGGCGCCAGATCCCCGTACCGGGCGGGATCGACCTCACGCTCCTCGAACCGCTGGGCGTCGTCGGCGTGATCGCCCCGTGGAACTTCCCCATGCCCGTCGCCGCCTGGGGGGCGGCCCCCGCCCTCGCCGCAGGCAACGCCGTCGTCCTCAAACCGGCCGAGACCACCCCGCTCACCGCCCTCCACCTGGCCCGGCTCGCTCTCGACGCGGGTCTCCCCGAGCACCTCTTCCAGGTGCTGCCCGGCGCGGGGGACGTGGCGGGCGACGCCCTGGTCGAACACCCCGGCGTGGCCAAGATCGTCTTCACCGGATCGACCCGGGTCGGCAAGCGGATCATGGCCGGATGCGCGGGCCGGGTGAAGCGGCTGACCCTCGAACTCGGTGGCAAGAGCCCCAACATCGTCTTCGCCGACGCCGACATCGAGGCCGCCGCCGCCTCCGCGCCCATGTCCTTCCTGGACAACGCCGGCCAGGACTGCTGCGCCCGTACCCGCGTCCTGGTCCAGCGGTCCGTGTACGACCGTTTCCTGGAACTCCTCGTCCCGGCCGTCGCGTCCGTAGTCGTGGGGGACCCGTCGGACGCCAGGACCCAGATGGGCCCGCTGATCTCCCGGACCCAGCTGGAGCGCGTCCGTGGCTACGTCCCCCGCGACGCGAACGGCATCCGGGGCAGCGCCCCCACCGGCCCGGGCTTCTGGTTCCCGCCGACCGTCCTCACCGGGGTCGCTCCCGACGCCCCCGTCGCCACCGAAGAGGTCTTCGGCCCCGTCGCCGTGGTCCTGCCCTTCGAGGACGAGGCGGACGCCGTCCGGCTCGCCAACGCCACCGACCACGGCCTGGCCGGTTCGATCTGGACCCGCGACGTGGGCCGCGCCCTGCGCGTCTCCCAGGCGGTCCGGGCCGGCAACCTGTCCGTCAACTCCCACTCCGCCGTCCGCTACTGGACCCCGTTCGGCGGGTACAAACAGTCCGGGCTCGGCCGTGAACTGGGGCCCGACGCCCTCGCGGCCTTCACCGAAACCAAGAACGTCTTCATCGGCACGGAGGCCTGAACGCACATGACCACCGACTCCGGGAACATCTGCCGCCGCCTCACCGGCCGCACCGCCGTCATCACCGGGGCGGGCAGCGGCATCGGCCTCGCCACCGCCCGCAGACTGGCATCCGAAGGCGCGCACGTCGTCTGCGGCGACATCGACGAGACCGCGGGCAGCGCCGCCGCGCAGGAGGTGGGCGGCACCTTCGTACGGGTCGACGTCACCGACCCCGGCCAGGTCGACGCGCTCTTCGCGGCGGCGGACGAGACGTACGGCTCCGTCGACATCGCCTTCAACAACGCGGGCATCTCACCCCCCGACGACGACTCCATCCTGACCACCGGGCTGGAGGCCTGGAAGCGCGTCCAGGACGTCAACCTCACCTCCGTCTACCTCTGCTGCAAGGCAGTCCTGCCCTACATGCGGCGCCAGGGCCGCGGCTCGATCATCAACACCGCCTCCTTCGTCGCCAGAATGGGCGCGGCGACCTCCCAGATCTCGTACACCGCCTCCAAGGGCGGCGTCCTCGCCCTGTCCCGGGAACTCGGGGTGCAGTTCGCCCGCGAGGGGATCAGGGTCAACGCCCTGTGCCCCGGCCCGGTCAACACACCGCTGCTCCAGGAGCTGTTCGCCACGGACCCGGAACGCGCCGCCCGCAGGCTCGTGCACATCCCGCCCGGCCGGTTCGCCGAGGCGACGGAGATCGCCGCCGCCGTCGCCTTCCTGGCGAGCGACGACTCCTCGTTCGTCAACGCCACCGACTTCCTCGTCGACGGCGGGATCTCGGGAGCGTACGTGACCCCGCTCGACTGACGCTCATGTCCGCGCTCCGTCGGCCCGGGAACCCGGCTACCCGCGTCGTCACGCTCACCGTGGCGGGCCTGGCCGCCGCCGTCACCGGATTCCTGGTGCCGGGTGACGACGGGTGTGCGGGCAGAACGGTGGCGCCCTGAGGCCGCTACAGGAACGTACGGCCCTCACCGCGGTACGTCGGCACCGTGGCGGTGATCCGCTCGCCCTCGATCAGCCGCAGCTCGTCGAAGCGTTCGCACAATTCCCCGGCCTTCGCGTGCCGGAACCACACCTTGTCGCCGATCAGCAGATCGTCCGCCGGTGCTCCGAGCAGGGGTGTCTGGACCTCTCCCGGGCCCTCCTGCGGGTCGTAGCGCAGCCCTTCGGGCAGATACGGCACCGGCAGCCGGTCGGCGCCCGCCGCCCCGGACGCCGGATAGCCGCCGCCGAGCACCGTCACCACGCCCACGCCCGGCCGCCGCACCACGGGCTGGGCGAACAGCGCCGCCGGACGGCCCGTGAACGAGGTGTAGTTGTCGAACAGCCGCGGCACGTACAGCCCGGACCCCGCAGCGATCTCGGTCACCGCTGACTCCGCGGCCGTGTGCTGCACGCTGCCGGTGCCACCCCCGTTCACGAACTCCAGGCCGGGGGCCACCGCGCGGACCGCCCGCACGACCTCCGCGCGCCGGGCCGCGAGTTCCCTGCGCGCCGCGGACTGCATCAGCCGGACCGCGCGCGACCGCAGTGGCCGGCCGGCCACCGAGTCGCCCACACCGGCGACATGGCCCTCGTACGCCATCAGGCCCACCAGCCGGAAACCCGGTCTGCGGTCCACCGACCGTGCCATCTCGGCCAGCTGGGCGGGTGAGCGGAGCGGGGAGCGCAGCGCGCCGATCCTGACCCGGCCGCCGAGCAGCCGCAGCGAGGTGTCCAGCTCCAGGCAGACCCGGATCTCCTCGGTGCCACCGGTCCGCGCCGCGTCGATCAGCTCCAGCTGCGCCGGATCGTCCACCATGACCGTCACGGCCGCGGAGAGCTTGGGATCGGCCGCCAGTTCGGCGTACGCGGCACGGTCGGCCGACGGATAGGCCAGCAGGACGTCGTCGAATCCGGCGCGGGCCAGCCACAGCGACTCCGCGAGGGCGAACGACATGATCCCGGCGAAACCCGGACGGGCGAGCACCCGCTCCAGCAGGGCGCGGCAGCGCACCGATTTGCTCGCCACCCGGATCGGCTTCCCGCCCGCCCGGCGGACCAGGTCGTCGGCGTTGGCGTCGAAGGCCTCCAGGTCGACGACGGCCACCGGGGCGTCGAGATGGGCGGTGGCCCGGTCGTAACGGGTCCGGTCAGCGGCGCGGACAGTCATGGCCGCAGCTTGCCAGACGGCCGTACCACTGGGTAGGGGGACGTTCCGTGCAGATCGTCCAGCAGCCTCCGTCCCGTGCCCACGGGGCGCCGTCCACCCCGTAGAGTGACGGTCACACGATCGACCGACGGGCCCGTGCGCAGCGGTGGTCCGTGGGCCGCAGGGGACGTGGACCAGGGGGACGGATGAGTACCGAGGCGCAGCGCGCTCCCGTGCCACCCCGCCCGACGAACCCGCCGCCCGCGACTCCGGCCCCGCGCGCGGACCCCGCGCCACCGCCTCCGCGCACGCAAGCCGCACCACCACCCCCGCGTACCGAGGCCGCGCCGCCGGTGGAGACGACGGCCCGGCTGCGCCCCGTCCCGCCCGCGCCGCCCGTCCACCCCGTCCCGCCCCCGCCGCCCGCCGCCACCCGGCGCAGGCCGGTCGGGGCCGTGGACCTCACCCCGCGCCCCGGTGCCACCCCCGCCCCGCCCGGCGCCTCCTACGCGTACGCCGAGACGCCCGCCGAGACCACCACGCGGCTGCGCCCCGTCAGAGCCCGGCAACCCGTCAGGACCGCGGCGGCCGCGGTCTGCGCCGTGCTCGGCCTCGGACTCATCGGCGGCGCGGTCACCGGCAGTTGGCTCACCGGCGACTCCGCTGCCGAGCCCGGTGACACCGGTGCGTACAGCGTGGGCCGCTCCGCCTGGCACAGCGTGCCCGTGGACACCCTCTTCCCGCGCACCCTCAAGGGCGACGGCGCGGGCCCGGGAGCCACCGACCGCGTCTGGACCAGGGTCGCCGTCGCGAACGACAGCGGCTGCGCGGCGGGCCTCGACCCGCTGTTGCTCAGGACGCTCCGCCCGGTCGGCTGTGAACGTCTGGTGCGCGCCACCTACACCGACGCCACCCGCAGCAGCGTCACCACCGTCGGCATGGTCTTCACCGAGGCCGAGCCCGAGGCGATGAGCGCGCTGAGCACCCGGTTCACCACCCAGCACCTCGCCGACCGCTCCGACCTGATGCCCCGCACCTACCCGGTCGAGGGCACCGCCGCCGCCGGCTTCGGTGACCGGCAGCGCGCCAGCTGGACGGTCCACGTCCTGACCGAGCTGCCCGTCGTCACGTTCGCCGTCTCCGGCTTCGCCGACGGCCGTACGGTCCCCGAGCCGCAGCCCGCGGCCGAGGCCATGGCGGCCGGTGCCACGACGGCCCCCGCCCAGGCGGGGCTCGGCCACGAGGCGAAGGGTGTCGCCGACCGGGTGGAGCGCACCCTGCGCAGGACCGTCACCGACCTCACGGAGAAGCCGGAATGACCCGCCCCCACCGGCCCCGGGTGGTCGCCGCCGTGGCCACGGCCACCGCCTTCGCGCTGCTGCCCGCCGTCCCCGCCCACGCGGACGCCATCCGCGACCAGCAGTGGGGCCTGGACGCACTCCACACCGAGGCGGCCTGGCAGACCACCAAGGGCAAGGGCATCACGGTCGCGGTCCTGGACACCGGGGTCGACGACGACCACCCCGACCTCGCCGGTCAGGTGCTTCCCGGCAAGGACCTCATCGGCTTCGGCGCCGAGAGCGGCGACCGGTCCTGGGCCCTGCACGGCACCGCGATGGCCGGCATCATCGCGGGCCGCGGGAGCGGCCCCGGCCGGGGCGACGGTGTGCTCGGGGTCGCCCCGGAAGCGAAGATCCTGCCCGTGCGGGTGATCCTCGAGTCCGGGGACCCGTCGCGCGGCAAGGCCCGTGAGTCACGCGGCACCGCGCTCGCCGACGGCATCCGCTGGGCGGCCGACCAGGGCGCCGACGTCATCAACCTCTCCCTCGGTGACGACAGCGAGTCGGCCCATCCGGAGCCCGGTGAGGACGCCGCCGTGCAGTACGCCCTGAGCAAGGGCGTCGCCGTCGTGGCCTCCGCGGGCAACAGCGGGGAGAAGGGCGACCGGATCTCCTACCCCGCCGCCTACCCCGGCGTGATCGCCGTCGCGGCCGTCGACAAGTACGGCACGCACGCCGCGTTCTCCACCCGCCGCTGGTACGCCACCGTCAGCGCGCCCGGCGTCGACATCGTCGTCGCCAACCCCGACCGGCACTACTACATCGAGTGGGGCACCTCCGCCGCGTCGGCGTTCGTCTCCGGTGCCGTGGCTCTCGTACGCGCCGCGCACCCGGGCCTCTCGCCCGCACAGATCAAGACCCTGCTCGCGGACACCGCCGGCGACGCCCCCTCGGGCGGCCGCGACGACGCCAGGGGCTACGGCATGGTCGACCCCGCCGCCGCGATAGAGGCCGGGGCGGAGCGGCGCCCCGACGACCTGGGCGCGCGGACCGCCCGGTCCGGCCACCGCGACGAGTACTTCGGCTCGGGCCCCACCCCGCAGAAGGACGCCGAGGACCCGGCGGGCTGGCTGGCTCCCTCGGCGGGCGGCCTCGGAGCCGTACTCCTCGCCCTGGCCGTGGTCCTGTGGCGAGGCCGGAACACCGGCAGGAAGGGCGGTGGGAGGCCCGGCGGCAGGCCCGGCGGGGGGAACACCGCCGCACCCGGATACACCCCGTACCCCGCCGGCCCCCTCCGCTGACGCGACGGATCAGCCCGCTCCGGCCACCGCACCGGTCACACCGACCGCCGCCTTCGCGGCGGACTCCACCAGGGAGATGCCCGCCTCCTTCGTCGCGTGGCCGCGCGACAGCACCGCCACCAGCAGGGTGTGCCCGCCGCTCTCCACCCGCCCGATGCTGTTGACGTCCCAGAGCCCCGTCGTCGTGCGGGGCATCCAGCCGTTCTTCAGCACGGCGCCCGTGCCCGCGGCGGACACCCCCCACCGCTGGTCCGCCTCGACCTGGCCCATCAGCTCCGTCAGGTAGGCGCGCGAGGCCGCCGACAGCTCCGAATCCGTCCCGGACACCGCCTCCAGCAGGCGCACCTGGTCGGTGGCAGTGGTCTGCGTCAGCCCCCACGCGTGAGCGGCCTTCGTCCCGGTCAGCCCCAGCCTTCCGTTGGCCGCGTCGAGGCCCGCCTCGCCACCGATCACCTTGAGCAGCTCGGTGGCCGAGGTGTTGTCGCTGCGCCGGATCATGGCCTGCGCGTACGCGTGCTCGGCGCCGCTCAGCTCCCGGCCCTCGTCCTGCGCCCGGAGCAGCAGCGCCGCCAGGATGTCGACCTTGACGATGCTGGCGGTGTCGTACGCCCCGTCGCCGTACGTCGCCTGCGCTCCGGTTGCCGTGTCCAGCACCGACACCGACACGTCGGCGCCGTCCGCCAGGGTCGCCAGCGCATCGGCCAGCTCCGCGTCGAGATCCACCTCGGGCTCCTCGCTCCAGCCCGCCGCGGCCGACGGGCCCGACGACGATACGGCGGCCACCGCCGCGGGCGCGGCATCCGGGAAACGACCGGCCAGGTACGTGCCTCACGCGGCGGAGCCGGCCAGCAGTACGACGGCGGCGGTCACGAGGCCGGACAGCGCAGGTCTGCGCGTTCTGTGACGGGGCATGGCACGGACGCTGGGCAGCACACCTGGCAGCAGCCTGTGCCCGACCTGTCGCCCAGGTGGGAGAACCGGTCCACTACGCTCGTCGTGTGGAGCTCAAGAACATCCCGGACCCCGGTTTCTCCGACGACGACGGCACCGCCGCGCCCGAACTCACGGCCGCCCTCGCGGCATGGGCCGCGGACCGCACGGCCGTGGGCCCGGTCCTCACGGCGCTCCGCGACGCCCGGCTGCTCGTCCCGGTCGTCGCCGTCCTCGGCGAGGTCGAGGAGGACGAGAACGGCTTGCGCCGCGAGAAGACCAGTGACATGGCCGTGCCCACGCTGCAGGCCGGCGACCGGCGCGCGCTGCCCGCCTTCACCTCCACCGCCTCGTTGGCCCTGTGGGACCCGCAGGCGCGTCCCGTCGCCGTGCCCCTGCACCAGGCGTTGCAGGCCGCCGCGCACGAGAAGGCGGACACGGTGGTGCTCGACCTCGCGGGCCCCGTCGCCTTCGAGCTGACCGGCCCGGCGCTGCTGGCCCTGGCCGAGAACCGCACCAGCGCGGATCCGCTCGACGACCCCGCGGTCGTCGACGCCGTGCGGGAGGCGGTCGCCGCGGAGCCGGCGGTGCTGCGCGCCCACCTCGGACCGGGCCCGGCCGACGGCACTCTCGCCCTCGTCCTCGCCCAGGACACGGTGGTCGCCGACGCCGCCCGCCGGGTCGCCGACGCGCTGTCCGCCAGCGAGGTGCTGCGTGCCCGGCTGGTGCGCGGCATCGACCTGGCGCTGCTCCCGGCCGGCGCCGAGGCCCCGGGCGAGCCACTGTTCAGCCGCTGACACGGAAGAGCCCGCCGCCCGGCGTCCCGGGCGGCGGGCCCCCGACCTCCGTGGACGGAACACCTAAGGCGCGTTTCGAAAGTCCCGCCTGCCTGGCGGCGTCTGGCACGCACGCTCGCCGCGTTGTCGGGATCACCCCGATACATCCAGTATCGGGGCGACCCTCCGCCTTGCGATCGCACGCACCAGACGCC
>NZ_JBIAIP010000029.1:0-40758 GCF_042871485.1 Streptomyces sp. NPDC005791
CCACACCGAACCCGGAAGGCCCTCACCCGTTCAAGATCCCAAGACGGTGATCACTGTCACCGCACCCAACCTCCGTGGACAGAACACCTAGGGCGACGTCATGGGACGGGCCAGGTGCCGAGTGCGCGTGCCAGACGATCACTCTGCTCCCGGGTGATGCCCTTGGCCAGGGGCATGCCACAGCGTGGGCTCATCGGTTCGTCGCAGTGAAGGATGCCGGCGAAGGGCCGCCGGCCGCCGGAAAGCGGAGAGGACGCGGCAGGCGCCCATGTGGCCGGTTCCCACAGGGGGTGGTCCATGAGCAGTGCGCGCGCGGGCTTCGCGGTCCTCCCGGCCGGGACACCCGCCTCCAGGAGGGCCTGGGCCACGGTGCCGAGGGCGTCGTCGGGCAGGTCCTGGTCTCCGAGCGCGGGCAGAAGCAGCAGCAGGCGAGCGTGCTCGGCGTGAATGCCGGGGGCCCGCTGGTCCGGAGTGCGTGCGATGTGGACGAGTTCCCGCCAGCAGAGCCCCGGGCCGGCCTGGTGACCGTCGGCGGTGGCCAGGTGGCCGTGGCGTCCCCACTCGGGGTGGGTGACGAAGTACTCCGTCCCCGGGTCGTCGGGGAAGTTACGGCCGAGGACCATGGCGCTGTGGCCGTCCGCGAAGGGGATACGGAAGACGGGCCACCGTTGCGCGTCGGTCAGGGCCTCGTGCGCGGCATCGGTGTCCGCCTCGTCGACGCCGAACCACGTGGGATCGGGATCGCCTTCCTCGGTCCGGCACATCCACAGCAGGTGAGCGGCCCAGAAGCCCGGCAGGTCCAGGAGATCATCTCCCGCCACCAGCGGGGCGTTCTCGTATCCATCGATCAGCACCGGTCGAGCATGTCAGCCACTGCGGTGCCCGACACGCCCGATGGAGTGACGACAGAATCTCATAAATACCCCCTAGGGGTATAGTGGAGTAGCGGGTGGGCGCGCCGGGCCCTCCGGCACCCACTCGCGCCACTTCCACCACACCATGCGCACCTTCGAAGAGGAGAACGTCATGACCGTCGAGAGCGACACGCCCCTGACCACCGGCTCCTGCTGCTCGTCCACCGGTTCCTGCCACGACGGGGCGGCCGACGTCCAGGTGGGCGGCGTCACCACGGTGTACGAGGTGAAGGGCATGACCTGCGGCCACTGCGAGGGCGCGGTGTCCGAGGAGATCGGGGAGATCGAGGGAGTCACCTCGGTGAAGGCCGAGGCCGCCACCGGCCGCGTGACCGTCGCCTCCGCGGCGCCGCTCACCGACGACGCCGTACGCGCCGCCGTGGACGAGGCGGGCTACGAGCTCGTGGGCCGCGCCTGAGACGCACGGTCGGCGACCAGGACGGGCACCCTCACGCTCATTCATGAAGATCCCGAGGTGACCCCTGCCGCCGACCGCGAGGCGAGGCGTACCCTGTGACCCGTCGGAAGCAACCTCTTCCGGGCACCCGGTCACCACGCGACCGCACCGCCTCTCACCGCGTTCGGGCAGTTCAGCCCCATGATCGCGGGTGCGGCAACGGCGTTCGCGCCGGTCGTCGCCGTGACCGGACGAGCCGAGATCGCGCTCCTTCACCGAATTTCCACAAAGAGACTTAGATCACACCGATTCGAGGGTAACCATCTGATGGGTTGGTGAGTCTAAGAGTGCGATGCCAAGGATGTCTTGGGGGACGTCCGATGGAGTGTCTTGGGGGACGCTCCTGGCAGGCATTGGCCGGGGCACGTCCACCGGGGAGCTTTGAGCGGCCCTCCCGTGCGCACGTACCCCGGCAGTCGCACGGCAGGACCGAACTGCATACGCACCACCAGGAGAACAACGGGAGTTTCAGGCTCCCTACAGACGCCCGGCCGGATCCCGTGGGGGGAATCCGCTCCGGGATATGGGAAACGCCCTGTTCGTCGACCCGTGGGGGGATCGACGGCGGGGCGTTTCTCGCGCCCGCAGCGATCGGAAAGCGCCCCGGAACGCCGAATCGCCCCGGACACCGCGCTCTGACTGACGAGCGCGGCACGCGGGGCGAAGGATGCCCGGCCGGAGCGGCCGGGGTTCAGCAGCGGTCCTCGGAGCCTCAGCGGCCCTCGGCCGGGACGAAGTCACGCAGGACCTCGCCGGTGTAGATCTGGCGCGGGCGGCCGATGCGCGATCCCGGCTCCTTGATCATCTCGTGCCACTGGGCGATCCAGCCGGGGAGCCGGCCGAGCGCGAACAGCACGGTGAACATCTCGGTCGGGAAGCCCATGGCGCGGTAGATCAGGCCCGTGTAGAAGTCCACGTTGGGGTAGAGGTTGCGCGAGACGAAGTACTCGTCGGAGAGCGCGTGCTCCTCCAGCTTGAGCGCGATGTCGAGCAGCTCGTCGGACTTGCCGAGCGACGACAGCACGTCATGGGCGGCGGCCTTGATGATCTTGGCGCGCGGGTCGAAGGACTTGTACACCCGGTGGCCGAAGCCCATCAGGCGGACGCCGTCCTCCTTGTTCTTCACCTTCTGGATGAAGCTGTCGACGTCGCCGCCGTTGGCCTGGATGCCCTCGAGCATCTCCAGCACCGACTGGTTGGCGCCACCGTGCAGCGGGCCCCACAGGGCCGAGATGCCGGCGGAGATCGAGGCGAACATGTTCGCCTGCGAGGAGCCGACCAGACGCACGGTGGAGGTCGAGCAGTTCTGCTCGTGATCCGCGTGCAGGATGAGCAGCTTCTCGAGCGCCGAGACGACGACCGGGTCCGGCACGTACTCCTGGGCCGGCACGGAGAAGGTCATGCGCAGGAAGTTCTCGACGTAGCCGAGGTCGTTGCGCGGGTAGACGAACGGGTGACCGATCGACTTCTTGTACGCGTACGCCGCGATCGTCGGGAGCTTGGCCAGCAGCCGGATCGTCGAGAGGTGGCGCTGCTCCTCGTCGAACGGGTTGTGGCTGTCCTGGTAGAACGTGGACAGCGCACTGACGACCGAGGACAGCATGGCCATCGGGTGGGCGTCGCGCGGGAAACCGTCGAAGAAGCGCTTGACGTCCTCGTGCAGCAGCGTGTGCTGGGTGATCTCGTTCTTGAAGGCCGACAGCTCGTCGACCTTGGGGAGGTCACCGTTGATCAGCGTGTAGGCGACCTCGAGGAACGTCGAGCTCTCCGCGAGCTGCTCGATCGGGTATCCGCGGTAGCGCAGGATGCCCTGCTCGCCGTCGAGGTAGGTGATGGCGGATTTATACGCGGCTGTGTTGCCGTATCCGCTGTCCAGCGTGACCAGGCCCGTATTGGCCCGGAGCTTCCCGATATCGAAGCCCTTGTCGCCGACGGTGCTGTCGATCACCGGGTAGGTGTACTCGTCATCGCCGTACCGCAGTACTACAGCGTTGTTGGTGTGCTCGCTCACGTCATCCCTCACCGACGTAGTGCCTCTTCTTCGAGGTGCCCTGACTGTCTCCACCCTCCCCCATTTGGCTCAGGAGAGTGCACTCGGGGTCGTCCATTGGACCTACTGGCGGCACTGAGTGCCGTCAACTTTCTCATCCTGCCCCCTTCCCCGCGGTTCCGGAAGGGCTCAGTGATGTTTCCCACCGTTTTGATCGATCATTTTTCCGGGAAGTCTTCGGCCTGGCCTCCGCGCAGCCGGAAATCCAGCGCCGTACAGCGTCTGCCTGCGGAAACGGTGCGGACCGCCTGCCCGATCGCCTTGCGCGAGCCGACCAGGACCACAAGCTTCTTGGCCCTGGTCACCGCGGTGTAGAGCAGGTTCCTCTGGAGCATCATCCAGGCGCTGGTGGTGACCGGGATGACGACCGCCGGGTACTCGCTGCCCTGCGAGCGGTGGATGGTCATCGCGTAGGCATGGGCCAGCTCGTCCAGCTCGTCGAACGCGTACGGGATCTCCTCGTCCTCGTCCGTGAGGACCGTCAGCTTCTGTTCGTCTGCGTCGAGAGCGGTGACCACACCGACGGTGCCGTTGAAGACCCCGTTCTCCCCCTTCTCGTAGTTGTTCCGGATCTGGGTCACCTTGTCCCCGACCCGGAAGACCCGGCCGCCGAACCGCTTCTCGGGCAGGTCGGGGCGGCCCGGGGTGATGGCCTGCTGAAGCAGTCCGTTGAGATGGCCGGCGCCTGCCGGGCCGCGGTGCATCGGGGCGAGCACCTGCACGTCACGGCGGGGGTTCAGGCCGAACTTGGCCGGGATGCGGCGGGCCGCGACATCCACGGCGAGCACCCCGGCGTCCTCCGTCTCGTCCTCCACGAAGAGGAAGAAGTCGTCCAGCCCCTGGGTCAGTGGCGGCACCCCGGAGTTGATGCGGTGCGCGTTGGTGACGACGCCGGACTGCTGGGCCTGCCGGAAGATGGTGGTCAGCCGGACCGCCGGGACCGGGCCGCCGTCGGCGAGCAGATCCCGCAGCACCTCCCCGGCACCGACCGAGGGCAACTGGTCCACATCGCCGACCAGCAGCAGATGGGCACCGGGTGCCACCGCCTTGACCAGCTTGTTGGCGAGGAGCAGATCGAGCATCGACGCCTCGTCGACGACGACCAGGTCGGCGTCCAGCGGCCGGTCACGGTCGTACGCCGCGTCCCCGCCCGGCTTCAGCTCCAGCAGCCGGTGCACGGTGGACGCCTCGGCCCCGGTCAGCTCCGAGAGCCGCTTCGCGGCCCGCCCGGTCGGCGCGGCCAGCACCACCTTGGCGTTCTTGGCGCGGGCCAGCTCGACCACGGAGCGGACGGTGAACGACTTCCCGCAGCCGGGACCGCCGGTGAGGACGGCGACCTTCCGGCTGAGCGCGAGCCGGACGGCCGCCTCCTGCTCGGGAGCCAGCGTCGCCCCCGTACGCCGCGCGAGCCAGGCCAGCGCCTTGTCCCAGTCGACGTCCTGGAAGGCCGGCATCCGGTCGTCCGGCGTACGCAGCAGACGCTGCACCTGCGCGGCGAGCGAGATCTCGGCCCGGTGGAAGGGGACCAGGTACACGGCGGTGACCGGCTGCCCGTCCTCGGGGCCGGGCACCTTCTCCCGTACGACGCCTTCCGGATCCTCCGCGAGCTCGGCCAGGCAGTCGATGACGAGCCCGGTGTCGACCTGGAGCAGCTTCACCCCGTCGGCGATCAGCCGCTCCTCCGGGAGGAAGCAGTGTCCTTGGTCCGTGGACTGCGACAGGGCGTACTGCAGTCCGGCCTTGACCCGTTCCGGGCTGTCGTGCGGAATCCCGACGGCCTGCGCGATGCGGTCGGCGGTGAGGAAACCGATGCCCCAGACGTCGGCGGCCAGCCGGTAGGGCTGGTTCTTCACCACGGAGATCGAGGCGTCCTCGTACTTCTTGTAGATGCGGACGGCGATGGAGGTGGAGACGCCGACGCTCTGGAGGAAGACCATCACCTCCTTGATCGCCTTCTGCTCCTCCCAGGCCGCGGCGATCATCTTCGTCCGCTTCGGCCCGAGCCCCGGCACCTCGACGAGCCGCTCGGGCTCCTGCTCGATGATGTCCAGGGTGTCGACGCCGAAGTGGGTGGTGATCCGATCGGCCATGACCGGCCCGATGCCCTTGATCAGCCCGGAGCCGAGATAGCGCCGGATGCCCTGGATGGTGGCCGGGAGGATCGTCGTGTAGTTCTCGACGGTGAACTGCCTGCCGAACTGCGGATGGGAACCCCAACGCCCCTCCATACGCAGCGACTCACCGGGCTGCGCACCGAGCAGCGACCCGACGACGGTGAGCAGATCGCCCGCCCCACGCCCCGTGTCGACGCGGGCGACCGTGTACCCGTTCTCCTCGTTGGCGTAGGTGATCCGCTCCAGGACGCCTTCGAGCACGGCGGTGTTGGACATGGAACAGACGGTATCGGGTGGGGGTGACAGTCAGGGGTGCGCCCTCGACGGGACCCACTGGTACCAGTGGTTCGACAGGAAGAGGTACGGCATGTCGATAACGGCAAGCGAAGCCAGGAAGAACCTCTTCCCGCTGATCGAGACTTTCGTGGGTGCGCGGGCGGGTCCGTTGCCCTCGACGAATCGACCCCGACACGGTGCTAGCAACACCGGCCGGGGCGGCCTCACCCAAGATCGAAGAGGCGACCTCGTGGCTACCGCCAACCTTAGTCCCGCCCCGTCCGCGCCCGCAGCCTCCCGCCCGTACGCGCGAGCTCACCCCGGCTACGGCAAGCGCACCGCCCCGGACCAACGTCCGCCCCGCGCGGATGACTTCGCGCTGCTGCCGGAGCGGGAGCGGTACGTCGCCGGGTATGTCGACCGGCTGCCCGAGGGCGGCGCCATGGACGTCAAGTCGCTGGCCAAGTCCCTGCCGCTGTACGGGCAGATGGCCGTCAGCAGCGCCCTGCGGGCCCTCGGCGTGGCGGTCATCTGCGGCGCGTCCGGTGCCAGGTCGTCGGTGAAGGCGGTCAGACCCGCTGGGTCACCCGCACCTTCTGGTCCCGCACCGCGCGCGACAGTGAGTGGTGGGACACCTGCACCCGAACCGGAACGGCCGACCCGCTGACGGTGTACCCGCTGACCGCCCCGGCTCCCCCGCCCCCCGACGGGCCCCCGGCCCCCGAGGAGCCCATGTCCCCTGCGGTCCCGACGGAGCGAGCCGAACCGGTGAAGCCTCCGCAGGCCTCCCCCGTGCCTCCCGTGCCTCCCGTGCCTCAGCAGCGCTCCGCCGCCGAGGGGTGCCCGGCCGGCCCCTCGCCCGCATACCTCGCGCTGGCCCGGCTCGGCCGCAGCGAGCCCCGCCTGGCCCTGTCAGCCGCGGACTGCGCGGTACTGGAAGGGCTGGCCGCCGCCTGGCTGGACCGGGGCGTGAGCACGGACCACCTCACCCAGGCCCTCACCGCCGGACTGCCCGCGCAACAGATCGGCTCCCCCGTCGGATTCGTACGCCGCCGCCTCACCGACAAGATCCCTCCCCATCTCCCCGCTGTGGCGCCGACGACCGCCCAGGAGAGAACCGTTCGCCGCGTCATGATGGAGTGCACCGAATGCGGTGTGCCCGGACCGCCCGAAGCCCTCCCCGACGGCCTCTGCCGCTCCTGCCGCACGCCCTCCGCCGCCACCGCACCGGCCGCCTCCGCCGAAGCATCCGCAGAGCGCGACGTCCACGCGCTCGTCGGGAGCCTCCGCAGCTTGATGCAGGCCCCCTGACCGCACCCGGTCGTGGTCCCACTCAGACACGCGAGAGGAACACCTCACGCAGGCGTGTTCGTTCAGGCCGCCCGGTCACCCGCGTGGCCGGCCTCGGGAGCGCTCCGGGACCGCCGTACGACGGCAGCCCCGCGCAACGCGACGGCGCACCAGAGGGCCACCAGCATCAGCCCGGCCGCGGCGAGGCCGGCGACTTCGAGGGGCTCCGGCCGCCAGCCCAGGGACAGGCGGGTGCCGATCATGACGACGCCGAGCACGACTTCCGAAGGGGAGTAGACCGGCACCCTGGCCGCCACGAACCGCAGGACGGTGGCCAGCCCCAGGCCGATCACGGTCCAGGCGAGCAGATAGGGCCAGAGTGCTCCCGGAGCGGCGGGCGGCAGACCGAACTCCTCCGGTCCGATCCGGAACAGGGCGCCCACCCACCCCAGCGCCACTCCGGCGGCGGTGACGGCCACGACCCACAACGCGTGGTGTCTGAACGGGCCGGACCGGACGTGCTCGTCCTCGTCATCGGGGGCGACGGGGTTCCCAGGAAGATCCATCATGCTCGGTGAGACGCGCACCGGGCGGTGATCGTTGCGTCGCCGACGGCCCCGGGACGCCACGTACCGCCCCGACGGCGGCGCCACCGCGGCCACTTGGGCCACACCTACTCGGCAGATCCTCGGGCACGGAATCCTCGTCCACGCCCGGAAGGCGGATCGCACCAGGATCTACCAGGTGCGTTCACTCCTGGTAGGAAGCCACGATCCGGTGTGCGTACCCGTCCTCCGGGCCGAGGTCATGGGCCGCTCGACCGGCTTCCTGCCTACGGTCCGTCTCGCACAGCAGCCGGACAAGGTCGTAGAGAGCGCTCACGTCACCCGCTTCGGCACGGGCACGCAGTGCTGTGTCCCTTCCCTGTTCGCGGAGGCCCCTGTTGAGCCTGCGACGGGCATGGAGATCGGTGAGCGCCAGCGCCGTGAGCTCCGTGAGCCGTTGCGCGCGGAACAGCAGGTCCATGTGCCACAGGTGGCTGTCGTGCTCGTCGGAGTCCCCGTAACACGTGGCGTGGGCGCTGACCAAGGCGATGGCCGTGTCCCAGTCCCTCAGTTCTTCCGCTGCTTCGGCCCGCTCCGTCCACCTCACGGAGTCAGTGTCGCAGTACGGGACGCGCCGCCCTCATTGCTCGCGCACGACGTGGCAGACACACCGGAGCTCCGGCCAACCCCACGGGCGTCGGTAACACTCCGTATGACCGTTCGGGTAGGGCAACCGAGCGTTTTTCGATCAGCATGCCCCGCAATGCGTGACCGGATCAGAGAACACGCCACACAGGCCGGACTCGACGTCCCCACAGCCCTGATGGCACGGCGATCTCGCATCCTTGGGCCTGTCGGCGCGGACCGTCTCCTCAGCCGCCGTCACCACGCGCCATGCCCAACGTTTCGGCCCTCACGTCACAGAAGGCTGTTCTCCTTGGCCCAGCTGATGAATTGACCTCGAGGACAGGGATACCGGGCGCCGGTGTCGATCATCGCGTCCACCGGATTCGTTGCCACGTACGGCGTGGTGTGACCGTCACTGACAGACTCGGCCACGATGCGCAGCGAGCCACGGACATCGAGTCCCGCCTTGCGTCCGATGCGTCGGGCATCGCCGTCATCGATGACTGCCGTGGCGTTGTGCACCTCGGCCCAGGCGAGGACGGTGGCTTCCCCGTGATTGGACTTCGCGCCGGAGACGCGGTTCATCCAGTCGACGAGAGCTTCGAGTTCGGTCAGGTCGTCGACGTGCACGATCTCCAGCCACTCCGTACCGATCAGCGGCAGTTGGAAGTAGCTGATTTCGCTGATGACAGCCTGCGTGGTGACGTTTCTGCGCGTACTGCCATCGCGCTTCCGGGCGATGTCACCCAGGATTTCGATCTTCCCGGCTTTGATCGCATGGAGGAGCGGGGATGTGTCCCAGACGAGCAGCGAAGCGGGTAACCCTGTGTACTGGGGATCGGAGGTCATGGCAGGCTCTCCCCGAGCGTCCGACCAGGAAGTTCCTTTTCCGTCAGCGCGCCGTACAGCAGATCCACCGTCCGAGGCGCAGTGACCGCGCCTTCGGACCATGCGGTGAGAACCGCCTGCCGCCATTGCGTACCGGTCGTTCCCACCTCCAGATCAGGCGTCGGCTGGCTCCCGTACGTTGCCAGGAAGTCGCCCCGCACCGGAGTGTCCGCCTTCTGTCGTCTGGCCTCCTCCGGAGTAAGCAGTCCCAGGCGACGCGCCCTGTTGACGACGGCGCTCCAGGACACCCGGTATGAGGCCGCGACGCCGATCATGATCGCCCTGGGTGTCCTGTCGCGCCCATCGTCCGGCCAGAGGCGCCGCATGTCCGCTTCAGGCATCAGAAATTCTTCGACGAACCGGTCGATGAGCTGTTCTCGCTCATCCCGCGCAGCCGCTACACCGGCGTCACTGTGGTACTCGTCCTGCATGAGGTGGTGCCCGAGCTCGTGCGCCGCTGTCCAGCGGCGCCTGCCTGGTGGCACTTGACCACTGATGACGGCCACTCCGAAGCCCTTGAGTAGAAGCGATGCCCCTTCGGCGATTTCGTCGACCGCCGTCAGATACAGGCCGAGGCGCTCCAGGACGTCAGCCAGTGGCCCCAAGGGGCCTGACGCGTGCCCTACGGCTGTCCGCGCGGCGGCCGCGAGTGCGACGGGGTCGACGGCGCCAGCCGTGCGCCGCAGACGAGGATCAGGCATCGGCGGCAGGAGGTAACCGTGATCGGTCAGCCACTGGGCGTGGCGGGCGTGCTCCTCCAGGCGGGCGTCCAGTCGGTACCGCGCACGGGAGGCCTCGTTCGCGCTCTCCTCCAGTGCGCTGCGGCGCGACACAAGCGATGCGGGTGGACGAGAGACCAGGTGCGCGAGGGGTACGCCCAAGGCCTCGGCCAAGCGGAAGAGTTCAAGAGCCGTGATGCGCCGGCCCCCCGCCTCTGTGCGTACCAGGGCCGTGCGGTCCAGCCCCACCTGAGAGGCGAGTTCCCCCTGGCTCAGACCTGAGGCATGGCGCGCTTCAGCGATCCGCTCGCCCACTTCCGCCCAGCTCTGCGCAGCATCCATGTGTGTGATTTTTGCACACCCCCCGGAGGGGTGCCATCGGTCCGCGCCGAACGCCGCATCTCCGTCTGCACGTCGCACAGGGACACGGCCCGGCGGGCGGATCGCTCCGGGACGGCCCTCGATCTGGGCTGCGGGCCGGGGCGTCTTGCGCTCGCCGGGCGCGGCTGCGCAGAGACGCGGTCGCCCCGTCGCCCGGAGCCGTTGCCTGGGCCGGGGAGCGTGCCCGGGAGTCGGGTGCGGACGTCCGGTTCCACTGCGCGGACGTCTCCGCCGAGTACGCGCTGGCCGGACCGTACGACCTCCTGGTTCGCGGCGGGGTACATGGGGGCGGTGCTGTTCCGCGAGCGTGCCGCCGCCGGTCCCGGGCGGTGACCTCGGCCGCCTTCCGAGCACCCTCCTGACGGATGACGCCCCGTCAACCGCGTCCGCTTCGACTGTCGGTGCCCGGACATAGGGTCATCGACATGAGTGCAATGACAGGCTGGACGGACCACGCCTTCCCCGGCCACGAGGTGAACCTCGTCTTCGCCCGGGGGATGGCCAACGGCACCCTCGCCGAGCGGTTGCGCGGTGGGCTCCGCGAGCCCCTCGCCGACGGCGAAGCGGGCGGATGGGCCTGGGCCGTACACGACATGATGAACGTCGAGTCCGACGGCTACGACCTGGTCGATTACAACGGCATCTGCCGGGACGGCGGAGAGATCGTCGTCTTCGTGACCGAGCCGTGCAGCGGGAAGGCGCACGGCCCTGACTTCTCGTACTTCCGTGACGGCCGCACGATCCTCCACTTCAGCTTCGAGGACGTGGGAGCCCGGGTGGGCGAGAACCCGGACTACCTCTCCGCCGAGCTGCTGGCCGCGAACCTGATAGGACCCGGCTCCTTCTGCGCGGAGGAGGAGACCGACGACCACGACTGCTTCGATCACGACAGCGACAAGGAGGACCGTGTCGTGCGGACGATCGCCGACTACTTCCAGTTGCCCTCTCCCCCGCTGTCGACGGAGGTGGCGGCCCAGTGATCCAGCTCGCCCCCCACACGTACGCCACCTTCTGCAAGGGCATGAGCCTGCCCACGCTGTCCACCGTCTTCGCGGAGGCCGGGCATCCCGTGACCGCCGGTGGCCGGTCGGCCGGCTGGACCTGGGTGACGCATGACGCGCGCTCGGAACCGCCGTCGGAATCGGACGGGTTCTCCGTCAGCGATCTGGCGTCCTACGTCACCGGCTTCCGCTACGAGGACCGAGCGGACCTCGCCGAGCCGCTGGAAACCGTGTTCCTGGCGTCCACGCCCGCCTGCGCGTGCGAGCACGGGCAGAACTACATGGTCCCGCACTGTGAAGCCCATCCGTTCCAGTTCGTCCACAGCCGCGGGGGGTTCCAGGAGACGTACTTCAACCTGGGCGACCGCCGCGAGTCACGGCGGATGGGAGACCTGTTGGTGCGCGAGCTGCTCGATGCCGGGATCGTCGGCCGGGACACACCGGCGTACGAAACCGACCCCGGTTTCAACGCCGGCGGAAGGCTCACGCTCCGGATCATCGCCGACCACTTCGGGCTGCCCTCGCCACCGCTGCTCGTGTGAGCCGGATCCCGTCCGCAGGCTTCACCACGGACCAGCAGGGTGCGCGGCGGCGCGCTCCTGGCGGTCGCTCCGGCGTGGCCCGCGTCCTCCGCGGCCGGACTCGGCGAGCCCCCCGGTGACGACCAGGGGGCTCCTCCTCGCGGGCCGGCGTTCGGTGGTCACACCGTGAGCTTCACAGCCTCGAACCAGCTCTCGTTGTCGGTGGTGCCGACGAACATGTAGTCGGGACGGCTGTTCTTGCAGTACTGCGGGCCCCAGCCGCCGCCGCGCAACCTCGCCGTGTGGCAGACGCCGCCCTTGCCGACGTTCATGGCGAAGCCCGTCATGAACGGGGCGCCCGGCTTCGAACTGCCTATGTAGTTGTCCTTGCCGTCTGCGACGATCGCCGTCCAGCTCGGGGACCACTTGGCATTGCCGCTCGTCGAACCCTGGTCGTGCAGCAGGGCGTTGGCGGAGGAGCCGCCGACGTTCCACACCGCGATGTTGAGGGCCGTGATCTTCTTGCCCTGGCCGGCCGTCCCGGCCATCGTCCCGTCGCACACCGGTGCCTGCCAGCCGCTCCCGGACAGGAAGGCCCGGTAGCAGATGTGCCGCCCCTCGGGGTCGGCCTGGGCGAGGCTGCTCAACGCGCCGGCAGCCGTGTTCGGTGGTGCCTTCGCCGTCACCGTGGCCGCGGGCTTGCGCTCAGGCGTGACCGGCGGCGGCACCGCCACCGGCTTGAGGGCCGGCGACTCGGACGGCTTCTCCTTCACCTTCACCGGCTCCTTCTCCTTCTCCTTGCTCGGAGACACGGAAGGGCTCGGCGACTTGCTGGTGTACGTCTCCGGGTGCTCGGAGCGTTCGGTGCCCAGGACCGTGCCTGCCACGTTCTGCGTACGGTCCTTCTCGGGCTTGGGATCGTCCTGGCCCGCCACGAGGAACGGTACGGAGACCAGGATCGCACCGATGACCGCCGCCGCGGCCAGTATCGATTTCTTCGGCCGGCTGCTGAACGCTTCGCTGGCCGTGCGCGTACCCGCGCCCGCGCTGCCGCTGACCGCCGCCGCCGCGACCGCGGCGCCCGGCTGCCCGTCGACGGTACCGGTGGCCGCGTGCGCAGCGGCCGGGCCGGAGGCGGACGCCTCCGAAGCCGCCTTGGTCTCCTCGGCGTCGGCCGGTGCCGGAGCGGGCACCTCCGCCGCCGACGGCTCCGGGGCGCCGACGCCCGACGTGGTATCGGTGCCGGAAGGAGTGGCGGTGGTACCCGCCGGCTTCGCGGTCCGTGTCCGGGCGTCCGCACCCTCGAGAGCCTCGCTCTCGGAGCCCCCGCTCTCCGGGCTCTCGCTCGTCGGACCCTGCGCGCCGGCGTCCGGGTCGGCCGCCGTGGACGACGTGTCCTTGCGGCCGACCGTGCCGCCCGGCCCCAGGGCGTCACCGGGGTCCCCGGCCGCCCCCTGCGTCGGCACCGCCCGGCGGGCCGAATCCGGCGAGCTCCCGGAGGCACCGGAGGCACCGGAGGACGTGCCCGAACTCGGTGGTACGCGTCTGGAAGGATCATGCTCACGTGCCATGCAATTTCCTTACTCATATGGGGTCCGGCGTCGTGCCGCGTTCCGCACCCACGCACGACCGGACCTCAGTCTCCCCGGCCGACGGATGAGCGAAGTCCCGGGCGGAGCAAGCATATTGGCAGGCAGTGAGGGCTGACACGCCTGAACGGTTCAGGCCCGGGGCGACGGGAGCGTCCACCACCCGGCGCGGCGGCTGAGGGGAGTTGGTGGAGCGCACCTTCGCCCCGGCAGGGGGCGGGCCCCGGCCGGCTCAGTCGATGACCGCCGTGACCTCGATCTCGACCAGGTGCTCCGGGATGTCCAGGGCGGCGACGCCCAGCATCGTGGCCGGCGGTGCCGACGTGGTCCCCAGCCGTGCGGCCCCCCGGGAGATTCCCTCCAGGAGCAGGGGCATCTTGTCGGGGGTCCAGTCGACGACGTGGACGTTCAGCTTCGCCACGTCGTCGAAGGAGGCACCGACACCCTTCAGCGCGGTGGCGACGTTGACGTAGCACTGCTCCACCTGGGCCGCGAGATCGCCTTCGCCGACCGTGACGCCGTCGGCGTCCCAGGCAACCTGTCCGGCGACGAAGACCAGCTTGGAACCGGTCGAGACCGAGACCTGCCGGTAGACATCGATCTCCGGGAGTCCCGTGGGGTTGGTCATGGTGATGGCCATGCTGTCCTCCTCCTTGCCGCGCGGCCCCGGCCGGGGCCGCGCGTGCTCTCTTGTGGTTACTGGAGAACCGTAGGAGAGTGAGCGCTGACGTGGAAGAACGCACTTTTCAGTGACAGGGGAACCAGAAGGTGACCAAGCAGTTCAGCGGCTCCCCCGAGGAACAGGCCGACCTGAGGCGCGCGGATTCGCTCGCGCGGGAGATCTTCTCGGACGTCGCCAACAAGTGGGCCCTGTTGATCATCGAGGCCCTGGGCGAGGGAACTCTGCGCTTCAGCGAGCTGCGGAGCGCGGTCGAGGGGATCAGCCACAAGATGCTCACCCAGAACCTGCGCATGCTGGAGCGCAACGGTCTCGTCGAGCGGACGGTGTATCCCACGGTCCCGCCGAGGGTCGAGTACACCCTGACCGGACCGGGCCAGGGGCTGCGGAAGACGGTCGACGTGATGTGCGAGTGGACCCACCGGAACATCGGGCACATCGAGGCGGCCCGGAGCGGTTTCGACGGCGACTGAGGTCACGGACGGGCGCGCCGACGGGTTCCGAGGACACTCTGCCCCGAAACCCGGCCACCCGCCGCTCGGGGAAACGTCGGACCCGGAGGTGACGCAGCCGCCGGCGGCCTCGCTCCGCCGCGCCGCGGACGTGTCAGGAAAGCGGAATGGGGCCCGGCCCACAGGCCGGACCCCCCTCGCTCTCCCCCCCCCGTCGGGCTTCCCGATCCCCCCGGACCCCTCCCCGGAAGTCCCGACGCTGAGTACGACCGGGGAAGGTACGGAAAGGTTGCACGCCTTGACGATCTCTTTACCTTTGCGTGGCGGACCGGCTCTCAGCAGGCATGTTCCAGGTACCGGGCGGCGACTTCGGCGATCACTTCGGCGCCGTCACGTGCCCAGAGGCCCTCGTTGAAGATCTCCACCTCGATCGGCCCGTCGAAGCCGGTCGCCTCGACCTGACGGCGCATCGTACGGAAGTCCACGCTCCCGTCGCCGAGTTGCCCCCGGCCCACCAGAACGCCGGCCGGAAGCGGAGTGATCCAGTCGGCCAGCTGGAAGGAGTGGATCCGGCCGGCCGCACCCGCCCGTGCGATCTGCGTGGGCACCTGGTCGTCCCACCAGATGTGGTAGGCGTCCACGACCACCCCGACCCGCTCGGCGGGGAAGCGCTCGGCGAGGTCCAGGGCCTGCGACAGGGTGGAGACGACACAGCGGTCCGACGCGAACATCGGGTGCAACGGCTCGATCGCGAGGCGGATGCCGCGCTCGGCGGCGTACGGGGCGAGTTCGGCCAGCGCGTCGGCGATGCGCTCCCGGGCGGCGTACAGGTCCTTCTCGCCGTCGGGCAGTCCGCCGGAGACCAGGACCAGGGTGTCCGTGCCGACCCCGGCCGCCTCGTCGACCGCCGCACGGTTGTCGTCCAGCGCACGGGCGCGTTCGGCGGGGTCGGTCGCGGTGAGGAAACCGCCGCGGCAGAGGCTGGTGACGGTGAGGCCGGCGTCCTTCATCAGCTGCCCCGCGCGTTCGACGCCGTACTCCTGCACCGGAGCGCGCCACAGGCCGACCTTGCCGATGCCCGCCTTGGCGCAGCCCTCGACGAGCTCCGGCAGCGAGAGCTGCCGGACCGTCTCCTGGTTGATGGACAGGCGGGACAGATCGGGGCTCATCGGCTTCCTCCGTGGACGGTCAGCAGGGCACGCATCCGGGCCTCGGCCAGCTCAGGATCCGGGAACAGGCCGAGCCCGTCCGCCAGTTCGTACGCCTTCGCCAGGTGCGGCAGCGACCGGGCGGACTGCAGTCCGCCGACCATCGTGAAGTGCTCCTGGTGGCCCGCCAGCCAGGCGAGGAGGACGACGCCCGTCTTGTAGAAGCGGGTCGGGGCCTCGAACAGATGGCGCGACAGCTCGACCGTGGGGTCCAGGAGGGCCCGGAAGCCCTCGACGTCCCCGGTGTCCAGGACCCGCACCGCATGGGCGGCCAGCGGGCCCAGCGGATCGAAGATGCCGAGTAGGGCGTGGCTGAAGCCCCGGTCGTCGCCCGCGATCAGCTCGGGGTAGTTGAAGTCGTCGCCGGTGTAGCAGCGCACCCCGCTGGGAAGACGGCGGCGTACGTCGATCTCGCGCTCGGCGTCCAGGAGCGAGATCTTGATGCCATCGACCTTGTCCGGGTGCTCCGCGATGACCTTCAGGAAGGTGTCCGTGGCGGCGTCGAGGTCCGAGCTGCCCCAGTAGCCCTCCAGGGCCGGGTCGAACATGGGGCCGAGCCAGTGCAGGACGACCGGCTCCGTGGCCTGGCGCAGGAGATGGGCGTACAGCTCCAGGTAGTCCTCGGGGCCGTTCGCCGCGGCGGCCAGCGCGCGGGAGGCCATGAGGATGGCCTGCGCGCCGCTCTCCTCGACCAGGGCGAGCTGCTCCTCGTACGCGGCGCGCACCTCGGGCAGCGTGGCCGGACCGGTGAGCTGGTCGGTGCCGACTCCGCAGGCGATCGCGCCGCCCACGGACTTCGCCTCGGCGGCCGAGCGGCGGATCAGCTCCGCCGCTCCGGCCCAGTCCAGGCCCATGCCGCGCTGTGCGGTGTCCATGGCCTCGGCGACACCCAGGCCGTGCGACCAGAGGTGACGGCGGAAGGCGAGGGTGGCGTCCCAGTCGACGGCGACGGGATCGTCGGGGCTGATGTCGGCGTACGGGTCGGCGACGACGTGGGCGGCGGAGAAGACCGTCCGGGAGGCGAGCGCCGCCCCGGACGGTGCCAGGTCGAGCGGGGTGGCGCGGGGTTCGTACGGCCCCTGCGGGAGGTGGATGGTCACAGGCTCAGCTCCGGTACGTCGAAGCGGCGGCCCTCGGCCGAGGACTTGAGGCCGAGCTCGGCGAGCTGGACGCCGCGGGCGCCGGCCATCAGGTCCCAGGTGTAGGGCTCGTCGAGGACGATGTGGCGGAGGAACAGCTCCCACTGGGCCTTGAAGCCGTTGTCGAACTCGGTGTTGTCGGGGACTTCCTGCCACTGGTCGCGGAACGGCTCGGTGACCGGGAGGTCGGGGTTCCAGACCGGCTTGGGGGTCGCCGAACGGTGCTGGACACGGCAGTTACGCAGGCCCGCGACGGCGGAGCCATGGGTGCCGTCGACCTGGAACTCGACGAGCTCGTCGCGGTTGACGCGCACGGCCCAGGAGGAGTTGATCTGGGCGACGGCGCCGCCCGCCAGCTGGAAGGTGCCGTACGCGGCGTCGTCGGCGGTGGCGGCGTAGGGCTTGCCCTGCTCGTCCCAGCGCTGAGGGATGTGGGTCTGCACGTGCGCGGAGACGCTGGTGACCTGGCCGAACAGCTCGTGCAGGACGTACTCCCAGTGCGGGAACATGTCGACGACGATGCCACCGCCGTCCTCCGCGCGGTAGTTCCAGGAGGGGCGCTGGGCGTCCTGCCAGTCACCCTCGAAGACCCAGTAGCCGAACTCGCCGCGCACGGAGAGGATCTCGCCGAAGAAACCGCCGTCGATGAGGCGCTTCAGCTTGAGGAGGCCCGGGAGGAAGATCTTGTCCTGGACGACACCGTGCTTGATGCCGGCGTCGCGGGCGAGGCGGGCCAGCTCGAGCGCTCCCTCGACGTCGGTGGCGGTGGGCTTCTCGGTGTAGATGTGCTTGCCCGCGGCGATCGCCTTCTTGATCGCCTCGACGCGGGCCGAGGTGACCTGGGCATCGAAGTAGATGTCGATCGACTCGTCGGCGAGCACCGCGTCCAGGTCGGTCGACCACTCGGTGAGGCCGTGCTTGGCGGCGAGCGCCTCGAGCGCGTGGGCGCGGCGGCCGACGAGCACGGGTTCCGGCCACAGCACGTCGCCGTCACCGAGGTCGAGGCCGCCCTGCTCGCGGATCGCGAGGATCGAGCGCACCAGGTGCTGCCGGTACCCCATGCGTCCCGTGACGCCGTTCATGGCGATGCGCACTGTCCTGCGTGTCACGAAAGTTCCTCCATACAGCCGTAGCAAGCGCTTTCTATGCGGTATGACGCTAGCCTGCCGACAGCGGCCCGGACAAGGGGGGCCGCTCCACAACTCCTCGGAGGAGAGCGATGACAGTCACCCTGGCGGACGTGGCGGCCCGCGCCCGGGTGTCCCCGGCCACCGTGTCCCGTGTCCTGAACGGCAACTACCCGGTGGCCTCGTCCACCCGGGAGCGGGTCCTGCGCGCGGTGGACGATCTGGACTACGTGCTGAACGGCCCGGCCAGCTCGCTCGCCGCCGCCACGTCCGACCTGGTGGGCATCCTGGTCAACGACATCGCCGACCCGTTCTTCGGCATCATGGCCGGAGCGGCGCAGAGCGAGATCGGTGGCCCGGGCGACGGATCAGGCCGTGCGGGCGGCGAGAAACTCGCCGTCGTCTGCAACACCGGCGGCTCCCCCGAGCGCGAACTCACCTATCTCACCCTGCTCCAGCGCCAGCGCGCCGCGGCGGTCGTCCTCACCGGCGGCGCGCTGGAGGACCCGGCCCACCAGGCCGCCATGGCCGTGAAACTGGCCAGACTCGCGGACGCCGGCACCCGGATCGTCTTCTGCGGCCGGCCACCGCTGCCCGACACCGACGCGGTGACCGCCGCGCTGACCTTCGACAACCGGGGCGGTGCCAGACGCCTCACCGAGCATCTGATCGCCCTGGGACACCGCCGGATCGGCTACGTCGCCGGCCCCCTGGAACGCACCACGACCCGGCACCGGCTGGAGGGCCACCGGGAGGCCATGAAGGCGGCGGGGCTGTACGGGGACGAGGAGAGCGTCACCGTGCACGGCCCGTACGACCGGAGCTCCGGCTACGACGCCACACTCGAACTCCTGCGCCGCGAGCCCGGTGTGACGGCCGTGGCCGCCGCCAACGACACGGTGGCACTGGGTGCCTGCGCGGCCGTACGGGACCTCGGGCTCCGCATCCCCGAGGACGTCTCGGTGGCGGGTTTCGACGACCTGCCGTTCTCGGTGGACGCCGTCCCTGCCCTGACGACCGTACGGCTCCCGCTGTTCGAGGCGGGGGCGCGGGCCGGCCGGCTGGCGATGGACAAGGAGACACCTCCGCCTGGGGGCACGGCGACCATCGCCGCGGAGCTCATGGAACGGGGTTCGACGGCGCCGCCACGGGTGGGGTGAGGTATTCCCGCCGCGATCACGGGTACCGGTCAGACCGCGCCGACGAAAGGACACAGACCGTGAAGCTCGCTTTCTCGACCCTCGGAGTCCCGGGGATGCCCGTGGCGGACGTGGTGCGGCTCGCCGCCGGGACCGGCTACCAGGGGGTGGAGCTGCGCGCCCATCCCGAGGAGCCGGTCCACCCTGGCCTCACGTCGACCGAACGGGCCGCCGTGGTGGAGGAGTTCAAGCGGGGCGGGGTGGAGATCCTGACCGTCGCCGGATATGTGCGGGTCGCCGCCGAGGGTGAGGACGAGCCGGTGCTCGCCGAGCTCGCCCGGCTGGTGGAGCTGGCCCGCGACCTGGGCGCGGCCTACGTCCGGGTGTTCCCCGGCGGCGGGGACCAGGACCCGGCGGAGGCCGACGCGATCGCCGCGCGGCGGCTGGGGGCCGCCGCCCCGCACGCCGCTGATCACGGCGTACGGATCCTTCTGGAGACCCACGACTCGCACCGCGCGGGGGCCGATGTGGCCCGCGTGGTCGGAACCGTCGGGCACGGGCAGATCGGCGCGATCTGGGACGTCATGCACACCTGGCTGGCCGGCGAGGAACCCGCGGCCAGCCATGCGGTGCTGGCACCGCACCTGGGATACGTACAGGTGAAGGACATCGCCTCCGCCGAGGACACCACGCCCCTGCCCCTCGGCGCGGGCACCCTGCCGCTGAAGGCCTGCCTGGACACCCTGGACCCGGACGACTGGGTCTGCTGGGAGTACGAGAAGCGCTGGTACGCCGAAGCCGCCGACCTGCCGGAACTGCTGGCGGCGGGCCGGGAGCACCTGCTGCGCCTCGGCGCGCCGAAGCAGTAGCCCCGGCCCGCCGGTCCGGGTCGGCCCTCGCTTCCTGGGCTCCCGGCGAGGAAGCGGCAGCACGGGCTGGGCGTGGCGATGGTCCCCCGGCCGGGCCGGGGGCCGCTGCCGCCGGCGTGGTCGCGGTGCGGCTGGACCCGTACCGGTACGGCGGCTGTACGCGCCGTGGCGTACGGAGGCGGCGCGGCGGCCCGCGATCATCGCCGCGGTGTCGGTGCTGCGCGGGCACGGCGCGGCGGCCGGCCCCTCCTGCCGGCCCGCCCGGGTGGCACCCCGCCGGCACACCACCCGGCCTTCCGCGTGTCACGCGCGTTCCGGGACCGCCCCCTTGACTGGTAGTTACTTTCCATATATCCGTACCTTCTTGGAAGTTTCTTTCAGCACCGGAAGGGGCTCACGTGCACCACGGCACCTCCAGACGCACCCTCCTCACCGCCACCGCGGCGACCGCCGCAGCCGCGGCGTCCGGCGTCGCCGCTCTCCCCGGCGCCGCGCGGGCAGCCACGACAGGCACCTCCCAGGACAGCCGCCTCAAGCGGCTCATCGCCCGGATGAGCCTGGAGGAGAAGGTCGGCCAGCTCTTCGTGATGCGGGTGTACGGGCACTCCGCCACCGAGCCGGACCAGGCGGACATCGACGCCAACCTCGCCGAGATCGGGGTCCGTGACGCGGCCGAGCTGATCTCGACATATCACGTGGGCGGCATCATCTATTTCGCCTGGGCGCACAACACCCGTGACCCGCACCAGATCGCCGAGCTCTCCAACGGCATCCAGCGGGCCGGGCTCGCCGGCCCCACCCCGCTGCCCCTCCTCGTCTCCACCGACCAGGAGCACGGCATCGTCTGCCGCGTCGGTGAGCCCGCGACCCTGCTGCCGGGCGCGATGGCCCTGGGCGCGGGCGGTTCACGCTCCGACGCGCGCACGGCGGGCCGGATCGCCGGGGCCGAGCTGGCGGCGCTGGGCATCAACCAGAACTACGCGCCGGACGCGGACGTCAACGTCAACCCGGCCAACCCCGTCATCGGCGTACGTTCCTTCGGCTCCGACCCGGAGTCCGTCGCCGGGCTGGTCGCCGCGCAGGTGAAGGGGTATCAGGGCGCCGGGATCGCTGCCACCGCCAAGCACTTCCCCGGCCACGGGGACACCAGCACCGACAGCCACACCGGCCTTCCCGTCATCCACCACACCCGGGAGCAGTGGGCCGAGCTGGACGCCCCGCCGTTCCGGGCGGCCGTCGCGGCCGGTATCGACTCGATCATGACGGCACACATCGTGGTGCCGGCCCTGGACCCGGCGGAGGACCCGGCCACCCTGTCCCACCCGATCCTCACCGGCATCCTGCGCGAGGAGCTCGGCTACGACGGCGTCGTGGTCACCGACTCCCTGGGGATGGAGGGGGTCCGCACGAAGTACGGCGACGACCGCGTCCCCGTCCTCGCCCTGCTGGCAGGCGTCGACCAGCTGCTCAACCCGCCGGACCTGAAGGTCGCCTGGAACGCCGTCCTCGACGCCGTGAGGAGCGGGGAGATCAGCGAGGCCCGCATCGAGGAATCGATCCTGCGCATCCTGCGGCTGAAGACCGGGCTCGGGCTGTTCCGCGACCCCTACGTCACCCGCCGGGGTGTCGACCGCACCGTCGGCATCCCGGCGCATCTCGCTGCCGCCGACCGGATCGCCGAGCGGACGACCACGCTGCTGGCCGACGACGGTGCGCTGCTGCCCCTCTCCCGCCGGTCCCACAAGAACCTCCTGGTGGTCGGCGCCGATCCGGCCTCGCCCTCCGGCACGACCGGCCCCCCGACCTCCACGCTCGCCGGGGCCTTCGAGGAACTGGGATTCGTGGCGACCGCCCTGTCCACCGGGACGGCGCCCTCCCCGGTGAAGATCGCCGAGGCCGTGGCCGCGGCGAAGGGCAAGGACGTGGTGGTCGTGGGCACGTACAACGTCTCCGCGACCAGCTCCCAGCGCACCCTGGTCAGCGCCCTCGCGGCTACCGGCGTCCCGGTGATCACGGTGGCGATCCGCAATCCGTACGACATCGCCCACCTGGCCGGTACGGGCTACGCCGCGAGCCTCGCGGCGTACTCCTGGACGGACGTCGAGCTACGGGCCGCCGCTCGCGTGATCGCGGGGCGGGCCCGGCCGGAGGGCAAGCTGCCGGTCCCGGTACAGCGGGCGGACGCCCCCGCGCAGGCGCTGTACCCCGTCGGCTACGGGCTGTCGTACCGGGCCTAGGGCGAAACACGCCCTACGCCACTCCCTCGCCGTAACCATCCCAAAGAGCTAAAAGCACTCCGTGCACCTGGCGTGTCCTGCCTCGGCGGGTCACGCTGGGTGCACGCCTCTGCGGGCGTACCGGGGGGGTCGATCATGGAACTGCGCCGTGCCGCGGGGGTGTCACGCGCCCTTCTGCCCGTTGTCGCGGTGCTCTGTCTGAGCGGCTGCCGGCAGCCGGTGGGCAGCGCGGCGGACATGCCGGCCGGTGGGCCGCAGGCCAGTGCGACGTCCGCGGACTACGGGGTGGAGTTCCTGGGACCGGCCGACTGCAGTTCGCGCGGAGAGGTGTTCCGAGAGGTGTGGTGCGGCAGCGAGAAGGCGGCGGCGCGGGTGCTGGCCCGGTACGCGGGTGCGCCGTCGGACGGCCCGGCGTGTCCGCCCACGACGGACTTCGTCCTGCACATCGCGCAGAGCGGTCCCACGGTCCCGCCGGCCCCCTCCCTGAGCGGCCCGCAGCCGTCGTCGAGCAGCCCAGCGGTGCCCCCCGGGTACGCGTGCATGCGGAATCTGGAGTCCCCGCACCCGGGCGACCCGGGACGGGGCGGCGGTCCGCTGACGGTCGTCGGGGACTGTGTCTACAGCTTCCGCGAGGGTGAGGTCAGGGAGACGGCCTGTGACGGGTCGGGCGAGCGGTCCCCGCAGTTCGAGGTCGGCTCGGCGGTGGCGCGGCGGGCGCTCTGCCCCGACTCGACGGATCTGTTCGTGCAGCTGGGCGGGGACGTGCCGGTGGGCTGTGCCCACCGGGTGTGACCGACACCCGGTGGGCACAGCCCACTTCGGACCTGACCGCTGCGTCCTACGGCCGCAGCGTGCCCCGGTTGCGCTGGAGTTCGGCATCCCGCACGTCCAGGCGGGCGTCGAACTTCGCGAGGGGCTTCGCCTTCGCCGGATCGGCTTCGACGGCCGCGGGCGCGACCCCGGCCCAGCGCAGGACGGCCGCGGTGGCCTCGGCCTTCTCGTCGGCGACGAGACCGGCGACCTTCGAGCCGTGGTTGCCGCCCGGCACGGTGTAGACGTGGCTGTCCCTCGCGCCCTTGCCGAGGTGGAAGGGCTCGGCGCCCCACGGGTCGTTCTCGCCGTAGACGTACATCATCTGCCGGGCGTTGTTCCTGACCCAGCGGTCCACGTCACGCATGACCGAGGGCTGGAACTTCATCGGGATGGAGCGCGGCACGAAGGTGCGCGGCGGCTGGTAGCCGTAGCGGCTCAGATTCCCCAGCCAGGGCTGCGTGATGTCGGGCGAACCGAGCTGGGTGCCTGCCTGGTAGTAGTACGGCGTGTAGGTGCTGAGGCCCTGGTCGGCGTAGGCGGCGAAGCCTGAGATGCCGTCGACGGAGTCCCAGATCTCCTGGTCGGTGGCGTTCGGCGCGTCGGCCGGGATGGACGCGCAGTCGGCGAGCAGGCTGTACTGCCAGAACGCCCAGACGTAGTCCATGACGACGGCCTCGTACGCCTTGTCGAGCGTGCCGACGGTGTCGAAGGTCAGGCCGTTCTCGGCGGCGTACGCCTCGAACTTCGCCTCCAGCGGCTCCCGGCGGACGAGCGCCTCGCGCTGGACACCGCTCAGCCGGTCCCGGCACTCCTCGGTACCGACGCGTGCGAAGAACCGGTCGTACGCCGAATCCTCCTTGTCCACCACGTCGTTGGGGGCGACGTAGGCGACGACGCCGTCCATGTCCTTCGGGTAGAAGCGCTCGAAGTAGGTGGCGGTCATGCCGCCCTTGGAGCCGCCGGTGCTGAGCCACTTCTGGGTGTAGATCTTCTTCAGCGCCTTGAAGACCCGGTGCTGGTCGCTGGCGGCCTGCCAGATGTCGAGCTTGGACCAGTCGGCTGGTGCCGGGCGCGACGGGGTGAAGAAGCGGTACTCCAGGGAGACCTGGTTGCCGTCGATGATCTGCGTCGGCTCACTGCGGCTGGGGTTGGTCGAGACGTTGTAGCCGCTGGTGAAGAAGACCGTGGGCCGGGTCGTGTCCTTGTGCAGCAGGGTGACGCGCTGCTGGAAGGTGCCCTTGGACGGGCGCTTGTGGTCGATCGGCTGGGTGTAGTTGAGGACGAAGAAGCGGTAGCCGGGGTAGGGCTTCTCCTCGATCAGGCTCATTCCCGGGATGGCCAGGATGCGGTCCTTGATGTCCTCGTTGCTGCTCTCACCGCTGGTGGTGGAGCCGCTGCTCTGCTTCGCGGCCGGTTCCGCGGCGGTGGCCGCACCGGCCGAGGCCCCGGTCGCACTCACTGTGCCTATGAGCACCGCGAGCGACAGAACGCCTCTGAGCGCCTTGCGCATGCACCCTCCCCTTGATTCACGACAGTCGCCGAGAACCTAGCGGGGACACCACGCGCCACGCCAGACCCACGCGCACGTCAGCACATGATCCACCCCGTCGATCCGGAGGATGTGCCGATCGAACCCGAGGCGCGGACGCAGCGGTTGAGCGCGTGGACCTTCACGGGGCCGGCCAGCTGGGTGAACCTGCCGCTGTCGACGACCGCCCTGCCGCCGCGCGGCTGCAGCGAGACCCGCATCGTCCGGCGTGCGCCCGGCTTCTTGGCGACGGTGACGGCGCACGCGTAGGCGCGGCTCCCGTAGACCCGCAGGGAACCGGTGGAGAAGGTCACCGTCTTGACCAGCCGCCCGGAGCAGGCCGAAGCGGCCTGCGCCGGGGCCGATCCGGCGGGGCCCAGCACCAGGCCGAAGGCCCCGAGCAGCGGCAGGACGAGGAGCGCCGCCGCCGTGCGCCGGGCAGCCGCGGGCCCCGGCCGCCCCGATGACCTCAGCGGTCTCGTCACCACGGCCACCCCGCCCCCCTCGTCGAACACGTTGACCCTCGTCGGACACACGCACGCACGGGTGTACGACGCGGGAAGGGGTCCTTCAGGTTGCGGTGTGCGGGGTCACACACCTGCCGGGGCGTCCTCGCCTATGCCCTCCCCTATGAAGGTGCGCCACAGTCGCGCGTACGTGCCGCCCCTGGCCAGCAGCTCGTCATGCGTGCCGTCCTCCGCGACCCTGCCCCGGTCCATCACCACGACCCGGTCGGCGCGGGCGGCCGTCGTCAGCCGGTGGGCGACCACCAGGGTGGTGCGCCGGCCCGCCAGCCGGTCGGTGGCCTGGTTGACCTGTGCCTCACTGGCGAGGTCGAGGGAGGCGGTCGCCTCGTCGAGCAGCAGGATGTCGGGGTCGACCAGCTCGGCGCGGGCGAGCGCGATCAGCTGACGCTGACCGGCGGAGAGATTGCGGCCCCGTTCGGCGACCTCGTGCAGATAGCCGTCCTCCAGGGTGGCGATCATGTCGTGCGCGCCGACCGCGCGGGCCGCCGCCTCCACCTGGGCGTCGGTGGCCTCCGGCAGCCCGTACGCGATGGCGTCACGGACGGTGCCCTCGAAGAGGTAGGCCTCCTGCGGGACGACACCGAGCCGGTGCCGGTACGCCGTCCTGTCGAGCAGGCGCAGATCCGTACCGTCCGCCGTGACCCGGCCGCTCGTCGGGTCGTAGAAGCGGGCGACGAGCTTGACCAGCGTGGACTTGCCCGCCCCCGTCTCACCGACGAAGGCGACCGTCTGGCCCGCCGGGATCCGCAGGTCGATGCCGGTGAGGGCCTCGGCCTCGTCGGCGTACGCGAACGACACGTCCTCGAAGGCGATCTCGCCGCGCAGCGACGTCACCTCCTGCGGCTCGTCGTGGTCGGCCGTGGAGGTCGGCTCCCGCAGGAGTTCCTGGATCCGGCCGAGGGAGACGCTGGCCTGCTGGTAGCCGTCGAAGACCTGGGACAGCTGCTGCACGGGCGCGAAGAACAGGTCGATGTAGAGCAGGTAGGCGACCAGGGCGCCCGTGGTCAGCGTGCCGTCGTCGACACGGCCGGCGCCGACGATCAGCACGGCGGCTGCCGCGACCGAGGCCAGCAACTGCACGAACGGGAAGTAGACGGAGATCAGCCACTGCCCGCGCACCCTGGCCTGGCGGTAGTGGTCGCTGCGCGCCGCGAACCGTTCGGCGCCGTCGTTCTCGCGGCGGAACGCCTGGACGATGCGGAGCCCGGAGACCGACTCCTGGAGGTCGGCGTTGACGACACTGATGCGTGTCCGGGCGAGCTCGTACGCCTTGACGCTCTTGCGGCGGAAGAAGAACGTGCCGACGACCAGCAGCGGCAGCGTCGCGAAGACGACCAGGGCCAGCTCGATGTCCAGGACGAGCAGCACGACCGTGATGCCGAAGAAGGTGACGAGGGAGACGAAGGCGGTGACCAGTCCGGTCTGCAGGAACGTGGACAGGGCGTCCACGTCCGTCGTCATCCGGGTCATGATCCTGCCGGTCAGCTCGCGCTCGTAGTAGTCGAGGCCGAGCCGCTGGAGCTGCGCGAAGATCTTGAGGCGCAGGGAGTACAGCACGCGCTCGCCGGTGCGGCCCGTCATCCGGGTCTCGCCGATCTGCGCCGCCCACTGCACGAGCACGGTGAGCAGCCCCAGTCCGGCCGCCGCCCAGACCGCGCCGAGCGCCATCTTCGTGACGCCGTCGTCGATGCCGTGCCGGATCAGCACGGGCAGCAGCAGGCCCATGCCCGCGTCGACGGCGACCAGGGCGAGGCTCACCAGCAGCGGCGCTCCGAAGCCGTGCAGCAGCCTGCGCAGGCCGTACGACTTCTCCGGGCGCACGGCGCTCGCCTCGTCGATGCCGGGGGCATCGGTGGCGGGCGGCAGCGCCTCGACCTGGGCGAGCAGCTCGGGGGTGGCGGGCATCCCGGCGGCCGCCGCGTCGCGCTGCTCCTCCTTGCGGATCCACAGCCCGGGGGTGACACCGCGTTCGGCGTCGAACTCGGCGTCCAGCTCCTCCTGCAGCGCGCGGTCGTCCTCGGGCGCCGCGACCGCCGACGGCTGATGTCCTGGCGAGGTGCCGCCCAGCTCGTCCGGGTCGGTGAGGAGCCGGCGGTAGAGCGCCGAGCGGCGCTCCAGCTCCGCGTGCGTGCCGATGTCCGCGAGCCGGCCCTGGTCGAGTACGGCGATGCGGTCGGCGAGACCGAGCGTGGACCGGCGGTGGGCTATCAGCAGGGTCGTGCGGCCCTCCATGACCTGTGCCAGGACCTCGTGGATCTCGTGCTCGATCCGGGCGTCGACGGCGGAGGTGGCGTCGTCGAGGAGCAGCAGGCGGGGGTCGGTGAGGATGGCGCGGGCGAGTGCGACGCGCTGGCGCTGGCCGCCGGAGAGGGTGAGCCCGTGCTCGCCGACCTTGGTGTCGTACCCCTCGGGCAGCTCGGAGATGAAGCCGTGCGCCTGGGCGGCCTTCGCGGCCCTCTCGACCTCTTCCTGGGTGGCGCCCGGGTGTCCGTAGGCGATGTTGGCGCCGACGGACTCGGAGAAGAGGAAGCTGTCTTCCGGTACGAGCCCGATGGCGGCCCGCAGCGAGTCCTGGGTCAGCTCACGGACGTCGTGGCCGCCGACGAGGACGGCGCCGTGGGACACGTCGTAGAAGCGGGGCAGCAGGAGCGAGACGGTGGACTTGCCGCTTCCGGAGGCTCCGACGACGGCGACGGTCTCGCCGGGCTCGATGGTGAGGGAGAAGCCGTCGAGCACCGGGCGTTCGTCGGCGTAGCCGAAGCGGACGTCGTCGAACTCGACGCGTGCGGGGGCGTCGGCGGGGAGTGTCTTGGTTCCGTCCTCCATGGACGGCTCGGTGTCGATCAGCTCCAGGACGCGCTCCACCCCGGCCCGGGCCTGCTGGCCGACGGTGAGGACCATGGCGAGCATCCGGACCGGGCCGACGAGCTGGGCGAGATAGGTGGAGAAGGCGACGAAGGTGCCGAGGGTGATCTCGCCGCGGGTGGCGAGCCAGCCGCCGAGGGCCAGCATCGCGACCTGGCCGAGCGCGGGTACGGCCTGGAGCGCCGGGGTGTAGCGGGAGTTCAGCCGGATCGTGCGCAGCCGGCCCGCGAAGAGCCTGCGGCTGACCTCGCGGAGCTTGCCGGTCTCCTGCTCCTCCTGGCCGAACCCCTTGACGACCCGGACTCCGGAGACGGCCCCGTCGACCACGCCCGCGACGGCCGCGGCCTGGCTCTGGGCGTACCAGGTGGCGGGGAAGAGGCGGTTCCTGGAGCGGCGGGCGATGAACCACAGGGCGGGGGCGACGGCGAGGGCGACGAGGGTCAGGGGCAGCGAGAGCCACGCCATGATCACCAGGGAGATGAGGAAGAGCAGGATGTTCCCGATGGTCATCGGGAGCATGAAGAGCAGCCCCTGGATCAGTTGCAGGTCGCTGGTGGCCCGCCCGACGACCTGCCCGGTGGACAGCTCGTCCTGCCGCTTCCCGTCGAGCCGGGTGAGGGTGCCGTACATCTCGGTCCGCAGGTCGTGCTGGACGTCGAGGGCGAGCCGGCCGCCGTAGTAGCGGCGGATGTAGGTGGCGATGTAGACGAGGACTGCCGCGCCGATGAGCAGGCCGGTCCACACTCCGAGGGAGCGGGTGTGGCTGCCGACGACGTCGTCGATGATCACCTTGGTGATGAGCGGGACGAGCGCCATCACGGCCATGCCCGCGAGGGACGAGCCCAGCGCCAGCACGACGTTGCGCCGGTAGCGCCAGGCGTACCCGGTCAGCCGCCGGCCCCAGCCCTGTGGCTCCGCGCCCTTCTGTTCCTCGTCCGCGCTCACGCCCGCGCTCGCCATCGTGCCTCCAGCTTTCCCCGTCGCCCCGCCTGACCTACCGCATGTCCCCAACGCGGTCAGCAGCGGATTTCATCCTTCCGCAACAATTCTCGGCCGTGGGACGCAGGGCGGGTGGTCCCGAGTGAGGCGCGAGCGGCGGGCCGGGGACCGGCCCGCCACCGCCACGGTCACTACAGGTGCGTCGGCTCGAACATCTTCAGCAGCGCGGGGAGCACCACGACCGACGGCCCCGGGGCCGCCAGGGCCTTGCCGAGGTCGGCGGCCAGGGTCTGCGGTGTCGTACGGAGCGCGGGGACGCCGAAGGACTCGGCGAGGGCGACGAAGTCCGGGCGGGTGAGCTCGGTCGCCGTGGCTGCTGCGCCGAAGGCGCCCGTCCTGTGGTCCCGCAGGGTGCCGTGGGTCCCGTCGTCGACGATCAGCCAGGTGACGGGCAGGTCGTACCGGCGCACGGTGGCCAGCTCGGCGATCGAGTACATCGCGCCGCCGTCGCCGGAGACCGCGAGCACCGGCTTCGTCGGGTCGGCCGCGGCGGCGCCGATCGCGGCGGGGAAGCCGTAGCCGAGTCCGCCCGCGCCCTGCGCCGAGTGCATGGTGTTCGGGTGGCGGGCGTCGAAGGCGGACCAGGCCCAGTAGGCGAGGATCGTCATGTCCCAGAAGCTGGGCGAGGTGTCGGGCAGCGCCTCGCGGACGGAAGCGAGCACCTGCTGCTCCAGCGTGAGGTCCTGGGCCGCGATGCGCTCGTGCACCTGGTCCAGCAGGGCCCGGACGCGCTCCGGCGCGGTGTCGTCCTCGCGGGGCTCCACGGCGTCCAGGAGGTCGGCGAGGGCTTCGCGGGCGTCGGAGTGGATGCCGAGCGCGGGGTGGTTGGACTCCAGCTTCCCGGCGTCGGCCTCGATCTGGACGATCCGGCCGCGCGGGGCGAACGTGTGGTGGTTCGACGAGAGTTCGCCCAGTCCCGAGCCGACGACGAGCAGCACGTCCGCGGACTCCAGGAAGTCCGTGGTGTGCCGGTCCTCCAGCCAGGACCGCAGCGAGAGGGGGTGTTCCCAGGGGAAGGCGCCCTTGCCGCCGAAGGTGGTGACGACCGGGGCGTCGATCTTCTCGGCGAGCGCGCGCAGCTTGCCGGCGGCGTCGGAGCGTACGACACCACCGCCGGCGATGATCGCCGGACGTTCGGCGTGGGACAGCAGGTGGGCGGCCACGAGGGTCAGCTCCGGCCGGGGGTACAGCTCGCGGGGCGTGGCGTCGAGCGCGCTGACGACGGGCAGGGCGGTCTCGGCGCGCAGCACGTCCTGGGGGATCTCCACCCAGACCGGCCCGTGCGGGGCGGTCAGCGCGGACTCCCAGGCGGCGGCGACGGCGGACGGGATCTGCGACGCCGTGCGCACGGTGTGCACGGACTTCACGATGTCGCGGAACGAGGCCTGCTGGTCGCGGAGTTCGTGCAGATAGCCGTGGCGCCCGCCGCCGAGGCCGGCGGTCGGCACCTGCCCGGAGATCGCCAGCACGGGCGCGGACGCCGCGGCCGCCTCCTGGAGTGCGGCCAGGGAGGTCAGTGCGCCCGGACCGGTGGAGAGGAGCAGGGTCGCCACCTCACCGGTGATCCGGCCGTAGGCGTCGGCGGCGAAGCCCGCGTTGTTCTCGACGCGCAGTCCGACGTACGAGAGCGAGGAGCGGCCCAGCGCGTCGCACATGCCGAGCGCGTGCTGGCCGGGCGGTCCGAAGACGGTGGTGGCGCCGAGGCCCTGAAGGGTCTCGACCACGAGGTCGCCGCCGGTGCGGCCGGACGGGGGATCGAGGGCCGCCTCGGCCTGCGCGGCCGTGAGCCGCGGTCGGTCGTCGTGGTCGTGGCTCACCGGTTGCGGCCCTGCGCGATCTGGCGGGACATGATCGTCGTCAGCTCGTACGCCGTGTGGGAGGCGGCGACGGACGTGATCTCCGCGTGATCGTACGCCGGGGCGACCTCGACCAGGTCGGCCGAGACGAGGTGGCAGGAGGAGAGTCCGCGCAGGATCTCCAGGAGCTCGCGCGAGGTGAGGCCGCCGGCCTCGGGGGTGCCGGTGCCAGGGGCGTGCGCCGGGTCGAGGACGTCGATGTCGATGGAGATGTAGAGCGGCCGGTCGCCGATGCGCTGCCGGAGCTGGTCGGCGATCTCGTCGACACCGCGCCGCATGACGTCGGCGGAGGTCACGATGCCGAAGCCCATCTTGGCGTCGTCGGTGAGGTCCTGCTTGCCGTACAGCGGGCCGCGGGTGCCGACGTGGGACAGCGCCTCCGTGTCGAGGATGCCCTCCTCGACGGCGCGGCGGAACGGCGTGCCGTGGGTGTACTCGGCACCGAAGTAGGTGTCCCAGGTGTCCAGGTGCGCGTCGAAGTGGAGCAGGGCGACGGGGCCGTGCTTCTTGGCGACGGACCGCAGCAGCGGCAGCGCGATGGTGTGGTCGCCGCCGAGCGTCATCAGCCGGGCGCCGGTGGAGAGCAGGTCGTCGGCCGCGGCCTCGACCGTCTCGACGGCCTCGTTGATGTCGAACGGGTTCGCGGCGATGTCGCCCGCGTCGGCGACCTGGGCGAGCGCGAAGGGAGAGGCGTCCTGCGCCGGGTTGTAAGGGCGCAGGAGGCGGGACGCCTCGCGGATGGCGTTGCCGCCGAAGCGTGCGCCGGGCCGGTAGGAGACCCCGCTGTCGAAGGGCACGCCGACGACGGCGACATCGGCGGAGCCGACCTCGTCGAGCCGGGGCAGCCGCGCGAACGTCGCGGGTCCGGCGTACCGCGGGACGCGGGAGGAGTCGACGGGGCCGCGCGGCGCTTCGTTGCTGCTGCTCATGGGTGCGGGTGCCTTTCGTTGAACGATGCGCGCCTTGTGGGCGTCCGTACGGTGTTCCGGGGTGGTGAAGACGGTACGCGGCCGGAGGCCGGCGCTGAAGTGTACGTTTCCTCCATTCTTACGACACCGCACGGAGGGACCGTCCGTGCCGGACTCCCCGCGGGCCTCCCGCCCCTGGCGGGGCTGCCGGCCCGTGAGGGTGTCGCGGACCGCAGGGGGCCGGTTCGCGGCCCGGGACACGCACGTGGCCCGGCTCGTCCAGGCGGGACCGCAGGCCCTGGGCCCTCCCCTCGCTCACGCGTGCCTTATCTTTCAGGGCGACCGACATCTTTCAGGGCGACCGACTGACGCGACGAGCGACGGGGGCGACGGACGACCAATGGCACGGGATTACGACAGCCAGCTACTGGAGTCGGTGGGAGTACGCCGGCGCAGGATGCGCGACGCGCTGCTGTTCGGCGCCCAACGGGCGCGACGCACGGCCGACGAACGGCTCGGGAAGGTGTTCGCGGGGATCGCCCTGGCGGCCGTGATGTGCGCGGGGTGCGTCGGATGGTCCTTCCTCCAGCACACGCTGGACAAGCAGAAGGCCGAGCAGGAGAAGCAGCAGCGCCAGGCGCAGCAGTACGTCCGCACCGGCTGAGGGGAGTACGGCGGAAGCCCTCACGTGCTTGCGGGCAAGTACCCGATGATTCACGCGGATCGAGCGGAAAAGACCATGGATACCGTTACACTGCTTCGGCCCCGAAAGCACGCGAAGCCGTGATGATAGGTTCCCGTAAGTGGTGACCACAGCGATAACTTCCCGGACGGAACTGAGCCGGGTGACCCTGGTCGGCGAGCGGCGCCGGGCCGACATCGTCCTCCCGTCGGACACCCCGATCGGCCAACTGCTCCCGGACATCCTTCAGGTGCTCGACGACCGGGTCGCCTCGCGCCCGCTCACACGGCAGTTGATGACGGCAGACGGATCAGCTCTGCCGCACGACAGCACACTGGCGTCGGCCGGGGTGGCCGACGGCGCGGTGCTCCGGCTCGTCAGGACACACTCCGCGCCGCCGGCCCCCGTCGTGCACGACGTCACCGACCAGGTGGCCGACGACCTCGATCTGCGGGCGTGGCGCTGGCGGCCCGCCGCGCGCCGGGTCGCCGGGGGCGTGGCCACCGTCGTCTTCGCCGTGATCGCCGCGCTGCTCGCCCGCCGCGAATTCCCGCTCGGGGCCCTGGCCGGTGCCCTCGCCGCAGTCACGGTCGTCCTCATGGCGGCCGGTGCCCTCGTCGCGAAGGCCGGGCGGGGCAACCGCGGCCTGGCTACGGCGCTCCTGCTCCTCTCCGGGGCGATCGGCGTCCTCACCGCGTGGACGGCGGCCGACGCTTACACGTGGCCGGGCACCCTGCGTCTCGCCGCCGTCGCGGCGGCGGTGGTCCTGATGCTGGTGCTGCTCGGCTACTTCTCGCCGCTCGGCCGCGGCGGGCTCGTCGGCGCCGCGACGACTGCCGCGCTCACCGTGGTGTGGGAGGGCGTCGCCGCCGTCCAGGGGGACCCGGCCCGGCTCGGCGCCGTCATGGCGGTCGTCTCCGTGGTCCTGCTCGGCCTGTTGCCACGTCTGGCGCTGATGGCGTCGGGGCTGACCGCACTCGACGACCGCCGTTCGGGCGGCGTCTCCGTCAGCCGTCACGAGGTGGGCAACGCCCTCGCGGCCACGCATCGCGGCCTCGCCCTCGCGACCCTGGCCACCTCGGTCTCGGCCGCCGGCGCCGGCTGGCTGATCACCCGGGCGGGGACACAGACGGTGTGGACCGTGGTGCTGACCTCGGTCGTCGCCGTGGTGCTGCTGTCACGAGCCCGCGCGTTCCCCCTGGTCGCGGAGGTGGTGGCGCTCTTCGCCGCCGCGGCGGTCCTCGTCGTACGCCTGGTGATGCTGTGGATGGAGCACGGCGGGGGCGCCGGGCCGATCACCGTGCTCGGTGCGGCGGCGGTACTGCCGCTCCTCGTCCTGGCGGTGCAGCCGCCGGAGCACGTGCGGGTCCGGCTGCGGCGAACGGCCGACCTGGTCGAATCCATCGGCATGGTGGGACTCTTCCCGCTCGCCGTCGGTGTGTTCGGTGTGTTCGGACAACTGCTCAACAAGTTCTGAGTCAACGCGCGGCGCCCGGCAGGGGCAGCACGGCGGAGAAGAAGGGCAGAGATGCCGAACGCGGACAACTGGCAGGGCGATGTGCTGCGCGACCTGAGGGGCGCGGCCCCACAGGGCGGGCAGCGCCCCGCCGATGCGGCGCCCGGAGTCTCCCCGCAGGGCGGCCCCGGCCTCCCCGCCCCGGGTGCCGGTACACCTGTTCAGGCCGGCCAGGCCGGTCCTCAGCGCCAGGAGCCGCCGGCTCCCCGCACCCCCGTGGCGGGACCACCCCGCGGCACCCCCGACTCCCTGCCCGTGGTGGACGACGCCCTGACCGGAGCGCTACGCAAGCCGCGCCACGGGGAACCTCTCGCGTCGCGTGCCGCGCATGCCGTGCGCCGTATCGTTTCCTCTTCGGCAGCGCGCGAGGTCGCCGAGCTCACCCGCACCGCGGAGCGGCTCCAGCAGCCCGTGACGACGGGCCGGCAGATCGCCGTCACCTCTATCCGGGGTGGCGCGGGCAAGTCGACCGTCGCCGCGCTCCTCGGCACCACGTACGCCCACTACCGGCAGGACCCGGTCCTCCTCGTCGAGGCCGATCCGGCGCTCGGCTCCCTGCCGCTGCGGCTCGGCTCCCAGTCCCTTCGCTGGACCACCGGCGACGTCGCGAACATCGTCGAACCGCAGATGTCCCTGCTCGACATCACCGGCTACCTCGTCCAGCTCCCCGACAACGCCTGGCTCCTGCCCGGCAGCCAGGGCCGGATCGGCGCGATGCTGGACACCAGGGCGTACGAACGGGTCATGGTCTCCCTGCGCCGCTACTTCGGTGTGACGGTCGTCGACTGCGAGACGCTGCCCGCCGAGGTCGCCCGGGTCGCGCTCTCGGCCTCCCAGGCCCGCGTGCTGACCACCCCGGCGACCCTGGAGGGCGTCATGAGTACGTACAACGTGCTCGAGTGGATGAAGGGGCTGCCCCGCCATGTGATCGAGGGCACGGTCGTCGTCCTCACCGAACAGACGCCCCGCGCCGGGATCGACCTCGGCAAGGCCGCCCGCAAGCTCGAGTCCACCGGCGCGAGTGTCCAGGTCCTCCCCTTCGACCGGCACCTCGCCGCCGGCGGTGCCATCCGTCCGGAGCTGCTCGCCCGTGCGACGCGGCGGGCCGCCACCCTCCTCGCCGCGGATGTCTTCCAGCTCTCGCAGAAGCGTCGCTGACCCGTGCCGCTCCCGAGCCCGACCGTGAGTGACGGACGATCATGAGTACCCGACTGATACACCGCCCGGCCCGGACCACCCGGCCTCCGGCCACGTCCGGGGCACGCGTCATCGAGGCTCCGCCCAACCTCCCCGAGGGGAAGGCGGGCAACATCGCGATGTCGCTGCTGCCCGTCGCCGGAGTCATGTCGTCGGTCGTGATGATGACGGTCGTGCGCAACAGCCAGTTCGCCGCTCTCGGGGCGATCATCCTGGTCGTGACGATCGTCGGCTCGGTCGCGCTGCTCTTCTCGCAGCGCGGCAAGGCCCAGCGCACCCGCCGCAGCCAGCGCGAGGCCTACCTCGCCTATGTCGAGGACCTGCGGGAGGAGCTCTCGGGTGAGGAACGGGCGCGCCGTGAGCTCGCCGACGTACTCAACCCGCCGCCGCACGCCCTGTACGACATCGTGCGGGATCCCGCCCGCCTGTGGGAGCGCCGCCGCGTCGACGCCGATTTCCTCCGGGTGCGGCTCGGCACCGGCGAGATGCCGGTACGCGATCTGAGCATCGCCGACCAGGGATCGACGGTCCTCACCCCGCCCGACCTCTTCATGCTCAACGAGGCGTCGGCGCTGATGACCCGCTTCCGCACCGGCACCGAACTCCCTCTCACCGTGCCGCTCGACCGGGTCGGCAACATCAGCGTCGTCGGGCCCCGCGAGGACTGCCTGCGGGTCGTCCGCGCCCTCCTCGTACAGGCTGCGGCGACGCATGCCCCCGACGACGTGGCGATGGCGCTCGCCGTGCCCGGCGACCGGGTCGCCGACTGGGAGTGGGCCAAGTGGCTGCCGCACCTGCTGGACACCGAGCAGCTGGACGGCCCGGTCGCCGCCCGCCGCATCGCCCCCTCCGCGCCCCAGCTCGCCCGGCAGCTCGGCCCCGAACTGCGCCGCCGCGCCTCCTACGCCGCCGAGCTGCGCCGGGGCCTGGCCGGCAAGGACGCCCTGTCCATGACGTCCCGGCTGCTCGTCGTCACCGACGGCCACGGCGAGGACGCCGTCGACCTGCCACGGCCCGACGACGCCGTGGGGCTGCGCGACATGGGCGTCACGGTCCTGCACCTGCTCGAACAGCGCGTCCAGGAGCCGGGCCACGTCGGCATCCGGATCACCGTGGAAGGCTCCGACGTGCGCATCGAGGACCTGCGGGAGCAGGAGCCGGTCAGCGCCCACGGCACCGTCGACGAAGTCGGCATCCCGTTCGCCGAGGGCCTGGCCCGGATGCTCGCGCCGCTGCGCCTGTCCGCCGAGTCGCTCGTCGACGCCCCCCTGTCCGGCCCCGTCGACTTCGCCGGCCTGCTCGGCATCGAGGACGTGGCCCGGCTCGACCTGTCCCGCCTCTGGGCCCCGCGCGGCGAACGCGCCTTCCTGCGCGTGCCCATCGGCATCAGCGACTCCCACGAACCGGTGCTCCTGGACCTCAAGGAGTCCTCGGAGCTCGGCATGGGGCCGCACGGCCTGTGCGTCGGCGCCACCGGGTCCGGGAAGTCGGAGCTGCTGCGCACCCTGGTCCTCGCCCTGGTCACCACCCACCCGCCCGAGGACCTCGCCCTGGTCCTCGTCGACTACAAGGGTGGCGCGACCTTCGCTCCGTTCGCCGGCCTGCCGCACGTCGCCGGTGTCATCACCAACCTGGAGAACCAGGCGGGCCTCGTCGAACGCGTCCACGCCTCCCTCGCCGGCGAGGTGAAGCGCCGGCAGCAGGCGCTCAAGGACGCGGGCAACATCGCCGACATCGGAGACTACGCCGCACTGCGCGCCGAGAAGCGCCCCGACCTCGACCCGCTGCCCCACCTGTTCGTCGTCATCGACGAGTTCGGTGAACTCCTCACGGCGAAACCGGACTTCATCGACCTTTTTCTGTCCATCGGCCGTATCGGCCGCTCCATCGGTGTGCACCTGCTGCTCTCGAGCCAGCGCATCGAGGGCGGCAAGCTCAAGGGCCTGGACACCTATCTCTCGTACCGGCTCGGCCTGCGCACCTTCTCCGCCGACGAGTCCCGTACGGTCCTGGACACCACGGACGCGTTCCATCTGCCGCCGCTGCCTGGTTTCGGCTACCTCAAGGTCGACACCAGCCACTACGCGCGCTTCAAGGCCAGCTATGTGTCAGGCGGCTACCGGGGCCCCGTGCAGCGTGCGGAGGACGAGGAGACCGGACCGCTCGCCCTCGAGTACGAAGCGTTCAACACCCTCGCGGTCTCGGACGGTCCCGGCCCCCAGGAGCCCTCGTCACGGCGCCGCGAGACGGGGCCGACGGAGATGGGCGTCATCGTCGGACAGCTGGAGGGCGCTGCCGGGCCGGTACGCAGCATCTGGCTGCCACCGCTGCCCGCGGCCCTCCCGCTGGACAGCGTCGCGGGCCCCCTGGAGGCCGGCCCGCGCGGTATGCAGCTCGCCAAGCGCCGGGGTCCGCTCCAGGTGCCGCTGGGTCTGCTCGACGACCCGACGAAGCAGTGGCAGGGCCAGTGGTTCCTGGACCTCACCGTGGCCGGCGGCCACGCCGCCTTCATCGGGGGCCCGCAGTCCGGCAAGACGACTCTGCTGCGTACGTTCGTCCTCTCTCTCGCGCTGACCCACACCCCGCAGGAGGTCGGCGTCTACGGCCTCGACCTGGTCGGCGGTGGCCTCCAGGCCCTGTCCGGCCTGCCGCACGTCGGGGGCATCGCGGGCCGCGCGGACCGCGAGCGCGCGGGACGTACGGCCGAGGAGGTGCGGTACATGCTCGCCACCCGCGAGGACCTCTTCCGCGAGCACGGCATCGACTCCGTCGACCAGCTGCGCTCCCTGCACGCGGCGGGCAGGCTGCCTGAGCTCGCCTCGGCCGAGATCGTGCTCGTCATCGACGGGTTCGGCGCGCTGCGCGACGACTTCGAGGACCTGGACGAGGCCGTCGTCGACATCCTCAAGCGTGGTGGCGGTTACGGGATCCACGTCGTCGCGGGCATGCTCCGCTGGAACGACGTACGCATCGCCACCCAGTCCGCGTTCGGCACCCGTCTCGAACTGCGGATGAACGACCCCAGCGAGTCCAGCATCGACCGCAAGCTGTCCCAGACGCTGTCCCCCGACGAACCCGGCCGCGTCCTCACCGACGGCAAGCTCTTCGCCCAGGCGGCCTTGCCCCGTACGGACGGGCTCGGCGACACCGCCTACCTGGGCGCGGTCCTGGAGCGCACCGCCCGTACGGTCCGCGCCACCTGGAGCGGAGAGGTCGCCCAGCAGGTGCGGGTCCTGCCGGCCGTCCTGGAGCCGCACCTGCTTCCGGGTCCGGCCGCCGAACCCCGCAGGGTGCCGATCGGTGTCGACCAGACGGCCCTGGAACCCGTCCTCCTCGACCTGTTCGAGCACGACCAGCACCTGCTGGTCATGGGCGACAGCGAGTGCGGGAAGACGAACCTCCTCAGGACCGTCGCCGCCGGCCTCATCGACCGCTACGGCGAGGACGAGCTGGTCTTCGCCGTCATGGACCCGCGGCGCAGCCTGCGCGGCGCGATCCCGGAGGAGTACAGGGGCGGATACGCGTACAACGCCAAGCTGTGCGCCGGCCTTTCGGCCGGCATCGCCACCGAGCTGGAGAAGCGGCTGCCCGACGAGAACGCGGGCATCGAGGACCTGGAACCCGGCAGCTGGGGCAACGGCCCGCGGATCGTGGTCCTGATCGACGACTACGACGTGCTGACGACGGCCGGCCAGTCGCCGCTCTCCCCCTTCCTGCCCTACATCCCGTCCGCGGTGGACATCGGCCTCCACTTCGTCCTGACGCGCCGGGTCGCGGGCGCTTCACGCGGGATGTACGAGCCGCTCGTACAGGGCCTGCGCGAGTCGGGGGCCTCGGCCGTCCTCATGGCGGGCGACCGCAGCGAGGGCCAGCTCTTCCCTGGCGTGTACGCCACCCAGCAGCCCGCAGGACGCGGTGTGCTGATCCGCAGGGGCTATGCGAACCGCCTGATCCAGACCGTGTACACGCCCGCCTGACACCCGGGGCACCTCGACGAACGACGAAGGACCGGACGACCCCATGACGAAGGACGTCATCGCCCTCACCACCCGTATGCCCGACCCGTGGACCGTGCTCGTGGGGCTGCTCTCCGGGGGCCCGGACAAGCTCGTGGACACCCACGGCGACGGAGCCGTCGTACAGCTCTGCGATCCGGAGGGCCGTCCCCTGGTCGCCGTCGAGGCACCGCTGCTCGTCCAGGTGGCCGGCGAGGCGGAACGCCTGCTCGGAGCGTCGGCGCCGCCGGTCCCGTTCTGGTGGACGGAGGCCCGCGCCACCACCGGTGTGGCGGAGGCGGAGCAGCTCGCGGGCACGTTCGCCGCCCGGCTCGCCCACCTCGCCGGTGGCTCCGCCTGGCCCCCGGAGGCCGCCCGCTCGCTGGCCGTGGTGCCCACCGACGGGGTGAGCGTCGCGCCCACACCGGCCGCGGCGGTCCCGGCCGTCGACGTACTCACGGAGAAGGTCGCCGTCGTCATCCAGGACCGCCCGGTGGTCGCCCTCACGGCCTGGCTCGCGGATGCCTACCGGGCTGCCACGGAGGCCGGTCTCGGACTCCAGGTCGTCGCGCCGGCCGGGACGACACTCTCCCCGGCGGCACGCCACCTCCTGGGGACGTGGCCGTCCCGTTGGATCGTCCAGGACGAACGGGACGGCTACTACGACGGGCTGTCAGGAGCCGTACTGCGGTGGCAGGACGGCATCTTCGCGCCGGTCGCGGGCCCCGGTGCGACCGGGGACGACCCGCAGAGTCTGGTCGCCGCGTCCTACGGTGAGGTCGCGGAGACCGGCGAACGGCAGTTGGCGATCACGTTCCGCTCGGTCCACCCCGCCGACGACCGCCTGGTGCTCGGCGGCGGCCTGGAGTCGGTGTGGCGCGAGCTCACCGGTGCGCCTCCGGCGGGCTGGGGTACGGCGGAACCCGCCAACCTCCCCTGGTCACCGCAGCGCCTCACGGACCTCGCCTTCGAGCGGTCCCCCCAGCCGACCTGGGCCGTGGTCGTCGGCACCCCGGACCGGCCCGGGCTCGCCACCGTGCGCGTCACCCGCACGACGGCGGGGGTGGAGGAGGAGGTGACGCTGGCGTTCGGCTACGGACCCGATGAGGAGATGCCGCTGGACGCGCTGCCCAGGGCCGCCGAAGTGCTCGCCACCCGCCACCGGCTCCAGTCGATGCTCGTACAGCTCCGCAAAGCCCGCCGCGACCTCGCCGTACCGCCCCGCTTCGAAGGCCCCGGCGTCCCGCTGGCGTTCGTCCTGGGCGCCGACGAGGTCCGCGAGATCCAGGGCGACCGCGCCCGGCGTACTCCGCTGGCGGCGAAGCCTGTTCAGCTGGGGCCCAGGGCGCGTCCCGCGCTGTACTACCCGCTGCCCGGTGATCCGTCGGACCTGGCGGGGTGGCAGGACTTCGAGCGGTTGGTGCGGCATCTGAAGGGCTCGTGACAGGAGTTGCGGCCGACGTGTATTGGGATGGTCACAGTGCGGTGCTTGCTGATTGCACCGGTGATGTGCGGGTTGATACACATGATGGTTCGTACGGTTGTTCAGTCTGGTGGGGGGGAAGCTGATGAAGTTCGACATGGGGGCATCGGTTCTGACGACCCTGAGGTCGCGTTCCTCGGAGTCGAGCACGGATCTGGGCACGCTGA
>NZ_JBIAIP010000030.1:0-22773 GCF_042871485.1 Streptomyces sp. NPDC005791
CCGCAGCCAACTCCTCACTCAGCACACCCGGTCAACGACACGACTGATCAAGAAGACACGCCATCACAGACCGCACATGACCAAGCCCTACTAGGCGCCATCACCGTCGTGGGATTGGCCGTGGCCGTCGCACCCATTGGCCCACAGGCAGGAATTGAACCTTCACATTCCTGACTTGGTTACGCCAAAAGGAAGGACTTTGAGTAACCACGCTTCAGAGCGAGTAGCTGGGAGCGGACCAGGGCGCCCACCCACGACACTAGAGGCTCTCGACTACATCCTAGAGAACGCCAACAAGGTAAAGTGCGATGGCCTTAAGGACACAATCCAGGTTAGGGCAACCCAGCTCCCCAGAAAGCCTTTTGTGGGCCTTTCCGCCCAGAACCCGAACCACATAACCAGCGTAATGATTCCGAAGGTGTTCGATATTCCATGAGCCCCACAGGAGAAACTCTAGAAATGGCCCGGAAATTCATCTCCGGCGAAGATCGATCAACGGGGTTCATTGCATCTATGGAGAGTTTCGTCATTGAACATCTCCTAGATACTGAGGTGTTTGAATTCCTCGCGGAAGGAATATCTCTCTATCGCCCCTGGGTGGGGCCGCCCTACTGGTCAGAGAAGGAAATGATTTACCTGATGGAAACTTTCGTGCGAGAATTCGGGCACGCTGAAGAATCTTGAGGGATCGCGCTTTGCTGGAACCATGATTTATTTCACGGTCGAACCGGCTGCCGCACATCTTTACGCGATAAACCCCCGCCGACATCAGTCGGTGGGGGTTTATCGCCTCTTATTGATCCGAAACGCTTTGTGTTCAGGCTCGTTGATGGTGTGTGAGTGATCTGGTGGGGGACGCGCGGAGTTGAAGTTCCCCCAAGGCCAGTTAAAGGGCCTGCGGAGAAACGAGTCGTTGCTTGCCGCCTTGAGTCTCGTTGATGTGGTATGGGGAGTTCGGAGGGGATCGAGGAGGCGTTGGCCGCGAAGTTCCAGGCGCTGTTCCCGCACCTGGACGAGCGTCAGCGTCGGCTGGCCATAGGAGCGGAGGCTCGCTCGCTGGGCCATGGCGGGATCCGGCTGGTGGCCCGGGCCGCTGACGTCCGTGAGGGCACAGTGTCGCGCGGGGTGACTGAACTGGAGTCGGGTGAAGCCCCGTTGGGACGGGTGCACCGGGAGGGCGGCGGCCGCAAGCGTGTGGTGGACCTTGACCCGGGCCTGCGGCCCGCGCTGCTGGCCCTGGTCGAACCGGACATGCGGGGTGATCCGATGTCACCGCTGCGCTGGACGACGAAGTCGACCCGTCACCTGGCCGCCGAGCTGACCGGGCAGGGACACCGTGTCTCGGCGGAGACTATGGCCGACGTGCTGCGGGAGGAGGGCTTCAGTCTGCAGGGCAACGCCAAGACCATCGAGGGCAGGCAACACCCGGACCGAGACACCCAAGGCGGATTCAACCGGTCGTCGCAACACCTCATGATCAGCGAGGTGTGGCATGGTTCGTCGTCAGCAGGCAGCCGATCGGGCGACACGGCCAAAGTTGAGGTCTCCGGGGCATCCAAAATATCAGCGTCATATCGAAGCGGCGTTCTGGGATGAAATCGCCAAAGGTCTCCTCGCGGAGGAAGCGGCCGCGGTTATCGGCGTGGCGCCGGCGGTGACCACGCGCTGGTTTCGGCAGTGTGGCGGCATGCGACCATTCGATCCGAAGCCGCATTCGGGCAGGTACCTGTCGTTCTCTGAGCGGGAGGAGATCGCGCTCCTCAACACCCAAGGCATGGGCGTTCGTGAAATCGCTCGGCAAGTCGGCCGTGATCCAGGGACGATTTCCCGTGAGTTGCGGCGCAACGCGGCCACCAGAGGCGGGAAGCTCGATTACCGGGCATCGGTCGCGCAATGGAAAACGGACATGTCCGCCCGCCGCCCGAAGGCATCGAACCAATCCGCGGTTGCACGCGTACGTCCAGGAGCGACTGTCCGGAGAGATCAGCACGCCTGGCGGCAGGGCGATCTCAGGTCCTTCGACCGGTGCGTGGACGGGGCGGAACAAGCCGCATCGCAAGGACCGCGCGTGGGTGCAGGCATGGAGTCCGGAGCAGATCGCGAACCGGATCAAGCTTGATTTCCCGGATGATGAGTCCATGCGCATCAGCCACGAGGCGATCTACCAGGCGCTCTACATTCAGGGCCGCGGGGCGCTGAAGCGGGAGCTGATCTTGTGCCTTCGCACGGGTCGCGCGCTGCGTGCCCCGCGCGCTCGTTCGCGCCGCAAGACCTGGGCGCATGTGACGCCCCAAGCGCTGATCAGTGAACGGCCTGCCGAAGTCGAGGACCGTGCCGTTCCTGGCCACTGGGAAGGCGACCTGATCATCGGGCTGGAGCGGTCCGCGATCGGCACTGTCGTTGAGCGGTCAACTCGATTCACCATGCTGGTGCACCTGCCGCGCGAGGAAGGCTACCGGCACAAGCAATCGGTCAAGAATGGTCCTGCGCTGGCCGGTTATGGGTCGAGCACGATGAAGACCGCCCTCGCCAATACGATGTCCACGCTGCCCGAACAGCTGGCACGGTCGCTGACCTGGGATCTCGGCAAGGAGATGTCGGCACATGCACAATTCAGAGTCGAGACGGGCATTCCCGTGTTCTTCGCGGATCCGCATAGTCCGTGGCAGCGCGGCACGAATGAGAACACCAACGGGCTCTTGCGCCAGTACTTCCCGAAAGGCACCGATCTCTCGAGGTGGTCCGCCGAGGAAGTCGAGGCCGTCGCTCACACTCTCAACGGCAGACCCCGCAAGACGCTCGGTTGGAAGACACCCGCCGAGGCGTTCAACGAGCAACTGCAGTTGCTTCAAGAAGCTGGTGTTGCAACGACCGGTTGAATCCGGTGAGTACACCTCAGCCTGATCGGCCGCGACTTCCACGCCGAGCACCCCGGCACCAAGCTGGTCGGCGACATCACCTATCTCCCGACGGCCGAGGGCTGGCTCTACCTCGCCTGCTGGCTGGACCTGGCCACCCGCGAGGTCGTCGGCTACGCGATGGCCGACCACCACCGCGCCGAGCTCGTCGTCGACGCTCTCGACATGGCCCACGGCCGAGGCGGTCTGGAGCCCGGATGCGTGGTCCACAGTGATCGCGGAAGCGAGTACACGTCCGCTCAATTCCGCGCTCAGATAATAGAGTTGGGGATGCGGCAGAGCTGCGGACGCACCGGCTCGTGTTTCGACAACGCCGCAGCAGAGAGTTTCTGGGCCCTGCTCAAGGAAGAGATCGGAACCCGGACCTGGCCCGACCGGGCCACCGCCCGCGCCGAAGTCTTCACCTTCATCGAGACCTTCTACAACCGCCGCCGCCTGCGCAAGCACAAAATCTTCGGCTACCTCACCCCGGCCGAGACCAGGCAGCGGCATCGACACGCCCTCGCGGCATAACGAACGAGTGTCCAGGATCACGGGGAAACTTCAAGAACGGCGCTCCGCCTGCGACGGAGTGCCGGTCGGCCGACGTTCCCGCCCGTCTGGTGGACGGCTCCGTCGGCACGATGCCGCGTTGGGTTCTTGACACGCCGGTGTGGGAGAGGCTGCTCGATGGCTTCGGGTTCGACCTCGTTGGTTCGGAACCCATCCTTGACCCGGGTCCCGATGGTGCAGCGCCAGTGACCACGCGCACCTTTGCAGCGAGAAGGCGTGTCGAGCACTCCGCCTGATCGGCACACAGGACGCAGATCAGCTGGGCAGAATAGGGCCGTGCCCCCCTTCACCATGCGGCTGCTGGTTGTCGCTCCTGGTCGGCTCCGGCGGGACTTGGACCTGTGTCCAGGTCAGCGATGCGGGCTACCTCCTGGTTGCAGGGCGAGCGCAGAATGCGCCGACTTGTTTGCGGCGTCCACCCGGTCGGCGTGAGCTGACCATGCACGCCCTGATATCGACGTTCTGCCCGGCTTGGCTCTTCGGCCACCTCAGTTCTCGAGCCGCTTAGCCTGCACCTTGAGCCACGGATTCTCCCCTCTGGACTGGGCGCGGTCCAGGTACTCCCGCTTCACGATTGCCGAACCCGGCTTCCACCGGCCCTGCTTCGTCGGGTCCCCGCCGGCCTCCGCGATGGCCTGGGCCCCGCCGCGGCGCAGCCCGTGGGCGGTGATCTGCTGCCAGTTCTTCGCGCCGGCCTTGTGGGCACGGCTACGGACCCAGTCGTTGATGGCGTCCCCGGTGACGTAGTCCCCGCGTTCCTTCGCGACGGCCCGGTTCTGAAGGGTGCCGCGGGAGGTCAGGGCCCGGAAGAACGCGCCCTCGCGGACGCCAAGGTGGTGGAGGGCGGTGAGCCAGTCCCGTACGGCCGCGACGGGATCGAGGAGCGGATCGTCCTCGGCGGGGATGTCGGTGTGCTCGCCCTTGGCCTCCTGGTCGGTCTTGGAGGACCGGATGTGCAGGGTGACGAAGTCATCGTCGACCGCGACGTCGGCGATGGACAGGTCGGCGAGCTCGATCCTGCGGTTGAGGGCACCCCGGCCGAGGAGGAGCATGCACCGGTCGCGACGCCCCGCGATGGTCCGCAGGTCGCACGTGGCGACCATGGCCCGCAGCAGCTCGTCCGTGATCGGAGGGGCCTTACGGACCGCGGTGCGCTTCGCCCACGTCTTCTTGTACTCGTTCAGCATGCCCCGGGCCTGCTTCGTGCCGGGCTTCTGGTCCTCGGGCATCCAGGTGCGGATCGCGGACATGGCGGCGTTGATGGCGTTCGGGGAGCGCCCCAGCTCGATGAGGTGGGCGACGTACTCGACGTAGGTGGCGGTGGTGCACGGCCGGGCGACACGGCCTTCGTTGGCGCACCAGGCGGCGAACTTGTTGCGTTGCGAAAGGTAGTTGGCGCTGGTGTTCTTCGGCGCGGACTGGTTCTCCAGCCGCTCGGCGGTCTGCTCGGAGACGTACAGGTCCCGCTCGGTGTACGTCGGCTGGTCGGCCTCGGTGGGGAGCCCCTGGCCGGGATAGAGAATGGTGTGCCGGTCGACTACCGGGCGGGCCGTCGGACGCGGCTGGATCGCCGCGGGGAGGCGGCCCTCGTCCACCAGCTCCGCGTCCACCACCTCCGCGCCGGCCTCGTGTTCCATCACGCTGCCTCCTTCTCCTGGTCTGCTGCCCATTTCGCCAGGGCGCAGAAGTCAGCCGGTAGGAGGCCCAGCCGAGGGTCGAAAGGAAGCATGGGCAGGCGGAGGTGCGGGCCGATCCAGTCGTTCGCCTCGTTCTTCCACGTCGTGGCCCACACCAGCTCGTAGGGCAATGCCAGGAGGTCTGCCCCGTGGTCAGGGTTGAGCCAGACACGAAGGGGTTTGTCCCACGGATTCTCCCACCCGGTCGGGCGCATCCGGTGGGTGCTGTACCCCGCCAACCGCCTCTGCGGCGCGGCGGCGTACGGACTCAGAGGGCCGTCCACATCGAGCAGGAGCAGCGGACGCCCATCCCCCTCGTTCCCCACGATCCCTCCCAACGAAGCAGCCACGTACAAGGAAAATTATAGGTGGGTGATAGCGAAACAGGCGTGCCGGATGCTTCGCCAGAGGTAGCTTCCTGAGAGGGAGTCATGAGGGGTCTCCAGCGCGACGCCATCGCCTTCCTCGGCAACGCCCTCCGCAACCCCACCGAGAGCAGCAGGAAGCCCGACGACAGCGACGAATCCACCCCTCGCCGGAGTTTCCGTCCGCTGAGGTTGCCGTCAACTACTGCCGTCACTTCACCCAGACGCCCTGCCAGACAGCATCTGGTGGGGCGTCAAATTTGCTCGCGCGCACACGCCACCTGAAGTCACCCCACGCAGAAGCCCCGCCAGGACGAGCCTGGCGGGGCTTCGATTTTGCTACTGCTACCCACCATAGTAGGTGTGGTCTCGGGCAGCGGGACTATGCCTCGCCCGCCAGCCAACGCGGGAATGGCGCCACATCCAACAGCTCGGAGTTGATCGCCTTCAATCCTTTGGCGAAGTCCTGAGCCAATTTCGAGAGCATCGAAACAAGTTCGCCCTGTGCGAGGCTCTCAAATTGCGGACTTGGAACCCACTCGGTCCGCGACTCGCAGTGAATCATCACGCGATTCTCGACTGGACGAAAGGTCAAAGTCCGCTCGATGCCCTGCGAGTACATGTCCACTTCGACTTCGCGACGCTCACGCACGCCTGCCAGAAGCAATGGGAGTTGCTCGATGAAAGCAGACAAGTCATACGCGACATCGAGTGGCCACTCATCGCTCCCAAAGCCGCCGATGTGGAAGTTGCCACCCCCAGCGTCAGAGAGGACGCTGCACGCCTCCATGACCAGGGTGTCGTAGTCGTCATCCAACTCGTTACCCACTGGCACAGCACCCGTAGCGGCAGATGGCGTAGCTGGATGAAATGACACAGAGAAGCTCATCTCTCCAGTCTCCTAGTTCGGGCCAATAGTTGGGAATCCGGTCTTGTACAGTCCATTGGGGCTCGGGACGATGGTAGCCGACCGCGCTTGGGCGATACTCCCATCCGGCATGATCACCTGCCCCATTCCGGCTGGAATGCGCACCGACCTGGGGCCGGCTCCTTCAACATGGAGTCTCTTCAAAAACTCTGCAGCGGCGTCATTATCTAGCCATTGCCCCTGCTGGTTTCCGGTGCTGCGAGCCCGATCGGTCAGAGCCTTCGTGTTCTTCGCTCCGGCACCATGGGTCTTGAATGTGTGACCCCACGTTTTCACGCTATTGGAGGCCCAGTTCACGCACCCGTTGCTGTTGTGAACGAGTACCGGAGTCTGGCCCGCCAGCACATAGTACGTGTGCAGGCCATTGACGGTGAGGTCGTATGTGCGTTGCTGGCCCTGCTGGTCGCGGACCGCGGTCACGGCCATGCGGGCGCCGTTCAGGGTGCGCAGTTCATCGCCGACCCGGAGGTTACCGGCGTCCTTCCACCTCTGGCCCCCCTCCCACCAGAACGGGTGATTGTCCGTCGCTGTGATCGTGGCCGGCCCATGGTCGGTGGTGACAGTGAGCCGGGTGAAGTCCTTGTCGTCCTCGGTGGTGATCACGTTGGTCACCGGCCGGGCCGCCGTGACCGAACGCTCCGGGTCGGTGGCGATGACCCGGTCCCCGATACGTATGTCCTCGATGGCCCGGGTGGTGCCGCCGGCGAGCAGCACCCGGGTGCCGGACGGGAAGCTGTGGGGCTTGGCACAGGTCACGGCGTCGCGTTCCCGCCGCGCGCGGTCGGCGAGATTCCGCGCCTCGACCTTGGCGAGCGCGCGGGCGTCGATCAGGGTGCTGGCCCGGAGCGGGTAGGTGAGGCGGACCTTGCAGCCGCAGCGATCCGCGTCGGCTTGGGCTTGGGCCTGTACACGGGCCGCGACCGAGGCGTAGAGCGGCCCCGCTCCGGGATTGGAGCACTTCAGGGTGCCCGAGACGTTGTTGCCGCGGACGGGGAAAGTGCGTTGCGGGCTGGTGCACTCGCCGGCGGGTTTGCCGTCGATGGAGAACGTCGCGCTCATCACCGCGGTGACTTCGCCCTTGGTGACGCGTTCCGTCCGCGCGATGGAGCTGACCGAGCCGGTGAAGTTCTGGGTGGCGGTGCAGCCCGACGAGCTGCAGTCCATCTCGCCCGCACCGTCCATGGTGAAGGAAATGCCCCGGTCGGTAGCGTCCTTGAGCTGGTCGGCGTACTCGACCAGGGTGTCGAACATCTTGTCGGCGGCGTCGGCGAGGATCGGGGTCAGGTCCATTCCCTCGCCGTCGCCGGATGCCAGTGGACCCGTGGTCACCCTCGGGCGAGCTTCGGGCACTCCTCCTTTCTCGATCTGCTCCCTCATGTCGGAGAGGCCTTCACGGAGGTCGTACGCCTCCAGGCGCAGTACGCGATGCGGCGCGGCCTTGGTCACCAGCAGGCGCCCCGCCGAGGTGTCGACGCCGAGCGCGGGTGTCCCGTTCACGTTCGACGGACGCTGCCCTGACGGGTTCGAGAGCCCGGAGCCCTTTGCCGGCGGTGACTTCTCCAGGTCGCTCAGGGCCTTGTCCAGCACAGCGGCCAGCTTCGGCGGGGCGACGGTGCGCGCCAGCGCCTCGTCCATGAGTTCCGAGCCGTCGTCCAGTCCCACGATCCACTCACTGGGCGGGGCCTTCGCGCCTTCCTCCACGTCTTCCCTGGGCGCCGGGTCGTGTTGCCACCGCATGAACGTCTTGCCGCCTATGCGCAGCACGTCCCGCCCGTGGTCGTTCCCCCGACCGGACGACGTGCTGCCGAACTGGCTGCCGCTCGCGGTGACGTTGATCTCGTTCTCGGTGATGCCGAAGGACGAGGTGTCCTTGTAGCGCAACCCCGGCGCTGTGGCCAGATCGTCGACCGCTTCCCTGAACGGCCGCAGGTCACGGTGCGCGGCCTGCGTCTCCTTCGAGTCGGAGGACGAGGACGTGAGCGACAGAAGTCCGCCGATCAGGGCGAGGACCAGCACCGTGAGACCGCCCAGGACGACGGCACGCCGGCGCCCGGGGCGGGCCCGTAGCAGCCCCGGTAGGGAGAACCACGAGCTCGATGAGGCGCTGGGCGCTCTCCCTGGCACCGTGGGCGGAGGTGGCGGTCCCGGAGGGGGCGTCGTCGGATCTGCCGCCGCGCTCGGCATCACCGGACCGTTCGGCGCCTGCGCTGGGTCCGGTCGGGGAGGGAGATGGGGGTCGTTGTCGTCCGCCATGGCACTGTGACCTTTCGTGTGTCGGGCATGAAGTGCTGCGAGCGCGTTCTCCAGCGCGCGACTGCGGACCGTGTGGGCCGGCGAGGGAGCAGCGTGCGGCCTACCGCTGGCAGCTGGCGACGATGACCAGCAGGAGGAACGCGATCCCGAGAATCGGCAGACACCCGAGGGAGTTGGGGTTCTTCTGGTTGATCTCGACGATGCCGCCGAGAGCGAGTCCGGGGTGGTTTTCGGCGTAGTGGGCCGCCGCGAGATCGCCTACCTCGGATTCGGTGGTCCACCGGGTGGCGAACCTGCATTCGCCGCACCGGTACCGGTGTGCCATGTCAACTCCTTGGTGCCGTGGGACATAGGGGATGAGGGAGGAGTGCGTGAACACCGAGCGCCGGCGTACGAAGAGCCGGCCTGGAGGGCGCGCTCGCAGGAAAGAGAAGGGGGAGAGGTGAGTGTGCGGCGGGGCACGTGGGGGACGGGCGGCCGGTGTGCGCTCCCCTGTTGCGTCGACAGCCTGCTGCTGGGGGAAGCGGCCGACGACGCGCACACCGGCCACGTCGGACGTTGGTGCCACGGCGCGGTGAGGTGGCCACCGCGCCGGGACGCTGTCTGTCGGCGTCAGTCGCGCTGCGGGGCGTCCTCGCACAGCGCCGTGTCCAGCAGCTGCATCAGCTGCGCGTCCGGGCGCTGGCCGACCTGCACCAACAGGTTGGTGACGATGGAGACGTAGCGGCCGTCGTCCATGGTCAGGGTGAAGGTCTGGTAGCCCGGGACACCACCGGAGTGGCCACGCGCCGTACCGCCGCAGGAGGGCTCGTACGTCTGGAGGCCAAGGCCGTAGCCCGTGCCGGTGTTCACCTGCCGTACGGTGCGCATTTCGGCGAGGCTCTTCGCGGAGAGGACCTTTCCGGTGGCCAGCGCCTGGTAGAAGGCGCTCAGGTCCTCCAGCGTGGAAATCATGGCTCCCGCGCTGCTGAACAGCGAGGGGTCGTACGAGACCGCGGGCACCCACAGGTAGAAGGAGCCCACCCGGACGCCGTGGTAGCCGTTGACGGCCGGCGTGGGCAGGGCGCGGTCGCCGGGCGCGGGGAAGAAGGTACGGGGCAGACCGAGCGGTTCGATGACGCGTTCGGTCACGGCCTTGTGCACCGGCTGTCCCGTCAGCTTCTCGATGAGCATTCCGAGGATGTAGTAGCCGGTGTTGGAGTAGGTGAAGCCTTCACCGGGGGCGGAGACCGGGGGCGAGGCGTCCAGCGCGTACCGCACCACCGCCGACAGGCTGAAGGTGCCGTCCGGGTTCGACGGAGGCGTCTTCAGCCCGGGGGAGGGGGTGTAGGCGCCGAGACCCCCGGTGTGCTGGAGCAGATGACGCACGGTGATACGGGTGCCGTCGTAGCCGTTGCCGGTGACGGCACCGGGCAGGTAGTCATCGATCGGCGCGTCCAGGGAGACGCGGCCTTCCTCGGCCAGCTGCAGCACCACTGCCGCTGTGAAGGTCTTGGTCTGGCTGCCGATACGGATGTGTTCGTCGGCCTTGATGGGGCGGTCGGCGTTGACGGTTCCCGTACCCGCCGACAGGGTCCAGGACTCGCTGCCGTCTCCGGCGTGGACGGCGGCGCCGGGCCCCGCCGCCGCCTGGTACGCCTTGAGTGCGGCGAGCGTGTCGGAGTGGTCGGACCCGGCGGTGGCGGCGTGTGCCGCAGAGCTGGACAGCGTCAGCACCGTAGCGCACACGGCGCCGATGACTGAGGCCAGTTTCGTACTGTTTCGGATGTTTCGGGAGGTCATTCGGTGTCCGCTCCTCGGAGAGGTCTCGCTCGGTCGGGTGCGTGCCGGTCCTGCCGGCTCAGTTCTTCGCGGCGGCTTCGAAGGCGGCCTTCAGACGCGGGATGTAGTCCGCATAGGCCGGGCCCCAGCACGCGTAGGTGTGGCTGCCGTCGCATTGGGGGGACAGGGAGGCGCCGTTGCCGTAGTCGACGAGCCGGCTCGGGATGCCGAGCTGGTCCAAGCGGTTCTTGACCGTGCGGGCGGCCGTCGCCGTGTTGGCGTCGATCACCCCCTGGTCCCCGGTGTAGAGGGTGACCTGGGTGTTCTTGAGCTTGGACAGGTTGGCCGGGGCGGCGGGGTCGTAGGCGTTCCAGCGGTGGTCCGCGCCCAGGACCGGATACGGCGAGCCGAAGACGGCGTCGCTGTCGACGTACGGTCCGTAGGTCGGGCAGCCCTGGCTGCTCGATGTGCTGAGCGCGCACCAGGCGCCGGGCAGATTGAGCTCCGTGGCGAGTACGGCCGCGCGGACCGTGGCCATGGAGAAGTCGATTCCGCCCGAGAGGGAGGAGGCGTGGCCGAAGAGGTCGGGTCTGGCCTGGCGTAGTGGAGCGCGCCGGATCCGCCCATGGACAGTCCGGTGACGGCCCGGTGTTCACGGTCAGGGAGGGTGCGCAGGTTGGCGTCGATGTAGGGGACGACCTGTTCGAGGTGGAAGGTCTCCCAGTTGGCCGCCCCTACGGCGGTGTTCTGCATGTACCAGTCGGCGTACCAGCTCTTGAGACCTCCGTCGGGAACGACGGTGATCATGGCGTCGGAGTGCAGGGCCGGGGCGGCGGCGGCATCGTCCACGTTTCCGCCGCCCCCGTGGAGGAAGTACGTGACGGGCCATCGCCGGTCAGGATCGTCGGCGTACCCGCTGGGTAGGAAGATCCGGATACGGTGCGGGCCGGCCACCTCCGGTGTGGTGACGGTGATCGTGAAGTCGGTGCTGGAGCGCACTTCGGTGCCGTCTGCGACCTGGCTCAGGCCGAAGCCGTCCGTGAAGTCGACGCCGGGGACGGCCGGGGAGTCCGCCCAGGCGGCCGATCCCAAGGACACGGCCGGAAGCAGTGCCGCCGCGAACAGGACGCCGGCGAGGCGACGGTGGCGGGCTGATGGAGGTCTCAAACCAGTGCTCCCTTGTGTGAGGTGGCCGACGGGTCGTCGGCACGACCACGATGCGGCCCACCGGGTTCGGAGAACAGGGCATGTGCAGGTCAGGAGGAGGTCATCTCTGACCGGTCATCCGTGACCGGTCGTCTCGATACGCTCGGGCGGTACCGGTGGCCGTGGAAGGTGGGGTCCGCAGTGACCAATGAGTTAGGCACGCGTATGCGTCAGCTGCGCAAACGCGCCTGCCTCACCCAGGAGCAGCTGGCGGAGCTGGCCGAGGTGAGCGTGAGCACGATCGGCCGGCTGGAGAACGGCAGGCTCCCCGAGCACCGGCTGAGGACGTTGCAGAAGGTGGCGGAAGTCCTGAACGTGAAGCCGGAGGAGTGGCAACGGCTTACCGCGACCCTGGACGGCACACAGCCGGCCCTCGCCGATCCGGCCGAGGTGCTGATACCCGCCGATACGCGAGGGGAGCCGACCCCCGCTGCTCAGCCCGAGGAGCCGGTACCGACCGGGCAGCCGGGGGAACCGGCACCCGCCGTTCAGCCCGGAACTCGGACGGGGGCCCCTGCACCTGCCGCGCCGCTCCCCGCCCCCGGGACGGCTGTGTCGTGGCCGGCCGGCCCGCTCGCCGACGCCGCCGCCTCACTGGCCCGCGAGGTCGGCCGACGCTGGCAGCGGGAGGAAAAACACCGCCGCGTCCATGACCCGTTCCCGCTGCCCGTGCGATACCAGCCGGCTCCAGCCGTCCTGATGGACCGTCCGGAGAACATCCAGCGCCTGCAGCCGGGAGTCCCCGCCCGGGAACTGGACCTGAACGGCGACCTGCGGACTGTCGCCGACACCTATCGGAGTGTCGAGTCGCAGCGACTGGTCATTCTCGGTCGCGCCGGCTCGGGGAAGTCCATCCTGGCCATCAAGTTCGTCCTCGAGCTCCTTGCCGCCCCGGCTTCCCCCCTCCGGGTGCCGGTCATTCTCAGCATCGGAGCCTGGGACCCGCTGACCGTCACACCGCGAGACCTGCTGGTCGACCATCTTCTACGGGACCATCCGCATCTGGCCCGTACGACTTCGGAGGGTGCGACGCTGGCAGCCGAACTCGTCGACTCCGACCTGATTCTGCCCGTCCTGGACGGTTTCGACGAGCTCGCCGAAGCCTTGCGCGGTCCCGCGCTGGAAGCACTCAACGCCACGTCCCACCCGGTGGTCCTGACCAGCCGACGGGACGAGTACGCCCGAGCGGTCCGCGAGGTGCACGCGCCTCTGGTGCTGGCAGCCTGCGTCGAACTCGCCGACCTGAGCGTCGAGGATCTGGCCGCGTACCTGCCCCGGACCGACCGGCTCGGCAACTCCCTGGGCAGCCGTGGTGCCACGGGGGTGTGGGGTGCCGTCCTGGACGAACTGCGGGCCTATGACACTGCGGCGAGCATTCAGCTCGGACAGGTCCTGGGAACGCCCCTGATGGTGACCCTGGCGCGGACGATGTACAGCGAGGTGCCCGGCAACGACCCCGTCGAACTGCTTGACACCGCCAGATTTCCCACCGGGCGCCACCTTGAGGAACATCTGTTGGCGAACTTCGTGCCCACGGTCTACCGGCACCGCACCCCCGAACGGGCTGACCCCGCCCGCGGACAGCGCAACCGCGACCCTGAACAGGCCGAACGCTGGCTCGGCTACCTCGCCCACAGCCTGGCCACCGGTGCCCATGAGCGTCGGGATCTTGCCTGGTGGCGGCTCGGCGCGTCCGTACGACTGCCGATACGCGTCCTGCACACCGCACTGCTCGGCGGACTGTGCATGTTCGCGGCCAACTGGCTTGTGATGCTTTTCGCCGTTTCCTTCGGGTACATCCCCTCCGTGCAGACCTCAGTGATGCTCGAGGTGGCGGTGTTCGGGCTCTGCTCTGCGGTCGTCTTCGGTCTCGCGCACTGTGCCCTGGCCGCGGCGGGCCGTACCGTGGCCGTTCCGACCCAGGTACGACTCAGGCTGGCGGCAGTGACCCCCGGGGTCGAGCACAGGCCGGTTCGGGAGATCCGCACGCGCTTCGGGGTCGGGCTGCTGGGCGGCTCTGTGCTGGGAGTCGCACACGCCTGGACGACCGCGATGTTTCGCGCGTTGGCCGGAACCGTCCCGCACGCGGATCTGATCGGAGCGGCGCTTCAGGACACGCTGGCCCTGGCACTGATCTTCGGTCTGACAGCCGGCCTGACCTTCGGACTCGTCGCAGCCTTCGAGGCACCCGTGGACATCGCCGCCGCGGCCACGCCGATGCGACTGCTGTCCGTCAACCGGGCAACCGCCACCCGGCAGTTCCTCGTGCTTGCTGCCGCAGTCACGGCCGGACTCGCCGTCTGCGGACGCGTCGTCGTCGGCCTGCTCCAGCAGGTGCTGCCCTGGACGCTGGTGTGGCCGCTGGACGAGGCTCTGCTGCTGGGGGCGGTCGGCGGGCTGGGCGGCTCGGCGGCGTACGTGCTCGCACTCACGGCATGGGGGCAGTGGCTGACGGTGGCCCGGTTCTGGTTGCCGCTGACGCGCAGACTGCCGTGGGACACCGCCGCCTTCCTTGACGACGCCTACCGCCGAGGGGTGCTCCGCCAGGCCGGTGCCGTGTACCAGTTCCGGCACATCCGGCTCCAGCAACACCTCGCTCGCGTCCACGGCGGTTCCGGCCGCGGCACCAGCTACGTGAAGCCGGGCCTGAGGCGCCGCGCATCCGAGGGGAGGGCATCGCCGGAAGGCCGTTGAGGATCTGCCCGGCGGGGGCGAGATCATCCCGCCCCCGTAGGCCCGGCACGGACACCGTGCGCGTCCACGCCCCGCTGGTCCTCCACCGCGGGCTACTCCCAGCCGTGCTCCGTGAGCGCGCCGGCGCCCTCCAAGTAGCCGAGGAGTCCCTTCTCCGGGTATTCGATGATGTCCTCGGGCAGCTCGTGGACGCTGAACCACTCGAGGCCGAGGCACTTCTCCGGTTCCCTGTTGACGGGGTCCCCGCTCCACCTGGTGGCCTCGAAGAAGAAGCCGATGCGCTCGATCTCGGCGCTCTGCCGGTGGTGCACCACGTGCACCATCCGCAGGTGGGCGGGGTCGACCGTCACGCCGGTCTCCTCCAGCAGCTCACGGGCGGCCCCGGCGCGCAGGGCCTCGCCCCGGTCGAGCTTGCCCGAGGGCATGTGCCAGCGGCCGTAACCGTACGGGCCGCCGCGCTGGGAGAAGAGCAGCTTGTCGCCCTCACGCAGGATCACGTGGGTGTCGATGACGGGTTCTGCGAGTGGTTCCGGTGTCATGGTCCCTGGGATGGTGTCGACTGCGGTGAAGCAGCCGACGCTATCGGCCAATCGGGGACCGCGTCGGCGATTGTGGCAGCGACCTCCGTGGGGGTGGCTCCACCGGTGTTCACGACGAGCACCTTCACCCTTGCGGTCATCAGCGTTCGGGCCGCGGCCTCGTACAGGAGGATTTCGCGCCCGGGCGCGGTCGGGTCCCGGTGGAACCGGTTGCGGGGTCCGCGTGCGGCTATCCGTTCGGCGATGAGAGCCGGATCCGCGGTCAGGATGACCGCCAGCTCCGGCATCAGGACGTTCGCGCTCAGGTCCAGCAGGAACTTCAGCGGCACCCCGTCGAGCTGCTGCATGACGAGCGTCGAGGCCAGGTACCGGTCGCTGATCACGGTGTCGCCGGCGTTCAGCCGGGGCCTGATCTCGTGCTCGACGTGCTCGTAGCGGTCGGCCGCGACCAGGCAGGCCAGGGCGTGGCCGCGGATCTGTCCGAAGTGCGCGGAGATGAAGCGGCCGAGGTCACTGGTGGTGGGTTCCACGGTCCTGTGCACGGGCACGCCCCGGGCGGTCAGCTCGTCGTGCAGGGACCGGACGGTGGTGGACTTCCCGACCCCGCTGGGGCCGTCGAGCGTGATGAACCGCCCGCGTCCCGGCATCACGCCGCCGCTCCCTGACCGGCCCGGCCACGCTCGTGCTGCTCGCGGGTGAGCATGGCGAGGGTGGAGCGGACCTGGGCCAGGGGGACGTCACCGAACTGGATGCCGACCGAGAAGTTGAACTCGTCGCGCTGCCGCATGGACTCGTCGGCACCGTCACCGGTGAGGTCCACGTCCCCGTACGCGAGCAGGTCCTCGGGTTCGTGGCCGGCATCGGTCAGGGTCGTCCAGACGGGTGTGCCGGGGTAGGGGCGGAACTCGAACACGCTGGCGCGTACGTCCCCGGGGTTGCTGTCGGCGATGGCCCAGAGAGTGCGGATGTGGCGGACGGTCGCCGCGATGTCGTCGTGGGACTCACCCGGGAAGCCGAGGATGAAGTACCCCTTCACGCCGATGCCGTGCTCGACCAGGCGACGGGCGACGCGTTCGGTCATCTCCGCGTCGATCCGCTTGTCCATGGCCCGCAGGACGCGGTCGCTGCCCGACTCGATTCCGAGGGCGACTTCGCGGAGCCCGTTCTGTACGAGACGGTCGAGAGCGCGGTCGCCGAGCCGGTCCAGGACGTTGATGCGGCCGGTTGCGTCCCATACGTAGCGCTCGCCGATCCGGTGCCGGGTGAAGGCCTCCATCTGTTCGTCGATCACCCGCCCCACGCCGAGGAACAGGTCGTCGACGAAGCGGAAGGCGGTCACTCCGTACGCGTCGTGCAGTTGGTCCAGCTCGCCGATGATGTTCTCGGGGGTCCGGACGCGGATGGTGACGTCGGGGTTGGCGGTGACGGCGGCTCCGCAGAAGGTGCAGTTGTAGGGGCAGCCCCGGCTCCCGACGATGTTCGCCTCCAGGTGGCCGGTCCTTGCGGCCGTCTTCAGCAGGCCGGTGCCGCGGCTGGCGGCGAGCCGGCGGTCTGCCTCCGTCGGCGCGGCCCGGTAGGGATCCTGGGGCAGGAAGGCGCGGTTCACGTACGGCAGGGCGTTGATGTCCGGGCCGAGCAGCTGCGGGTTCGGTCTGCCCGACGGGACGCCGGCCGCCCGGGTGCCGAGCAGCCGGTCGCGCCAGAGGACCCCAGGCAGTTCGCGGCGCCGTTGCTCGTCCTCCATGAGGGCGGCGACGCGCAGCTCACCTTCGCCGAGGACGAGGGCCCGCAGGTTGGCCATACGCGGATCGTCGAGGATCCGGTCGGGCATGGCCTTGGCGTGGTGGCCCCCGACCATGAGCGCGATGCCGGGGTCGAGGCGCTCGGCGATGCGCGCGGACATCTCGTAGGTCGGGGCGAGGAGGTTCATGGCCGCCCAACGGGGCCGGGCCGCGTTGACGTGTTCAGCGGTCTCGTCGATGCCCAGGCCGTGGGCCTCCGCGTCGAGCACCCCTACGTTGAAGCCGGCCCGCTGGGCGTACGTGGCGATGTAGGCCATGCCCAGCACCGGCAGCGTGTAGTCGTTGGTCCGCGGGCGGCGGCCGTAGTCGCGCAGGGGCGCGTTCACGAACAGCGCGTCGAGGGGGTGCGCAGGGTCTGCGCCCGAGAGAAGGGATAACTGCTGCATCGGTCCTCCGTTTCAGCGGGCATGGGAGCCCCAGGTGAGCGTGGAGAGGGTCAAGGTGTGCAGGGCGGTGCGGTCGGGGCCGGCCCAGCCGGTCCAGAGCGGGCCGAACGCCTTGTCCTTCTTGTCCGGCCAGGGGCGGGCAGGCGCGATCTGCGCGGCCCATGTGCGTACGGCGAGGTCGTCGTGCGGGTAGACACTGAAGTCGCCGGTGAAGTCGGTGGCGGCCGCCGCGGCGGTCCAGGGGCCGATGCGGGGGACGGCGGTGAGCGCGGCCGCGAGCTCCGGTGCTTCCAGGCCGATCCAGCCCGCGGCGTGCGTCTCGTAGCGCTCGGCGGCCGCCTGCAGCGCGCTGCGGTGGAACTTGGCCCCGACCTCGTCGAACTGCTTGTCCGCCAGGGCCAGGACCTGCCCGGGCGTGGGGGCGGTCGCGAGCTCACCGGAGGGTCCCTGGACGGTCCTCCCGTAGGCCTTGCACCACTGCCGGTAGAGCTTGCGGGCCTGCCCGGCCCGTACGACCTGGCGCAGGACCGCGGTGGTGATCGCGTCCCAGAGCCACGGGTTGGCGAGGCGCTGCGAGACGCCGAGGCCCTCGAGCCCGGCCCTGAGCGCGGCGGGGATGCCCGTAGGCAGGCAGGCGGGATTGGTGGTGACGAGCTCCGGCTTCACATCCTCGGTGCCGTCCACACATACGGCGCGCAGGCCGCTTCGGTCCCACGACAGAGCCCAGATTCCGGTGACCGTACGCACGGCTCGCACGCGGCCGCCCGCTTCGGTCTCGATCCAGGCGGGGTGATCGGTCGTCAGGACGGTCATGTGGGCTCCTCGCGTTGTGCGGTTGCTGCGCCGTAGCCTCTCGCGGCACGCGGGGTCCAGCGTGCGCGACTGCGAAAAGACTTCCGGCTCACCCCATGAGTGCCATCTCGGCGGTATCAGGGGTGCCGAGATCGATCATGGTTCGGGTGGTGGTGACGACGGCCACGGAGTGATGGCGGGCGTAGACGGCGAGAGCCAGGGAGAACTTCGGTTCCGCGGTCGTCTGGTGCGCGATCGCGGTCAAGTGGGGCAGCGGCCCGGGCGTGACCAGCTCGCTCAGACACAGCTCGGCCGGCTCGCACAGATCGTCCAGCTTCCATCGGCGGAGTTGTGCCCGGCCGATACGACGGACGCGTCCCGGCCACAGCCTGTCCTCCTCGGACATCTCACCGACGACGCCGAGACCCGGTCGGGAGGAGCGGGCGATGCACAGCTCCATGCCTCGGTCCGTGGTGCCGAGCCCCAGAACAGGAGATGTGCTGCTGAGGCGCTGCTGCGCTGTGGCCGCACTGCCGTTCGCGGTCGCGGTCATACCCAGTCCTTCCGCAGGTCGTGGGGGCGGCGTCGCGGGTGCTTCGTCGTCCGGTCACACGGCTCGTCCCACACGGAGGCGAAGGAGCGAACCGAGCCATCACGGACGCCGGGGAGCTGTCCACCGCACGGCCGGTAATCACTCAACTCCCCGACGCCCCGGTGGGTAAGGGAGCAGAGTGGAGGCACGGTTGAACTGGTTGAACGCACCAGGGGGTCATCGATGGCACGTCGTCCGCGCACACCGAATGCGGCTCTTGCGGCCCTGATGCGGTCAGGGGGCATCGGAAATGCGCGGCTCGCACGCCGGGCGAACGCCGTAGGCCGCGAACTCGGTGTCCGTCTGCACTACGACAAGAGCAGCGTGTCGCACTGGCTCGCCGGATCCGTGCCGAAGCCCGAAGCGCGTCATGTCATCACCGAAGCGCTCTCGCGGCTGCTCGGACGGCCCGTAACGTCCGCGGAGACCGGCTGGCCGAGCGAGGAGAAGCCGACGGCGGAGCACGACATGGTGGCAGGAGTGATCGACCTGAGCCGGACGGACATGGACCCCACACGCCGGGGGGTGCTGAAGACCGGGATGTACGCCGCGGTACTGGCCGTGCCCCGGTACGAGGACCTGACAGGGCGGCTGGAGGCGGCATCGGCGGGACGGACGGTGCGCGCGGGCCGTTCCGACGTGGAGACCGTCCGCACCATGACCGACAAGGTCGCCGACATCCTGGACCAGGTCGGGGCCGGACACGCCCGACCGATGGCCGCGGCCTTTCTCGTCAACACGGCCGGGCCCTATCTTCGGGCCGGCGGAACGGACAAGGTCACCCGGGACATGCGGGCCGCCGTCGCGGACTTCGTGTACCTCACGGGCTGGATGGCCATGTACGAGGACCAGCAAGGGCTGGGCCAGAAGTACTACCTCCGCGCCCTCGAGCTCGCCGGCGCCGCCGGGGACCACCTCACCTACTGCCGCACCCTGCGCGGAATGAGCCTCCAGGCAACGCACCTGGGCCATGGCAAGAAGGGGCTGGAGCTGGCCGACGCCGCAGCCGAGGCCGCCCCGTCCGCCGGCCCGCGCCTCGTGGCATTCCTGCGCGGCCAGCAGGCCGCCGCCGCGGCGATGACCGGCGCCCGCCAGGCCGCCATGGGCTGGCTCAAGGAGGCGGAGAGTGCGCTGGCACGCGCCGATGACCGGCGTGACGCGGTGGGCGGGTACGACCAGGCCGCCTACTTCTTCCACGAAGCCCACGTGCGCTGGCACCTGGGCGACCAGGACGGCTCGATCGCCTCCCTGCGCCGCTCGAACGCCGCCCGCTCCCCTCTGGAGCGGCAGGGGCGGCTGCACTGCACGGGGGTGATCGCCGAGCGACAGTTCCGCATGCGCCATATCGAAGCCGCCTGCCGGACCTGGGGAACGTTCCTCGACGAGCACGTCACCATCGCGTCCGCCCGCGGGGACGAACACCTGCAGACCATGCTGAAGGCCCTTCCCGCCTACCGCCGGGTGCCCGGAGTCCAGGAACTGGAGGAACGCGGCCGCCAGGTCGCCGCGCTCAAGGCGGCGTAGGGCCAGTGCCTGTAGCGCGGGGGCCGTTGGAGTCGAGGCGTGGAAATGATGACCTGTCGGGGCAGGGGCTGAAGCCCCAGTGGCATTTGGCAAGCGGGTCCCCCCAAGAGAAGCGCTCTGTAGTCTGCTCTGACACAAGACGGCGTGATCCTTGGCGGGAGACCCTGATGACAGGTGGCAGCAGGTCCAGCACGGACATCCGCGGCGGCCATATCGGACTGGTCGTCACGATCATTGCCCTGGCCGGCATTGCCAGTTCCTCCGGCCCCCGCTGGACCTTGATCGTCGCGGGGTGCTTCACCGCCTGGTTCATCCTCGCACTGACCATCATCCGCATCAGGGGCGGCCGCGGCAGCGAAGCCGTTCGGCGGGCATACGTCGCCACTTTCGGATGGGGCGACTACGTCACTCCCTGATGGAGTTAAACGACAAGTTCAGTGCCTGTTTCTCAACCTGAGGCGCCGACTGGCGGTTTTTCTGGGTCACGGCTTGTCGAGACTTGCGAGGGCATGCCGGATTGCGGCGAGGGTTTCCTCGTCGGTGGCATTGAGCTGTCTGGCGGCAGCCGCGTAGTTGCTTGCGTGCTCCGCCAGCTTCGCCTTGATGTCGGTGGTGGCCGACGGCGCAATGACCTGAGTACCAGAGCCTCGGCGACTCCTGACAAGGCCTGCGGCCTCGAGTTCGCGGTAGGCCCGCACCACGGTGTTGTTAGCCAGCCCGAGGTCGGAGGCCAGCTGGCGCACGGACGGCAGTCTGGCCCCCTGACCCAGCCGACCGACCGAGATTAGATCAGCTAGCTGTGCGCGGAGTTGTTCATACGGAGGGACAGGGGACGCATGGTTGACGCTGATACTGATGCCGTTGGTTGTCATGGCCGGGCCTTAACGTAGGCCTGCGGCAGCAACAGGACGCACAGACAGTGAGCCGCGGTCGGTGCAGAGATGAGGGCCGCGATAGCCAGCCCCGAGAGGGCCACGTCGTTCGTCGCGCCCCCGCAGGGCACGCTCAGTACCCCGAGGGCCATCGTCCCGGAAACGGCGAAGAGAGGGGCGCTCACCAGCACTCCCCATGCACCGACAGCCGCCCGGGCGTTGATGCGGCGTTGATCGTCGCCTCCGGAGCGTGCGGTGATACGGCGCAGGAGCAGTGCGCAGGCAACGGTACCGAGGGCGAGACCGCCGAGAGTCGGCCAGGCGTAGTAGGGGCCGGGCCAGGGTGAGAGCAGGTGGGTGCCTTGCGGACATGTGACGGACAAAGCACGTCCTGGACGACCGTCAGAGTCCGCCGAGGCCGTCGTGGCGGCGACGATCAGCAGGCCCAGCAAGGCGACAGCCTGCGCGGCCAGTGCGGCCGCCAGGGGTCGGGGCGCATAGTCCCGGATCCGGCGCGGAGTCACTCCGGCTGCTCGTAGCCAGCGAGGTCTCGGTCGTGCGATGAGGTCTGCTGCAAAGACGCCAGCCATGACACACAGACCGAATACGGGAAATCCGTAGAGCAGGTCCACATCAGGCTCAGGACTGAAGGTGATCAGCGCGTTAACAGCCAGACCGGTCGCCGCGCCGGCCCATCGAACAGGGGTACTCATCCCCGCCCGCCAAGTGCCTTCCGTTCTTGCAGCAGCAGGCATGCCGATTCCCTTCCCTTCCGCAAGGTGTATTAACTACCTGATACAATTACCCAAATTTTAAACTGTGTCAAGGAGTTGACACGCTTGGTACAGGTCACCGCCGTCCGGCAGCCTTCTGAACTGCCGGAGTTCATGTCAGGCGCCGGGCCATCAGAGCGGTGAGTGGCCAGGTCAGACTCGGGGGCCGTGGCAGAACCTGGGTGCCTTGCGCTGGCGTCAGCGGTTCGTCGGGGGGAGGGAGGGCCAGAGTCGGCTGAGTGGGGGCTTGGGTGGCGAGGCCTGTTGGTCGACAGCTGACGGGCCGGCCTCGATGCGTTTCTGGCGGAATGGTCCGTAACGGTGTCACCAGAGCGCGCGTTGCGTTCTGGTGTCCTGTTGACGGTCTCCCGTTTCTGTCCCGGCTCTGGGGCCGGGGATTGTGCCACCTGCCCGCCCCGCCCCGGCCTTGCGGTCGGGACGGGTGGTGCGGGTCTTGTGGTCGGCTCCACGGGGCTTCGACCCCGCCATGGCGGCGGGGCCCAGGTCTCCGGCCACTCCGGTACCTGTGGGTGTGACGTGGGTGGTGCGGGTTGCGAGGGCGAGCAGGTTGTGTCCCGCGTTCGCGTCCCGGTCCAGGACGAGACCGCAGGTGTCGCACTCGAAGACACGCACGCTCAGGGGCAGCTTGGCTTTCACCGCACCACAGCGTGAGCACGTCTTCGACGAGGGAAACCACCGGTCGGCCACGACAAGACGTGTGCCGTGCCGGCGGGTCTTGTAGGCGAGTTGGCGGCGGATCTCACCGAACGCCGCATCCGCGATCCGGCGCGACAGGCGCCGGTTACGGCCCATCCCCGCAACATCAAGGTCCTCGACCATGATCGTGCCGTACTCGCGGGTGAGGCGGGTGGTCAGCTTGTGCAGGGCGTCCTCGCGGAGGCTCGCGACCCGGTGATGCACCCGGTTCCGGGCCCGGTTCGCCTTCTCCCACCGCTTCGAGGGTTTCCGCCCGGTGCGCCGGTCGGGGCCCCGACGCCGCGAAACCACCCGGCTGGTGCGGCGCAGTTGTTTCTGTGCGCGGTCGAGGTGGCGGGGGTTGGGCTCCTCGGTCACGGTGCCGTCGCTGTCGGCGAGAACGGCGAGGGTCTTGATGCCCAGGTCGATCCCGACCGCCGCACC
>NZ_JBIAIP010000031.1:0-20371 GCF_042871485.1 Streptomyces sp. NPDC005791
AACCCGCACCACCCACGTCACACCCACAGGTACCGGAGTGGCCGGAGACCTGGGCCCCGCCGCCATGGCGGGGTCGAAGCCCCGTGGAGCCGACCGTAAGACCCGCACCACCCGTCCCGGCCGCAAGGCCGGGGCGGGGCGGGCAGGTGGCACAATCCCCGGCCCCAGAGCCGGGACAGAAACGGGAGACCGTCAACAGGACACCAGAACGCAACTCGTACTCTGGTGACACCGTTACGGACCATTCCGGCAGAAACGCCGGAATTGCTGAGACCTACTGATGGTCAAAGCAACGGGCGGTGACACGTCCGTCGACCAGGACCATGCGGGCGCCTGCGACGGACAGACCCAGGTAGGGGTGCCGATGATCCGACTGCGACCCGCTGCTGTACGTGTTCGGTGCCCGCACCGTCGAGGCACCCGTAGGGCCGCGGCGGTGCGGGCACATCTCGGCCGGTTCAGCCGTTGTACGGGGCGGTGACGTCCAGGACCCAGGTGATGCCGAAGCGGTCGGTGAGCATGCCGTACAGCGGTGCCCACTGCGCGGGCTCCAGCGGGCGCACGACGGCCGAGCCCTCGGCGAGCCTGCCCCACAGGGCGCTGATCTCCTCGGTGTCGTCACCGCGAACGGAGACGAAGAACGGGTTCTCGCCCTGACTCCAGGGCAGGTGCGAGGGCACGTCGTAGGCCATGACGTGGAAGCCGTTGTCGCCGGCCACCTCGCCCCACATCACCCAGTCCGCCTCGTTCTCCTGCTGCACGGCGCCCGCCTCCTTGTAGGTGACCGCGACGGTGCGTCCGCCGAAGACGGACCGGTAGAAGCCCAGCGCCTCACGCGCGTTGCCCCGGAAGTTCAGGTGGGTGGTGGTCGTGACGGACACGATCTGCTCCTTGCCTCGATGTGACATCCACGCCGCCGGGCGTCCAGACCCGGTGGCGGCTGCCGTGCCCAGGAACGACGCCCCGGGACGGCTTGTACGCCACCATGTCGGCGATGGAGGACAGGGTGTGTCCTGTACTGCGGAGACAATGGATCCCATGCACAAGACGTCCTCCCGGCTGCTCGCTCTGCTCTCCCTGCTCCAGACGCGCCGTGACTGGTCCGGCGAGGGGCTTGCCGAGCGTCTCGACGTCACCTCGCGCACCGTGCGCCGTGACATCGACCGTCTGCGCGAACTCGGCTACCTGATCACGAGCGCCAAAGGACCGGCCGGCGGCTACCGCCTGGATGCCGGCACCCACATGCCGCCCATGCTGTTCGACGACGACCAGGCCGTAGCCCTGGCCGTCGCGCTGCAGACCGCGGTCACCGGCACCACCGCCGCCGAGGACGCCACTCGCGCCCTGGCCACCCTCCGCCAGGTCATGCCGCCCCGCCTGCGCCACCGCGTCGATCTGCTGCGCATCACCGATGTGCAACCGCCCGAGGCCCGCGAGACCCCTCGGATCGACACCCGGGTCCTGATGGAACTGAGCCGCGTCATCCACGCCCGTGAGGAACTGCGCTTCGACTACACCACGGCCCCCGCCGCCTCGGCCGGTGGGCCCCGCCGAGTGCAACCCCACCACCTGGTCACCTGGCGCAGTCGCTGGTATCTGGTCGCCTGGGACCTCGACCGCGAGGACTGGCGCACCTTCCGTCTCGACCGCGTCCGGCCCCGCACACCCACCGGCCCCCGCTTCGCGCCCCGCGAACTCCCCGGCGGCAACCTCTCCGCCTTCGTCACCAGCCGATTCCGCGGCAACGAGGGAACCGTCACCGACTGGCCCTGCCGAGGTGAGGTCATCCTCCAGCTCCCGGCCGCCGACGTCGCACCCTTCGCCCGGGACGGGATCGTCGAGGAACTCGGCCCTCACCGCTGCCGACTCAGCCTCGGCTCCTGGTCATGGGCCGGGCTCGCCGCCGCCATCGGCCGCTTCGACACCGACATCGACATCATCGGCCCACCCCGGCTGGCCACGGCGTTCGCCGACCTCGCCGCCCGCTACGCCCGCGCCGCACGCACCACAGGACCGGAGACCGGCCCGACGTCGTGAGAGCGGAACTCGCCGCGCCGCTCAGGCCCTCCGGACGTCCCGGGCCGGCCCGATCGCTCCGGCCGCGCCGCGCCGAGCTGCTCGTCCGCGGCGTCCCGCACGGTGACGAGGAGGAGCCGCCGCGCTTCGGCCGCTCCGGACGGACCGGCCGACGCACGGCGCCCGGGGTGCGTGTCGGGTCGTGATCGATGGGCATCGCAGCTTGCGGGGCGGGTGCCCGGGGCCGAGGGCCCGTCCGCGTACCCGCCGGATGGTGTGTCAGATCACGGCGAGCCGGTCCACCAGCAGCTCCACCCTCGGCGCGGTGTCTTCCGGCGGCAGCCGTCCCGCTCGGGTCAAGGTGGCCAGCCCGTGCAGGGCCGCCCAGAACACCTCGGTGAACAGTCCCGGGTGGACGCCGTCCCCGGCGACCTCGCCGAGGCTTTCCAGCAGGGCGGCGAAGGCGTCCTTCAGAGGCTCCGGAGTGTCCACGTCCGCGAAGGCCAGGCCGCCGTCGAGCTGGAACATGGCGTCGTAGACCGCCGGGTTGCGTGCGGCGAAGTCGAGGTAGGCGCGGGCGAGGGCGGTGACCCGGGTGCGAGGTCCGTCCGCGGTGGAGGTCGCGGCCCGCAGCGCCGAGGCCATCTCGGCGGCGCCGTCGAGGGCGACGGCGCCGATGATCTCGCGCTTGCCCCGGAAGTGGCTGTAGAGGACGGGCTGGCTGTACTCGATGCGCTCGGCGAGCCGGCGGGTGGTGACCGCGTCCCAGCCCTGCTGCTCGGCGAGTTCGCGGGCTGTCGCCACGATGAGGCGCTCGCGCTCCGCCCGTTCGCGCTGCTTGCGTTCCTGTACCGACATGGCTCGATCCTAGCACCGCTAGACAAGTGAGCGGTGGCAGAGCTAGCGTTGCCTCATCATCTAGCAGCACTAGATATCAGGAGGTCGTCATGCTCGACGCACTCGAGGTGGTCACCGTGGTGGGCGTCGGCGTGATGGTGGGGGTGGAGTTCTCCGTCGCCTTCGTCATCAATCCGATCCTCAACGCGCTCCCCGAGGACAGTGGCCAGCTCGGCCGCGCCCACGGGGGCCGGATGCTCGGCGCGGTGATGCCGGTCTGGTACATCGCCTCACTCGTCCTCGTCGCGGTACGGGCCATCGCCGGATGGCACCACCGCGGCGCCGGCCTCGTCGTCACCGCCGGCGCGCTGCTGATCCTCAGCGTGATCATGTCGATCCTGCTGCTCGTCCCGATCAACAACCGGGGCAAGACGTGGACCCCCGACAGCCGGCCCGCCGACTGGAAGCAGCAGATGAACCGCTGGGACCGCCTCCACCAGGTCCGCGTAGCCGTCATCGTCGCCGCCTTCACCCTGCTGGTCGCCGCCCTCGTCTGACCTGAGGGCCGGCGGCGCGCACGCAGCCGGAACAACCCGCGAGCGAGCGATGCTCTGACCGGCCAGGTCAAGTCCCGCAAGCCGCACGGTAGTTCGCTGCACGCCCCTGGGGCGTGTTTCGAAAGTCCCGCCTGCCTGGCGACGCCTGGCACGCACGCTCGCCGCGTTGTCGGGATCACCCCGGTACATCCAGTATCGCGGCGACCCTCCGCCTCGCGATCGCACGCACCAGACGCCGCCAGGCCCGCCCTTCGGGCGAACGGCGCTACTTTCGAAACAGCCCTAGCACGCCCGCGAAGCCGGGCGGCGCCCTTCGGTGACTGGCCGTACCGGGTACGTCCGCCGCCCATCCGGAAGTCGTTCAAGGTTCATCTTCTGCATCGAGTCTCCTCATGCGGCCCACGCATCACATGCGGAGCCGGCAGCACCAGCCGCAGCGGCGGCATCAGCCACGAGGAGCGTCATGGGACACGGGCACGGCCATCACCACCATCACGACCATGGTCACGACCACGACCACCAGCACGAGACGGTGCCCCTGCCCGCGGCGTTCGACACCTCGATCCCGGACGAGGCGCTGAACCCCGAGCAGCAGTCCCGCCGCACCCTGCTGCGCCGGGCAGGTCTGCTCGGCGCCGGCATGGCCGCGGGCAGCGTGCTGGCCGGTGCGGCGGCCGCCCCCGCGTACGCCGCCGACTCCCGCTCCGGTCGCCGCCGCGGCAAGGGTTTCCTGTGGCTGGCCGGTGACCACCACATCCACACCCAGTACAGCAGCGACGGCAAGTACCGCGTCGTCGACCAGGTCCGCCAGGGTGCGCGGCACGGCATGGACTGGCTGGTCATCACCGACCACGGCAGCGGCACGCACGCCAAGATCGGCGTGGAGAAGGTCAACCCCGACATCCGGGCGGCCCGTTCCGCCTACGAGGACACCCTCGTCTTCCAGGGGCTGGAGTGGAACATCCCGGCCGCCGAGCACGGCACCGTCTTCGTGCACCCGGGCAGGAACGAGGTCTCGGTCCTCAAGCAGTTCGAGACGGGCTACGACGGTTCCGTCAAGGGCGCCAGCGGCTCGACGCCCGCCAACGAGGCGCTGGCCATCGCCGGCCTGACCTTCCTGTCCGAGCAGGTCAAGCGGCGCAAGGTCAAGGACGCCCTGATGCTCGCCAACCACCCGGCGCGCAAGGGCATCGACTCCCCGCACGAACTCCGTGCCTGGCGGGACGCCACCCCCGCCGGCCACCGCATCGCGGTCGGCTTCGAGGGTGCTCCCGGCCACCAGGCGGGCGGCCTGCCCAAGCCGCTCGGCCCGGGGGGTGCCCGCGGCATCTACAACAACAGCCCCGGCAGCGCCTCCTTCCCCGGCTACCCGCTGGAGAGCTACCGCACCTGGGGCGGCTTCGACTGGATGACCTCCACCGTCGGCGGCCTCTGGGACAGCCTGCTCGCCGAGGGCAAGCCGTGGTGGATCACCGCCAACTCCGACTCGCACCAGGTCTACGGTGACACCGGCGTGCGCGGTGGGGGCAGCTTCGACACCAACGGCCGCTACGACGACCCGGTCTACGGCGGCCAGATCGACATCACGGAGAACGACTACTGGCCCGGCTACTACAGCCGCACCCACGTCGGCGCCGACGGCTTCTCCTACGCCGCCGTCATGGACGGTATCCGCGCCGGCCGCGTCTGGGTCGACCACGGCCAGCTGCTCAGCGGCCTCGACGTCCGGGTGTCCGGCGGCAGCCGCTGGGCGACCCTGGGCGGCGCCCTCCAGGTGAAGAAGGGCACCCGCGTCACCCTCACCGTGGACGTGTCAGCGGCCGGCGGCCCCAACTGGGCGGGATTCCAGCCGACTCTTGCCCGCGTCGACGTCATCCAGGGCGATGTCACCGGTGAGGTCGAGGACAAGGACACCTTCACCGCCCCGAGCGCCAGGGTCGTGAAGTCGTACGAGGTGAACAAGTCCACCGGCACCGTCCGCCTCACCTACGACCTGGGCCGCGTCGACCGGCCGGTCTACCTCCGGCTGCGCGGCACCGACGGCAACCGCTCCGCCGTCGGCGCGATGGGAGCCTCCGTCGACCCGGCGGGCCCGGCCATCGACGTCGTCGGTGACGCCGACCCGTGGCGCGACCTGTGGTTCTACTCCAACCCGGTCTGGGTCCTGCCGTCGTGAACCCGCCGCCGTACGCCCTTGGCATCGACACCTCCGTGACCGACCTGCACGAGGCCGACGCACTGCTCCGGGACCTCGCTGCCGGACTCGGCCTCCCTGCGGACGCGTACGGCTGCACCCACCTGGTGCGGGACGACGACGGGGGCCGGCCGCGCGTGGCCCTGTCCCTGGCCGCCGGGTCCGAGGCCGTCATCGACGACGCCCGGACCCGGCTCACGGCTCAGGGACACCGGGTGACGGACGGAGTCTGGGACCGGGTCGGCCGGGCGGTGCTGTATCCCGGCGCGGCCGCCCTGACGGGCACCCTCACGGTCGCCGAGCTGGTGAGCCGCTCGGCGATCGAGCGGGTCCAGGTCCTCGGCACGGCGGACCGGCCGGACCCCGCGACCCGCGTGGTCACGCGGGAGTTCGTCCGTCCGCAGTGGAGGGAGGGTGAACTGGTCCTCGCTGCCATGCCGGCGGTGGGAGGCACCCTCGTCCCGTTCGAGGTGCCCGACCCCACTCCGTGCTGCGCGGACCACTGAGGGGTCTCCATGGACGGGAGCCGCGCCCCGGGCGGCTCCCGTCCGGGAATCAGCCGCCCCCTCCGCACGTTGAAGGGGCGGCGGAGGAGCCCTCCGCCGCCCGTACAGCAGAGCTGGAGAGTAGAAGAGTCATGCGCGTCGAGATATGGAGTGACATCGCCTGCCCGTGGTGCTATGTCGGAAAGGCCCGCTTCGAGAAGGGTCTGGCCGGGTTCGCCCACCGTGACCAGGTCGAGGTGGTCCACCGCTCCTTCGAGCTCGACCCGAGCCGCGCCAAGGGCGACACCGAGCAGGTCATCGACATGCTGGCGCAGAAGTACGGCCGCACCCCCGAGGAGGCCCGGGGCATGGAGGCCAACGTCGCGGCGAACGCGCAGGCCGAGGGGCTCGGCTATCGCACCGAGGGGCGCGACCACGGCAACACGTTCGACATCCACCGGCTGCTCCACCTCGCCAAGGCCCGCGGACGCCAGGACGAGCTGCTGACCCTCGTCTACCGCGCGAACTTCGCCGAGGAGCGCTCGGTCTTCGACGACGCGGTGCTGGCCGGCCTGGCCGTCGAGGCGGGACTCGACGCCGAGGAGGCCCGCGGGGTGCTGGCCGACCCCGGGGCGTACGCCGACGACGTGCGGGCCGATGAGCGCGAGGCGGCCGAACTGGGTGCCTCCGCCGTGCCGTTCTTCGTGTTCGACCGGCGTTACGGCATCTCCGGCGGGCAGCCCTCGGAGGTCTTCGTCCAGGCCCTGGAGCAGGCGTGGAAGGACCGGGAGGTGCCCGGTCTCACCCGGGTCGGCGGGGACGCGGCGGCCTGCGACGCGGACGGGGCCTGCGACGTGCCCCGGGTCGAGGCGTCCGACCAGCGCATATAAGCGAACCTTGGGCGCGCCGCTGAAACATGCGTGATTGACGTGGGATTGAGCGGCCGTCAGGCTGTTGCGTATGGAGATCTCTGCGATCGATCAGGCCAGGGCCACCGAATTCGCCTCCGGAACGACCTATCTCAACACCTCCGCCAGCGGACTGCTGCCCCGTCGCGCGCTCGAGGCCGTCAGGACGCTGGCCGAGGAGTGCGCCGCGGGCGTCCGGGGAGGTCCGGGCAGCTTCGACGCGGTCGACGCCGCCCGCGCCGGCTTCGCCCGGATCGCCGGGGTCGCGCCCGCACGGGTGGCGGTCGGCGGTTCCGTCGCCGCCCATGTGGGCCTCGTCGCGGCCTCCCTCCCGCCGGGCGCCGAAGTCCTCGCGCCGACCGGGGAGTTCAGTTCCGTCGTCAGCCCCTTCGCGGTGCGCGGTGATCTGAGGATGCGCTACGTCCCGCTGACCGAACTGGCCGACGCCGTACGGCCCGGGACCGCGCTCGTCGCGTTCTCCGCCGCCCAGTCGGCCGACGGCCGGGTCGCCGATCTCGACGCGGTCCGTACGGCCGCGGCCGCACACGGCGCCCGCACGATGCTCGACGCCAGCCAGTCGGCCGGATGGCTGCCGTTGGACGCCGGAGCGTACGACTACACGGTCACGGGTGGGTACAAGTTCCTGATGGGCCCCCGAGGGACATCGTTCCTGACCGTGACCGAGGAGGCGCAGGAGACCCTGCCGTCGCTCTACGCGGGCTGGGTCGCGGCCGAGGACCGCTGGAACAGTACGTACGGGCCGGTCGAGAAGCTCGCTCCCGACGCCCGGCGGTTCGACGAACCGGTCGCCTTCCTCGCCTATCACGGGGCCGAGAAGGCACTGGACCTGCTGGCCGAGGTGGGGGTGGACGCCGTGTACGCCCATGCCACCGGGCTCGCCGCCCGCTTCCGCGAGGGCCTGGCATCGGCCGGGCACGAGGCGGTGCCCGGCACCTCGGCGATCGTCGCCGTACCCGGCCTGGGCGGCAGGGAGCCCGATCTGGCCGCGGCCGGGGTGCTGGTCTCGGCCCGGGCGGGGAATCTGCGGGCCGCCTTCCACCTGTACAACACCGCGGCCGAAGTCGACCGCGCCCTGGACGTCCTGTCCGGCTGAGCTCGGGCAGGGGCGCCGGGACCGGCGAGGGGCTGACCCCTAGGTGGACTCCCGGCGCACCAGCTCGGTGGGGAGGATGACCGCGGCCGGGTCCTCCCCGCCGATCTGAGCCAGCAGGACCCGCACCATCTCGGCGCTGATCCGGTCCCATGGCTGGCGGACCGTCGTCAGCTGCGGACGGCCGGCGAGCGCCGCGGGCGAGTCGTCGAATCCCGCGACGGCGATGTCCTGCGGCACCCGCCGGCCCGCCCGTTCCAGGGTGCTCAGCACCCCCTGCGCCATCAGGTCCGACGCGACGAACACCGCGTCCAGGTCGGGCGCCCGCTCCAGCAGCAGCGCGGCCGCCGCCTCACCGCCGGCCCGGCTGTAGTCGCCCGGCACGATCAGGGTCTCGTCGACCGGCAGCCCGCACTCGGCGAGCGTCTCGCGGTAGCCCGCGAGCCGGTCCACCCCGCCCGGGGTGTCCAGGGGTCCGGTGACCGTCGCGATCCGCCGGCGCCCCGACTCGTGGAGGAAGCGCACCATGTCCCGGGCGCCGTTGCGGTCGTCCGCCGCCACATAGCTGACCCGCGACCCCTGCCCGAGCGGCTTCCCGCAGACCACCAGCGGCACGCCGGCCTCGTGCAGCTGGGAGGCGACCGGGTCGCCGGAGTGGTTGGAGACCAGCAGTACCCCGTCCACGTGTCCGGCGATGTAGCGCATGTTGCGGCGGCGCTCCGCCTCCGTACCCGCGATCATCAGCAGCAGCGGGATGTCGTGCGCGGCGAGCGCGGTGGTGCAGCCGCGCAGCAGCACATTGAAGTTCGGGTCCTCGAAGAAGCGTTCCTGGGGCTCGGTCAGCAGGAACGCCACCGAGTCGGAGCGCCCGGTGATCAGGGACCGGGCATGCCGGTTCACGGTGTAACCGGTCCGTCGGATGGCGGACTGAACCGCTTCGAGGGCGGCCGGGCTGACGTTGTGACCGCCGTTGAGCACCCGGGAGACCGTGCCCCGGGAGACCCCGGCCTCCCGGGCGACGTCGTGGATCGTCGGCGGCCTGCGGCGTCCCGCGCCGTTCTGTTCTGTGCGGCTCATGGTGCTCGATCTTTCATGAAGAAGTGCCCTGTTGAGGAGCTGTCAGGACTTTACGGCGCCGGAGAGCAGGTCGAGGCTCCAGAACCGCTGGATCACGAGGAACAGGGCGATCAGCGGAATGATCGCCAGCAGCGCGCCGGTGATGACCAGCGTGTAGAGCGCCGGGGTGTTGGCTCCCTGCTGGAGCAGCGTGTAGAGCCCCAGGGTCACCGGGAACTTCTCGTCGTCGCCGAGCATGATGTAGGGCAGCAGGAAGTTGTTCCACACCGCCACGAACTGGAACAGGAACACCGTCACCAGACCCGGCAGCATCATCGGCAGCGCGATGGTCCGGAAGATCCGCCACTCACCGCCGCCGTCCATCCGCCCGGCCTCGATCACATCGGCCGGCACGGCGGCCGCCGCGTAGATCCGGGCGAGGTAGACCCCGTACGGGGAGAGGATCAGCGGCAGCAGCACCGACAGGTAGGAGTCGGTCATGTCCACCTCGGCCAGCAGCAGGTACTGCGGTACGGCCAGGATCACCGGAGGCATCAGCACCCCGGCGAGCAGGATGTTGAAGACGGTCTCCTTGCCCCGGAAGCGGTACACGGCCAGCGCGTACCCCGAGACCGCGGACACCGCGGTGGAGAGCAGGGCGCCCGCCCCGGCGTAGAAGGCCGAGTTGGCCATCCACTTCCAGTACACGCCGTCCCGGTACGCCGTCAGGTCGGCGACGTTGTCGGTGAAGCCGGAGCCGGGCAGGAAGGTGAAGGTGGAGAACAGCTCGCTGCCGGACTTCGTCGAGGCGACCAGGACCCAGACGACGGGCAGCAGGCAGTACACCGCGCCGAGCAGCAGCGCGGCGGTCGGGACGAGCGGGAGGCGCCGGCGGCCGGGGGCGGCGAGGGACTGGGTGGTCATCGGGAGTCTCCCCGCTTCGTACGGGAGTTGGCCGCCCTGAGGAAGCCGAAGGACAGGGCGAGGGTGGCGAGGGCGATGATGACCGCCTGCGCGGCCGCCGCGTGGATGTCGTTGTTGACGAAGGCGTCCTGGTAGACCTTCATCAGCGGGCTCCAGGTGGTGGAGAGCGAGTTGGTCAGCGGCTTGAGCGTCGTGGGCTCGCTGAACACCTGGAGCGTCGCGATGATCGAGAAGAAGAAGGTCAGGATCAGGGACGGCGCCACCATCGGGATCTTGATCCGCAGCGCGATCTGCAGCTGCGAGCAGCCGTCGAGGCGCGCGGCCTCGAAGATCTCGGCGGGGATGGCCCGCAGCGAGGTGTAGATGACGATCATGTTGAAGCCCGTGCCTCCCCACACCGCGATGTTGGCCAGCGAGAGGTACAGCGGCCCGCCGTCCAGGAGATCGGGCTGCGGCAGCCCCACCGCGTCGAGCACGTACAGGAAGGGGCTGACGTCCGGCAGGTACAGGAAACCCCACATCAGCGCGGCGATGACACCCGGGATCGCGTACGGCAGGAAGATCGCCAGCCTGCTGAAGCCGCGCAGCCGGAGCCCGTCGGTGTCCAGCAGCAGGGCGAAGAGCAGGGCGAGGCCGAGCATCACCGGGACGACGATCGCGCCGTAACCGAGGATGCGCAGGGCTCCGTGCAGCAGCTCCGAGTCGGAGAGCGCGTCGGTGTAGTTGGACAGACCCGCCCAGATCTCCTCCCGGGCGCCCTTGCCGAGGCCGAGTCCCTTGACCTCGGTCCTGCGGAAGCTGAGGTGGACGGCGTAGCCGATGGGCAGGGCGAAGAAGAGCAGGAACAGGACGGTCGCGGGGACCAGGAAGACGTACGGGGCGCTCTTGACCCCGTACGCCTTCCTGCGGGGTGTACGAGTCACTCCGAGACTCCGAAGCCCTGCTTCTTCAGGTCCGCGACGGTGGCGTCCTGCATGGCGGTCAGGGCGGGGCCGAAGTCCGCCCTGTTCTTGGCCGCCTCGGCGAAGTTGTCCTTGAAGGCGCTGTACGCGACGTTGACGTTCGGGCCCCAGGCGGCCGGGGCGGTGCCCTGGGCGATCTTCGCGGCCTCGGTGTAGAAGTCGGGCTGGCCGGAGAAGTAGTCCGGTGCCTTCGAGAGCGCGCCGCCGGTCTGCGCGGCCGTCGCGGCGGGGTAGATCCCGCCCTCCTTCACGAGCGCGGCGAGCGCCGTCGGATCCGTGTTCAGCCACTTCGCGAAGGTCGCTGCGGCCTTCTTGTTGCTGGAGTCGTTGGTGACGGCGGTGGAGGAGCCGCCCCAGCTGCCGGTGACGCTCTCACCGGCGGTCCACTGGGGGAGCGGGGCCATCGCCCACTTGCCCTTCGTCTCGGGCGCGGCGGTGGTCAGGGTGCCGGGCGCCCAGACGGCGCTGACCCAGGCGACCTGCTTGCCGGTGTTGAGCGCCTTGTTCCAGGCCGGGGTGTACATCGGCTGGTTGTCGATGGCGCCCTCCTTGACGAGACCGCCCCAGAAGTCGGCGACCTTCCGCGTGGCCGGGTCGTCGATCGCGACCTTCCACGTGTCGCCGCCGGTGGTCCACCACTTCGCGCCCGCCTGCTGGGCGAGGCCCGCGAAGAGGCCCGAGTCGTTGGAGGAGAAGGTGGTGAGGTCCTTGTCCGGCGCCTTCTTCTTCAGCTCGCGGGCCGTCTCGGCGAACTCGTCCCAGGTGGTGGGCACGGTCAGGCCGTACTGCTGGAAGAGGTCCTGGCGGTAGTAGAACATCAGCGGGCCCGAGTCCTGAGGCAACGCGTACAGGGCGTCCGAGCCCAGTGTCGCCTGCTGCCAGATCCCGTCGGCGAACTGGCTCTTCGTGTCGCCGGCCTCCTCGGATATGTCGGCGAGGACGTCGTTGGAGACGAGGGTGGGGAGTGCTTGGTACTCGGCCTGGACCAGGTCAGGAGCCTTGCCGGCCTTCGCCGCCGTGATGATCTTGGTGACCAGGTCGTCGCCCGAGGCCTGCTTCTTCACCGTGACGGTGATGCCGGCTTCCTTGCCCGGGCCCTTGTTCCAGATGTCCGCGACCTTGTCCAGGCCGGGCGCCCACGCCCAGTAGGTCAGCGAGGCGGGCCCGGAGGCGGCCGGCTCGTCGCCGCCGTCGTCCGAGCCGCACCCCGAGAGCAGGGCAGTGGCGGCGAGAGCGGCGGCGGTGGACACCGCGACGGTGCGGTATTTCATGTTTCTCCCCTGACGAGATGAGCCGGCGCATCGGCGGTGAGGCCGACATGGCGCTGTGAGCGTTCACAGTAGAGAAACGAAACCGACACTTGTCAATGGTTGTTGCTGTGCGGTTATGTTGGCTCCGCGCCGCCGAGAGTGTGTGTGCACGTTCCCAGAAGTTGTCCCGCAGAGCGAGGAGCTGTCCATGCCGCACTCAGAATCCGCTGCCTACCCGGTGGGCCTGCACAAGCTGGCCTTCGGCGGCGACTACAACCCCGAGCAGTGGCCCGAAGAGGTCTGGCACGAGGACGTACGCCTGATGCGGGAAGCCGGCGTGACCATGGTCAGCGTCGGGATCTTCTCGTGGGCGCTGCTGGAACCCGAGCCGGGCACCTACGACTTCGGCTGGCTCGACCGCCTCCTGGACCTGCTGCACGTCAACGGGATCCGCGCCGACCTCGGGACCCCCACCGTCGTCCCGCCCGCCTGGTTCTACCGCGCCCACCCCGAAGCACTCCCGGTCAGCCGCGACGGTGTCCGCTACGCCTTCGGATCGCGCGGCGCCATCTGTCACAGCTCCGCCCCGTACCGGGCGGCAGCGGCGAACATCACCGAGCAGCTCGCCCGCCGCTACGCGAGCCACCCGGCCCTCGCGATGTGGCACGTCCACAACGAGTACGGCGTCCCGGTCAGCGCCTGCTACTGCGACGGCTGCGGCGCCCACTTCCGCCGCTGGCTCGAGGCCCGGCACGGCTCGGCCGACGCGGTCAACGAGGCGTGGGGCACCGCCTTCTGGGGCCAGCGCTACCGCAGCCTCGACGACATCGACCCGCCCCGCACCGCCCCGACGGTCGGCAACCCCGCCCAGCAGCTGGACTACGCCCGCTTCGCCGACGCCACCATGCGCGAGAACTTCACCGCCGAACGCGACATCCTGCACAGGCTCGCCCCCGGCATCCCCGTCACCACCAACTTCATGACCGCCCTCAGCCAGTGCGAATCCGTCGACTACTGGGCCTGGGGCCGCGAGGTCGACCTCGTCACCAACGACCACTACCTGATCACCGACGGCCGTCGCACCCACGTCAACCTCGCCATGGCCGCCGACCTCACCCGCTCGGTCGCGGGCGGCGCCCCCTGGCTGCTGCTGGAACACTCCACCAGCGGAGTCAACTGGCAGCCCCGCAACCCCGCCAAGCGCCCCGGCGAGATGGCCCGCAACAGCCTCGCCCACGTCGCCCGCGGCTCCGAGGGCGCGATGTTCTTCCAATGGAGGCAGTCCCGGCGCGGCGCCGAGAAGTTCCACTCCGCGATGGTCCCGCACGCCGGCACCGACTCGCGGATCTGGCGCGAGGTGAGCGCCCTCGGAGCCGGACTCGGCCTGCTGGAAGGCATCCGGGGCACCCGGACCGTCGCCGACGTGGCGATGCTCTGGGACTGGCAGTCCTGGTGGGCCCAGGGCCTGGAGTGGCGCCCGAGCGAGGAGCACGACGCCCGCGAGCGCGCCGACACCTTCTACGCCTCGCTCTACGACCGACACCTCACCGTCGACTTCGCCCACCCCGACGCCGACCTGTCCGCATACCCCCTGGTCGTCGTCCCCGCCCTCTACCTCGCCACCGAGGAGAGCGGCCGCAACCTGCGCCGGTACGTCGAGAACGGCGGCACCCTCGTCGTCTCGTACTTCTCCGGGATCGTCGACGCCGACGACGCGGTGCACCCCGGGGCCTACCCCGGCGTGTTCCGCGACGTACTCGGTCTGACGGTCGAGGAGTTCTCCCCGCTCGGCGCGGGCGACACCGTCCGACTGACCACCCCCGAGGGCGCTCCCGAAGGCACGGACCTGACCGGTGACCTCTGGTCGGACGTCGTGATCCCGCGCGGCGCCGAGACCGTCTGGTCGTACGCCGACGGCGTCCCGGCCGGCCGGCCCGCCGTCACCCGCAACCAGTTCGGCGAGGGCACCGCCTGGTACATCTCCACCCGGCTCTCGGGACCCGACCTGGACGCCGTCCTGGACCGCGCCGCCGCCGACGCCCGCATCGAACCGCGCACCAGCCTGCCGTACGACGTCGAGGTCGTACGTCGCACCGGCGACACCGGCACCTACCTCTTCGTGATCAACCACAGCGACAGCGACGCCACCGTGGCACCGGACGCCCCCGGCACCGAACTCCTCACCGGCGAGCCCGCCGTGGACAAGCTCGCCGTACCGGCGGGCGAGGTCCGCGTCGTACGCCTCGACGGCTGAGGCGCCCAGCCCACCCCGCACAACGGTCGAAGGGACATCGACGATGTACGGAACGACGCACACCCGCGCGAAGGCGGCCGGGGCGGTGGCCGCACTCTCCGGCCTCGTGTTCGCCGCGCTCCCCGCAACGGCCGCGCACGCGGCCACCACCCCCGTCAACACCGGCTTCGAGTCGGGCACGACCGGCTGGTCGACGTACTCCGCCGGCGGGCAGAACACCGCCTCCTACACCGAGGCGGGCGGCCACGGCGGCAGCACCCGGCTCAGTCACTGGTCGGCCTCGGCGTACAAGGTCGAGACCTACCAGTACCTGAACGGCCTCGCCGACGGCACGTACACCCTCAGCGCCTGGGTCCGCTCCGGCGGAGGACAGAACTCCGCCTACATCGCCCTGCGCAACTGCGGGTCCGCCGAGCAGCGCACCGACCTGCCGCCGACCGCGGACGGCGCCTGGATCCGGCTCGTCACCTCCGTCGAGGTGTCCGGCGGCGGCTGCACCATCAGCCTCAACTCCGACGCGCACGCGGGGGAGTGGGCCAACTTCGACGACATCACCTTCACGCCGGGGAGCACCGGCCTGAGCGTCAGGGGCGGTGACCTCTCCACCCTCCCGAAGAACGAGGCGCACGGCGCGACGTACAGGAACGCGAGGGGCACGGCCGGGGACGCCATGAGCATCCTCAAGAGCTCCGGGATGAACTACGTACGCCTCAAGGTGTGGGTGAACCCCGTCGACGGCTACAACGACAAGGCCCACGTCCTCGCCATGGCCAAGCGCGCCAAGGCCCTCGGGATGAAGACCCTCATCGACTTCCACTACTCCGACGCCTGGGCCGACCCCGGCAAACAGATCAAGCCTGCCGCCTGGGCCGGTCACGGCTACGGACAGCTGAAGAAGGACGTCTACGACCACACCTACGACGTGCTGAACGCCCTGAAGGCCCAGGGCACCACGGCCGACATGGTGCAGATCGGCAACGAGACCAACGCCGGGATGCTCTGGCCGGAGGGCTCCACCGACAACTGGTCCCAGCTGGGCGGCCTCCTCACCTCCGGAGCGAACGCCGCCAAGACGGTCTCCTCCGGTACGAAGGTGGCGCTGCACCTCGCGGAGGGCGGCGACAACGAGGGAACCCGCTGGTGGTTCGACAACGCCGTGGCGCAGAAGGTGCCCTTCGACGTCATCGCCCTCTCCTACTACGGCTACTGGCACGGCTCGCTGTCCGAGCTCCAGACCAACCTCGACGACGCCGCCTCCCGCTACGGCAAGCCGGTGCTGGTCGCCGAGACCGCCTACGCCCATACGCTCGCCGACGACGACGGCCTCCAGAACAACGTCGCCACCGCGAGCCAGTTGGTCAGCGGCTACCCGGCCACCCCGGCCGGTCAGGCGGCGAACCTCCGGGACGTCATGAACGTCGTCGAGGCCGTCCCGAACGGCCGGGGGCTGGGCGCCGTGTACTGGGAGCCCGCCTGGACCGCCGCGAAGGGCAGCGGCTGGGACCCGGCCGACCCGGCCTCGGGCAACGCGTGGGAGAACCAGGCGGTGTTCGACTACGACGGCACGCTGCTGCCCGCGGCGAGGTGGTTCTCCCACAGGTAGGCCGTCCCGCCGGCCCGGACCGCCCCGCGGCGGGCCCGGGCCGGCGGCGAACCGCTGTCGGTGGAGCCGGCGTTCAGACCGTGCGCGAGCCCTCCACGTTGGCCACCATCGTCCGGAGCACCTTGAGCGCGGCCACGTACTCCGCGTCGCTGACCCCCCGGTGGACCTCGGCGCGGAGTCCGGTCACCAGCCCACGCAGACGCGCCCGGGCGGCCTCCCTGTCGTCGGTGAGGTGCAGCCGCCGGCCCTTCTCGCCGAGCCAGCCGCGGTGGAGCAACTGGTCGACGGTCCTGGAGATGTCCTGCGGCCCGTCGGCGAGGGGAGCGAGCTGGGCGACGACCTCCTCACGCGTGGGCTCGGCGGACCCACCGTGCACCCGGTTCAGCACCCAGTACTGCGGCTGCGTGACGTCGATCCTGGCCAGGGCGTCCCGCAGATGGCGGGTGACGGCCGAATGGGTCAGGCCGCTCCAGTACCCGACGGGCTGTGTGGCCAGCATGTCGTCGGTGGCCGCCGGGTCTGCCGGCGCCTGATCGGTGAGGGCGGTCCTGGTCGTCTGTTCCATGGCAGGGACGCTACCGGCACATCCCGCCCGGACGTCCCCGGGCGGGATATCCGGCCGCGATGTGGCAGGTTCCCGCAGCTCACCGGTCCAGCGGCGCGCCGTGCCACTTCCACGAGGTGACACGGGCGCGGCCCGGTAGATCGGCGCGGCCCGTGGACCACAGCAGGACGGCCCACCGGTCGTCGTCGTCCGGCGCGTAGGGGAAGAGACGGGCCAGCACCCGGTCGCAGAGGTCCTGCGGCGGGGCCCAGGGGAGCGACAGCCCGGCGGCGACGTCGTGGGTGTGCACCAGGGTCTCCACGACGCCCATCCCGGCGAAGCCCTCCGGATCGGAGACGCCGTGCGAGTGGTAGGAACGCAGGTCGGGAGAGGCCGTACGCACCATCGCGGTCAGGAGGGCGCCACTGGCCTCCAAGGTCGTGAGCAGCCCGGCGGTTCCCGCCGCCGGGTCCGCGAAGATCGCGTTCCACGGGCCGCCTTCGCGCTCCGGGGCCCACCGGTAGGGGACCTCGCCCTCCGACGAGGGCTTGCCGAGCTGGACGGCGTACGCGAAGAGGTCGTCGCTCAGGTGCTCCACGGTCTCCCAGCAGTTCCACGTCAACGACCCGGCCGGGACGCGCCAGTCGTCCGCCGGGGACTGCGCGAGGGCATCGACCGCGAGCCGCACCGCCAGCGTCACGTCATCGGCGGTGACCGGCAGCCGGGTCCCGCTCAGCGCCGCGCGCTCCGCCGCACCGCACTCCACGCAGAACTCGTTGCCCTCCGGATCCGCCAGGGTCGCCCAGCCCCGCCCGTTCGGCTTGCGGTGGTCGGCGACCAGCGTGGCGCCGAGGGCGAGCAGCCGCTCGACCTCCTCGTCACGGGTGCGGTCCTCGGGTCGGACGTCCAGATGGACGCGGTTCTTGGCGCGCTTGGGTTCGGGCACGGTGACGAAGAGCAGCGCCGCCCCCGGTGCCTCCACGAGCGCCTCGGGATCGCCGGGGAAGTCGTCGTCGGCCAGGGGCGAGCCGAGTACCTCGGCCCAGAAGAGGGCCAGTTCGTAGGCATCGGCGGAGTCGATGGTGATGTGCTGTACGAGCGAAGTCATGGGCGCCACTGTCGCCGCTGAGCCCCGCCGAGGTCCAGCGAGTTGCATGCGGGGGCGCTCCGGCGACCCGGTGCAGCGGACAGCCCTCAGGGCTCCTGCGCCCGCACCAGCGCGTCGCCGGCGGCCGAGCGGTCGTAGAGCACGGACCTCCCCGCCCGGCGGCGGCCGACCACGTCGTCGCCGCAACCAGTCGGGCGCCACGGTCTCCCGCCACACCCACTCCAGCAGATCGGCGAGGCGCTTCGGCAGACCGGGGCCCAGCAGAGGACTTGGCAGAGGCCCCCGATGAGCGGTCCCCAGATCGGTGCGAGCGGTGCCGGCCGGTGTCTCACGGATCCGTTCGAGCTCGTCGTAGAACTCCTCCCCGCCCGGGGTCTCACCCCCGTGGGACGGCACCGGCGTCAGGAAGTCGGCGATCCACCGGTGTCTGCCCAGCGCGACGGGTACCAGCCAAGCCGTGACCGGATCGGCGGCCAGCCGCTCCCGGTAGGCGATCTTCTTCCTGCACCCCGGGCTGCCGATGGCGCTCGCCGCCGTGACCCTGGCCTCGGTCGGCTTCTCCGCCAACCTGCTGTTCCAGGAACGCCTGATGACCCTGGTCCCGGGCGAGCTGACGGGGCACGCCCTCGGGCTGCACCACTCAGGGATGTTCACCATGCAGGGCCTCGCCGCGGCGGTCGCGGGCGGCATCGCGCACGTCACCTCACCCGCGACCGCCATGACCGTGATGGCCGTCGCCTCCGCCGCGGTCACCCTCGCCCTCACCCCCGCTCTCCGGCGCATGGGGCCGGTGACCGGAGCCGACGCCGACCGCGAGCCCACCGGCACGGACAAGGGAAAAGCAGGCGTCTGACCCCAAGTGGCCTGCCTGCGCGCGGGGTTCGCGCGTATGCGCGTACGGAAACGATCTGTAAGGTGGCCCGATGATCTCGACCCTCAGTCCCGTGGAACTGCTCATCCTGGTGCCGGCGGCTCTCCTCCTCCTCTGCGTGCCGTCGTTCATCGCCTACCGCAGAGGAGTGGAGCGCCTGGGCCTCGTCGTCGTGGTCAGCCTCATCGGCGCCGTGACGGGCCTGTTCTGGTTCGTGGCCCTGATCATGGCGGTGTCGATGCGTACCCGTGGTTCCGCCCGTACGCTCCGGCCGAGCGCCTGACCGGAGGCGCAAGGCATGCGCCTGCTGGGAACTACAGGGGGAGGCTCACCGCCCCGCCGAGTCCGAGCACGACAGCGACGTACAGGCTCACGGATACCGCCTGGATCAGAAAGGCGAGAACCGTGTGCACGACGCGCCCTCCCCCCGAGGGCGAGGGCCAGATGCACACGGGCCGCGTGGCTCACCCGGGGCCTGGAGACATCCCGTGCGGCGCCCGAATCCGCATTCTCGATCGCCCGGCTCAGCTTCCTGCGGCTTCTCTCGGTCCTGACTCCCAGACGTACGCCATGGGTGTCTCGCACAACCGCATCGTGTCTTCGAGCCTCCGAACACGGTGACATGAGTGCGGTCAGGGACCTGCACCTCGATCAGACAGATCGGCAGGTGCCCGGGCGCCGTGCAGCGGTGGCGTACCGTTCTCGCCGGCCTTGGGGGCGCGGCCACATCCCGCCATCGTCCGCTTGAAGCGGAAGCGGATGGCGGGATCGGTCAACCGTCGGCTCAGCCCCCGCAGCCGAAGCCGTAATGGACCTCGACGCTGGTCACCGAGTTGTCGTAGACGAAAAGAAGTTCCTGTGTCTTGCCCGGCTCGATGATCCAGTTCTCGCCGCGGAAGTTCTCATCGGTCCACACGCACACGTGCTTGTCGGTGCGGTTCCACAGCGAGCCGGCCCGATCGTTCCACGCCGGACCGATGTTGCGGTGGTCCACCGCATCGAGCTGCAGGACGCTCCCGGTGAGGCTGTGGCCGTCGAAGAGGCAGACCTTACCTGCCGAGCAGCCCACTACCCCGTCCTTGGGGTCAGCGGCCGATGCGGATCCCGGAGCCGCCAGCACGGTGGTGGCGGCGAGGAGTGCTCCTAATGCCGCGGTTCTGACTGTCAGTTTCATGAATGTCCCTTCCCGTTGTTGCCCGTGGAAGCGCGGTCATGGCCCCCGCGTTCCTCTGTCTTCCTTGAGGGCATTCGGGCGTAGGGCGGTTCCCACGCACATGTGGTTCACGAAGATGATGCTGATCACAGTCGGAACAGGCCGCAGCAGGGCGGCCCCGAGCGCAGCCAGGGGTGCTCTCCGCCTTCCTGATCAACTCCTGATCGACTCCTGGACAGCCGTGAGTGCCGAGGCGGCCGCCGAGGAGTAGCGGTTGTTCCCGGCCAGGTCCATGCGCTGCCCCGGGCACCGGAGGGCCGGCTCCCTCCGAGCCGACAGCCGGGACGCGGGTGGGGCGGGACGCGTGATGCGTCCCGCCCCTTCCGACCGACGTACGTGACTACTTCACCGGGGTGAAGTCGCGTGCTCCGATGAAGTCGGGGCGGCGGATCGGGGCCGCGAAGGGCTCCTGGGCCGTGTTCTCCACGCTGTTGAAGACGATGAAGACGTTGCTGCGCGCGTACGGGGTGATGTTGTC
>NZ_JBIAIP010000032.1:0-17575 GCF_042871485.1 Streptomyces sp. NPDC005791
ATAGCGGAGGCGTTCGGATCCAGCGCCAGCTTGTATGCCAGGACAGTGAAGCCCGGCTGTGGCGTGAACCTCTTCACACGCTCACCCCCACGGGCAAGGGCAATGGCAACGGATCTTCACGACACCACGATATTCACAGACAACACCACATACCCACTGAAAAAAATGGGAACAGTTGTTTACCCCCGTCGTCGTGGGACGGCGAGTGCTGCCCACTGCCATGGTGCGTGTCAGTTCCTGAAGAGAGGCTCATAGGGATAACCCTCCGACGTGAGGATGAGGACGAAGTTCTCTCCGATACCGAGGGCCACCTCTTGCAGACGGGCCAGGACGTCTGCCTGGCCAGGAAGGTCGAGGCCAAGGGCTGCGGCGGCACGGTCCCGTCGGGCCACGAGGTCCGGGATGTCCTCCAGGTACTCGGCCGCGAGCTCGCGACTTTCCTCGGCCGTGAACGCTTGGCAGCCCTGCCACCACGGGGTGACGAGCAGCAGCCGCAGGAGCTCGGGCAGGCCGATGGCAACCAGCGCGGCACCTCCTTCGGAGTCGGCGTACAGAATCGGACGCTCTTCGCCGCCTTCACCGCAGAAGAAGTACGTTCCCCCGGCGCCGTCGCCGGCGAAACCCTTCAGCGCAGCGCCCGAGGCGAGGTGGACTTCCTCGACATGGTCGCCTCGGTCCAGGTCGAAGTCGCCCGGCCCGGCGAGGAAACGGGCAGCTTCGTCCTGTTCGCGAACGGCGGCGATCAACGATTTCATGGGCGGAACCTTACGGCTCACCGGTTGACAAGGACGATTGGGAATCAGTCACAGCTGACCTTGCTACTCCGCAAGGCGGGCATTCAAGCCGTCGGGGTGAGGAACTGACGGGCGCCGCGCAGCGTGGTGCGAAGTCTGCGTTGGGTTGCGCGGTTGTCGAGGCGTACGTCGAGAGGCCCCCGAAGCGCTGTCGGCCCGCAGGCCGGACCGAGACCCGCACCGAGAGGGCGGCTGCCCCCGGGCGCTGGATTGTTCTCCTTTGCGGTTCACCGGCGGATATCAAGATGCCGTCGGCAGGTAGCAGCGCGGACACAGAGGCTCGGGCGAAGCCGCAGGAGGTCGATGACGTTCATGCCGGCGCGCTGGAGGCCCAGGGGTGGCCGGGCGTACGGGCGTTGGGGCTGCTGCAGGGTTGGCGCCCACGAACGGCGACGAACGGGTTTCGAGGCATGGTGCGCTGAGGCCCCAGGGTACGGTGCAGAGGGAGTAGAGCGCCGGACTATGCGGGCGAGCTACGCGTGGATCGGAGGGCCTTCCAGCTTCCTGGGTCCGCGAGAGAGCGCACCCAACCTCCGTGGACAGAACACCAGGGCTTGGCCGGGGCGGGGAAGGTCGAGCCCTGCCCACCAGCGGCGCCCGCTTGGCGCAGTCTCCATACCGACATCGCGAATCCCGAGCGCGGCCAGGGCGCGCATGTGCTCGGCGTCCCGGAGCGCCTGGTCGTCGTTGCACGGCGGCATGTCCTGGCGGTGGCTGAGCGCCAGGAGCATCACCTGGTTCCGCTCCTCGTCGTCGGCCAGGTGCAGCGAGACACGTCGGCCGCCATCCTGCGCGGCCGAGCGGAGCAGGAACTCGACGGCCTGTTGTGGCTGATTGTCCTTCGGCCGGTAGCCCCACTGGTGCAATGCCGTGGCGACCTCCTGGCCCACGCGGGCGGCGGCGCCACTGCTCGGGGTGACAGCCCAGTTCCGTACGGACCGGCCGCGGATGGTGACCGGAGCGGGCGGCGGGGCAGTTGTGGGCCTGTCCCCCATGCGAGCTACGGAGAAGTGTCCACTGCCGGGTGACGATTCCGGGGCGCCCGATCCGTAGCTTCGGAGTCCGAACGCACCGTTACGATCGTGAGGTTCTGATGAAGCATCAGCGCAACCGTGTCCGGCGTCGTGACCACTCTGATCGCTGCAGGAGCACTGTCCACCGGCTTCCTGGGCATCGGCTCGACCGCGACCGCATCGGCGAGCACACCACCGCACACCTCGGCTCACCAGGCGATCACCCAGGACTCGAAGCCACTGGTCGCCATCAACAACTGGCTTCTCGGTGTGGCGGGCGCTCCCGCCGAATATCTGCCGCAGGTCAGCGGCCTCACCGAGCACGCAGTCACGTTCGACCGGCGCCCCGGCGCCTCAGCCATCGTCGATACGTGGCTGAGGGACCCCAGTCGTTTCGGCCGGCCTACATCACCATCGACGTGCTCAACGCTCAGGGAACCTGAGTTACACGTTTCCAGTTCAATCGCCCGCAGATCACGAGGGTGGTGAGCAGCGTGGACGGGAGCATTCAAACACTCACGGTCACCTTCGCCCGGCTGATCATTTCTTGACACACAGCTCCATGGCACGCACCTGCGCGGCCGGCATCAGCGCTGCCACCAGGACCACGCGAAGACCCGCGGCCTCGGTGAACGCGCTATGGCGATCCTCAAGCCCGGACGGCTCCTGCGGAAGCTCCGCCGCATCACAGCCGTCGTCCGAGCCGTTGTCACCCTCGAACTCACCGCCTGATCAAGAGGGAAAAGGCTCCATGTGTCAAAAGAAGAAAATAGCTCACTCCGGAGCGAAGAAGCTCGTGCGGTCGACTCGCCCACCCCGGGCGGGTGTTGATCCCTTCGAAAGGTTCAAGTACTGTGTCTGCCGTAAAAATAGGCCGTCCCGTCAGGGCTCATGGTTTACTCAATAAGATTACCGCCATTGCGGCGGTCACCGTCGGCTTGACGATTGCGCTTCCAGCGACCCCCGCCGCTGCGGTCAGCTTCGTCAACTGCGGCTCTCCGGTGATTCAGGAGTATGCGCGCGTAGAGACGGACTACCTTCCGGGGCCGTCATGTTTCGCCAATGCCGGCGCGATGAACCTGCACCTCTTCCTCAGCACGAAATTTCATTCCGGAAACAACAAGGTCACATTTTTCTACACAGTGCAGGAAAACAATTACCAGACCTCTCTCACCCTCGAAAAATGGCAGGACCGAACCCTCACGTTCGGCTTCCATGCCACCGTGACTTCGGTGGTGATCTGGTGACGAGGACGCCGCCGCCTCGCTGCCCGTAGCGGCTCCGCTACTGACTCAACCAGGGCCGGATCGACGTCGCCCGGCTGCGTCGTGCCCTGGTCGGGGTGCCGCTGCCGAGGGCGGCGGATGGTCGCCTGGTGCTGGCGGTGGATGTCTCGCCGTGGCTGTGGCCGGACGCCAACACGTGTGTCGACCGGGCCTTTTGCCACACCTTCGGCCGGGGCGAGGGCAAGCATCAGATGGTGCCCGGCTGGCCGTACTCGGTGGTGGCCGCGCTGGAGTGAGGCGACCCCGGCTGTGTGGACACACTGACAATGGATCTTGCAGATCCGAGGAAGGGTGTCCTGGTGGGACGGAAGTCGCCGTACCCGGCGGAGTTCAGGAATGATGCCGTCGCGCTGTACCGCGCGGCGGGCGGGAAGCGTACGTATGCGGCGGTCGCGGCGGACGTGGGGGTGACCGGCGAGACGCTGCGGAGCTGGGTGCGTCAGGCCGACGAGCACGCCGGTCGCGGTCACAGCCATGGCGAGCAGAACGCGGAGAGTCAGAGACCTCGTTACCGAGGGCGACCGCCTTTTGCCACGTCTCCTGGTTGCGGGTGAGCGGTACCCGGACACCGGGTGTCAGGACCGTCATCGACTCCCAGTCCGTGAAGGCTGCGGAGACCGTCGGCCGCGACTCGCGCGGCTACGACTCGCGCGGCTACGACTCGCGCGGCTACGACTCGCGCGGCTACGACTCGCGCGGCTACGACGAAGCGAAGAAAATCAACGGCCGCAAGCGGCACCTGGTCGTGGACACCAAAGGGCTGCCGCTGTTCGTCCTGGTCACCCCGGCCGACATGACCGACCGTGAGGCATGCCGGCCCTGGAGTCCTGGCCCAGACACCAGCCGCAAAGTAGCGGAATGATCACGCGCTAACCGCCGTGGCGGCCTGCTCGTCGTGTTCGCGCAGCATCCGCATCACGGTCGCCGGTGACGGATGCTGGCCCTTCTTCTTGCCGGTGGTGATGACGAGCCGGGCGGGGATGTCGCGCAGGTGAAGGGCCATGGACAGCATGGACTCGGCGGTGACACCCGCGCCGCCTATGGTCTTGCCGCGCTTGCGGGCGCTCTCGTGGCCTTCGAGGGTGCGGTCGCGGATGTACTCGCGCCCCATGCCGGACATGGCCGCCAGCACGGTGAACACGATGCCGGAGGGATCCTGCGAGCCCTTCAGTTCCCTGGTGAGGAACTAACTCCAGGCCGACATCACCGCCATGCGTCTCGATTCGTTCGGCATCGGCGAGCGGCCGCGCTCGCTCCGTCTGCCGCCGACCTGACCAGGGTTTGGCGAACAGCTGACAGAGTCCCTTCCTGTCGGCGGTTGACCGCCGACAGGAAGGGACGTGGTCCTGAATCTGCCGAGGTGTCAGCTGTCACTCAGTTGAAGACGTCGTCCCACCGCCCCTTCGCCATGACACCCGTGTAGTAGGTCCGCGCGGCTGCCTTGCATCCAGTGGCAGCCGCCATGTCGGGGACGGGCACGTACTGGTTGGGCTGGGCAGAGGCGTCGCAGATCGCGTTCATGTCCTGGAGGAAGATCTCGTCGATGAGTGCCCTTCCGTTCGGCTGGGTGCGGAAATTGTTCTCTCCGTAGAGGTCGCGGTAGTTGCGGTATCCGAAGTCGTGCCGGATACAAGCGGGGGTGAAGTCGTAGCCGCCGACGGAGTTCGGGGCAGGGGCGTTGCACTTGTTGGTCGACCACTTGAACTCGTACGGGTCGGGCTTGCCCGCACGGTGGGCGGCGAGTGCCTCCTCGTATGCCTTCCTCGCCTCGGGACCGCGCTTGATGAGGCTGTCCAAGCGAGCGATCTTCTCTTCGCGGGTGACCGGCACGGTCGGTGCTCGCAGATCGAGCCACTGGTCGTTCTTGCCATTGCCGTCGTACTTCTGGACGGAGCGCCGGTCGAGGGCGAGCCGGTAGAGGTAATCGCCGCTGGTGGCGAAGGCCGTGGCGGGTCCGCTGACGCGGTCCCACGCATGCGGCTTACCGCTGTACTTCCACAGGTCGTGAGTGTCCGGGTTGACGGCGTAGAGGGTGTTGTTGCTGAAGATGTTCTCGGCGCGTGCGCCGACGGCCTTCCACTCACCGCTCTTCGCGTGGCGCTCAAAGACGGCGGAGCCGTCGGGAGCCAGCCCGAAGAGACCTTCGTCGGTTGCGGCGAACGTGGTGCCGGGGTCGCCGACCCAGGTCCACTTCCCCGGTTTGTGGTCGTACCTCCAGAGGTCGCCGGTCTCCCGGTTGGTGGCGTACAGGGCGGGAGGGATCTTGATGTCGACGGGAGGGGTGAAAGTCCTCTTCTTGGCGGGGCCGGCATAGAGGGCCGTGGCCGGGGCGTCGCCGATCCTGTTCCAGACGTCTTCCTTGCCGGTGTACTCCCAGACGCTGCCGCCGTCGGGGCTGATGCCGTACAGCTTGTCGTCGGCGGCGGCGAAGGTGAGGCCGGGATTGCCGATGCGGTCCCAGCCGTTGCCCCCGCCGTTGTACTTCCAGATGCTGCCAGTGGACGGATCGGTGCCGTAGAGGTTGTCACCGCCCGCATACAGCTTCGTGGCACCTCCCCACACCCTCTTCCAGCCGTCCCGGCCGGGAGACCATTCGTAGACTCCGCGGTGGTCGGCGGACAGGCCGTAGACGCTCTTGCCCGCGGCAACGATCTGTTCCAGCTCGACCGTCGCTCCCGGATCGCCGTTACCACCCGACTGGTTCGAGGGGACGGCGTTCGCAGCTACGCCGAAGGCCAGGACTCCGACGGCCAGCAGACATGCCATGCGCAGCGCGCCGTGGAACCTTCGCCACAGACCGACAGCCTGGCGGGGTTCCTGTAGGTCGTTCAGGGGCTCGGTGGTGTTCAACTGTGTTCCTTTCCAGGACATTGCGTCGAAGGGCTGAAGGCGAGACCGGGTCAGGGGGCAAGCGGGCCGCCGACGCGGTGCCAGACGTCGGACGCGCCGGTGTAGGCGTAGACCCCGCTGTGGTCGGGGCTGGCGCCGTAGAGCCGGGCGCGGGTGGCGGCGAAGTCGGCTCCTGGGCCGCCGACGCGCTTCCACGTGTTGTGGGCGCGGTCGTACTGGTGGATGTCACCGCGAAGGTCGGTGGCGTAGAGGGTGCTGCCACTGGTGTAGATCCGGCTGGTGGCGCCGCGGACCTTCCTCCACTCGTGGCCACTGCCCGTGTACTCGTAGACCCCGCTGCGGTCGGGACTGACCCCGTACAAGCGCTTGGCCGTCGCGGCGAACTCCGCCCCCGGACCTCCGATGCGCTTCCATCTCCCGTGGACGCGGTCGTACCGGTGGATGTCACCGCCGCGGAGGTCGGTGGCGTACAAGGTGCTGCCGCTCGTGTAGATCCGGCCGGTGCTGCCCCGGACCTTCCTCCACGGACCGCGGTCTGTGTACTCGTAGACCCCGCTGTGGTCGGCACTGACCCCGTACAAGCGCTTGGCCGTTGCGGCGAACTCCGCCCCCGGACCTCCGATGCGCTTCCACCTCCCGTGGACGCGGTCGTACCGGTGGATGTCACCGCCGCGGAGGTCGGTGGCGTACAAGGTGCTGCCGCTCGTGTAGATCCGGCCGGTACGGCCCCGGACCTTCCTCCACTCGTGGCCACTGCCCGTGTACTCGTAGACCCCGCTGTGGTCGGGGGAGACGGCGTACAGACGGTGGGCGGTGGCGGCGAAGCTGGTTCCGGTGCCGTCAGCGGACGAGGGGGTGGCGGGCGCCGGCGGTGTGGCAGAAGCGGAGGGGGACGACCGCGCGGGGCGCTTGGTAGGGGCCGGTGTGGGGGCCGGCTTCGCAGGGGCCGGTGCGGCGGGGGTGGACGGGGAGGCCCGGACGGGGCGCTTGGTGGGCGGGGGCGCGGGCGCCGGCTTGGCCGGTGGGGGTGTGGTGACGAGCTTCTTGTACCGCAGGGGAAGGTACACGGAGCGGGGGTGGCCGGCGATGCGGCTGTCGTGGATGTTGGCGCTGTCCTTGCGGGCGGGCCGGCCGCTGCGGCTCTCGCTGTAGTAGACGAAGTCGCCCTTGGCCCGGTTGGTCCAGCCGCCGAAGAGCAGGGCGTGGGCTGCCGGGTAGTTGAGGGCGTCACCGGCCTCCAGCTGGGAGAAGCTGGAGAGCCTGTTCGCGACGCTGGGCAGCGACCGCGTCGTGAGGCTGCTTCTGAGCTGCCAGGCCATCGAGACGAAACCGGAGCAGTCCTGCCGGTAGTGCCCGCCGGTCGCGTCGTCCTTCCAGGCGTGTGACTGGCTGTAGGGAACGTCCCGCTCGACCCAGTGCCGGGCACGGGCGAGGACCTGTTCCGGGGTGACCGGGCCGCCCGGAGCGGCGCCCCGGCCGAGCGTTCCGGTCGAGGACGGATGATGGGTGCTGGGCTTGCTGTCGGCCTGGGCGGGCACGACGGCCAGACCGACCGCCAGCGCCAGCCCCGTGGCTGCTGCGAGGCGTTTGGGCCGGCGGGTCAGTACTCGGTGCACAGTGGTCCCTTCGCTGTGGTGTTTCCCGCTGTGCCGGTTGGCGGAAGCGGTGGAACACCACGCTGGAACCTGATCTGATTATCCGTCGGGAGGTCGCGGTATCCGTCCAGGTCAGCAGTGGTGGGGGCACCGGACAAACGCGAACCTGTGCGAACTTCCGCGAACACGCACGTCCAAGCATTGAAGGGGGAGTTATGGGTAGATCAGGGCGTCTTCCTGGACCTTTGAAGGGCCGCACCGCAGCAGCGAACGCCCTCGCGCAGTTCCTGCGGGACCTGACCGCGGAGTACACGGTCAGCCAGCTGGCGGAGCGCTACCAGCTGAGCAGGAGCGTGTGGAGCGAGTACCGGTCCGGCTTGAAGATCATTCCGTTGCACCGCCTCAACCGGATCATCGAGGACCGCTTTCCCCGCGACGCCCGCACCAGAAGCACCAAACTCCAGGAGGCACGCCGCCTCCACTCTGCCGCCATGACAGAGGCCCCCTCCCCCACCACCGTCCCAGCACCAAGCGCCGCGTCGCCGTCAGGCCCAGCCCAGGACAACCCCGCTCCCAGTCCTGACCGCACACCAACGCCGGCTCCGGCGAACAGCAGTGGCGAAGAAGCCGACTTATTCGCGGACAACCCGCCGACCTCGGACGAATCCACTTCCGGAGACCCGAACGAAACCCCGCAGCCCGCATCGGGGCAAGCACTGGTGCCGCCGTCGAAACCTGGGCCTCACAACGACACCGGGAAGAAGAGCTCTCCGGCCGGCCACGTCCCGCGCGGGCACCGGTGGAGGCGCTGGAGGGCGCCTGCGCAGTGGGCGGCGCTCGCGATCCTGGTCGCCGTCCTCATCATCGCCAACCGGCTCCAGAACTCGAACGACCAGCCCGAGACGGCGCCCCCGCTGGAGGTTCCCGAGCAGGTCGAGCAGAGCACGGCACCCGCGGAACCGAGTTCCCTGCCCACCGGCCCCATGGCTCCGGCGGAAGTCCGTCCCACGCCGGCGTCGTCTTCCGCGTCGGCATCGTCCAAGCCGAAGGAAGCACAGACTCAGGGCGGTAAAGCCGGCATCGTGGTCGCAACCTCAAGCCACCTCTACCGCATCACCCCCGACGGGCAGGCGCAGGAGTACACCGGGAAGGCCACCGTCTGGACCGTCGTCCGCAAAGGGACAGAGCGGATCTTCACCAGCCCCACCACGCTGTACGCCACCGACGGCAAGACCGGCAACATCGAACAGTACGACCACGCCAAGAAGACCTGGACCGTCATCGGCGGCCCCGGCAGCCACTTCGCCGCCACTGCCACCCACCTCTACGGCGTCGGCACCCTGGGCACCATGGAGTACAGCGGCACACCGGGCGTCTGGCACCAGGTCCGCGGCACGACCGAGCGGATCTTCACCAGCCCCACCACGCTGTACGCCACCGACGGCAAGACCGGCAACATCGAACAGTACGACCGCACCAAGAAGACCTGGACCGTCATCGGCGGCCCCGGCAGCCACTTCGCCGCGACCGCCACCCACCTCTACGGCGTCGGCCCCGACCACAAGGCCACTTTCGAGTACAGCGGCACACCAGGCGTCTGGCACCCAGTCCGCGGTAGCACCGACCGGATCTTCACCAGCCCCACCACCCTCTACGCCACCGACACTACGAGCGGGAAACTCCAGGAATACAACCGGTCCAAAAAGACCTGGACCGTCATCGGTGACCCCGTCGATTCCTTCGTCTCCACGAAGGACCGCCTCTACGCCGTCAATGCCGACCGCTCCAACGTGTACGAATACTCCTCCACCCCGGAAACCTGGTCCCCCATCGGCAGCCCCCGGCACTGAACATCTCAAGTTCGATCACGCCAACGAATCCTGACCACCGCCGACGGTCCGCTGGTGCGAACCAGCGGACCCTTCTGCATGTTCCACCTGCGCCGCCCCGGCGGGCTCGCCGTGCCGCACGACCAAGGGCCGGGTGGCGATCCAGTACCACACTGCCCGGTTCCGTCTCGTGCCCTCGCTGGTGAAGGCGCTGAACGTCCCGGTGCCTCCCGTGCGCAAGCCGGGCACGGCCTGGGTGGAGCTGCTGGGGGCGTTCAGCTCGTCGACGCCGTCGTTGCAGCGCTGCCCGCACACCAGCCGCCGCCGCTTAGGCTGATCGGGCAGCCGGACATCGGCCTCGGGGAACACCGGTACAGCAGTTGGCGCTGAGATTGATCATGGGCAGGGCGTGAGTGTGCTGCCCCAGTTCTCGTACTCGCGACGGGCCTTGGCCCTGGTGTCCCAACTCAGCCACCGGCCGCAAAGTAGCCTTCTGTGACACTGAGTGGAGGGGGTGGCCGGGATGGAGCCGCTGGCGGCTGGAGATCCGGCGCGGATAGGTGATTTCGTGCTTCATGCCCGGCTGGGGGCGGGGGGCATGGGACGGGTGTTCCTGGGCCAGTCGCCGGGTGGGCGTGCGGTTGCGGTGAAGGTGATGCATCCGCATCTGGCACAGCACGCGGAGTTCCGGCATCGCTTCCGGCGAGAGGTGATCGCCGCGCAAGCTGTCAGTGGCGCGTTCACCGCGCCGGTGGTCGCCGCCGGTCCTGATGACGCGCCACCCTGGATCGCGACCGTTTACGTGCCCGGGCCAACCCTGGACGAGGCGGTGACCAGGGTTGGCCGGATGCCGGAAGGCTCGGTGTGGCCACTGGCGGCCGGATTGGTCGAGGCGTCGCTCACGCCCAGAGCGTACGGTAAGCCCCCGCTCACCGTACAGATCACCGGACACCCTAAATGAGACGCCGTCAGCGCAGGTCGTTCTCTCCCGCCGGGCAAGATCACGGTTGTTCGGTGGGGGTTCCTCCAACGGACACGGCCAGGAGGCCGCGGAAGGAGGGTTGGATCGTGCTCAGGGTCTCCTCTGGATAGGATGTCGGCGAACGTGGCCTCCCATAAGGTGACACCACCCCTTGGAAGAAGCATTCATGGACGACATCGTCGCCCGCATCCGATCCAATCTGGCCGCTGCTTGTACGGATCCCGTTCCTCGCCCTCGGACCTTCGTGCGGGCGCCCGGCGGCCACCGGCTGGGCACCCCTCTCAGCGAAGAACGAGTGGCCGCCTACGAGACAAGACACGGCGTCCGTCTCCCCCGTAGCTATCGCACCTTCTTGCGCGAAATCGGCAACGGGGGCATCGGGCCCGACTACGGACTGCTCCCCCTGACGCGTTGGTCGGTCCACGACATCCCCACTGCCAGTCAGCAACTTGGACGCGCTTTCGCGCTGGAGCCGACCGCCTCCGTCGCCACTGATTGGGAGCGGCTCCGCCACGAGCACAACGACCCGTACGCCGGCACCCACACCGTCGTCCAGGATGGACGCGGCACGGACCCTGGCCGAACTCGACAGCGATGCTGCCCAGGTGCTGGCACCGGCGCTCAAGGATCCGGACCACTGGGTCCGCCGTCGAGCCCTGGTCTACCTGCTCCAGGTGAGCAACGACGAGACCGCCTACGGCTCGGCAGCCCGCGAGCTTCTGCAGGACAAGAACCCGAACGTTCGGCTGGCTGCAGCAGATCTTCTTGGCCGTGAGGGATGGACGTCCTGCGGGCACCAGTGAACCGGGACCGAAGGTGCGGCGTTCATCCGACCGGTGCTGTGTCGAGGGAAGCGTCACGACCTGGTCCGTTTGCTGCCACGGGAGGAGCGGGCCGAGGTGCAGGTGGCGGTTCATGTCCAGCTCGAACCTGCCATACGGGTTCACATGGGTCCAGAAAAGCGGTGAAAGGCCGCGCCGGTCTGTGTCGGTAAGCTTGTCCGCCCACTTCGGCTCGGCCAGGACTTCCTGGACCAGGAGCGTGTTGACGTGGACCAGCACCGACTGGAGGAGGTGCAGGGCGAGCATCGAGATCTCCTGGCTCTCCTTGTCCTTGCCGGTCAGTTCGCCGTCCTTCCCGTAGAACAGGTCGTGGTTCGCGCTGTTCCAGTTCTCGACGACCTGCAGCCCCTCGCCGATCTCCCGTCGAAGGTCGGCGTCGGCGAGGTAGTCGCAGATGAAGGCCGTGCGCACCGCCCTCCCCAGCTCCTCGATGGCCCGGTAGGTGGGGTGCTTGGGTCCGCCGCGGGTGAACCGGCGCAGGACCTGCTCGGCCTCCGCGGTGCCCAGGCGAAGGGCGGTCGTGTATTTGACGATCTGGTCGTACTGCTGGCGGATCAGCTCCCAATCGATCGTCTTGGTGGACAGCACCGGGCCCAGCTGGGGCCACTGCTCGTCCTCGCCGGCGGCGGGGCGGTACAGCCGCGCCGACCCGACGTTCTTCAACCTGGGCAGCACGTTGAAGCCGAGCATGTGCGCGAGCGCGAACCCGACGATGGAGGCGCCGTGGGTGTTGGTGTACTACCGGTCGACTTCCATGTCGATGCAGTGCCGCAGCACGCCCTCGATCATCGAGGCGACCTCGGAGGCCGAGCAGTGCTTGAGTTGGGAGTAGATGCACACCGACTTCCGGTCCACGTGCCAGTAGGGGTGCCGGTAAGAATGCTGTCACCCACCAGCCGCAAACGGCGGTGCTCCGGTGGGGCGTGTGTCGGTGGAGCGGTGAGCCGGGTGCGGTAGGCGGAGTTGACTGTTTCGAAGCCGCTGCTGACTATCCCAACATAGGCTCCGTCCGGGACTCGAAAAACCGGACGGCTCGTGCTGGCACTTCCCGCATCCACCTGGATGGCCTTCGCCACCAGAGGCGCGGGACTCTGAAAGGGGATGCCTTTGTCGGACCCAGTGTCGTTACTGGCCATGGCCGGCGCCACCACCGTCGTTTCCGCCATGGCCACCTCCGCGTGGGAGGTGGCCCGCGACCGGACCGTGGCGCTCTTCAGGCGGCGTGACGAGGGCATGACGGGAGGCGAGGACGATCCCGTACAGGCCGAGTTGGAGGCGAGTGCGGCCCGAGTGCGGGACGCGGCCGAGCTGGAGGTTGCCCGAAACAGGCAGGTGCAGCGCTGGCAGGAGAACCTGGAGGATCTGCTGCGCCGTGCCCCGGAGCTCTCCGGCGAAGTGACCGCGCTGATCGACGAGGTCGGTGCTCTGTTGCCGACGGCTCAGAACGTCTGGCAGCAGAGCGTGCATGCCACTGGCGGCGGGTCGGCGTACGGCGCGCTTGGGCCGGGCAGCAGCGTGCACGTCCACCATCGTGCCTCGCCGTACCCCTCGCCACCGGCCAGCGCCACCGACGCCGAGGAAGACACGCCGTGACACAGTCCGTCCGCGCCGAGAACGGCTTTGCCTATGGTGTTGTCGGCGCAGACATCCACATCTTCGGCGATGGCATACCGGTGTACCTGCTTCAGCGGTGGCGCCCGCCGCCCGCCGCCGACGACTCGTTCCTGCGCGAGGTGCCGAGCCGCATGCTCAACGCCCGTTTCGCCGTTGTGGAGTTCACCGGCCGGACGGCGGAGCTGGCAGCGCTGCGGCGATGGCGAGACGAGGGGCCGCAGCTCGCTGTGCGGTGGCTGCACGCGCCAGGCGGGCAGGGGAAAACCCGGCTCGCCGACCACTTCGCGCGTGGATCGGCGGACGACGGCTGGCAAGTGGTCACCGCCACGCACGGCCCCGGGAGCGTAATTCCGCCGCCCGGCAGCCAGGATCTCGGCGCCGCTGCGGACGGCACCCTGCTGGTCGTCGACTACGCCGACCGCTGGCCGCTGTCGCACTTGCTGTGGCTGTTCAGCAACGCGCTGCTGCACCGGCCCGAGGTGCCCGCGCGTATCCTGCTGTTGGCCCGAGGCGACGATATCTGGCCCGCCGTCCGCGCCTCCGTTGCCAACCTCCAGGCCGGAACGTCCACGCAGTTCCTGCCTCCGCTGTCCGACGGGACGCAGGAGGGGGAGGGCGACGGGCCGCCGCGGACGGAGATGTTCGCTGTCGCCCATGACAGCTTCGCCGCCCGGTACGGCGTCCCGTCCCTCCGTGTCGAAACACCCGCCGCCCTCGCCGGGGACGACTTCGGGCTGACCCTTTCGGTACACCTCGCGGCCCTGGTCGCTGTCGACGCCCACGTCGCGGGCCGCCGTCCGCCGCCCGACCTCGCCGGGCTGACCTGTTACCTCCTGGACCGCGAACACCTTCACTGGGCACGGCTGCGCGGAGAGGGCGGCCACGAGATCGACCCGACCGCGCGGACCTTCACCACCCCGCCCGACGCGATGAACCGGACCGTGTTCACCGCCGCGCTCACGGGGCCGATGGCGCCCGCTCAGGGGTTGGACGTTGTTGCCGGGCTGGACCTGAAGCTCCCGGCGCACCGCGTGCTCGCCGACCACGCCGTCTGCTACCCACCGGCGGACCCAGCCCAGGAGACCGTCCTGGAACCGCTTTACCCAGACCGCCTCAGCGAGGACTTCCTGGCGCTCACCCTCTCGGGGCACCACGCCGAGTACCCGGCCCAGCCATGGGCCCGAGCGACCGTCGGCGCCCTGCTCACCGGCGCCACCGACCCCGCCACACTCCTGTGGACCCCCCGCGCCGTCACCTTCCTGGCATCGGCGGCCCAGCGCTGGCCGCACGTCGGACCACGGCACTTGTACCCACTCCTCGCGGCCGCCCCCCACGTCGCCGTCGCCGCCGGCAGCGCCGCCCTGACCACGCTGGCCCGGCTCGACGACATCGAACCGGAACTCCTCGAAGCCATTGCGGCCCACTTCCCGCCGTTCAAGCGGCCCCACCCAGACCTCGACCCGGGCGTCGCAGCCGTCAGCACCCGACTACTGCCGCACCGGCTCTCACGGGCCGGGCACGTCAAGGGCGTCGTACGGCACGAGCACAGCGTCCGCCTCTATCACGCGGGGCAACTGGAGGAATCGCTGGCGGCGGCCGAGGAAAATGTGTGGGAATACCGAGCGCTGGACCGCAACAAACTGCGGCACCCCGCCGAGGCGGAACTGGTCGAACGCAACCTCTCGACCGCGCTGACGGCCTACGGCTTGCGACTCTCCGCAGTCGGACGCCGCGCCGACGCACTGGCGGCCACAGAGGAATCCATCAGAATCCTGCGCGAACTCGTCGGACGAGACGATCAGTGCCGGTCCGATCTCGCGAGCGCGCTGCTGAACCGCGGGCGAGATCTGTGCCAGGCCGACCGGTGGGTCGACGCGACCGTCACGACACAGGAGTGCGTGGCCCTATTCCGGGAGTTGGCCGCTGGCGACCCCTTGACCCATGAGCCGGACCTGTCCGCGTCTCTGGTGGCGCTCGGCCTGTGCCTCGGATTCACCGCCGCTCCCGAGGAGTCTGTGGCGGCACTCCAGGAAGGCATCATTATCCTGCGACGGCTCTCGCAAACGAACGCGGCAGCGCACACCAAGGCCCTGGCGGAAGCTCTGTCCAACCTCGCCAAGGCACTGTGGCGCATAGGCGAACCCGGGGTCTCTGTGGCGCAGGAAGCGGCGGCTCTCCTCCGCCGACTCGCCGCAGTCCATCCTGTCTCGTACGAGAGCAAGTTGGCGAACGTACTGGCCGGGAGCGCCGTGCACCTGCTCTACGCGGGACAGGGAGCCGAGGCACTCTCCGCCGCCCACGAGTCCGTATCCATACTGCGGCGCTTGGCCGGGCGTCAACCGCAAGCCCACGCGAACAAACTGGCCGAGGCACTGGCCTCACTCAGCATTGTGCTCCTGGCCATCGGCCGCCGTAACGACGCCATCGCCGTGACCGACGAGGCCGTGGCCATACGCCGCCGCATGGCCGAGGCCGACCCGGGATTCGAGGCGAGGCTCGCCCTCATGCTGCTTCTCGCCGTCAACCTGCGGACCGAGGCGGGCGGCTCCTGGCTGGAGGAAGCCGTCGTCCTGCTCGCCGAGGCCGGAACAGTCATCGAACGGCACAACACCATGCCAGCGCAGCTTTCTAAGGGGTACCGCGAAGCTCGGGCCCTCCTCGCCGACCGCCTGACCGCAGAGGGACACCGTGCCGCGGCCGATGACCTCCGCCGTACTGTCCCCAGAGCACCTACCGAAGAGGACGCGAGCATGTGAAGCGGAGGTGCCCCGGCGCGAACTGATCGCCGCCGTTTGTGGCTGGTGGCGATCCTGCTGGCTTGTTCGGTCACGCGGCGAGGGAAAGGCTGAGGCGGGCAAGGTGGCTGATGCGGGTGTGGTCGAGCGGGTGGCCGTTCCACCAGGCATCGAGGCGGATGAGGTTGAGCGCAGCGGCGGAGAAAGCCTGCTCCAGGTGGGTCTTCTGGAGGCCGAGGGAGCGGGCACGTCTCATTCCGGTGACCGCGACGGCCTGGTGGATGGTTCCCTCGATGCCCGCGCGGGTTCCGTACTTGGCTCGCCACTCCTCGTCGCCCTGCTGGAGGCGGGCATGGTCGAGGACTTCTTGCACCTCGCGGGGTTGCAAGGCCGCCGGATCCCTGGTCACCAGCCAGGTCCGCGCCTACGACCTGCTGCGGATGTTCGGGCGCGAGGGGCGCCCGACTCCGCTGGGGACGGCGTTCGCGGAGTACGGGCGGATCGCGAAGACCGAGCACCTGCTGCGGGTAATCGACCCGGTGGACGACACCTACCGGCGTCAGATGAACCGGCAGCTCACCGTGCAGGAGTCCCGCCACAAGCTGGCCCGGGACGTGTGCCACGGCAAGCGCGGCACCATCCACCAGGCGTACCGCGACGGGATGGAGGACCAGCTTGGCGCGCTCGGCCTGGTCCTCAACGCCATCGTGCTGTGGACCACGAAGTACATCGACGCCGCAGTCGCCCAGCTCCAGGCCGAGGGCCATGAGATCCGGACAGAGGACATCGCCCGCCTCTCCCCGCTTAAGCACCGCAATCTGAACCTTCTCGGCCGCTACAGCTTCAACGCTGCCGTCCCGGCCGCCGGCGCCCTGCGCCCGCTGCGTGACCCGGACGCGAACGAGCTGGACGAGGACGACGACGGCGTGCCGGGGTAAGTGCCAGCAGCCGTGGTAGCTGCGGTTTCATGGCTGGAGGGCGGCGATACGCCGAGGGCGCAGGCGGGTCAGGTCACGCTCCGGCCTTATTCGCGGTGCTGTCGCGGCCCGGTGCGGCCGCGAGCCAGGAGCTGAGGATGCGGAGCTTTTCGTGGCTGGGCGAGCCGGGCGCGGTGGACCACATGGTCAGGTACTGGTCGGGGTCGCCGGACCAGTGGAAGCTGTCCCAGTCGACGGTGAGGTCGCCGAGGTCAGGGTGGCGGATGGTCTTGGTGCCGAACTCCGGCCGGGCGACGTCACGGGCCGCCCACCAGCGGCGGAACTCCGGACTCGAGACGGACAGCTCTCCCACGAGTGAGGTCAACTGCGGATCGGTGGGGTTGTCGGCGGCCTGCATGCGCAGCAGTGCGACGCCGGCGCGGGCCATGGCTCCCCAGTCGTCGTAGTAGTCCTTCATCCGGGGGTCGGTGAACAGCATCCGGATGTAGTTGCGCTCCTTGGGTGGCTTCATGTCGATGTCGAGGAGGAGGGCAGCGGCGAGCGGGTTCCAGGCGAGGATGTCGAGGTACTTGCCGACCACGAACGCCGGGGTGTCGGTCAGCTGGTCCAGCAGGCGTTGTAGCTGTGGGCGTACCGGTGTCGAGCGGCTCCTGGGCGGGGTGCGCCGCTCGGCCTGCCGGGCCAGGTTTTCGGCGTAGGTGCGCTGGTCGGGTGTGAGGCGCAGAGTGTCGGCAAGGGCTTCGAGGACGGGTTCGGAGGGGGCGAGGCGTCCTTGCTCGATGCGGGCGTAGTAGTCCTGGCTGATCGCGACCAGTGCCGCGACCTCTTCGCGCCGCAGCCCGGACACGCGGCGGGACCCCGGGTCCCCCGGGTCCAGCCCCAGGTCGGCGGGGTTGAGTTCGCTGCGGCGGGCCTTCAGGAACTGGCCGAGCTCTTCGAGGTGCGGGTTCTTCGCGCTCACGTCTCTCACAGCCTTCGGCCGTGGGGCGGGGCCCCCCCGGGGGGGGGGGCGCGGGGGCCCCGGGGGGGGGGGGGGGGGGGGGCCGGGGCGGCGGGCCCGGGGGGGGGGGGGGCGCGGGGGGCCGGGGGCGCCGGCC
>NZ_JBIAIP010000032.1:17585-18955 GCF_042871485.1 Streptomyces sp. NPDC005791
GGCCGTACGTGCCGGGGCGGGGCTGTGGGGGGGGGGGTGTGTGCGCGCACGGGTCACACCCCGCGTGGGGCGGGGGCCGGGGACCTGTGGGGGCCCGGGCACACGGCGCCTCGCGGGGGCCGGGGATCAGGCCGACTGACCTTCGGCGAGGTGGGTACGGAAGAAGCGGGTCACGTTCGCGACAGCGTTGTCGATCTGCTTCGGCGAGTCGTAGTAGTCGAAGTGGTTCCCGTCGGACCACACGAGCTCCTTGGGGCCCCGGACGGCCTCGTGGAGCATCCTGGCGTTCTCCGGCAGGGCACTGCCATCAGAGTGCACGACGATCGTCGGGGTGGAGACGGACGGTGCCTGGCCCAGCGCGTCGAGGGTGAGCCAGTTCGTCCACGACGAGACGTCCAGCTCGTTCCTGTACTGCGGAACGTTGCCGCGCGACTCGTTGGTGTAGTAGTCGTAGGCGCCCTGGACCGGGGCGTAGTTCGCCGCGTCCGTCTCGGTCTCGCTGTAGACCGTGATGGTCGTCGCCTCGCCGCTTTCCTCGTACTTCTTCCGCGCCGCGGCCGCCTGCTCGCGGCGCGCGGCCAGGCCGTCCTCGCCATAGGTGTTGGCGAACACCTCCGGGTCGGCGAGGAACCCGGCGATCGTCGCCAGACCCTTCAAACGCGGGTCCTGAGCGGCGAGGTAAACCCCGTTGCTCGCGGACGTGCAGACCCCGACCATGCCGACGGCCTCCACGTAAGGAAGCCCGGTCAGGTACGTAACCGCCGCCTGCAGGTCGCTGAGCTTCTCGGCCGGCGACTCGTACTGACGTGGCTGGCCCTCGCTCTCGCCGTAGTGGGCGTAGTCGAAGCTCAGGGCGACAAAGCCCTGCCCGGCGAACCTCTCTGCGTAGGCCCCCGCCATCTGCTCCTTGACCGACGTGAACGACCCCTGCACGATCACCGCCGGGTAGCGGCCGCTCTCATCGAGGTCGTCCGGGGTGAACAGGTTGCCCACCAGGGTCACACCATCACGGTCAAAGCTGATCTTGCGCTGCACTCTGTACTCCTCTGTCGATACTTCGAGAGTGCCTGCGGTGCGACTTGTCCACAATGGGAAGGATCTTTCCTAGGCACCCCCCACATGCCGCGTGCACCCCGAGACCAACCGACCCTGTCGGCAAACGATCGTTTGCCGACAGGCGGGCGGCGCGTCCAATGAACCCGTGCAATCCGGGGCTTCGCGGCGGCCCGAATCCAATCGGATCCGATGGTGATTGCCGACAGGGTTTGACGACAGCTAGTAGGGCTTGGTCATGTTGGTGCGGGGTCTGGCATGTCGCGGTGACAGGTGGGGCAGGCGCCGGTCCAGGTCGCGAGGAGTGTTTGCAGCTC
>NZ_JBIAIP010000033.1:0-17639 GCF_042871485.1 Streptomyces sp. NPDC005791
GGTTTCCGCCGTGACGACAGCCGTGGTGGCAGCACCGGTGGTGGTTTCCGCCGTGACGACAGCCGTGGTGGCAGCACCGGTGGTGGTTTCCGCCGTGACGACAGCCGTGGTGGCAGCACCGGTGGTGGTTTCCGCCGTGACGACAGCCGTGGTGGCAGCACCGGCGGCGGTTTCCGCCGCGATGACCGGGACCGCGATCGTGGCCCGCGCCGCGATGACGACCGGCCCGGCAACTTCCGCCGTGACGACCGTGCCCCGCGCCGTGAGGACGACCGTGGCGGCTACCGCGGTGGTCAGCGTGACGACCGTGGCGGCCGCCCCGCCGGCGGTGGCTTCGACCGTCGTGACGACCGCCCCCGTGGCCCGCGCCGCGACGACGACCGTGGTGGCAGCACCGGCGGCGGCTTCCGCCGTGACGACCGCGACCGTGCTCCGCGCCGTGAGGACGACCGTGGTGAGTATCGCGGTGGTCAGCGTGACGACCGTGGCGGCCGCCCCAGTGGTGGCGGTGGCTTCGACCGTCGTGACGACCGCCCCCGTGGCCCGCGCCGCGACGACGACCGTGGTGGCAGCACCGGTGGTGGTTTCCGCCGTGACGACAGCCGTGGTGGCAGCGGTGGTGGTGGTTTCCGCCGCGATGACCGGGACCGCGATCGTGGCCCGCGCCGCGATGACGACCGGCCCGGCAACTTCCGCCGTGACGACCGTGCCCCGCGCCGTGAGGACGACCGTGGCGGCTACCGCGGTGGTCAGCGTGACGACCGTGGCGGCCGCCCCAGTGGTGGCGGCTTCGATCGTCGTGACGACCGCCCCCGTGGTCCGCGCCGCGACGACGACCGTGGTGGCAGCACCGGCGGCGGCTTCCGCCGTGACGACCGCGACCGCGACCGTGGCCCGCGCCGTGACAACGACCGGGGCAACGACCGTGGCGGCTACCGTGGCCGCGACGACCGGGGCGGCTACCAGGGACGCGACGACCGGGACCGTGAGCCCATCAAGCGGCTCCCCATCCCCGATGAGGTCACCGGCGACGAGATCGACAAGGACGTCCGGCAGGAGCTGATGAGCCTGCCGAAGACCCTTGCCGAGGACGTCGCGCGGAACCTCGTCATGGTCGCCCGTCTGATCGACGAGGACCCTGAGCAGGCGTACGCCTACTCGCGCATCGCCCTTCGGCTCGCGTCGAGGGTCGCCGCAGTACGCGAGGCGGCCGGCTTCGCTGCGTACGCCACCCAGAAGTACGCAGAGGCGCTGGCCGAGTTCCGGGCGTCGCGTCGGATGACCGGTTCCGTGGAGCTGTGGCCCGTCATGGCCGACTGCGAGCGCGGGCTCGGCCGGCCCGAGCGGGCCATGGACATGGCCGGTGAGCCCGAGGTGCAGAAGCTGGACAAGGCCGGCCAGGTCGAGATGCGCCTGGTCGCCGCCGGAGCCCGCAGGGACATGGGGCAGATCGACGCGGCGATCGTCACACTGCAGAGCCCGGAGCTCGCCTCCAGTGCCGTGCACTCGTGGACACCGCGCCTGCGTTACGCCTACGCCGACGCGCTCCTGGAGGCAGGCCGCAAGGACGAGGCCCGTGAGTGGTTCGGGAAGGCCCTCGAGGCCGACAAGGACGGTGCGACCGACGCGTCCGACCGGCTGGCCGAACTCGATGGTGTGGAGTTCGTCGACGCCCTCGGCGACGACGACGAGCACACCGGAGAAGCGGTTCACGCAGAAGGCGTCGATGGCCGGGCCACCGACGGCCAGGGCGCGGCCCGCGCAGCAGACGACGAGGAAGGCGACGCTGACGGGTCCGCGAAGGCCTGAGCACCGCTGACGCACGCGACATGAAGAGGGCGGCACCCCCCGGGGGGGGGTGCCGCCCTTTCTGCGTTTCGCAGCCGCCGAAGCCTCATGGTGCCCGGTGATGCCGGTCACGGGCGTGACAAGGTGATCCATTCGCGCCACTGACCGGCGAGGACGAGGTCGGCCAGCCTTCGATAACCGCCGCTGCCCGGATGCGCTCCGTCGCCTGCCATGACTTCCCGCGTCCAGGTGGGGTCGTCAGCCAGTTCAAGGGTGGTGGCGATGAACGGGACGTCCCGTGCGCGGCAGAGGGCGGCCATCTCGTCGGCGAGTCCCGCGGTGCGTCGCAGATGCCCGTCGCCCGCGTCGACGACTGGTGGTGGGCCGACTGTCAGTGGGGAGATGTTCTGCCGTCGGCAGTCGTCCAGGATCGAGGCCAGGTTCGCCAGGGTGCGCGCCGGTTCGACGCGTACCGCGCCCTCTTCCTCGACGGAGTCGTTGCTGCCGAAGGAGATGACGAGACGATTGTCGGCACCAGGCAGGATGCGGGGCAGTACCTCCTGCCGACAGCGGCGCAGGACGTCCTCGGAGGTGTTGCGCCTGATGCCGAGGTTGAAGGCCGTGATGTCTCGGTCGGTGGCCTCCAGTACACGGCCGACCCACCCCCGGTGTTCCGGGTCACCGATCCCCTGGACGAAGGAGTCCCCGATGAAGCAGATACGCATGTCCCCGATCATGCGGCTGAGCCTAGCGGCCGGCCTGACCACGCCATGCCTGGGTGCGGACTCGTGCGGGTGACCAGGGCGTTCGTCGGATTCAGTCGACGCCGAGACTGCGCAGGACCAGCCCCGTCGCCGGCTTCGGGCCGAAAGAGGTCGACTTGCGGGGCATCGTGATGCCCTGTCTGGCCAGGTCCCGTACCACCTCCTCGCGTACCGGATGCATCAGTACCGCTGTGGCGTCGTGCCGTTCCGCCTGCTCGACCGCCGCCGCCGTGTCGTGGATGTAGGCGATGTGCCCAGGATCGTCGGGGATCCGCCACACGTCGTCGAGCAGTGTGGAGTGCAGCACGGTCGCGTCGAGTGTGCGCCAGGCGTCCGGCCGGTCGGTACGGACCGTGCGGGCCAGCAGTTGTTCGTCCGGCCGGTCGACCAGGTGGAACCGGCCGTCACCCGCGAGGAGGAAGGCGTTGCCGTCCGCGGCGGCGTCCGCGAGTGCGTCGAGGGCCCGGGGCAGCGGACCGCCGATGGGCCGTACGCGGAAGCGGCCGTCGAGGGCGCGTAGCGCCTGGGCGACCGGGAGGCCGTGCAGCAGCCGGTGGATGGCGCGCACCCGCAGCGGATGGCGGGCGGTGTCCACGAGCAGGACGAGACCGAAGTCCCAGGGGCCGGGCACGGTCTGCTCCTGCTGGAGCCGCAGATAGGTGGCCCAGCGGTGGTGGCCGTCTGCGATCAGCGCCTGGCGGTGGGAAAGACCGGACGCGATCTCCCCCTGCTCCACGGGATCGGTGACGGCCCAGAGGCGGTGGCCGAAACCGTCCTCGGTCGTCGTGGTGAGGAGCGGAACGCGTTCCACCACCCGCTCGATGACAGCCGTCGTGCCGCCCGGCCCGCCGTCCCCCGCGTAGCTGAGGAGCAGGGGTTCGAAGTGGGCGGCGGCGGTGCGCATCAGGTCGGCGCGGTCCTCCACCACATCGGCCATGACGTCCTCGTGCGGCAGGACGATGCCCTCCGACGCGGGGGAGAGCGCCAGAGCCCCGATCACACCGCGCTGAAGGATGTCGTCGGCGCGCTGTTCGTAGACGTAGAGCACGGGTGCCGGGTCAGGGGCGAGGACGCCCTCCGCGAGCCAGCGCTCCAGGGTGTCGGCGGCCCGTTGGTGACGCTCGGCGGCCGTGCCGGCCTGCGGGAGGATCAGCCGCACGATGTTGTGCGGGTCCGCGGACTCCAGGTGGTGCAGGCCGTCCGGCCGGACGACGACGTCGTACGGAGGTGAGGTCACCGCCGCCAGACTGCCGACCCGCTCGGGGACGTAGCGCAGTCCTCGGAAGGGAATCAGCCGTAGTCCCTGGCCGGCGGCGTACCCGGTTGTGTTCATCAGGGCATCGTATGTGCGCTCCGGCGATGCGCGATGATCGGGGGAGAGGCATGGGAAGAGGAGCACAGGCATATGAGTCAGCAGTACAGGTCCCGGCCGCGCGGAAGCGCCGTGGCGCTGAGCGAGGCGTACGACACGGCCCTGCTCGATCTTGACGGGGTGGTGTACGCGGGCGGGCACGCGATCGTGTACGCCGTCGAGTCGCTGGGCACCGCCCGCGCGGGCGGCATGCACCTGGCGTACGTGACGAACAACGCGCTGCGGACACCGGACGCGGTGGCGGAGCACCTGACGGAGCTCGGGGTGCCGGCCGACGCTGCCGACGTGATCACGTCGGCGCAGGCCGTGGCCCGGATGATGGCAGATCAGCTTCCCTCCGGCGCCAAGGTGCTCGTGGTCGGTGGTGAAGGACTGCGGGTCGCGCTGCGCGAAAGGGGCCTGGTGCCGGTGGAGTCGGCGGACGACGACCCGGTCGCCGTGGCGCAGGGGTTCGGCGGGCCCGATCTGCCGTGGGGCAGGTTCGCCGAGGCGGCATACGCGATCTCGCGTGGGGCCGTGTGGTTCGCGTCCAACACGGACCTCACGATCCCGGGCGCCCGGGGCATCGCTCCGGGCAACGGCGCCGCGGTGGAGGTCGTACGGATCGCCACCGGTGCCGAGCCGCAGGTCGCGGGCAAGCCGCTGCCGCCGATGCACCGCGAGACCGTGCTGCGGACGGGGGCGAAGCGGCCACTGGTCGTCGGGGACCGGCTGGACACGGACATCGAGGGCGCCTACAACGGCGGTGTGGACTCGCTGCTCGTCCTCACCGGGGTGACGGACGCGGCGCAGCTGATCGCGGCGGAACCCAAGTACCGCCCGACCTATGTGGACCGGGATCTGCGGGGGCTGCTCACGGGGCAGCCCGACGTCTCGGAGGAGGACGGCGGCTTCCGCTGCGGCGGCTGGACGGCCGTGGTGCGCGGGGACGCGCTCGTGCTGGAGGGCGGAGGCGACGCGATCGACGGACTGCGGGCCCTGTGCGGGGCGGCGTGGACACATGCAGGGGAGGGTGCGTGCGGGCTCGACGCGGTGAAGGCCGTGGCAGGACTGGACCTGTAGCCGTCGGCGCTCGTCGGCACGGCGGGATCACGCAGTGGCAGGGTAGGCTACCCTAACTCGGTGTTGGTCGAGAGTCCTTCTGAAACGAACGCCGCTCGCGTGGCCGCGCCGGGGGCACCCGTGCGCGCGGGGCGCCATGCGGTACGAGCCGCGGGCCTGCTGGTCGCCGTAGGCGTGCTGGTGCTGGTGTGCCTCGCGAGTGTCGCGATCGGCGCCAAGGCCCTCCCGCTCTCCGAGGTGTGGCACGGTCTGTTCCACTACTCGGGCACCAACGGCGACGTCCTCGTGCGGGACGTACGGGTCCCTCGCACCGTGCTGGGGCTGATCGTCGGCGCTGCCCTGGGGCTGGCCGGCGCGGTGATGCAGGCGCTGACCCGCAACCCGCTCGCCGAGCCGGGTCTGCTGGGGGTCAACGCGGGCGCGGCGGCAGCCGTGGTCTCGGCCATCACCTTTCTCGGCGTCACCTCGCTGACCGGATACGTCTGGTTCGCGTTCGGCGGCGCCGCGATCGTGTCCGTGGCGGTGTACCTGCTCGGTGGAAGCCGCTCCGCGAACCCCGTGCGCCTGGCTCTTGCCGGTACGGCGGTGACGGCTGCGCTGTTCGGCTACGTCAACGCCGTACAGCTGCTGGATTCCGCGGCGCTGGACCGGCTGCGCTTCTGGACCGTGGGGTCGCTGGCCTCCGCGAACCCGGAGACCGTCGGCAAGGTTTGGCCGTTCATCGCGCTCGGCGTGCTGGTGGCCCTGCTCATCGCCCGGCCGCTCAACGCGCTGGAGATGGGCGACGACACGGCCAGGGCGCTCGGCGCGCACCTGACCCGCACCCGCGTCCTCGCGATGGCGGCCGTCACCCTGCTCTGCGGGGCGGCGACCGCCGCCTGCGGGCCGATCGTCTTCATCGGGCTGATGATCCCCCACCTGGTCCGCACCATCACGGGCCCGGACATGCGGTGGATCCTGCCCTACGCGGCCGTGCTCGCGCCCGTGCTGCTGCTCGGCGCCGACGTGGTGGGCCGGGTCATCGCCCGCCCCTCCGAACTGCAGGTCGGCATCGTCACCGCGCTGCTGGGCGGGCCCGTCTTCATCCATCTCGTACGGCGTAAAAGGATGGCCCAGCTGTGAAGGCCACGCAGGACACCACCAGGACCGTGCACGCCGTGCGGACGGCCGGCGGGTTCTCCTTCCGGGTGGACGTGCGGGCGTTCGCCGTGATCGCGCTGCTCGTGGCGGCGGCGGCCTTCGCCGCCGTGGTGCTGATCGGCAGCGGCGACTACGCGATGTCACCCGGGCAGGTCGTCACCACGCTGTTCGGCAACGGAACCTTCCAGCAGGAGTTCATCGTCACCGAACTCCGGCTGCCCAGGGTCCTGACCGGGCTGCTGGTCGGCGCCGCGCTCGGTGTCGGCGGCGCCGTCTTCCAGAGCGTCTCCCGCAATCCCCTGGGCAGCCCTGACGTCCTGGGCTTCGGCCAGGGTTCCGCGGTCGGCGCGCTCACCGTGATCGTGCTCTTCCACGGCGGACCCACCGAGGTCGCGGCGGGCGCCGTCGTCGGTGGACTCCTGACCGGCGCCGCCGTCCATGTGCTGGCCTGGAAGCGCGGGGTGCACGGCTACCGGCTCGTCCTCGTCGGCATCGGAGCCGCCGCGATGCTCACCGCGGCGACCCACTACCTGATCACCAAGGCCGACCTCGTCGACGCCACCCGCGCCGTCGTCTGGATGACCGGCTCGCTGGACGGCCGGGACTACGCCCAGGTCTGGCCGCTGCTCGCGGTCTGCTGCGTCCTGATCCCCCTGGTCCTCGGCCACGGCCGGGCCCTGCGCATGATCGAGATGGGCGACGACGCCGCCCACGCCCTGGGCGTACAGGTGGAACGCACCCGCCTCGTCCTGCTCTCCTGCGCGGTGCTGCTCGTCGCCGTCGCCACCGCCGCCGCCGGGCCCATCGTCTTCGTCTCGCTCAGCGCCCCGCAGGTCGCCCGCCGCCTCACCCGCGCACCCGGCCCCAACCTGGCGGCCGCGGCCGCCACGGGAGCGGCCCTGCTCCTCGTCGCCGACTGGACCGCCATGAACGCCTTCGGGGACCGCCAGCTCCCGGTGGGCGTCGTCACGGGCGTGCTCGGCGGCTGCTACCTGCTGTGGCTTCTCGTGTCGGAGCGCAGGGCGGGCCGCATATGAAGCCGCGCACTCCGGGCACCTCGCAGACCAACCCCACAGACTCCGGGAGTACGACCATGCAGCGCCTCACCGCGGACTCGGTGACCCTCGGTTACGATCAGCGGGTCATCGCCGAGAACCTCTCGGTCGAGATCCCCGACAATTCCTTCACGGTCATCGTCGGCCCCAACGCCTGCGGTAAGTCGACCCTGCTGCGTGCCCTCTCCAGGATGCTGAAGCCGACTGCCGGAGACGTGTTGCTGGACGGGCGGTCCATCCACCGGATGCCGGCGAAGAAGGTCGCAAGGACCCTGGGCCTGCTGCCCCAGTCCTCCACCGCCCCGGACGGCATCACCGTCGCCGACCTCGTCTCGCGGGGCCGCTACCCCCACCAGGGGCTGCTGCGCCAGTGGTCGCCCGAGGACGAGCGGATCGTGAAGGATTCCATGGTGTCGACCGGGGTCGGCGAGCTCGCCGACCGCTACGTCGACGAACTGTCCGGCGGCCAGCGCCAGCGGGTCTGGATAGCCATGGCCCTGGCCCAGCAGACCCCGCTCCTGCTGCTGGACGAGCCGACGACGTATCTCGACATCCAGCACCAGATCGACGTGCTCGACCTCTGCGCCGAACTGCACGAGACACAGGGCCGCACACTGGTCGCCGTGCTGCACGACCTCAACCACGCGGCCCGGTACGCCACCCATCTCATCGCCATGCGCCAGGGCGTGGTCATCGCCGAGGGCGCGCCCGGGGACATCGTCACCGCGCAGCTCGTGGAGGAGGTGTTCGGGATGCGGTGCCAGGTCATCGCCGACCCGGAGACAGGAACCCCCCTCGTCGTCCCCGCCGCCCGTAAGAAGCGCACGGCGGCGGTCTCCGCCTGAGCCCCCCGGCGGGCTACAGCAGCGACTTGAGTTTCAGCAGATCGCGGAAGCCCGCCTCCAGGCGCACCCGGCCCGATGCCCAGGCCCTCGCGAAGTTCAGCTCGCCGTCGACCATGGCCACCAGGTCGTCCCCGGTCATCGCGAGCCGGATCTCGGCCTTCTCCCCGGGCGGGCCGTCGTACGTGTCCAGCACCCGGATCCGGCCGTTCGTCAGCCGTCCGGTGAACGTCACGTCGAGGTCCCTGATGTGGCAGCTCAGCGAGCGGTCGAGGTCGGCGGCGCGGCGTACGTCGCCGTCGGCCCCCGCCAGGTTGCCGGAAAGTGTGTCGAGTGCGCTGCGGCACTCCTCCATGGTCGCCATCGTCACCGACGGTACACCGGCTCTTCGGGGTAGCGTTCCCGCATGAGCGACTGGATGCCGGGGCCGGACACGGCGCAGCGGGGCGAGGCGGACGAAGAGGCCGCAGCGCACCCCGCCGTGCCCGCCACGCCCTCCTTCGACCCCGTCCCGCCCGCACCCCTCGGGGTCGCACGCACCCCCACCGGGCACCCGGGTGTCGACGCGCGGCTGGAGCGGCTGGCCGACGCCGACCACCTCGCGGCGGACGGCCACACCGAGGTGTACGAGGATGTACACCATGGGCTGCGTGACGAACTGACCGCGCTGGACGCACGGCCCGCACCCGCACCGACGCCCGCGCACGACAACAGGAGCTGAACCGAACGTGGCAGGAGTGGCACGTCGCCGCCTCGACGCCGAGCTGGTACGCCGCAAGATGGCCCGCTCGCGCGAGCACGCGAGCCAGCTGATCGCAGCGGGGCGGGTGACCGTCGGCGGGAACACCGCGACCAAGCCCGCCACCCAGGTCGAGACGAGCGCCGCCGTCGTCGTCGTCAAGGACGACAGCGACCCCGAGTACGTCTCGCGCGGCGGGCACAAACTCGCGGGCGCCCTCGCCGCCTTCGTCCCCCTGGGACTGAAGGTCGAGGGACGCCGGGCGCTGGACGCCGGGGCCTCGACCGGAGGCTTCACCGACGTACTGCTGCGCGCCGGCGCCGGCCACGTCGTGGCGGTGGACGTCGGCTACGGACAGCTGGCCTGGTCGCTGCAGTCCGATGAACGCGTGACCGTCAAGGACCGCACCAACGTACGGGAGCTGACGTTGGAGCAGATCGACGGGAAGGCGGTGGACCTGGTGGTGGGCGACCTCTCCTTCATCCCGCTCGGCCTGGTGCTGCCCGCCCTCGCGCGCTGCGCCGCCCCCGACGCCGACCTGGTGCTCATGGTCAAGCCGCAGTTCGAGGTGGGCAAGGAACGCCTCGGCAGCGGCGGCGTGGTCCGCAGCCCCGAGCTGCGGGCTGAAGCCGTACGGGAAGTGGCGCGCCGGGCCGGACTGCTGGGCCTCGGCGTGGAAGGGGTCACGGCGAGCCCGCTGCCCGGCCCGTCGGGAAACGTCGAGTACTTTCTGTGGCTGCGGGCCGGCGCACCTGCGCTGGATCCCGCGGATGTCGACCGTGCAGTGGCGGAGGGGCCCCGTTGACGACGCATGCGGCACAACCAGGCAACACGGCACAGCCGGGGAACGCGGAACGCACCGTCTTCCTGCTGGCACATACCGGCCGCCCGGCCGCGATCCGCAGCGCCGAGCTCGTCGTCCAGGGCCTGCTGGCGCACGGCCTGGGCGTGCGGGTGCTGGCCGCGGAGGCGGAGGACCTGCCGCTGCCACCGTCCGTGAAGACCGTCACCGACGCGACGCCGGACGTGCTGGACGGCTGCGAACTGCTGATCGTGCTCGGTGGGGACGGGACGCTGCTGCGCGGTGCCGAGATCTCCCGTGCGTCGGGCGTACCCATGCTCGGCGTCAACCTCGGACGGGTGGGGTTCCTCGCCGAGGCCGAGCGTGACGACCTGGACCAGGTCGTCGACCGGGTCGTCACCCGGGCGTACCAGGTCGAGGAGCGCATGACTCTCGACGTGATCGTGCACAGCAACGGTGACATCGTGCACACCGACTGGGCGCTCAACGAGGCCGCCGTCCAGAAGGTCTCGCCCGAACGGATGCTCGAGGTCGTCCTGGAGATCGACGGACGGCCGGTGACCGGCTTCGGATGCGACGGGATCGTCTGCGCCACCCCGACCGGATCGACCGCGTACGCCTTCTCGGCGGGCGGGCCCGTCGTCTGGCCCGAGGTCGAGGCGCTGCTCATGGTGCCGATCAGCGCGCACGCGTTGTTCGCGAAGCCGCTGGTGACCTCGCCCGACTCCGTGCTGGCCGTGGAGGTCCAGCCGCACACCCCGCACGGGGTGCTGTGGTGCGACGGGCGCAGGACCGTCGAGCTGCCCGCAGGGGCCAGGGTGGAGGTGCGGCGCGGCGCGGTGCCCGTACGGCTCGCGCGGCTGCACCAGGCGTCCTTCACCGACCGTCTGGTGGCCAAGTTCGCCCTGCCCGTACAGGGCTGGCGGGGCGCTCCGCACTGATTTCCGGGGCCGCTGCTCACACCCGCGTGAGTGAATCCGTCACCGGGGCCCGTCGCACGCCGGGCTCCGGACCTCGTAAGGTCATGTCCGTGTTGGAGGAGATGCGGATACGGTCGCTCGGAGTCATCGACGACGCGGTGGTGGAGCTGTCACCCGGTTTCACCGCGGTGACGGGCGAGACCGGCGCGGGCAAGACCATGGTCGTCACCAGCCTCGGGCTGCTGCTCGGCGGGCGCGCCGACCCCGCCCTGGTGCGGGTCGGTGCCAAGGCCGCGGTCGTCGAGGGGCGGATCACGGTGTCCCGGGGCGACGCGGCGGCGGTGCGCGCCGAGGAGGCCGGAGGCGAGATCGAGGACGGCGCGCTGCTCATCAGCCGTACCGTTTCGGCGGAAGGGCGCTCCCGTGCCCATCTCGGGGGCAGATCCGTGCCCGTGGGAGTGCTCGCCGAGCTCGCCGACGAACTCGTCGCCGTGCACGGCCAGACCGACCAGCAGGGTCTGCTCAAGCCCGCGCGGCAGCGCCAGGCCCTGGACCGGTACGCCGGTGGTGGTGTGGACGTGCCGCACACCAAGTACGCCGCCGCCTACCGGCGGCTGCGCGCGGTCGTCACGGAGCTCGACGAGCTGACCACCCGGGCCAGGGAGCGCGCCCAGGAGGCGGATCTGCTGCGCTTCGGCCTCGACGAGGTCGCCGCCGTGGAGCCGCTGCCCGGGGAGGACACCGAGCTCGCCGCGGAGGCGGAGCGGCTCGGCCACGCGGAGGCGCTCGCCTCGGCGGCCGCCCTGGCCCACGCGGCGCTCGCGGGCGACCCGGAGGACCAGGAAGGCGTGGACGCCACCACGGTGGTGGCCGCCGCCGGACGGTCCCTGGACGCCGTGCGGGCCCACGACCCGGCGCTCGCCGCGCTCGCCGACCGGATCGGCGAGATCTCGATCCTGCTCGCCGACGTCGCCGGGGAGCTCGCCGGATACGCCGGTCAGCTGGACGCCGACCCGCTGCGGCTCGCCGCCGTGGAGGAGCGGCGTGCCGCGCTCACCGCCCTCACCCGCAAGTACGGCCAGGACCTCACCTCCGTGCTCGCCTGGGCCGAGGACGGTGTCTCCCGGCTGACCGAGCTGGAGGGCGACGACGACCGGATCGGTGAGCTGACGGCGGAGCGCGACGCACTGCGCGCCGAGCTCTCCGTCCTCGGGCAGGAGCTGACCGACGCGCGGACGGAGGCGGCGGCGCGGTTCGCCGCGGCCGTCACGGAGGAGCTGGCCTCGCTCGCGATGCCGCACGCACGCGTCTCCTTCGCCATCAGGCAGACCGAGGCGCCGGACGAGGCGTCCGGCATCGACATCGGGGGCCGGAGCGTGCTCTACGGGCCTTCCGGCGCCGACGAGGTGGAGCTCCTGCTGGCACCGCACCCCGGGGCTCAGCCGCGGCCGATCGCCAAGGGCGCATCGGGCGGTGAGCTGTCCCGGGTGATGCTCGCCGTCGAGGTGGTCTTCGCCGGTTCCGATCCCGTGCCGACGTATCTCTTCGACGAGGTCGACGCCGGTGTCGGCGGCAAGGCCGCCGTCGAGGTCGGCCGGCGGCTGGCCAAGCTCGCCCGGTCCGCGCAGGTCGTCGTGGTCACCCACCTGCCGCAGGTGGCGGCCTTCGCCGACCGGCAGTTGCTGGTCGAGAAGACCGTGGACGGATCGGTGACCAGGAGTGGCGTCACGGTCCTGGAAGGCGAGGACCGGGTGCGGGAGCTCTCCCGGATGCTCGCGGGACAGGAGGACTCGGAAACCGCCCGTGCGCACGCCGAGGAGCTGTTGGAGACCGCGCGGGCCGACGGGTAGCGGGCCCCCGGCGTCAGTTTCGTTCCGCCCTGCTCACTCGTACGAGTGGGGCGGCCCGAGTCGCTGTCGTCACGACGACGGGAAGAACGTTTCGCCGGTGCCGGAACGTGCGTACGGACTGGCATCCTTGGGCTGTACACACCGCCGACTCGGGAGCCCCGGGAGCCAATCAACGTGTCACAGCTGCGTACGGTCCAAGTCCTGGGCAGCGGAGCCGGAAGCAGCGCTCATGTCAGCTCGCTCGCCGCGGGACTGGTCGCCAGGGGCGTGCAGGTCACGGTCTGCGCTCCGGCCGGTTCCGAACGCGCCCACGGCCTGCCCGCGACGGGAGCCCGCTTCGTCGCGGTGCCCCGGCGCAGTGACCCCGCCGCCGTCGCCGCGCTGCGTACGGCCTGCACCGGGGCGGACATCGTCCACGCACACGGGTTGCACGCCGCCGTACGCGCCGGGATGGCGCTGAGCGGCCGAGGCACCCCGCTCGTCGTGACCTGGCACACCCGCGCCCACGCCGAGGGGGCCAGGGGCCGGCTGCTACGCCTGCTGGAGCGAAGGGCCGCCCGTGCGGCCGCCGTCGTGCTGGGCACCTCGTGGGAGCTGGTCGACCGCGCCCGCCGCCGGGGTGCCAAGGACGCGCGGATCGCGCCGGCCGCGATCCCCGCGAGCCGCTGCCCCGGCGCTCCCGAGCCCGGGGAAGGCGGCAAGACGCGCGCCGAACTGGGGGCGGTGGGAAGGCCGTTGCTGGTATCGGTGGCCCAGCACGATCATGGGACGCTGCTGGACGCGGTACGCGAGTGGCGCGCGCTGGATCCCGCGCCCCTGCTGGCCGTCGTGGGGGAGGGGCCCCGGGCAGGTGCCCTGCGGCGCCGGATCGCGGCGGAGGAGCTGCCCGTCGTCCTCACCGGTGCCTCGGGCGACGTCGGCGGACTTCTGGCCGCCGCCGACGTCGCCGTACTGTCCGGTCGGGGGGAGGGCGGGCCGCTGCTCGCCCGGGAGGCCCTGCGGATCGGCATCCCGCTGGTCGCGACCCGCACCGACGGTCTGCCCGAACTCCTCGGAGAAGCGGCTGAGTTGGTCCCGTACGGGGATGCCGGGGCACTGGCCGGTGCCGTCGTGCGACTCCTCGGCGACCCCGAGCAGCGGGAGCGGCTCGCCGCCTCGGGGCGCGCGCAGGCCGCGAGCTGGCCGACCGAGGACGACACGATCGCCCATGTGCTGTCCGTCTACGACGAGTTGGCGCAGCCGCCGGTGACGTAGGGTCCTCAGCGCGTGTGGCGCCGTACCCGCAGGGCCAGGCTCAGGGCGAGCACCGACTGCGGGTCGTCCAAATCCGTGCCGAGCAGCTCGCCGATGCGGGCCAGCCGGTTGTAGAGCGTCTGCCGGTTCAGATGCAGTTCGCGCGCGGCCTCCGCCTTGCGGCCCGCGTGGGCGAGGTACGCCTCCAGCGTGGGCAGCAGCGCCGGGCGCGACGTCCGGTCGTGCTCGCGCAGCGGCCCGATCGCCCGGTCCACGAAGGACTCCAGGTCCGGATGGTCGCGCAGCCGCCAGAGCAGCAGGTCGATGTCCAGACGGCGCGCGTCGTACCAGGGGCTCTCCGCGAGCCCCTGCGCGGCCGTCGCCGCTTCCGCCGCGTGCCGCAGCCCCGCGCCCGCCGCCGCCCAGCCGCCCGCGGCCCCCACCACCACGACGACCGGCGTACGCTCACCGGCCCGGTCCAGGCCGGCCCGGCCGGTCCCGGCCCGCAGCGCCGCCGCCACCCGGTCCGCGAGCGCCGTACGCGTCGTCCCCGGGCGCAGCGCCAGCAACAGCGGAACCCGGCCCTCCACCGGGCGCACCCCCACCAGCACGGGCGTCCCCACCGCGGCGAGCTCCTCCGCCACGGCCCGGGCCAGCAGGGCCCAGCTGCCCGAGGGGGCCGACTCGGGGGCGAGCCGCATCACCACGGGCAGCAGGGGGTCCCCGCCCGGCCTGAACCCCAGCACCCCGGCCTGTGCGGGGGCGTCCTCAGGAGCGACCCGCCCTTCGGCGAGGTCCGTGAGGAAGTCTCCGCGTCCCCGCGCCGCCACCTCGTCCTCCTGGCGGGCCTGCATCAGCACGACGGCCAGGATGCCCGCGGCCCGTTCGGCGGCCATCCGATGCACCGTCACCAGGGGGCGGGCCACCGGGAGCAGCACCAGCCGGGCCCGTACGGAACCGGACCCGAGGCCGCCTCCCGGCACCTCCACCAGGACCGCGCCGGCCGGTGGCGCCTCACGGGCCGGGCGCGCGCCGCGGAGCCTCTCCCAGACCTGCAGCGGATCGGCGGCCACCGGCCCCGTGCCGGTCCCCGCGGCGAACAGCAGCCGGCCGTCCGGAGTCTCCAGGAAGACCGGGTTCGCGGCGAAGTCCGCAAGGATCCCCAGGACCTGCGGCACCCCGCCGCCGCCCAGCACCGCCTGCGTACACCGCCGGTGGACCTCTTCCGCACGCTGGAGCAGGGTGTAGTGGCCGTTGACGATCTCGGTGTGGATCTCCTCGGTCACCGCCACGAACGGCACCTCGCGGTGAAGCTGGACGAGGGGCAGTCCCGCGGTCCGTGCCGCCTCCACGATCGCCGTGGGCAGCCGGCTGAAGCGTGGGCCGAGCTCCACGACCAGGGCGGCGATGCCGCGGTCGGCCAGCTTACGGACGAAGGCGCGCTGGTCGGCGGGCCGGGATCCGAGGCCCAGCCCCGTCGTGAGCAGCAGCTCCCCGCCCTTGAGCAGCGCGGGGAGGTTCGGCGCCTCACCGGCGTGCACCCAGCGCACCGCACGGTCCAGCCGGTCCGCGCAGGCCAGGACCTCCGGTAGTCCGGCGCGCAGCCCCGGCAGCTCCAGCGCCCGCCGCACGGTGATCCCGCCCTCTGTCTCCACCGGTTCCGGCCTCGTGCTTCCGTGTCCGCGCCCGCGCGCTCGTGTACATGAGGCGTGAACGCCCCGGTCAGGAAGCTACCGCGCGCCGCCCGGACACGTCACGCGGCGACCACGGCGGGCTTGACGTTGTGGTTCAGGTGGAACACGTTGTCCGGGTCGTACCGTGCCTTGACGCGGGAAAGCCGCTCGTAGGCGTGCTCCCCGAAGCCGGCGACGACCCGTTCCTGGCCCTCGCGCCCGATGAAGTTCAGGTAGACCGCGCCGCTCGCCCACGGCATCAGTGCCGCGCGTACCTCCCGCACCCACTGCCTGACCCGTTCGTCGTCCGCCTCCCGCTCCCAGACGCCGAAGGGGTGCACGGCCCAGGGCGAGGAGCGCCAGGGCAGCGGGTGGTCGGCCGGTCCCCTCGCCACCGCTCCACCCATCGGGAACAGCACATGCTGTGAATTCGTGGGGACGGGCAGCGTGCCGGCGCCCGCGCAGTACGCCGCCACGGCCTCGTCGGGGAAACCGTCGAGATACTCCGCAGACCAGTAGTTCCGCAAGCCCGGCGGGTCGTCCAGCATGCACTGCAGGTCCGCGTACGGAATCGCCGTGATCACGTCCGCCTCGCGCTCCAGCGCCAGCAGCGGAGCCGCCACGTCGCGCAGCTCCGCCTCCGTACCGGCGTAGGTGACCAGGACCGCGCACACGAGCCGGCCCACCATGGCTTGCGGCACCCACTCCTCGGCCGGCCCGGTGATGTAGAGACAGGCGCCGCCCGCCGCGTCCGGGGCGGACTCCATCACGTCCCGGTACGTGCGGACCGCTTCCGGGCCGTTGTCGGGGCGCAGGAGGAGCAGCGCCATGCTCATCGCCGGCAGGTCGTGCAGTCGCAGAGTGAGCGAGGTGACCACGCCGAAATTTCCGCCGCCGCCGTGCAGGGCCCAGAAGAGCTCCGGGTTCTCGTCCGCGCTCGCGTGCACGGCGGCGCCGTCCGCCGTCACGACATCGGCGGCCAGGAGGTTGTCACAGGCCAGCCCGAAGGCACGCTCCAGCCACCCCGACCCACCGCCCAGGGTGAAGCCGCCGACGCCGGTGGTGGAAACCCGCCCGCCCGTGGTGGCCAGGGCGTACGGCTGGGTGGCCCGGTCCAGGTGCCCCATGGTGGCGCCGCCGTCCACGCGGGCCGCACGGGCGTCCCGGTCGACCTCCACCGTGTGCATCCGGCGCAGGTCGATCACCATGCCGCCCTCGCTGAGGGCCATGCCGGCCACGCTGTGACCGCCTCCGCGGACGGCTACCTCCAGGCCCTCGTCACGTGCGAAGCGCAGCGCCCGGGAGACATCCGCCTCGGAGGCGCACTGGGCCACCACCGCGGGTCTGCGGTCGATCATGCTGTTGAAGACGGTACGGGCCTCGTCGTAGCCCGGGTCGCCCGGGACGTGGACCTCACCGGTGAAGCCGGAACGGAGACCGGTCGCAGCGGTGTCCGGCACAGAGGTTCGGGGCGTCATGTCGTGCCCCCTTCGCAGGGCGTTGCAGGACCTCTCCATCGTAGATCCGGCCGTGGACATCGGCCGTTCCGCTGAGCCGACGGGCCCGGGCGGTCACCAACGCCGGCGCACGGCCGCCTTGCCGCCCGTCACCAGACTCGCCGGCGGGACGTCGTCGGCCACGACCGCGCCTGCGGCGACCACGGCGTCACGGCCGATGCTGACGCCGGGGAGGATCGTGGCACCGGCGCCGATCCACACGTTCTCCGCCACGTCGATGGGCGCACCGCTCAGCCACCCCCGCCGCTCCCCGGGATCAACCGGGTGGCCGACGGTGATGAACGTGACCTTCGGTCCGACCATCACGCGCTCGCCGAGCCGGATGCCCGCGTAGTCCAGGAACGTGCAGTTCTGGTTGACGAACACACGCTGCGCGAGGTCCAGGTTCAGGCCGTGGTCCGTGTAGAAGGGCGGATGGACCGTGACCCCGGCCCGCAGCGGTCTGCCGAGGATCCGGCCGAACAGTTCCGCCTTGCCCTCCTCGTCGTCGAAGGGCAGGACGTTCAGGCGGGAGGTGAGCTCGGTGACCCGGAGGACTCTCTCCGACATGGCCCGGAACTCCGGGCTGTGGATGCGCATGAGACGGTCACTGGACATGCCAAGGTCCTTTCCCGTGCCTGACGGGTTGGTTGTGTCACGGGGGATCCGGTTGTCCCGTCATGTTCCACGGCGGCGGGACGGCTGCGCACCCGCCGCATCCGCAGGGCCGCCCCGGTCATGCGACCGGGGCGGCCCTGCGGACGGGAGGGACGGCGGGTCAGCCGACGTACGCCCCGCTGGCCGTCAGCCGCAGGGCCGTGTCGATCAGCGGCACATGGCTGAACGCCTGCGGGAAGTTGCCCACCTGGCGCTGCAGCCCGGAGTCCCACTCCTCGGCCAGCA
>NZ_JBIAIP010000034.1:0-16308 GCF_042871485.1 Streptomyces sp. NPDC005791
CGCCCTGTGCGCGGTCGAAGACCGCGGGCCAACCACGGCAGTAGCTCCGTACCTCCGACTCCAGGGTCTCGAAGACACTCAGGGCGGGCGGGGTGTTCGTCCTCATGACGCGCTCCTAGTGCTGCAAGTATCCGGGTGCTGGGCTGCGAGCGACGGGATCGGCGGTCGAGCCAGGGGTCCGATGCGGTACAGGTGTTCGGACTCATGTACGTCAGGGAAGAGCCGTGCGGGAAACAACAGCTCACGCTCCAGTGCCGCCCCGTGTCGTTCGGCGAATGAGAGGAACAGCCGGCGCGACGCCTCGTTCTCCGCGCTGATGGTCGTCTCCAGGCGCTGGATGATCTGCCGGGACCGCAGGCGGGCGGCGAGGTGATCCAGCATGGCGCCGGCCAGGCCACGACCGCGACGGTGATCATCCACGGCGATCTGCCAGATGACGAGCGTGCCTGGCCGTTCGGGGCGGATGTAGCCCGTCACGAAGGCGAAAGTCTTGCCCCGTTCGTCGCGGGCGACCACGGAGGTCGCCGCGAAATCACGGCACCACAGCAGGTAGCTGTAGGACGAATTCACGTCGAGCACACGGGCATCGCGAGCGATACGCCACATCGAAGCACCGTCCTCGATCGTGGGCTCTTCCATGTGCTCTTTCGGCTTCACCATGGATCCACACCTCCGTCTCACAGCGGTGCACCAGGCGGGACAATTCCCGCGAGAAGCGTGTGAAGCTGCTCGGATGGAGCGCGAGTCTGCACAGTGCGGAGCCAAGCCGTTGCCTGACATTCACCTCCGAGGAAACGCATTCAGGACAACAGGCCGCATGTCAGATTTCCGAATTTATCTCTCCTCGGAAAACGCTGACCCGAATCATGCTAGAACAACAATCTCTCCCAGGCCACAGGACACAGCCGCTCCGAACAGTGCACGAATAACTATTTCCCGAAAGGTGGACTGCCGCAACCCCGGGCCTTCGGTGCGTCCCACCCACCGCGGGCGCTATCGCCTCGCATAACCGAGAGAACTCACGCAATGGACGTCTCCACTTGCACTCACTCGCCCTCTATGCATTCTTCCGGCTGCCTGGCACCACACGTGTCGAGCATGAGAAAGAATCGGAGAACAGAGTGAATGCTAAATTTTTCGCACAGGATTTCGGGATGGCGCCTCCTCGGCTACCTCCGAAGGCAGCGGCCGTCACACATGCAGGCGGGCCCCGCACCTCGGGCCCGGTCAGTGGGGCAGCCGCGGCACGCTCTCGATCAGCCGGCGGGTGTACCGGTGCTCCGGTGCGCCGAGCACCTGGGAGGTGGCTCCCTGCTCGACGACCAGACCGCGCTCCAGCACGGCGGTGCGCTCGCACAACGAAGCCACGACCGACAGGTCGTGGGAGACCATGACCAGTGTCAGCCCCCGCTCCCCCTTCAGTTCGGCCAGCAGGTCGACGACCTTCACCCGGGTGGTGACGTCCAGCGCGCTGACGGGCTCGTCGGCCAGCAGGACGCGTGGGTCGCAGACCGTGGCCCGGGCGATCGCGATGCGCTGGCGCTGCCCGCCGGAGAACTCGTGCGGGTAGCGGTCGACGGCGTCGGCCTGGAGGCCGACGCGCTCCAGCGCCGCCGCCACTTTGGGCGCCGCCGTGGCGCGGGTGTCCAGGCCGAGCGAGCGCAGCGGTTCCGCCACGATCGCGCCGACCCGCCGGCTCGGGTCGAGCGAGGCGTACGGGTCCTGGAAGACACACTGCACGCCGCGCCGGAAGCGACGCATCTGCTCGCGGTCGCGCGGGTTCAGGCCGGCCCCGTCGAAGAGGACGGTGCCCGTGGTGGGGCGGGCCAGGCCCAGCAGCAGGCGTAGCAACGTGGTCTTGCCCGCGCCGGATTCCCCTACCAGCGCGAGGCTCTCGCCGGCCTCGACGGCGAGGGACACGTCCCGTACCACGTCGGCCGCCGTGCCCCGGTAGCGCACCGCGGCGTCCTTCAGTTCCAGCACGGGTGTCATCGCGGGCTCCTCAGGTCCAGGGCGGACTCCAGCTTCCGGGCGCTGGCGACCAGGGCCCTGGTGTACTCCTCACGCGGCGCGCGCACGATGTCGTGGACCGCGCCCTCCTCGACAGCCCGGCCGTCCCTCATGACCAGCACCCGGTCGGTGACCCTGGACACGACGGCGAGGTCGTGGCTGACGAACAGCACGGCCATCTCCCGTTCGCGCACCAGGCCGTCGATCAGCTCCAGCATCTCCGCCTGCACGGACACGTCCAGGGCGGTGGTGGGCTCGTCGGCGATGAGCAGCTTCGGCTCGCAGGCCAGCGCCATCGCGAGGGCGACGCGCTGGCGCTGACCGCCGGAGACCTCGTGTGCGAAGGCGCGCGCGACGCGGTCGGGTTCGGGCAGCCGCACCTGCTCGAGGGCGTCGTACACGGCCTCACGCAGGGCTCTTCCCTTGAGGCCGGTGCGGCGGGCGAGCGGTTCGGCGATCTGACGGCCCAGCCGCATCAGCGGATCCAGCGCGGTCAGCGGCTCCTGGAAGACGACGGCCGCGTCGCGCCCGCGGACGGCGGTGAGCCGTTTCTCGGCGGCGCCCACCGTCTGCGTCCCGGCCAGTGCCACGCTGCCGGCCGCCTTCATGCCGTCGGGCAGCAGTCCGAGCACCGCGAGCGTCGTCAGGGACTTACCGGAGCCGGATTCGCCGATGAGGCCGAGCCGTTCACCGCCGGCCACCGTGAAGGACAGGTCGTCGACCAGGGTCCGGCCGTCGGGGGCGTGGACGGTCAGTCCGCGTACGTCGAGGAGAGTCACGCGCGCCTCCGCCGGGTGGCCGGGTCGAGGGTGTCACGCAGGCCGTCGGCGATGAGGTTCACTCCGATGACGAGCAGTACGAGCAGGATGCCGGGGGCGAGCGCGCCGGCCGGCGCCGTGGTGAAGGTAGCCTGCGCTTCCTGGAGCATGCGGCCCCAGGAGGCGTTGGGCGGCGGTGTTCCGAGACCCAGGTAGGACAGCCCCGCCTCGGCGAGCACGGCGAGACCGAACTGCAGCGCGAGGTTGACCACCAGCGTCGGCCAGATATTGGGCAGGACGTGGGAGAGGACCGTTCGCGGCCAGGAGGTTCCGGAGGTACGGGCGGCGGTGATGTAGTCCTGCGCCAGGACCCGCTTGACCAGGATGCGCACCAGCCGCGCCACGACCGCGCTCTGCGCCAGGCCGATCGCCAGCACCGCCGAGCCGAGAGTCGCCGAGCGCGCGGCGACGATGAGCATCGCCAGCAACAGCGTCGGGAAGGCGATGAGGATGTCCAGGAACGCGGAGAGCGTGTCGTCGATCCACCCCTGTGCGAATGCCGCGAGCAGGCCCAGGGTGACGCCGACGGCGGCGGCGATGGTCACCGACCCGAGCCCCGCCTCGACGGCGATGCGGGAGCCGGTCATCACCTGGGTGAACACATCACGTCCAAGCTTGTCGGTGCCGAGCAGGTGGCCGGCGCCCGGTCCGGCGAGCCGTCCGCCGGAGGTGTCCTCGGCGTCGTAGGGCAGCCAGAAGAACGACACCACGGCGAGCAGCGCGATCAGACCGGCGAGTACGCAGCCGACGAGGAGGGTGACGGAGCGCCGGGAACGCCGCTCCGTGGGGGGCCTCGTGGAGGACTTCGTGGGGGTGAGCAGGTCCGTCCCGGTCATCGGGCACCTCCCGAGAGCCGGCCGCGCAGCCGCGGGTCGATGATCCGCTGGACCAGGTCGGCGACGAAGCCGATCACCAGCACCGCGAGGGTGGAGACGAACAGGACACCCTGGATGACCGGGTAGTCGTGCTGCGCGATGCCGGTGGCGAGCAGTGAGCCGAGGCCGGGCAGGGCGTACACCGACTCCACGACGACGGCGCCGAGCAGCGTCGAGGCGAGTTCGATGCCGAGGATGGAGATGACCGGCACGGCGGCGTTGCGCAGACCGTGCCGCCACATGGCGCGGCCGAAGGACGAGCCGAGGGCGCGCGCCGTGCGCAGATGGTCGCTGCCGAGGACGTCGAGGGTGGCGGAGCGGACGTAGCGGATCAGGGACGCGCTCATCACCAGGGCGATGGTCACGACCGGCAGGGCGAGGGAGCGGACCGCCTCGGCGGGGTCGGACCAGCCGTCCTGCGGGAAGCCGCCGGAGGGCAGCCAGCCCGCGTTCAGCGCGAAGACCGCGATGAGGATCATGCCCAGCCAGAACACGGGTATGGCGATGCCCAGTTGGGACACGCCGCTGAGCAGCGCGCCGTACCAGGTGCGCCGCTTGTGCGCGGCGACGAACCCGGCGGGTACGGCGACCAGGACGGCGAGGACAAAGGCGGCCAGCGTGAGCGGCACGGTGACGTTCAGCCGGGCGGTGACCTCGGGGGCCACGGGCAGCGAACTGACGAACGAGGTGCCGAGGTCGCCGCCGGCCAGCTGCCCGAGCCAGTGGGTGAACTGCTCGGGCAGCGGCCGGTCGGAGCCGATGGAGTGGCGGGCGGCGGCTATCTGTCCGGGACTGGCGCCGACCGCGGTGAGCGCGTTGGCGGGGTCGCCGGGCAGCAGGCGCAGCAGCACGAACAGCACCACGCTCGCCAGGGCCAGCGACACTCCGAGGAAGGCGAGCCGGCGCAGCAGATAGCGCGCCATCAGCCCTTCTTCTCGATGTCGTAGGCGAAGAACTGGGAGTTGAGGCCGTTGAGCGGGTAGCCGGACAGCTTGTTGTTCGCGACGACGAGCTGCGGGTAGAGGTACAGCCAGTCGCTTGCGGCGTCCTCGGCGGTCTTCCGGTTGACCTGTTTCAACAGGTCGGTCTGCTCGGCGGTGCTGGACGCTTCCTCGGCCTGCTCCACCCACTTCGTGACCTGCGGGTCGTCGTAACCCCAGTAGAAATCGGGGTTTCCGTACCAGACCAGGTCACGGTCGTTGACGTGCTCCTGGAGCGTGGCCGTGAAGTCGTGGTTCCTGTAGACCTTCGTGTACCACTCGTCCGGTGTGATCGTGTTGATCTTGACGGTGATGCCGACCTCGGCGAGCTGTGACTTGATGAACGTCGCGGCCGTCGGGTGCGGGTCGTAGTTGGGGGTGTCGAGGGTGAAGCTGAAGCCCTTGGCGTAACCGGCCTCGGCGAGCAGTTTCCTGGCCTTCGTCACGTCGTGGACATCGACGTCGGTGAGGTCTTCGTACCAGGGGTCCGTGGGCGGCACCATCGAGCCGATCGGCTTGCCGTAGCCGCCCCAGACGGACTCCAGGAGCTTCTCGTCGTCGATGGCGGCGGACACGGCCTGGCGCACCTTGACGTCGGTGAAGGGCTTGGCCTTGTCGTTGAACGCCAGCAGCAGCTTGGTGGTGGAGTCGCCGTCGTTCACCGTGTAGGTGCCGTTGTTCTTGAACTGCTCCAGGGCGTCGGGCGACTGCTCGCTGGTGACCACGTCGACGGCGTTGGTCAGCAGCGCGTTGTTGAGTGCCGTGGCGTCCTTGTAGTAGCGGAAGACGACCTGCTTGTTCGCGGCGGCGTCACCCCAGTAGCCGGCGAAGCGGTTCAGGCTCAGCGCGGAGCCGCGGGTCCACTTGTCCAGGGTGTACGGGCCGGTGCCGTCCTCGGTCGTCTTCAGGTTCTGCGCCTGGGAGTTGATGATCCAGACGTAGGAGAGGTTGTAGACGAAGGAGATCGACTTCTTGGACAGCGTGATCTTCACGGTCCGCGTGTCGGGGGTGGCGATGTCCTCGATGACCTTGAGGTTGCTCTTGCGGGCCGACTGGGAATCGTCCGCGATCACCTTCTCCAGGCTGTACTCGACGTCCGCGCTGGTGAGTTCCTTGCCACTGTGGAACGTCACGCCGTCGCGCAGGGTGAAGGTGTAGGTGAGGCCGTCGGCGCTGGTCTCGTAGTCCTGGGCGAGGAGCTTGTCGACCTTGCCGTCGTCGGTCAGCCTGAACAGACCCTCGTAGACGTTGCCGTTGAGCGCCTCGGTGACGCCCTGGCCGCCACCGGCGGTGTTGTCGAGGTTCTGCGGCTCGTAGAGGGAGCCGATGTTGACGACCGCGTCCTTGTCCCAGGTACCGCCCGAGGCGTCGGAGCCACCGGAGCCGCCGCATGCGGTCAGGGCCAGGGCGAGGGCGGCGACGGCAGCGGTGCCGTACAGGACGTTCTTCTTGGTACTCATGGGGTGGGGGCTCTTTCGGTGCCGGGAGCTGCGGGTGATCAGTGCTGGGCGTCGAAGCCGGCGCGGAAGACGGGGAGCTTCTCGCCGGCCTCGACGGGCAGGTGGAAGCGGTTCTGCCGCGGCGGCATCGGACAGTTGTACTGATCGGAGAATCCGCAGGGCGGCACGAAGGCCTGGTTGAAGTCGAGGACGACCCGGCTCTCGTCGTCCGTGCGCCGCACGAAGAGGAAGCGGCCGGCCCCGTAGGTGGTGTCACCGTTGGTCGGGTCGCCGAAGACCAGCAGCAGGGTGCCGTCGTCGTCGAATGCGCTGAGGGTGTACGCGCGACCGTCGACGGTGAGCGTGATGTCGCCGGGGACGACCAGGTCGCGGCTGCCGCCGTTGTCCCGGATGTGCTCGAAGGCGATGCTCCGGGCGCCGGCGACGGGTGTGTAGGACGCTTCCAGGACCCAGGCGGGGTCGTAGGGAAAGACGTCCACCCGCTCGAAGTGACGGATGGCGGGCGCGTCGGCGTCCCAGAAGCGCAACCCGTGCTCGGGCTCACCGGTGACCAGGTCGGTGCGCCGGAGGGTGGTGACCGTCACGGTCTCCGGGCGGTCCGCGCGGGCTTCCGCCGCGTCCGGGACCTCGCCTGCCGGGGCCCAGCGGGTCTCCACCAGGGCGAGGTTGCCCGTCGGCGACATGAGCGCCTGATGGCGCCCGGCGCGCCAGGCCTCCCACTCCTCTGCCGGATCGGCTGACACGCGGGCGGGGACGGAGTGGGACACGGCGTTACTCATTCGTCTAGGCGGAGCAGCCCTCACAGCCTCTGGGAAGCAGGACGTGAATAAATGGCCAAAGCATCACCTTTATTGTCCATAAGCCCATCTAATGTCAAACGTCTGTGTCACATGGTGAGACAGATTTCCGGTGGCGTGGACGGTCGGCAGCCACCGCTGCGTCAGCAGCCGCCTTCGCGCGCCGAGTACGATGCCAGCGCTCGACAGACGCCCGGAGTGACCTCGCGGGGCCGTCGGACCGTCATGCCCCTGCTCAAGAGAAGAACGGCGCCCATGCCACGTCCCTCCGTGCCTGCGGTACCACCGCCCGCACGCCGCCCGGCCCCGCCCGTCACCCGGTGGTGGCTGACCACCCCGGCCCGCGTCGGCTTCGTGCTCGCCGTGCCCCTGCTCGGGCTGATCAACGAGTACCTCGGTTTCCTGCTGCTGGTCTTCACGATCGTCCTGATCTGGAAGGGCAACCCCTGGCAGAGGACCGTGAAGGTGGCCGCCACGATCGGCGCCATGGCACTGCTCGGCGCGGTGCTTCCGGCCCCGCCCGAGGACACCGCGGCAAAGGCCGACGGCAAGTCAGCGGCAACGGAACGTCCGGCGGGCCTGTTCGCCTCGCCGACGCCCTCGACCGCTGTCGACGAGACGGAGCCGGCCCCCGAGCCGCGGCCGACGGCGGCCGACTACCGGGATCGGCGGCTGGACGAGGCACGGGACGCTGCCGAGGCCGCCGGGTTCGGCGTGGGCGACCACAACGCTTCGGACGACGACAAGAGCATCTGGATGCGGTCCAACTGGACCGTCTGCTTCCAGGAGACCGGCTGGACCCGGTCCGGCACCAGGACGATCGACTTCGGCGCCGTGCAGACCGGCGCCCCGTGCCCCGGGACGGACGGCGGAGCCATTCCGTGGCCGGCCATGCCGGATCTGGTCCGCAAGACCTGGAAGACGGCGCACAAAGAGGTCGTGGGCCTCGGAATCGTCGCGGACGACCGCGTGCGGGCGGACACTGTGTACCTCAACGACCAGCTGCCCGACGAGGGCGAGTACGACGACTGGCGTGTCTGCGTGACCGACCCGGGCGAGGGCGGGGACGTCACACTGGACACGTGGGTGACCTTGGAACTGACCGACCCGGACAACGGCTGCCCGGAACCGGGCCGGGAGGACGGCGACGATGCCAGGCTCCCCGACCGGGACAAGGACGGCGATCCCGACTACAGCGACCCGTTCCCCGGCGACCGGAACCGCGACAGCACCTTCCCGAACGGTCTGCCGGACAGCTCCGGCAGCTCAGGCGGTTCGTCCGGCGGAGACGGCGGGGGCGACTGGAACTGCCCCCGCACCCGCTGGTGCTGACGGCGACGCCGAGATGCGGCGCCGCCGTCCGGGCGGGTTTCGGGCAGCGGCGCCTCAGTAGGGGCAGGCGAACGACTTCGCCTGCGCCGCGGTGAGGGCGCCACCGTAGACGCGGACGGTGTCCGCTCCCCCGTGGAAGTACTCGCCCCAGCCGCCGTCGGCGGTGTGGCCGCGGCCGATCCGGAGCGGGCCGGGGGCGCTCCAGGAGGTGTTGAACCCCGTGGTGGCCACCGTCTCGCCCTTGGTGTAGAAGGCGTGATGTGCCCCTCGGAGTCGTCGTACACGACGACCACTTCGTCGACGTACGACCGGGGCCGGCCCTGCCGCCAGGGCATGTCACGGCACACGTGACCGTGTCGGCGATGTCCGGCGACGCGGGCAGTACGTTCCCCGCAAGGACCGCGGCGACGGCGGCGACCGCGGGAAACGTACTGTTCGAGTCGTCACCAGCAGGGGCTACCGTCGTCCTCGCGCCAAACCACCTTCGTGACGGACATGGGCCGGGTGAAGTAACTCCCGTGCCCCTTGCTGACGCATGCCGTGTACGTGGGGCCCTGCCCCTCGTCCTGAACGACGACGTACGTCATCGTGACGTCCCGGGACGTGTTGTTGTAGTAGATGTGGCCACGCGCACCGCCGGACCACTCACCGTCGGTCGCCAGCGACGGAGGCGTATCGGTATCGCCGTACCAGTAGTCGGCCCAGACACAGAAATTACCCTCCGTGCAGTTGGCCGAAGACCACGCCGAGGCACTGGGCGCGGAAGCCATAACACCGAGGAAGGCTGCGGGTATCGCTGCGAGTGCGATGGTCCTCAAACGCATGGGGGATCCATTCCTTAGACGTCGCGCCGACGCTAACAGTGCAGATGTTGAAAGATCAAGCGTCAGATCTCCGACATTCCACCTCACCCGTGCAGGCTCAACTGCCCACTTCAGCACGGGGTTTGTCCGGACGGGTCTGCTTCGGCGTCCGGAACACCGCGAGCAGGTCAGTGCCGGGTGATCACGATGACATCGTCGCTCTCACCCCAGCGCCGGACGTCGTCCTTACGGGGGTTGACCCGCACTCCGTAGTCGGGGCCCGAGGTCGCGCGGTCGCGGCACCGGTACCCGATGGCGCACTCCCCCCGGCGCGAAGCCGATGCGACGACAGTGGCGAAGGCCGCGTGGCACCCCGTCCTCACGTAGTGGCCGGCCGGCTTGAGTTGGATCGTGTTGCCGCCAGGAGCGAGGAGTTCCTCGAACAGCTCGGCGAGATGCCAGTTCTGCGAGATCTGCGACATCAGGAGGCCGACCAGTTTGCCACTGACGACGAAATCGGTACCTGGGCCGACCGGCGCGATCGCCCTGTTGCGGTCATCGGTCATCTCGGTGACCACGGCGACCGGGCTCCCCGATGTACGTTCCAGGTCGCGAAGGAGGAGCAGGGTGACCAACGTGCGGTCGTCCGGGGCGCCGTCACAGGCCCCGCGGTCGGGGCCGAGGACGATGACGCCGTCGTACGAGGCGAGATCCACCCTGTTCACCGCCTCCGGCAGGGTGGGGTCTCCAGGCTGGAGTTCCACCGTGAGGCCGGCGGATACCGCAGCCTCCGCGGCCCGCACCTCCGCGGCGGTGGACTCCCCGCCGTCTGCCACGACGTGGAGGACCGAGCCGGGGGTGACGTGGTCGGACAGGTGGCGGACGATGCTGTGTGCACGGCGGTTCCATCCCAGCAGCAACATCCTCTCGGGCCGCGCCGCTGCCGGTGGCCGGGACACGATGACCGACGCGTCGACAGCCGCCGGCTCAGGGGCCGCCACCGTGGTGTCGTCGTCCTCCGCGATCACGACGAGCCGGTCACCTGTACGGACCAGCGTGTCGGGTGGCGGGGCGAGCCGCAACGCCCCGTCCGCCCGCACGATGCCGACCACGGTCGACGTCGGATAGGCCATCAGGACTTCGGTGAACGTGCGACCGGCCTGGGCCGGCGCCTCGACGACGTAGAACTCGTCTCCGGCGAAGTCGAGCAACTCCTGGTACACGACCGACAGTCCTGGCTGCCGGGCACACTGCGCCACGAGCCGCGCGGTGATGTCGTCGATCTCCAGGATGACGGCACCCGGGCCGGCGGCGAGCGTGGCAGCGAGCCGATAGCGGCCGTCCCGGACCACAGCCAGGATCCGGGCGCGGCAGTCGCCGTCGATCGTCGCACGGAGGGACAGCAGGTTCTTGACGATCTCGGCGTCCTCCCCGGGTTCGTCGCGCGGGAGGACCAGGACGACGTCCGCCGTTGCCGCGCTGACCCGTTCGAGTGCGGCAGGGTCTGTCGGGCGCCCGTTGCGGCAGATGATGCGGGTGCCCCCTGTGCCGCCCACCTCGGTACGCAACTCCTCCTCCATGTCCGTCTTGTCCCGGTCGGCCAGGACGACGATGGCCCTCCGGCCCTGGTTGGCGTTGGCTTCCACGATCTCCGCGACGACCGTGCAGATCTGGTCGGACCAGCCGAGTACCACGGTGTGGCCGTCCTCCAGGACGGTGGAGTGGCCGCGGCGGAGGGCGAGGAGCTTCTCGGTGATCGCGGCGGTGATCAGGCTGACGAGGGTGGACACGTAGAAGAGGGCGACCAGGGCGAGAAGGACCGACAGCGTGACGCGCAGGGGCGATCCGGCCTCTCCACCCAGCCGGAGTGTCTGTCCGACGCTCCGCCACACCGCCGCGGCCTTCGCCCACCGGTCGTCGGGGGCCCGGTCATCCGTCCATACCAGGACGGCGCTCGCCGGGACGACAATGACCAGGCACGCGACAGCGAGCCAACCGATGAGGGCGGCGGCTCCACCTGCCAGCGTGTTGTCGAACCAGTACCGCGCCCGCTCACCCGGCGCCGCCCGGCGCGGCACGCCCACCGTGGGGCCCGCCGCTGCCGCCGGGGCGTCCTGACTCCGCCGCTGCTTCCCCACCTTGGCGATCCCGGCCCGCAGGCGCCCGCCCTGATCATCGCTCGTCCTGTGCACAGCAGCAGCGTGAAGAGTCGCTGACCACGGCATACGGGTATCCGGCAGTGATTCATCCTTTAGAGGACCAGGCGGATATCAGCGCACCTCCTTGGAAGCGCCTGCCATGTCAGGCGCGCCGCAGCGCGGGCATGAGGCGGAGCGCGTTGTCGCGGTAGACACCGCGCCGTTGGCGGTCCGTGAGGGCGGGGTCGGTCTCGACAGCAGGCACCGTGAAGTCGGTGATGATGTTGGCGGAGGCGGCAGGCCAGTCGGTGCCGAAGAGGATCCGGTCGGCACCCGCGGTGGCGACGAGAGTGCCCGAGGGGGCCGAAGGACCCGCCGTGTCGTAGGAGAAGCGGTGGAGATGGTCCTGCACCCGGGCCGCGTCGAGCGGTGGGGTGCAGAAGTCGCCGAAGGCCTTCATGCGGGTGGCGATCTGGGGGAGGAATCCGCCGCCGTGCGGCAGGATGACCGACAGTCGCGGGTAGCGCTCGAGTGTCCTGGTACGGATCAGGTTCACAGCGGCACGCGTGGTGTCCAGCAGGAAATCGCACATGAAGTTCGGGATCCCGGGGACGGTGGGCTCGCCGGGAGGTCCGCCCGGCAGGTCGAGCGGGTGAGTGAAGAGGACCGCGGCGCGTTCGTCGAGCTCGGCGAGGAGGCGGTCGTAGGAGGGATCACCGAGATAGACACCGTTGTAGTTGGCCTTCATGCTGACCCCCACGGCGCCGAGTTCGTCGTAGGCGCGTCGGAGAGCCCATGTGGTCACTTCGGGATGGTCCATGACGGCAGGGCCGAGGACGGCGAAACGGCCCGGGTGTGCGGCCACGATATCGGCCAGCTCCTCGAAGACGACGGTGAGACCTTCCTTGGCCTGCGCCGCGGAGCTGTACCGGTCCTGCATGGTCGGGTTGAGGACTGCGGTGGCGATTCCCACCCGGTCCATCATCGCCAGGGTGGAGTCCACGTCCCAACGCGCCCACCACGGCAGCTCCTCCCGCCGCACCAAGCCCTCGCGCTCGGCCCAGTCCACCCACGCCGGAGCGGTGAAATGGTGATGGACGTCGATCTTCGCCCGGCCGGCGTCCTCACCGCTCCCCGAGCCCCCCAGCACCGCTTCTCCCTTGTCCAGAGCACTGGACCCGCCCGTGGCGGCGCCGGTGGCCGCCATCGCCCCGCTGGCGATGAGCAGACTGCGCCGACTCATGGCCGATTCCGACATCCGCGTATCCCATCTGTAGCGCCCGGCAGTCAGCCGCTCCACGATGGCCCGGAGGCGGGCCCACGGCCGTCACGGCGTGCCCTGTTCGGGGTCGGTTCCCTCGGACGGACGCAGCGTGGAGCGCGCGCCGTGGGCGCCGTGCGCCACACCTCAGCTCAACCGGAACACCGGGCCGCGCGGCGTGAAGGGCAGAGTGGCACCCTGCGGGAGCAGGAAGGCGTGCTCGCGCCGGATCCGCAGCGTGTCGCACCAGCCGTCCGTGATGACCAGCACCGGGGCCGCCGGCGGGAAGTCGTCGGCCCGGTGCAGCAGGTCGATGCCCGGCTGCAGTTCTGTACCGCCCCGGCCACGCACCCGAACCCGGCCGGCGATCTCGGCCGGGGGAAGGTACCCCGCGTCGTACGGCGCCGCGTCGCAGAACACCACACGCGCCGCCGGTACGTCGTGTGCCTGCGCGTACGAGGCGATCGCCCCGAGGGCCTTGCCGAGCAGAGGGCTGCTCATCGAGCCTGAGGTGTCGAGTACGACGCCAAAGGTGCAGCGGGCCGTCTCCTCGGGAGGGAAGTACCGGCCGGCACGCGGGATGTCCGGAGTCGATGCCTGCCGCCGGGCGGGGCGGGCGTAGGAGCGTACGGGCTCCGCCGGGTACGAGTGAGGACTTGCCGATCCCGGGCGCTCCCCAGAGGAACACGGGCCGCACGGCGGCGAGTCCGAGCAGCAGTTCGGGAAGACGGGCGGGGGTGACGGTGACGGCAGCCTGCACGCTGAGGGTCCTTCGGGACGCGGGAGATCGAGCCCGCCCAGTATGGGAGGCCTCATGATCCGCAGCCGAATATCGGCGAGCCGGTGCGGGACCGGCCGTGCGAGGCCGATGGGTCAGCCCACCAGATCCGGCGCGCGCAGCATCTCGGGCGGGATGCCCCAGGCGTCGACGAGCCCGACCGCGAGGGGCCGGACCTTTCGGCAGAGGTCGTTCACCTCACGGCTGATCGCCTTGGAACGCTGGACGGTCAGCCGGCCGTGCTCCATGAACCAGGCTCGGTCCGCCTCGATCGTCGACAGGGCGAACAGGTCGCACAGCAAGCCCAGCGCGACCTTGTTGCCGTTCTCGGGCAGTGCGCGCACCTTGTCGACGAACGCCTCCAGCACCAGCCGCTCGACGTGTGCGTGCGCGACTGCGATGACGTGGTCCTGCACCTGCGAGAAGACGACGCCGGGATTGCGCTTCTGGTCGATCCCGCGCTTGAGCCGGCGGGCCACGCCGGAGAGCATGTGCTCCTCGCGGTAGCGGAGCATGGCGAGTTGGTACTCCGAGTCGAGCAGGCCGGCTTCCTGATCCCACTCGTCGCCGCCGGGCAGCAGGTCACGTACCCGCTCGAGCAGCTTGTGGACCGAAGTCCTCTCTATGACCGTCTCCACGGCGAGGTTGGTGACGTAGCGGACCATGCCGAGCTGGTCCAGGTCCTCGAACTCACTCGCGTGATGGGTGAGCAGGCCCTTGGCCACGAGCTGCAGCAGGACGTGGTTGTCGCCTTCGAAGGTGGTGAAGATGTCGCTGTCGCCCTTGAGTGCGGCGAACCGGTTGACGGCGAGATACCCGGCGCCGCCGCAGGCCTCGCGACACTCCTGGACGACGCGGGTGGCGTGCCAGGTACCGAGCGCCTTGGTGCCGGCGGCCCGTGACTCCAGCCGACGACGCGCGTGCGCGTCGTCCTCGATGCCCGAGAAGACTTCGTGCAGTTGCGTGCGTACGACGTCCTGCGCGAAGTGCAGCGCGTACGTACGCGCGATGAGCGGCAGCAGACGACGCTGGTGCAGGCCGTAGTCGAGGAGCAGTTGCTCCTCCGTGTCCGAGGCCGCTTCGAACTGCCGGCGCCGTACGGCGTACTTCGTGGCGATCGTCAGGGCGACCTTGGCGGCGTTGACCCCGGCGCCGCCGACGCTGACCCGGCCCTGCACCAGCGTGCCGAGCATGGTGAAGAAGCGTCGGTCGGGGTTCTCGATCGAGCTCTCGTAGACGCCTTCGGCGGTGACGTCGGCGAACCGGTTGAGCAGCGCCTCGCGTGGCACCCGCACATCGTCGAACCAGATGCGGCCGTTGTCCACGCCCTTGAGACCCATCTTGCGGCCGTCGTCCTCGATCCGGACGCCGGGCGCCACCTCGCCGTCGACCCGGATCGGCACGACGAACGCGTGCACACCTTCGGACTTCCCGCCCACCTCCAGCTGGGCGAAGACGACTGCCAGCTCGGCGTGGCGGGCGGCGTTGCCGATGTAGTCCTTGCGCGCCTGGTCGCCATGGGTGGTGATGACGAATTGCTGGCCGTCGGCGTCGTACCTCGCGTGGGTGCCGAGCGCCTGGACGTTGGAGCCGTGCCCCGTCTCGGTCATCGCGAAGCATCCCATCAGCTGGCCGGTGACAAGGTCCGGCAGATAGGCATCGTGGTGACGTGCGGTGCCCAGATGCAGGATCGCGCCGCCGAAGAGCCCGAACTGTACGCCGACCTTCACCAGCACCGACAGGTCGCCGAAGGCAAGCGTCTCGAACGCGGCGATCGAGGCTCCGATGTCGCCGCCCCCGCCGTACCTGCTCGGGAAACCCATGCCGGTCTGGCCTGTCGCAGCCATCTCGACCACGAGCTCGCGCACCCGCTCGCGGAACGCGTCGACGCCGAGCTCGTCGGCCTCCTCGAGGACGGAGGCGTGCGTCACCAGGTTGGTCCGGACGAGGTCGCGGATCTCGGCGTACTCGCCGTCGAGCACCTCGGTCAGTGCCCGGACGTCGACCTCGGGCTGCACGTATCCGCTCGCAGCAGGGGATGTGTTGTCAGTGGCCATGCCACTTCGCTACCCCGCCCAGGGACGATCAAGCGGTCGACCGTGCTCGCCACCCGGGCGAGGCGATACCCTTGGGCCGATCACCGAGCGCGTTCCCGTAGCTTCCGCGCAACCGACCGACGGCCGCGGCTGACAGACAGCAGAACACCCGTGAGCCCCACGCTGATGCGACTGGTCGAGCCCTCGGACGGCCCGGCACTCGCCGGCCTGCTCACCCGGGACAAGCAGGCGTATGCGCGCTGGCTGCCCGCGAGGTCCGCAGAGTTCTACACGCCCGATGGACAAGCTTCCGTCATCGCATCCCTGCTGGCCTCCCATGCCGAAGGGCTCGCGTGGCCCGGCGTCGTGGTCAGCGACGAGACCGTCATCGGGCAAGTCGGTGTCAGCTCGATCCTGCGCGGCCCGTTCCGAAAGGGTTTCCTCGGCTACTGGGTCTCTTCGCTCCACCAGGGCCTCGGGCACACGAGCCGTGCCGTCGGCCTGGCGCTGCGGGTCGCCGAGGACGAGCTGGACCTGCACCGGGTGGAGGCACACACCCAGCTGGACAACCTCGCGTCTCAGGCGGTTCTGCGCAAGCACGGTTTCACCCCCTGGGGCATCGCCCATGATCATTTCTTCGCCGGCGGCGCATGGCGCGATGAAGTGTTCTGGGAAAAGACACTGCCCGGCAGCCTCGCCTCCTGAGTGCGCGCCCTGTCGGGCCGGCTGGACGGCGACCAATCGAGACCCACCGCCACGACTCCCTGTTTGACCACGCGGCCCGCCTCGGGCCGGTTGCGGGGCATTGTTGACCGGCCCCAGCTGCGTGCCGGGTTCGAGGACCGGTCCCACGACGACGGCCTTCGCGCTGCGCGAGGGCCTCGACCACGTGCGGGTAGAGCCGGGCCGGAGCGTCGACGCGCTTGGGCGTGTTTCGAAAGTAGCGCCGTCCGCCCGAAGGGCGGGCCTGGCGGCGTCTGGTGCGTGCGATCGCAAGGCGGAGGGTCGCCCCGATACTGG
>NZ_JBIAIP010000035.1:0-15629 GCF_042871485.1 Streptomyces sp. NPDC005791
TCAGCGTGCCCAGATCCGTGCTCGACTCCGAGGAACGCGACCTCAGGGTCGTCAGAACCGATGCCCCCATGTCGAACTTCATCAGCTTCCCCCCCCACCAGACTGAACAACCGTACGAACCATCATGTGTATCAACCCGCACACCACCGGTGCAATCAGCATTCAGGGCACTGTGACCATCCCAATACATGCCGACAGTCGGCTCTTTCGGGTCCCGCGCCAGCCGCTCAGGGTCCCGATGCAGGGCGCCACCGGTCAGGTCGCGGGGAGGGAAGGGGCGTCTTCCAGGGGCGTCTTCCAGGTGCGCCGCGAGGGTGCCCCTCCGGATGTACGGACCGAGGCGCGCAGAGGCGCACGCACGGCCACGCGCAGGAGAGGCCCCGAAGTCGGCCCAGGGTGGGCCGGCGGGGAAGCGACGTCGGGGCCTCTCCTCGGCGTGACCGGCCCGGCCGGACGGGCGCGTGGGATCCGGCGTGCCGGACCCCCGGCCGGCCGGGCCGGAGTCAGGACGAACCTAACAGCCCCGCAATATTTTGCGTAAGACCTTGCAGGAAGAAATCTGCAGTATTTCGCGGACATGAGCGGGACGTGATCGCGCGATGTCCAGGGGGTTGACCGGCGCAGGTCGGGCTCGTACGGTCTGCTGCACCCCAAGGTTTTGCATCCTTGCTGCAAGAACCTTCAAAAGCCTTGACGGCACGGCGCGTTGCCACGTGAGGCTGCTCCGCCATCCCCGCATCTTCCCCCACCGCAGGAGGAACGTCATGGCACGCAGGCCCTTGTCTGCCGCGCTCGCCCTCGCCACGGGCGCCGCAGTTCTCGCTGTCCCCGCCGGTCTCGGCGCCGCCGGGACCGCCCAAGCCGCACCGCCCGGCGAGAAGGACGTCACCGCGGTGATGTTCGAGTGGAAATTCGACTCGGTCGCCAAGGCCTGTACCGACAGTCTCGGTCCGGCCGGCTACGGATTCGTCCAGGTCTCGCCGCCCCAGGAGCACATCCAGGGCGGCCAGTGGTGGACGTCGTACCAGCCCGTCAGTTACAAGATCGCCGGCCGGCTCGGCGACCGTGCGTCCTTCGCGCGCATGGTCAACACCTGCCACGGCGCGGGCGTCAAGGTCATCGCCGACTCGGTCATCAACCACATGTCGGCCGGATCGGGCACCGGCACCGGTGGGTCCTCGTACAGCAAGTACGACTACCCGGGCCTCTACTCCGGCAGCGACATGGACGACTGCCGGACGCAGATAGGCAACAACTACGGCGACCGGGGCAACGTCCAGAACTGCGAACTGGTGGGCCTCGCCGACCTGGACACCGGTGAGGACTACGTACGCGGCAGGATCGCCGGTTACCTCAACGACCTGCTCTCCCTCGGTGTCGACGGCTTCCGTATCGACGCCGCCAAGCACATGCCGGCCGGCGACCTCGCGAACATCAAGTCCCGGCTCAGCAACACGGGCGTCTACTGGAAGCACGAGGCGATCCACGGGGCCGGTGAGGCCGTCTCCCCCTCCGAGTACCTGGGCAGCGGTGACGTCCAGGAGTTCCGCTACGGCCGCAGCCTCAAGCAGGTCTTCAACAACGAGAACCTGGCGAACCTGAAGAACTTCGGCGAGGGCTGGGGCTTCATGGAGTCGGGCAAGTCGGCGGTCTTCGTCGACAACCACGACACCGAGCGCGGCGGCGACACCCTGAACTACAAGGACGGCTCGAAGTACACCCTGGCCAGTGTCTTCATGCTGGCCTACCCCTACGGCTCCCCGGACGTCCACTCCGGCTACGAGTTCAGCAGCCACGACGCCGGACCGCCCAACGGCGGCCAGGTGAACGCCTGCTACAGCGACGGCTGGAAGTGCCAGCACGCCTGGCGCGAGATCTCCTCGATGGTCGGCTTCCGCAACGCGGCCCGTGGCCAGGGCGTCTCGAACTGGTGGGACAACGGCGGTGACCAGATCGCCTTCGGCCGCGGCTCCAAGGCGTACGTCGCCATCAACCACGAGGGCTCCTCACTGAGCCGTACGTTCCAGACCTCGCTGCCGGCCGGTGACTACTGCGACGTCCAGTCCGGCAAGGGCGTCACCGTCAACGGCTCCGGGCAGTTCACCGCCACCCTCGGCTCCGGCACCGCCGTCGCGCTGCACGTCAACGCCCGCACCTGCACCGGCGGCGGCACGGGCCCCGGCACGGGCGACTCCGGAGCCTCCTTCGGCGTCAACGCCACCACCCAGGCCGGCCAGAACATCTACGTCACCGGCGACCAGGCCGCCCTCGGCAACTGGAACCCCGGCAGCGCACTGAAACTCGACCCGGCGACGTACCCCGTCTGGAAGCTCGACGTGAGCCTGCCCGCCGGGACCTCGTTCGCGTACAAGTACCTCCGCAAGGACGCGAGCGGCAACGTCACCTGGGAGAGCGGCGCCAACCGCACCGCCACCGTGCCGTCCTCCGGCAAGGTCGCGCTGTCCGCCGACGTCTGGCGCAGCTGACCCACACCGACCGGCGGGGCCGGGGCCCCCCCGGCCCCGCCCCCCCCCCCCCCGCCCCCCCCCCCCCCCCCCACCCCCCGCCGCCCCCCCCCCGGCCCCCCCCCCCCCCCCCCCCGGCGCCCCCCCCCCCCCCGGGGCGGCCCCCGGCATGGGGGGCGGGGGCCCCGGCGGGGGGGGGCGGGGCCCCCCCCCCCCCGGGGGGGGGGGGCCGGGGGGGCCCGCGCCCCGGCCCCGCGCTTCCGACGCCCACACCCGAAAGCCGAGGAGTACCCGCCCGTGTCCCGAACCACCCTCCGGCGGGGAGCCGTCGCCGCACTGTGCGCGGCGCTGCTGCCCGTCATACCGGCGGGCGCGGCGTCCGCCGCGCCCAGACCTCCGGCACCGCCCTCGGACAGGGAACTCGCCGAGGAACCGGCCCGGCACGACCTCACCCGTGAGCAGTTCTACTTCGTGCTGCCCGACCGGTTCGCCAACGGTGACACCTCGAACGACCGCGGTGGGTTGACCGGTTCGCGGCTGGAGACCGGGTACGACCCGACCGACAAGGGGTTCTACCAGGGCGGCGACCTGAAGGGCCTCACCCAGCGTCTCGACTACATCAAGGGCCTCGGCACCACCGCGATCTGGCTCGCCCCGATCTTCAAGAACCGCCCTGTCCAGGGCACCGGCGACAACGCCTCGGCTGGCTACCACGGCTACTGGATCACCGACTTCACCCAGGTCGACCCGCACTTCGGGACGAACGCCGACCTCACGAAGCTGATCGACAAGGCCCACGGCAAGGGCATGAAGGTCTTCTTCGACGTCATCACCAACCACACCGCCGACACCGTCGACCACGCCGAGAAGAAGTACGGCTACAAGCCCAAGGGCGCCTTCCCGTACCTCGACCGGACCGGCCGTCCGTTCGACGACACCCAGGGCGTCGAGGAGGTGGACGCCGACTCCTTCCCGTACACCCCGCAGAACACGGGGAAGAAGGTCCCGGCCTGGCTCAACGACACCACGATGTACCACAACCGGGGCGACTCGACCTACGCGGGCGAGTCCACCGAGTACGGCGACTTCTCCGGCCTCGACGACCTGTGGACCGAGCGCCCCGAGGTCGTCTCCGGCATGGAGAGGATCTACGAGAAGTGGGTCCGCGACTTCGACATCGACGGCTTCCGCATCGACACCGTCAAGCACGTCGACCTCGACTTCTGGACCCAGTGGGCCACCGCCCTCGACGCCTACGCGGCCAAGCGCGGCCGGGACGACTTCTTCATGTTCGGCGAGGTCTACTCCGCCGACACCGCGATCACCTCGCCGTACGTGACGCGGGGCAGGCTCGACGCCACGCTCGACTTCCCCTTCCAGGAAGCCGCCCGGCAGTACGCCTCCCAGGGCGCCCCGGCCTCGAAGCTGGCAGCGGTCTACGGTGACGATTACCGCTACACCACCGACAAGGCCAACGCCTACGAGCAGGTGACCTTCCTCGGCAACCACGACATGGGCCGCATCGGCGCCTTCCTGAAGCAGGACAACCCGGAGGCCGGCGACGCCGAGCTGCTGGACCGAACCCGTCTCGCCAACGAGCTGATGTTCCTCGGCCGTGGCAACCCGGTGATCTACTACGGCGACGAGCAGGGCTACACCGGCGCGGGCGGCGACAAGGACGCCCGCCAGACGATGTTCGCCTCGAAGACCGCCGACTACCTCGACGACGACCAGATCGGCACGGACCGCACGCACGCGACCGACGCGTACGACGCGAAGCACCCGCTCTACCGCTCCATCGCCGCCCTGTCGAAGCTCACCCGGGAGCACCCGGCCCTGCGCGACGGCGTCCAGACCGAGCGCCATGCCAAGGACTCCGTCCACGCCTTCTCGCGGACGGACCCGGGGCGCCCGTACGAGTACGTCGTCGCCGCCAACAACTCCGCCGAGGCGAAGACGGTCGAGCTCCCCACCGAGTCGGCCGGCATGAACTTCCGTACGCTCTACGGCGGTTCCGGCACCGTCCGTAGTGGCACGGACAAGACCCTCGAGGTCACCGTGCCGGCGCTGTCCAGCGTCGTGCTGCGCGCCGACAAGCCGCTCGGTGCCCCGTCCACCAAGCCGGCGGTCACCCTGAAGGCCCCGGCCGCCGGAGCCACCGGCACCGTCGAGATCAGCGCCGACGTGGACGGCGGAGACCTGAACCGCGTCGTCTTCGCCGCGCAGACCGGCAACGGCACGTGGGTCACCCTCGGCTCCGCCGACCACGCCCCGTACAAGGTCACCCAGCACCTGGGCGATGCGGTGAAGGCCGGGACTCCGCTGCGCTACAAGGCCGTGGTGACCGACCGCGCCGGACGTACCGCGAGCGCCCTCGCCACCACGACCTCCGGCCAGGCCCCGCCCGCCCCGAAGCCCGTCGCCGTCGAACGTGACCACGCCGTCGTCCACTACAAGCGCGCGGACGGCGACTACGAGGGCTGGCAGCTGAAGTCCGGTGACAGCAGCGCCGACTTCATCGGCCGGGACGCCTACGGTGCCTTCGCCTGGATCGACCTCGACGAGGGCGCCTCCTCCGTCCCGTACACGGTCGAGAAGAACGGCACCGCCGACGGCCCCGAGCGCACCGTCGACCTCGCGAGGACCGGTCAGGTCTGGGTCGAGCAGGGCGAGGACGGGCAGGCCACCGAGGCTCCCGCGACCACGCCGCAGGACACCTCCAAGGCCGTTCTGCACTATCACCGCCCCGACGGCGACTACGACGGCTGGGGCCTGCACACCTGGACCGGAGCCGCAGCCCCCACGGACTGGGCCGAGCCGCTGCGGCCCGTGCGGACCGACGCCTACGGCGTCACCTTCGAGGTCCCGCTCACCGACGGCGCCACCTCGCTCAGCTACATCCTCCACAAGGGCGACGAGAAGGACCTCCCCAGCGACCAGTCCCTCGACATCGCCTCCCACGGGCACGAGGTCTGGATGCTCGGCGGGAAGTCCGGCTACCTGCTGCCGCAGGCCGGCGGCGTGCCCACCCCCGACCTGACCAAGGCCGAGGCCCAGTGGATCGACGCGGACACCGTCGTCTGGAAGGTGAAGGCGACCGACGCCACCAGCCAGCAGCTCGTGTACGCGAAGGACGGCGGCATCTCCGTCGTCGACGGGGCGCTCTCCGACGAGGGCCGGTGGCTCCGGCTCGGTGCCACGCAGCTCACCGACGCGCAGAAGGCGAAGTACCCGCACCTCAAGGACTACCCGGCCTTCACCGTCGACACCCGTGACCGGGACAGGGTCCGCGAATCCCTGCGCGGCCAGCTGATCGCCACCCAGCGCGCCGCCAACGGTGCCCTGCTCGCCGCCACCGGCGTACAGACCGCCGGTGTGCTGGACGCGCTGTACGGGAAGGCCGCGAGCGGCGCGGCGCTGGGACCCGTCTTCCGCAAGGGCGGCCCGACGCTGTCCGTCTGGGCGCCCACCGCCCGCACCGTCGCGCTCGAACTCGACGGGAGGACCGTCCCGATGCGCCGCGACGACCGCACCGGCGTCTGGTCGGTCACCGGGAAGAAGAGCTGGAACGGCAAGCCCTACCGGTACGCCGTGAACGTCTGGGCGCCCACCGTCCAGAAGATGGTCACCAACAAGGTCACCGACCCCTACTCCACCGCCCTGACCGCCGACTCCGCGCGCAGCCTCGTCGTCGACCTCGACGACCCGGAGCTGGCCCCGCGCGGCTGGTCCGGGCTGGAGAAGCCCGCCGCGACCCCGCTGCGCGACGCCCAGATCCAGGAACTGCACGTCCGCGACTTCTCGATCACGGACACCACCTCGAAGCACCCCGGCGAGTACCTCGCCTTCACCGACACCCGCTCCGACGGGATGAAGCACCTCAAGGAGCTCGCGGACTCCGGCACCAGCCACGTCCACCTGCTGCCGGCCTTCGACATCGGGACGATCCCCGAGAAGAAGTCCGACCAGCAGCAGCCCGCCTGCGACCTGTCCGTACACGCCCCCGACTCCGACGAACAGCAGGCCTGCATCACGAAGGCCGCCGCGAAGGACGCCTTCAACTGGGGCTACGACCCGCTGCACTACACGGTCCCCGAGGGCAGTTACGCCTCCGACCCCGACGGCACGAAGCGCACCGTCGAGTTCCGGCAGATGGTCCAGGGCCTCAACGGCGCCGGACTGCGGACCGTCATGGACGTCGTCTACAACCACACCGTCGCCTCCGGCCAGGACGACAAGTCCGTCCTCGACAGGATCGTGCCCGGCTACTACCAGCGGCTCCTGGAGGACGGCACCGTCGCCACCTCGACCTGCTGCGCCAACACGGCGCCCGAGAACACGATGATGGGCAAGCTCGTCGTCGACTCGGTCGTCACCTGGGCCAGGGAGTACAAGGTCGACGGCTTCCGCTTCGACCTGATGGGACACCACCCCAAGGCCAACATCATCGCGGTCCGCAAGGCCCTCGACGAGCTGACCGTCGCCGAGGACGGCGTCGACGGGAAGAAGATCATCCTGTACGGCGAGGGCTGGAACTTCGGTGAGATCGCCGACGACGCCCGTTTCGTCCAGGCCACGCAGAAGAACATGGCCGGCACCGGGATCGCCACCTTCTCCGACCGGGCCCGCGACGCCGTGCGCGGCGGCGGCCCCTTCGACGAGGACCCCGGTGTCCAGGGCTTCGCCTCCGGTCTCTACACCGACCCCAACACCTCCTCCGCCAACGGGACCGAGGCCGAACAGAAGGCCCGGCTGCTCCACTACCAGGACCTGATCAAGGTCGGCCTCACCGGCAACCTCGCCGACTACACCTTCACCGACACCCGGGGCCGTACGGTCAAGGGATCGGCCGTCGACTACAACGGGGCCCCCGCCGGATACGCGGCCGCACCCGGCGACGCCCTCGCCTACGCCGACGCGCACGACAACGAGACCCTGTACGACGCCCTCGCCTTCAAGCTCCCGGCGGACACCTCGGCCGCCGACCGGGCCCGTATGCAGGTCGTGGCGATGGCGACCGCCGTACTCTCGCAGGGGCCGGCGCTCTCCCAGGCCGGCACCGACCTGCTGCGCTCCAAGTCGTTGGACCGCAACTCCTACGACAGCGGCGACTGGTTCAACGCGCTGCACTGGGACTGTCGTAAGGGCAACGGCTTCGGACGCGGGCTCCCGCCGGCCGCCGACAACCAGGACAAGTGGCCGTACGGAAAGCCGTTGCTGGCCTCCGCAGCGCTCAGCCCCGGATGCGCGCAGATCACGGGCGCGTCCGCCGCGTACCAGGACCTGCTCACCATCCGCTCCACCGAGGAGGACTTCGGCCTCGCCACCGCCGAGCAGGTGCAGGACACCCTGTCCTTCCCGCTCTCGGGTGAGGAGGAGACCCCCGGGGTGATCACGATGCGCCTGGGTGAGCTGGTCGTCGTCATCAACGCCGCCCCCGGTACCCAGAGCCAGGACGTCGCCGGGCTGGCCGGGAAGGCCTACGCCCTGCACCCGGTCCAGGCGGCGGGCGCCGACGACACGGTCAAGAAGTCCTCGTACGAGGGGAGAACGGGCAGCTTCACCGTGCCCGGACGCACGGTCGCCGTGTTCTCCCTGCGCTGACACCCACCGCACCCGGCCGGTCCCGGCTCCCGCCCTCTCGGCGGAAGCCGGGGCCGGCCGTTCTCGCGCTCACTTGTGCGGGCGGCGGGATCACGCGAAGCTGTCCGTACACGTGCGTGCACGCTGTACACGTACACGTACTCGACCCGCACACAGGAGCGCTTGATGCCGCAGATCACCGTCGACTACTCCGCCGACCTCGACGACAGCTTCGACCGCCGCGGTTTCGCCCTCGCCCTGCACCCGCTCGTCGCCGAGACCGTGGCCACCAGGATCCCCGCCTGCAAGACCCGGTTCCGCCCGGCTGCGGACTTCGTCGTCGGCGACGCCGCGGCGGGCGACTCCGTCGTGAACGTCTCGATCGCGATGCTTCCCGGCCGGACCCCCGAGACCAAGGCGCGGCTGACCGAAGCCGTACTGGAGCTGCTGGCCGGGTACCTGAAGCCCGTCGACGGCCTCACCGTCCACGCCTCGGCCGAGGTCCGCGACCTGGACGCGTCCTACCGCAAGAACTGAGGCAGCCGTTCCGGCGGGACGGACGGCGCGGCGGGGGCCAGGACCGTGAGCCTGGCGAGCAGGTCGCCGAACGGGCCGTCCGCCGGCTCCTGCGCGAAGACCCGCAGCATGATGCCGGCCATCTCCTGGTCGTACGCGGCGCACACCGAGGCCAGCGCCGCGAAGTCGTGCACCAACTGCAACTCCAGCTCCGCACGCGGGATACGCCGCCCGCCGAGCCAGAGCAGGGCCGTCGACTCGGCCAGTGACACCCAGGACCGCACGACGAGCTCCAGCCGGGCGGGCGGGGTCCGGACACCGAGATGCGCGACGATCTGCTCGTACGCCGCCTGCCGCACCCCGTCGACGAGGGTGGTGGCCGTGGACGCACCGCCGGCCGGGCCGCCACGGATCAGAGCGGTGAAACCCGGACCGTGCTCCTCGACGAAGTCGAAGAACCGGTGCACCACCCGGATCAGCCGGGCCCCCAGAGGCCCTTCGTGTGCCTCCATGAAGCGGCCGGACAGGTCGTCGGCGGCCCGCTTCAGCGCCGCCTCGTACAGGCTGCGCTTCCCCTGGAAGTAGTGGTAGACGAGCGGGCGTGAGATGCCGGCCGCAGTTGCGATCTCATCGATCGACACCTCGTCGGGCGAGCGGGTGCTGAACAACTCCAGCGCGACGCTCACCAATTGGGCTCTGCGCTCGTCGACGCCCATCCTGCGCCGCACCCCGGTCGTCATGCCGGACAGCCTAACGGGGCAGGGCGACCGGCCCCCTCGCACCCGTCCTTCCTGCTCAGTGCAGCGCGCCCACCCGGCTGCCGTCCGTCAGCAGCCCGTCGAGCCGGGGACGATCGCCCTTGCGGGCCGGAAGGGCCAGCAGTCGCCCGTCGGCCCGTCCCCTCACCCCTCCGGTCGCGGTCAGGGAGGTGAACTGCGGTGAGCCCGCCGCCAGTACGTACCACCGGCCGTCGTCCGACCTCCACAGCACACCCGCCAGCACCCGGGGCGCACGCGCCCCGCACGCCGGTGAGTCCTCGGCCCGCGCCGCGACCGCCCCGGGCGGTCTGCTCCCCGGAGGCTGCGCGGACGGGGCCTGGAACTGGGCGAGGACCCGGCTGCCGGTACCCCGCCAGGTCTCCGCCCGGGTGCACACCCACCGGGCGGTGCCACTCCCCTCGGGCAGCGGCTGCGCCGCGTACGCCCAGGAGTTCACCGACCGCACCCCGCTGGACCGTACCGCCGGCAGCAGACACGCGGTCCGCGCCCAGCTCTCCCGCTCGGTCCGGCCCGCCACGTCGTGCGGGGCGGACGGTGTGCCGGAGGTGAGGCGTACGGGAGTGAGCTCACCCAGATCCGTCATCAGGCGCGCCGAGGCGCCGTCCCACAGCTGGAGGGCCTGCCAGGAACGGCAGTCCGCCCCGCCCCCCGCAGTGGCCCCCGGCCGGGTCAACGGGTCCGTCACCCCGTGACGGTCGCGGGGCAGCGGCCGGGCCGCCGCATCGGGTGCGAGCAGGTCCCGCAGACCGGCCTCCCGCACCCAGGGCGCGGTCAGATACCGGATCCGGCCGGCGCGGCGCTCCACCACCAGGGCACTCGCCGCCGCCTCGTCCGCGCCGTCCACCCGGGCGAAGTCCAGTGCGGCGCCCCCGGAAGGATCGGCGTTGCGCGCCTCGGCGTAGCGCACGACCCGCAGGCCGTCGTGGAACAGCACCACGGCCGCTACGCCGAGTTCCCCCGCGTACAGCAGCTGCGGCGGTCCCATCGGCGGGCCGTCGGGCGTGCCGGGCGTCGCCGACACGGCCACCGCCGCTCCGGGCCGGGCCCACGCGGCGAGGGCGCGGCCCAGCAGGCGGGTGTCACCGCGCCGGTCACCACGCGTGGGCCAGACGGTGAAGTCCCTGCGCGTGGAGCCCTGCCAGAGCCCGTCCGGCACCCGGCCCAACGCGGACGGGTCCAGGGCCCGCTCCGCGGTGTGGTGGCGTGAGTAGGGCGGCGCGGAGGCAGCGGTCGGACCGCCCAGGCCGTCGCCCGGCATCAGCAGCAGCGTCCCGCAGACCAGCAGCGCGCCGGCGCCGGCCAGGAGGGCGCGCCCGCGCCGCCGGCGTCGTACCGGATCGGTCGGTCTGACCTGGAGGGAGCACGGGTCGAACTCCGGTGAGGAGAGCAGGGCGTGGGGCGCGGTCAGCGTGTCGGCCTCCCGCAGCGCCGCCGGAGGGTCGGCGACGCCCGCCGCGTCGAGCACCCGGCACACCTCGGCGTCGTCGAGCCCTTCGAGCCCGCGCAACACGTGCGCGGCCCGGCAGGGCCCCGACACTCCGGCCAGGGCCTGCTCCATGGCCAGCCCCTCCACGCCGCAGGAGTGCGGAAACAGGCGCAGCCCCCACACCAGCGGCACCAGTGGGGGCCACTGCGCCCGATGCGGCCGGGCGAACCGGAACCGAGGCATCCCGGTGTCCAGTGCGCAGCGCAGCACCCGCAGCCGTAGGTGCGCGTACGCCCGCCCCGGATCCGGGCCCCGTCCGCCGGCCAGGGCCCGCAGGGCCAGCCGGTGGGCCGACAGCACCCGCCGGTTACGGCCGGGCGAGGGAGCCAGCACGAGATACGCGATCCGCGCCAGCCGGGCGTAGTGCTCGGCGGGCGCGGCCTCCACCCGCTCCCCCTCGGCCTGCTCCTTGTACGGGCGGCCGGCGGGTGGCGGTACTGCTCGCAGTGGGGGCATGTTCAGCTGAACGAGCGAATGGTGCGATGGTCACTCCGGCGCGCACGTCTCAGGACGGGGCGCGCGGTTCGGTCGCGCGAGCCGGGGGGACGCCAGGAATCCGCCGGGGCAGGATGATCCGTGTGGGCGATCACACCGCCACGGCGTCCACGGGCGCTCCCGTCATACGGTTGGCCAGCGTCGACATCGTGTAGGCGCCGATGCCGAGAACCACCTCCAGCGCATTGCGTGAGGTGTGGCCCAGCGACAGGAAGTCCTCCAGGCAGTCGTCCCCGACCTCGCCCGCCGTCTCCAGCACGGCACGTGTGAAACGGCGTACCCCCTCCAGTCGTTCGTCCGGCAGCGGCTGCTCCCCAGCAGCCCGCAGCGCCGCGACGAGATCCGGCGCCGCGCCGAGCGACTCGAGTCTCGTCGTGTGCATCGCCACGCAGACATGGCAGTCGTTGCGGGTGGCCATCGTCATGACGACCACCTCGCGGGCCAGCGGGTCCAGAGTGCTCGACTCGAATGCGGCACTCGCCTGGAGGAAGCCGTTGAGCGTCTCCGGCGACGTGGCGAGCCGGGCCACGGCGGACGGGACGCGGCCGCCCTGCCTGCCGGCCATGACCTCCATGGTGCGGCGGGCGGCCGGCGGTGCCGAGTCGATGGTGTGGTCGGGGAAGTGCGTATCGGACATGGTGGTCCCCTCGCGGTAAACTCGACAACGTGATTGTCGAAAAGGTAAACCAGGTTGTCGAGGTGTGCAATGGCTGAGGAGAAGGACGGAAGCGGAGAGGCCGGATTCGAGCTGCCTCTGCTGCTGTTCGCGGGCTTCCGGTCGATCATCGACGCGCTGCACCGCGACCTGGCCGCCCGAGGACACCCGGACGTGCGCCCGGCCTACGGCTTCGCGCTCCAGGCGGTCGGCCCCGAGGGGGCGAGCGCCAGTGAGATGGGCCGGCGGCTGGGGGTCTCCAAGCAGGCGGCCGGGAAGACGGTCGACAAGCTGGAGGGCCTCGGATACGTGGAACGGGTCGACGACCCCGAGGACGGCCGGCGCAAGCTGGTCAGACTCACCGCGCGCGGCGTCGATGTGCTGGCCAGGTCCGCCGAGGGCTTCGACCGGCTCCACGCGGAGTGGGTCGAAGCCCTCGGCGCGGAACGGGTCGGAGCCCTGGAGGCGGACCTGCGCAGGATGGTGCCCGCGGCGGCGCTGCGGCTGGACGCGGAGAGGTGGTTCGCGGGCTGAGCTCCTCGACGGGAGCGGTCAGCCCCGGTCGAGGTAGGCGAGGACCGCGAGCACGCGGCGGTTGTCGTCGTCCGACACCGGCAGACCGAGCTTGCTGAAGATGTTGGAGGTGTGCTTGGCCACCGCCCGCTCCGTGACCACCATCTGCGCGGCGATCGCCCCGTTGGACCGGCCCTGCGCCATCAGCTCCATGACCTCGCGCTCGCGGGGCGTGAGACCACCCATCGGCTTGTCCGCCGAGCGTCGTGACAGCAGCTGTGAGATGACCTGCGGGTCCATCGCCGTACCTCCGGCGGCGACCCTGCGGACCGCGTCGATGAACTGGGCGGCGTCGAACACCCGGTCCTTCAGCAGGTAGCCGATGCCCCCGTTGCCGTCGGCCAGCAGCTCCCGGGCGTACAACTGCTCCACGTGCTGCGACAGGACGAGCACCGGCAGGCCGGGCCTGTCGCGGCGGGCGGCCAGTGCGCACTGCAGGCCCTCGTCCGTGTGGGACGGCGGGAGCCGGACGTCGACGACGGCGACGTCGGGCTTCAACTCGGCCAGGGCCCTGGCCAGTTCGGGTCCCGTCTCGACTGCTGCCGCGATCTCGAAATCGTAGGCCTCGAGCATGCGCACGAGGCCGTCGCGGAGCAGGAAGAGATCTTCGGCTAGGACGACGCGCAAGGAATCTCCATGGTCACCATGGTGGGGCCGCCCGCAGGACTGCTGACGGCCAGTACGCCGTCGAATGTACCCAGTCGGCGTTCCATCCCGCTCAGTCCGGAGCCGGCCCCGACGGCCGCACCGCCCTTGCCGTTGTCCGTGACGGAGATCCGCAGCATCCCCTCGGCGTGGTGTATGTCCACCCAGACGCGGTCGGCCTCGGCGTGCTTGACCACGTTCGTCAGGGCCTCGCTGACGGCGAAGTACGCCGCCGACTCGACCGGGGCATCCACCCGGCCGGTGAGTTCCACGGTCACCTCGGGTGGAATCGGCATCCGCAGCGCCAGCGCCCTCACCGCGTCCCCGAGCCCCCGTTCGGCGAGGACCGGCGGGTGGATGCCGCGGACGAGGTCACGCAGCTCGGTGAGGGCTTCCGCGGAGGACGCACGGGCCATCGCCAGCAACTTCTTCGCCTCCGCCGGGTCCTTCTCGATCAGTGCCTCGACGGTGCCGAGGTTCATGCCCATCGCCACCAGCCGGGCCTGCGCCCCGTCATGCAGGTCCCGCTCGATGCGCCGCAGTTCGGACGCCGCCGTGTCCACGGCCTCGTGGCGGGTCTCGGTGAGCCGGTCGATGCGCTGCGCGAGTTCCTCCTGGGTGGGCGACAGCGCCGACCGGGCGAGCACGAAGTGCAGCCGCAGCAGGGGCCCGGCGGCCCACAGCCCGGCGGCGAAGACCGCGACGCCGAGCCCGGCGGCGGCCAGCCCCGTCGCCTGGCTGCTGACCGGCACGAAGCCGTACCAGTACGTACTGTCCTCGAACACCCGCCACAGACCGGCCGCCAGGACGAGCCCCTCCACCGGGTAGACCAGCAGGGCGAAGGCGAAGACCAGCAGCACGTACCCCGCCGTCATGTCGAGCAGCAGCCAGCGCAGGTCCCGCCAGGTCGCCGGGTCCTTCAGGAGGAGCGTGGTGCGTTGCACCTGCCCGGTGAGGCCGGTGGGCAGGTCCTTCGGAAACGGCCGGTAGCGGGCCGGGACGCGGATGTCGGCCCAGGCCGCCGCGAGCAGCCGGCGCCGGTCCGCGTGCTTGCGCACCGCTTGCACGACATGGGGTGTGGTGACCAGCCCGACGCCCACCAGGACGAGGACGATCGAGAGGATCGACAGCACGAAGAGGATGGCCGAGCCCACGATGCACGCGAAGGAGAGGACGAACGCCCGCCCACCGGTGAGCAGTGCCGTTCGTACCCGGCTCGTTGCCGACGTCATGATGGTCTCTCCCCTCGCCGGGCCCCCGGTCGGACCCCGTTCGGCACACAGTCTCGCCTGTGCACGGGGTCTCGCGTCAGCCGTTCCACCACCCGGTGGAGAGGTGTACCTGGCACCACCATCGGAACGCCGGGGAGGCCCCGGGGGCCCAGCTCCCGGGGCCTCCTGTGCGAGCGGCGCGGTCAGGGCGTGTACGTGTACCCCACGCGCCGCACGGTCTGGATCGACCGGCGGTGCTCCGCGCCCAGCTTGCGTCGCAGCCGGGCCACATGGACGTCGACGGTGCGCCCGTCACCCACATGTCCGTAACCCCAGACCGTCGTCACGAGCTGATCACGGGTGTGCACCCGGTGAGGATGCGCCACCAGGTGGGCCAGCAGCTCGAATTCGAGATAGGTGAGGTCGAGGGCGGCGCCGTCCACGGTGGCGGTGCGCCGGGAGGGGTCGATCCGCACGGGCCCGCCCGCCGGGGCGTCGGCGGGCGGTTCCGGTGCGGCCCCACGGCGCCGGTCGGAGGCGAGGGCCCCGGCCGCAACAGGCTGCTGGTCGGCGGGCACGAGCACCAGGTAGCCGACCATCGGAGGCCGGCCCGGCAGCGCCGGCAGCGTGTACTGGGGTGCGGGAAGCCAGGTGGCGCCCGGCGGCAGGGAGCCGACCACGTCGGCGAGATCGACGACCTCGTCACGGTCGACGGCACGCAGCCGGGGGCGGTCGGCGGAGAGGGGGGCGGACGCGGGGGACAAGGTACGGGTGTTCGCCATGAGGGTCAGCTCTTTCGCGCGAGGAGTCGTCGAGAAGTGATCGAGGACGTACGTCGTACGCGCGGGCCGAAGGCCGGGATGAGGCGGCTTTAGAGGGCCTGCGCGTTCCACGCGCGGCGACACACCCGGTCGAAGTCATGCTGCTGACGAGAGGGCCAGAACGGCTCGAGGTCGCTGCGACCCGATGTGGTGTACTGGAAGCCGGCCATGCGGTCCATTGAAGCAGAGATCGGCGCCGCGCAGCAGGGCTCTCTCACCAGTCGGTACGGACCGCGGGTGTGTCAGCTGCCTCATGATCCGTTGCTTTGACCATCAGTAGGTCTCAGCAATTCCGGCGTTTCTGCCGGAATGGTCCGTAACGGTGTCACCAGAGCGCGCGTTGCGTTCTGGTGTCCTGTTGACGGTCTCCCGTTTCTGTCCCGGCTCTGGGGCCGGGGAT
>NZ_JBIAIP010000036.1:0-13621 GCF_042871485.1 Streptomyces sp. NPDC005791
TATCGGGGCGACCCTCCGCCTTGCGATCGCACGCACCAGACGCCGCCAGGCCCGCCCTTCGGGCGGACGGCGCTACTTTCGAAACACGCCCTAGTGCTGATCGACGCCGTGCAGCGGGAATCCTGCGATGCCCCGCCAGGCGAGGGACGTGAGCAGCTGGACCGCGGTGTCACGCGGAATGCCGGAGGGGCTGGACAGCCAGTAGCGCGCCACGACCTGGGAGACGCCGCCGAGGCCGACGGCGAGCAGCATCGATTCGTCCTTGGACAGCCCCGTGTCGCCGGCGATGACGTCGGAGATGGCTTCCGCGCACTGCAGCGAGACCCGGTCCACCCGTTCGCGGACCGCCGGCTCGTTGGTCAGGTCGGACTCGAAGACCAGACGAAAGGCGCCACCCTCGTCCTCCACGTACGCGAAGTAGGCGTCCATCGTCGCCTCGACACGCAGCTTGTTGTCCGTGGTCGAGGCGAGCGCCGTACGGACCGCCTGCAGCAGTGACTCGCAGTGCTGGTCGAGCAGGGCGAGGTAGAGCTCCAGCTTGCCCGGGAAGTGCTGGTACAGCACCGGCTTGCTGACACCGGCCCGCTCGGCGATGTCGTCCATCGCCGCGGCGTGGTAGCCCTGGGCGACGAAGACCTCCTGCGCGGCGCCCAGCAGCTGATTGCGTCGGGCACGGCGGGGAAGCCGGGTGCCCCGCGGGCGCGCCGCCTCTGTCTGCTCGATGGCTGTCACGCCGCCTCCCAAATTTCGTGGTCGAACACAGTCGTACGTACACGCTGCGTCGTGGGGCCCATCGTACTTTTGGGTAACCCGGGTGTGCGCGGCGCGGACGCAGAATTTCACGGACCGGACGACTCCGGTAGCCACGGATGCACCGGCTCCGGGCCGCAAAGCGGGGCCTTCTACCGGTAATCGTCCTCGTCGTGGGTGACCACGCGGGTCTGTTCCGCCGCATCCGCTTCGTTCGCGGCGTCGCGGTCGATGCCGGTGAGCGGTTCGTCGCGCTCCGGCCGGACGGCGGCCCGCTGTTCGGCGGTGTCGGCTTCAGGGGCTTCGGGGTCCGTCTCGTCCTCGTCCGGCTGCGGATCCTCGAAGGTGTCCGGGTCGCTCGGGTCGACCGTCATGGTGGCTCCCTTCCCTCCCTTGCAGCCTAGGAGTTTCCCTCCGGGTGCGCTATGCGGCCTGTGACCGCGAACACATGAACCGCCGCGTGATCGTCTCGTAATATTGGCGCATGTCTTCGACCGAGCTGCCCGGTATCCACGCCGCCGCCGCCGCGGTGGCGCCCACGGTCAGTGCCGTCCGGGTCGTGGAGGGGGAGGAGCTGCGCTCCGTCGCCCTGCCCGGGCTCTCGCTGACCGTCCGCTGCCGCCCGGCGGAGGTGACGGGATCCGCCCCCGCTCTCTTCGTGCACGGTCTGGGCGGCTCCTCCCAGAACTGGTCGGCCCTGATGCCGCTGCTGGCGGACGCGCTCGACAGCGAGGCGGTCGATCTGCCCGGCTTCGGGGATTCCCCGCCGCCGGACGACGGCAACTACTCCGTCACCGGACACGCCCGGGCGGTGATCAGGCTGCTGGACGCGGGAGGGCGCGGGCCCGTTCACCTTTTCGGTAACTCTTTGGGTGGCGCTGTTGCCACCCGGGTCGCGGCGGTCCGGCCCGACCTGGTGCGCACGCTGACGCTGATCTCCCCGGCCCTGCCCGAGATCCGGGTCCAGCGGCCCGCCGTGCCGACCGCCCTGCTCGCACTCCCGGGCGTCGCATCCCTGTTCGCCCGGCTCACCCGGGACTGGACCGCGGAGCAGCGCACCCGTGGCGCCATGGCACTCTGTTACGGCGATCCGGCACGGATCTCCGACGAAGCCTTCCGCCACGCGGTCGCCGAGATGGAGCGCCGGCTGGAACTGCCGTACTTCTGGGACGCCATGACGCGCTCGGCGCGGGGCATCGTCGATGCCTACACGCTGGGAGGACAGCACGGGCTGTGGCGCCAGGCCGAGCGGGTGCTCGCACCGACCCTGCTCGTGTACGGCGGACGGGACCAGCTCGTCTCGTACCGGATGGCACGCAGGGCGTCCGCGGCCTTCCGCGACTCGCGCCTGCTGGCACTGCCCGACGCGGGGCACGTGGCGATGATGGAGTACCCGGAGGCGGTCGCCCAGGCCTTCCGGGAACTGCTCGACGAACGCGGCGGGAGCTGATCCGGGGCGTGGGACGACACAGTCGAAAGGGCCCCGAGGCCACCCGGCGCGAAACCGGCACCTCCACCGGTGCCGAACGTGGCACCGGCCGACGGGGGAAGGACCCCGCCACACCCCCGCCGCGGGACGGCCACAGCCCCCACCATGACGCTTCGCAGGTGCGCGGCGGACATCCCGAACAGCGCGAGCCGGGCGGCGGCTGGGGAACCGCGCCGCAGCCGCAGTACGACGCCCGGCGGGACCCGGGGGCCCCGGGCGGCCAGGACGTCTTCCTCGCCAGGCAGGCCGCCACGGCGCGGCAGCAGGCGGCACAACAGGCGGCCGGACGGCGCACGGCCGGTCCGCAGACCGGCAGCTCCACGCTGATACCGGGCCCGCGCAGGGAGTTCCTGGAGGCGTTCGACACGACCCCCTCGCGTCACCTGCCGCCGGTTCCGCCCGAGGACACGGCCCGGACGGCCGCGGGGCCCGGTGGGCCCGACGACGTCGGGGGCGACGAGGACGTCCAGGCGGCGAAGGGCGGCAGGGGCCGCACGTTCACGGGGATCGCGGCCGCCGCCGTCACCACCGTGCTCGCGGTCGTGGTGGCCGGGCAGGTGGCGCAGGACCCCGGCGACGTGGCGGACGACCCGCAGACCTCGGAGGTCGACCGACAGGACTCCGAGGACACGTCAGGCGCGGCGGACCAGTCGGCCCCGGAGGTGCAACGGCATGAGGCCAAGCCCCTGACGTACGCGCAGAAGATGGCCACAGCCTTTCCGCTGGCACCGGACCTGAAGGCCTCCGGGGCGTTCGAGGCGGTGGCGGGGCTGGCGGAGGCCCCGGGCAAGGGAACCAAGTACCGGTACAGGATCGACGTGGAGAAAGGACTCGGCCTGGATGCCGGGCTGTTCGCCGAAGCCGTGCAGAAGACGCTGAACGACGACCGCAGTTGGGCGCACAACGGTGCCATGACCTTCGAGCGGATCTCCTCCGGGGAGCCCAGCTTCGTGATCACCCTCGCGAGTCCGGGTACCACGGCGGACTGGTGCGCGAAGTCGGGCCTTGACACCACCGAGGACAACGTCTCCTGTGACTCCGCGGCCACCGACCGCGTGATGATCAACGCCTACCGCTGGGCGCAGGGCGCGTCGACCTTCGGACCGGACAAGCTCCTGGCCTACCGTCAGATGCTGATCAACCACGAGGTCGGCCACCGGCTGGGGCACAACCACGCGAGCTGCCGCACTCCCGGTGCCCTGGCGCCCGTGATGCAGCAGCAGACCAAGACCCTGAATCTGGACGGCGTCAAGTGCCGCCCCAACCCCTGGGTGTATCCGGGCAGTTGAACGATCCCGACGCCCCGTCCGCCGAGGCGTTGTCCGGCGACCCTGTGATCTCCGAGCGGCCGCTCGTCGGTTCGGGTAGGGGGCCGGGGGGCCCGGCGAGCGGCGGGTGGCCGTTCCCGGAACCGCATCTGCCGCCGCCGGACGCCCGGGGAGGCCGGTGGAGTGACCACCGCATGGTGGTCGACGGAATTCTGTTCCGGGCCTGGACCGGGGGCCCACGCCGCGATCGGCCGGAGCGTCACCGAGTGCGCTCTTATCGCAACGGAACGCGACCGGTGCGGGAAAGTTACGCCGGTTCACCCCTTTCGGTGGTGCGACGGACAACCGTCCGTCGCTCCACGTGTCTGTCCGCTTACGGTCGTCCTCGCTGCGGGTCGCCGGGCAACGGCGGCTGACCACAAGGGAGATCGGGGGTGTGCTCGTGCGGATCGGACTGCTCACGGACGGTGGCTATCCGTATGCGACCGGTGAGTCCAGACTCTGGTGCGACCGCCTGGTGCGCGGCCTTCCCCAACACGAGTTCGACCTCTTCGCGCTCAGCCGCTCGGCCGACCAGGAGCAACAGGGCTGGGTCAGGCTCCCCGACCATGTCGAGCGGGTGCGGACGGCGCCGATGTGGACGCATGAGGAGGACGCCCGGCACACCGGCCGGCCAAGGGGCCTGACCGGCAGACTCGCCACCGGTCTGGGGCGTTCGTACGGGCGGCGGGACCGCAGGCGCTTCGCGGCGCATGTGACGGCGCTCGTCGGGGCGGTCTGCGCCGGCACGGAGACCGGACCGGGCTCCGGCGGAGCGGCCGCGGAAGCGGCGGCCGGACGCTTCACGGACGGCCTCTACGGCCTCGCCGAACTGGCCCGGGAGCAGGGCGGACTGCACCACGCCCTGCGCTCCGAGACGACCGTACGCATCGTGGAGTCGGCCTGCCGCGCCCCGGGCACCGGGCGGACCGTCCATGCCGCCACCGTGCCCGACTACCTCGCCTTCGTGGCCGGACTGGAACGCGCCCTGCGCCCCCTCTCCGTCGACTGGTACGAGGAGGACGGTCTCGGCGCCGTCGACCTCTGCCATGCCGTTTCCGGCGGTGCGTCGGCTCTGCCGGGCTTGCTGGCCAAACGCTTCTTCGGTGTGCCGTTGCTGGTGACGGAGCACGGGGTGCCGCTGCGGGCCCACTACCTCGCGGCCCCCGAAGCCCGGCGCGGAGCTCCCGTGCGCGCGCTGCTGGCCAACTTCCACGGAGCGCTCGCCTCGGAGGTCTACCGCCAGGCCGCACTCATCACCCCCGGCAACACCCACGTCCGCCGCTGGCAGGAGCGGTTCGGCGCCGACCGGAGCAAGCTGCGCACGGTCTACCCGGGTATGGAGGCGGAGCGGTTCGGAGCCGTGGGGGAGAGCGACGACGGAGGCGGTCCGGGCACACTCGTGTGGATCGGGCGGATCGAACCCGCCAAGGACCTGATCGCCCTGCTCCACGCCTTCGCCGAGGTGCGCGGATCCGAGCCGGACGCCCGGCTGCGGATCTTCGGCGCGCCGGTCACGGGGGGCGAGGGGGACGCCTACCTGGCCCAGTGCCGGGCACTCGCCGCACAACTCTTCCCCGACGAGGCCACGGACGCGCACGCGGTCGGCGACAACCCCGTCACCTTCGAGGAGATCGGCGGCCCCGAGGTGCCCGACCTCGCGGAGGCATACGCCGCGGGCGGTGTCGTCGTGCTGTCCAGCGTCGTCGAAGGCTTCCCCATCAGCCTGGTCGAAGCGATGTTCTGCGGCCGCGCCACCGTCTCGACAGATGTGGGCGCCGTGGTCGAGGTCGTCGGCGGTACGGGGCTGGTGGTGCCCCCGCGCAATCCGCGGGCGCTGGCCGATGCGTGTGTCGCGCTCCTGCGCGACCCCGAGCGCCGCGCACGCCTGGGCGCGGCGGCGCGCGCCAGGGCGCTCGAACTCTTCACCGTCGAGCAGAACCTCGCGGCCTTCCGCGGCGTTTACCTGGACCTGGTGGGGCATGCCCCGGCGCGCTGGGTGACGCCTCCGGGCCCCCGGGGCCCGGGCGGCCCGCCGCGCCCCTTCGCCACGCCTCCGGAGGCCCACGTGCTGGATGCCCAGCTCGCCGAGCCGGCCGCCGCCGGTATCTCCGCCGCCACCTCCCCCGGTGTCCACGCCGGTGCCGCCACCGGTGCCTCCCGGGTGCCGAGCTGGGCCGTCGGCGCGTACGGCGGGCGCGCCGGCGTATGCGGAGCGGGAGGCGGCGATGCGTGACGAGACGAGCGGCCACGGCCGTGGCCACGGAGGAACCCCGATGGGCAGACCGAACGACGCCCCGTCCCTGGACGACCCCAGCGCACCGGCCGGCGAACCTCCTGCCGCGCTCCGTTCCGCGCACCGTTCCACGGAACGCTCCTCGGACCGGGCGCCCGAGGTCGCCTACCACCCCAACCGTGGGCCCGTGATCCGGCGCGGGCCCGCCGACCCGGTGCGGGCGCTCATGCACCGGCACCGGGACCTCTGCGAGCGTGCGGTCGACCCTCTGGAGATCGCCGCCGGCCTGGAGGCGCACGGTCTCACCGACCGGACCGCCGCGCGCTACCGGCACCGCGACGTCTTCTCGCTCGCGGAGGAGCTCTACGCCCGCGCACCGGGCGCGGGTGGGCACACCCCCCGCACCCCCCGGCCGGACCCGGGCCCCGGCAAGGACGAGGAGAACGTGCGGGCCGGATGGGCACTCCCCGCGCTGCTGCCCGGCTCCGCATGCCTCGCGACAGCAGGGGCGCTCAGGGCCACCGAGGGGGTCCTCGGCGGCGAAGCCCGGTTCGCGGTGACCGCCGTCGGAGCGCTGCTCGTCCTGCTGGGGCTCCGGTTCGCCCTGCGCGGTGGCCCGCTGCACGCCCCGGGCGGCACCGGCGGCGTCACGCTGTACGTCTGCTGGCTCCTCGGCTACGTCGTATACGGCGACGACCTGCTCACCCAGGTCATCAGCGGGGGCCCCGACGGTAACTGGACCGCCGCGCCCGCCCCCCTGCTCGGACTGGCCCCGGCCCTGGCCCCCGCGGCCTGGTGTGCCCACCTGTTCGCCGTACGGGCCCGTCACCGGCTGGCCGGTTCCCACGGCCTGTCGGAGTTCGGCGCGGGCGTACGCCCCCTGCTCCTCGGTGTCGTCGCACTCTTCCTGTGCGCGCTGACCGCGCTGCTGTTCCTCGCCGGCCTCGGCCGGTCCGGCGCGGGTGGCGGTCTCGTGGGCCCGGCCGCCCTCGGAGTCCTGCTCTTCCTTGCCCGGCTGCTGGCCGTCCACGGATTCCCTGAGCCCGCCGCCACCGGGCTGGCCGCAGCCTGCGTCGTCGAAGTGGCGGCCCCCTTCCTGGTCCTCGCCGGCCGGCTCCCCGGCCTCGGCGTCCTCGCCCGGCCCGTCGACGCCGTCGTCGTCGCGGCCGGCCCCGGTGGCGTACCCGCCCTCGCCTGCGGCATCGCCGCGTGCGGGCTGCTGGCCCACGCCTCGGTCACCCTCACCCGGGCATCCGCCCACGCCTAGGGCCTGCCCCACCCCCGCGGAGCCGACGCCGCGGGTCTCCCGTACCGCACACACCCTTCTCAAGGAGACGCCAGACATGACCCCCCAATCCCCCGCACCGGCAGCCCGCCGTCGGCACCGAGGGGGCGCGCGATGAGGGTTCTGCTGCTCGGAGCGAACGGATTCCTCGGCCGCTTCGTCGCCGACCGGCTGCTCGCCGACCCCGCCGTCCACCTCACGGCACTCGGGCGCGGCGACGACGCCGACGTGCGCTTCGACCTCGCGGGCGGCAGCCCCGGAGCGCTCACCCGCTTCCTGGACGCCGTCCACCCCGGTGTCGTGGTCAACTGCGCGGGTGCCACCCGCGGCGGCGCCAGGGACCTGACCCGCCACAACACCGTCGCCGTGGCGACCGTCTGCGAAGCCATGCGCCGCAGCGGTTGCAGCGCACGGCTCGTCCAGGTCGGCTGTGCCTCCGAGTACGGGCCCTCGCAGCCCGGCTCGTCCACCGCGGAGGACGCCGTGCCCCGGCCGGGAGGCCCGTACGGCGTCAGCAAGCTGGCCGCCACCGAGCTGGTGCTCGGCTCCGGTCTTGACGCGGTGGTGCTGCGGGTCTTCTCCCCGGTCGGGCCCGGCACACCGGCCGGCTCCCCGCTCGGCAGGCTCGCCGAGACCATGCGCCGCGCCATGCAGACCGGTGACCCCGAGCTCAAGCTCAGCGGCCTCGGGGTGCAGCGCGACTTCGTCGACGTACGCGACGTGGCGCGCGCCGTGCACGCCGCCTCGCTCTCCGCCGCCCAGGGTGTCGTCAACATCGGCACCGGCCGGGCCGTACGGCTGCGTGACGCCGCGGCGGTCCTCGCCAGGGTCGCCGGATACGCGGGTGCGCTCCACGAGCTCGACACACCCCCCGCCCGGCTCCCCCTCCACGCGCCCCGCGCCTCCCAGGAATCGGTCGTGGAGCACCTCGCGGCGACCCCGTCCCCCTACCCCGACGGCTGCGGTGCCTGGCAGCAGGCCGACGTTCGCACCGCCCGTGACCGGCTCGGCTGGCGTCCCCGCATCAATCTGGAGGAGTCCCTCGCGGACATCTGGATGGAGGCGGCGTGCCGTATCTGAGCAGTGCCGGCTCAGCCCTGCGGACCGGCGCGACGGAACAGTTCGGTGTCGGTGTGCCCGGGTGCGCCCATCCGCTGCTCGCACCGGCCGAATGGGCGGGACTCGACCGGCCGGGCACACCGCTGCACTGGGCCGTCCTCAACATCGACGACGGGCCGGGCGCCCGACCCGACCCGCACTGCCTGGAGATCGCGGGCCGGCTGCGCGACGCCCGCGAGCGTGCCCTGCACGGGAACGCCCCCGAAGACACCGTCCGGGCCGAGGGCGGCAGGGTGCTGGGCCACCTCGACCTGGCCTTCGGCAGCCGTCCCGTCGGCGAGCTGGTGACCGAGGCCCGGTCCTACCTCGAGTGGTATCGCGTCGGCGGTTTCTACCTGGACCACTGTCCGGCCGAACGCGGCGGGCTTCCCGCGGTCCGCCGGCTGACCAGCACCCTCTCCGCGCTCCTGGCGGACAGTGACAGCGGGGACGAGGAAGCAGGGTGGCTGGTCCTGGGCCACGGCACCCATCCGTACCCGGGCTACGCGGAGGCCGCCGACCAGTTGGTCACCTTCCGCGGGCCGTGGGCCGACTACCGCTGGTCGCAGGTGGCCGAGTGGACCGCCGGGTACGCGCCGAGCCGGTTCGCGCACCTCGTCCACGGGGTCCCGCGCACGCACCTGGAGGAGGCCATGCGCATCGCCCGCTGGCAGGGCGCGGGCTCGATCTTCTTCACCGACCGGGACGGCGCGAACGGGCAGAACGGCCCATTTGCGACACTGCCCAGCTACTGGGACGAATTCGTCTCGCGGATCGGACCAGGTATCTCGGAATGAGGAGCGGCGTGGCAGTGTTACGGAAGAACAACCGTACGTAGATGAAGTACGTAGAAACCGACCACCTGCATTGTTGAGGTTCCTGTGTCGCTGCCACCCCTGGTCGAGCCAGCCGCTGAGCTCACCGTCGATGAGGTCCGCAGGTACTCCCGCCACCTGATCATCCCGGATGTCGGGATGGACGGACAGAAGCGTCTGAAGAACGCGAAGGTGCTCTGTGTCGGAGCCGGCGGCCTCGGCTCGCCGGCTCTGATGTACATGGCCGCGGCCGGCGTCGGTACGCTCGGCATCGTCGAGTTCGACGAGGTCGACGAGTCGAACCTGCAGCGCCAGGTCATCCACAGCCAGGCCGACATCGGCAAGTCCAAGGCCCAGTCGGCCAAGGAGACCGTGCAGGGGATCAACCCCCTGGTGAACGTGGTCCTTCACGAAGAGCGGCTCGAAGCCGAGAACGTGATGGACATCTTCGCGCAGTACGACCTGATCGTGGACGGCACGGACAACTTCGCCACCCGCTATCTCGTCAACGACGCCGCGGTCCTGCTGAACAAGCCGTACGTCTGGGGCTCCATCTACCGCTTCGACGGTCAGGCGTCCGTCTTCTGGTCCGAGCACGGTCCCTGCTACCGCTGCCTCTACCCGGAGCCGCCGCCCCCCGGCATGGTTCCCTCCTGCGCCGAGGGCGGCGTCCTGGGCGTGCTCTGCGCGTCCATCGGCTCCATCCAGGTCAACGAGGCCATCAAGCTGCTCGCCGGTATCGGTGACCCGCTGGTCGGCCGTCTGATGATCTACGACGCGCTGGAGATGCAGTACCGCCAGGTCAAGGTCCGCAAGGACCCCGACTGCGCGGTCTGCGGCGAGAACCCCACCGTCACCGAGCTCATCGACTACGAGGCCTTCTGCGGCGTCGTGTCCGAGGAGGCCCAGGAGGCGGCGGCCGGTTCCACGATCACTCCCAAGCAGCTCAAGGAGTGGATCGACGGTGACGAGAAGATCGAGATCATCGACGTCCGCGAGCCGAACGAGTACGAGATCGTCTCGATCCCGGGCTCCCGGCTGGTCCCGAAGAACGAGTTCCTGATGGGCAGCGCCCTCCAGGACCTCCCGCAGGACAGGCGCATCGTCCTCAACTGCAAGACCGGTGTCCGCAGTGCCGAGGTCCTTGCGGTCCTCAAGTCGGCGGGCTTCGCCGACGCGGTGCACGTCGGCGGCGGCGTCATCGGCTGGGTCCACCAGATCGAGCCCGAGAAGCCGGTCTACTAGGGCGTGTTGCGAAAGTAGCGCCGTCCGCCCGAAGGGGCCAGCTCCACCGTGAGCCGGCCCCTTCGCGCGCGAGGCGTCAGGAGCAGGTCCGCCCGTCCGCCGGGACCTCCCCGCGCAGGAAGTAGGCGTCGACGACCGACGTCACGCAGGTGCTCTCGCCGTACGAGCCGTGTCCCTCGCCCTTGTTGGTCAGCATGACGCCGACCCCCTCGCCCAGCTCCTTTGCCATCCGTCGCGCGCCCTCGTACGGCGTCGCAGGGTCGCCGGTCGTGCCGATGACCAGGACGGGAGCGGAGCCGGGGGCGCTCGCCTCCGGGGTGTCGTGCTCCCCTTCCACCGGCCACCCCGCGCACCAGCCGGCCGTGTCCCAGGCCAGGAACGGTCCGAACACCGGTGAGATCGTCCGGAATTCGGGGAGCAACGCCCGGGCTTCGGCAGCCGTCGGCCTCGCCTTCGCGTCGGCGCAGGAGATCGCCCGCTGGGAATGGTTCCGGGTGTCGTAGTGCCCGTCCCCGTCACGGCCGTTGTACGAGTCGGCCAGCGCGAGCAGGCGGTCACCCCTGCCTTCGCTCCCGGCCTCCTCGAGCGCGGCCGTCAGGGCGGGCCAGCCGCTCCTGGAGTAGAGGGGGGTCACGATGCCGGTGACGGCGAGCGACTCGTTGAGCTCGCGCCCGGAGGAGGTCGGCAGGGGATTCTCGTCGATCCGCTCCAGCAGGTGCGCTGTCCGGCGGGTGCCCTCCGCCGGGTCCTGGCCGCGGTCCCGGAAGTAGTTCTCCAGGGCCCGTTGGAATCCCGTCGCCTGGTTGCGGGCGTGGCCCACCGCATTCGCCGTCGGGTCGACGACGGCGTCCAGCACGACCCTTCCCACGTTCTCCGGGAAGAGATGGGCGTACGTCCCACCGAGTTCCGTCCCGTACGAGATGCCGAAGTACGACAGCTTCCGGTCACCGAGCGCCGCGCGGATCGCGTCCATGTCCCGGGCGGCGTTCGACGTGCCGACGTGGGGGAGCACGGCGGGGGAGAGGCGTGCGCAGCCGGCGCCGAAGTCCGTGGCGTCCGCGATGAAGGCGGCTTCCTCCGCCGCGGTGTCCGGGGTCATGTCGACCTCGCGGTAGGACGTCTCCTGCTCCTCGTCGTCGCGGCAGCGGACCCCCGCGCTGGCAGCGACCCCGCGTGGGTCGAAGCCCACCAGGTCGTAGCGGGTGTTGAGCTCCTCGTACGACGCGGCGGCGCGCGGCAGGATGCCGACCCCGGAGCCGCCGGGGCCGCCGAAGTTGAAGAGCATCGACCCGATCCGCTCGCTCTTCTCCGTGGCCGTCCTGCGGATCAGCGCGATGCCGATCGTCTCCCCGTCCGGCTGTGTGTAGTCCAGTGGGACGTCGAGGGTGGCGCAGCGCCAGCCGGAGCCGGGCGCGGTAGCGCCCGCTGGGGCCTCGCAGCGTTCCCAGTCCGACAGCCGGGAGGTGGTGGGGGGCCCGTCGTCGCACCCGGCGAGGAGCACCGTCACCGACAGGGCCGCCGCCACGCCCGCACGAGCCCGTCCGCGTACGCGCATGCGCGTGCTCCATCCCCCCGTGCCGGAAGCCGCCGCTCGGAGCAGTCCGGGTGTCTCACCGTCGTCCGGTCGTCCAACGAGCGGTCACCGGCAGACCGTTCCCGACTTCGGGACCTTCCCTTCGAGCAGATAGGCGTCCACGGCCCGCTGCACGCAGGTGCTGCCGCCGTTGTAGGCCCCGTGGCCCTCGCCCTCGTACGTGAGCTCGATCCCGACTCCCTTGCCGAGCTCGGCGGCCATCGCCTTCGCGCCGGCGTACGGGGTCGCCGGGTCCCCCGTGTTGCCGATGACCAGGATCGGGGCCGAACCGGGCGCGCTGACGTCCGGGGTGTCCCAGGCGCCCGCCACGGGCCAGCCCGTGCAGGACATCAGACCCCAGCCCAGGTAGTCACCGAAGACGGGAGAGGCTTCGCGGAATGCGGGGAGCGCCTTCCTCGTCTGTTCCAGGTTGTACCGCTCCTTGGAGTCCGCGCAGTTGATCGCCGCGTTGGCCGCGTTCGAGTTGTCGTAGTGCCCGTCCTCGGAGCGGCCGTTCAATGAGTCGGCGAGAGCGAGCAGCAGTCCTCCGTTGTCACCGTCCGCCTCGTCGAGGCCCTGTTCGAGCAACGGCCAGGTCTCCTTGGAGTAGAGGGCGGACGCGATGCCGGTGGTGGCCTGGGTCTCGGTCAGCTCGCGTTCGCCGAGCCCCGGGACGGGCTTCTTCTCCAGCCGGGCGAGCAGATCGGCGATCCATTCCTGGACCTCCTTCGACGTGGCCCCGGGGAGCTTGCAGTCGTCGCGCCCGGCGCAGTCGGTGGTGAAGTTGTCCAGGGCGAGCTGGAAGCCCTCGGCCTGGCCGAGGGAGGACTCCAAGGAGTTCTCCCTCGGGTCGACGACCGCGTCCAGGACGGCCCGGCCGACCTTGTCGGGGTACAGGTGGGCATAGACACCGCCCAGTTCCGTGCCGTACGAGATCCCGAAGTAGTACAGCTTGTCGTCACCGAGCACCTGGCGCAGCAGGTCCATGTCCCTGGCCGCGTTCGTCGTGCCGACGTAGGGCAGCGCGTCCCCGGAGTTCTCCTCGCAGTCCGCGACGTAGGACTTCTGGCCGGCGACGAACTCCTTCTCCTCCTCGGCGTCGTCCGGGGTGCCGTCCTGTTCGTACAGGGTGTCGAGCGTCTCGTCGTCCGAGCATGCGACGCCCTCACTGCGGCCGACACCGCGCGGGTCGAAGCTCACCAGGTCGTAGCGGGTGCGGAGCGTGTCGTACGCCGTACCGAAGGACGGCAGCGTGGCGATGCCCGAGGCGCCCGGCCCGCCGAAGTTGAAGATGAGCGAGCCGATGCGCCGGTCCTGGTTCCTGGCGGCGGCGCGGACGAGCGCCAGTTCGATGGTCCGGCCTTCCGGGTCCGCGTAGTCGAGGGGTGCGTCCATGAAGGAGCACTCCCAGGCCCCCCCGCCGGGCAGCGGCGAGGGGGCCGCGCCGCTGCCCTGAGCCTGGTTGGGGGCCGGGCAGGGCTTCCAGTCGAGCTTCTGGGAGGAGAGCTCCTCGGCCGTGGCGGTGGGGGACGCCGTCGAGGCCGCCGACGGCGTCGAACTCTTCGTACCTCCGTCGTCCGAACAGGCGGCCAGCGGCAGCAGCACGGTGGCGGCGAGGGCGGCGGCACGCAGAGCGGGAGAGGTCCTCATGCCCCTCATCGTGCGACGGGGCGTGGGGGAACGCGCGGGGCGCGGTCCATGCGGGTGGCCCGCCCTCGCGCGTACGTTCTAGGGCGTGTTTCGAAAGTAGCGCCGTCCGCCCGAAGGGCGGGCCTGGCGGCGTCTGGTGCGTGCGATCGCAAGGCGGAGGGTCGCCCCGATAC
>NZ_JBIAIP010000037.1:0-11603 GCF_042871485.1 Streptomyces sp. NPDC005791
CCAAACAGGAAAACCCCAACCCGCTACGTTTCTGGTTTTTCTGCGGGTCTATCTCCCACCCGCCAGCCGCGTCCCCAACCTCACCTCCGCCAGGTCCGCAGCAGTGCTGCGACGCGCGCCGCCGTGCACTGCGGGTCGTACAGCTCACGGGCCAGTTCCGACAGCTGCTCCCGTGTCGGTGCCACGGAGACTCCGCTGGCCTCGAGGTACATCACGGCGACCGCGCAGGCCACGCTCAGGTTGGACTGTTCCAGCCAACGCAGCCGCCCCAAGGTGTGCACCAGGGCCGCGGCTCTCGCGAAAGGACCCTGGTAGACGGGGGTCTCCAGGAGCTCGGCGCGGTGGCGGGCGACAGCGGCGAGGGGGACTCCCAAATCCTCGGGGGCCGGGTCGTGGTGGCCGGCGCGTTCGGCTACTTCGAGGATCCAGGACAGATCTACGTGCAGGGACATGCTCACGCAGCGGCACTCCTGTTGGGCGCGGGGGAGTGCTCGGTGTCGAGATCCCTCTCGAGAGCGTCGAGGAAGGCACCGTGCTCGTCCAGAAGGCGCTGGGCGCTCGCCATCCCGGAGGCCCTGGCTCCTGAGGTGTCCTCGGCGATGAGCCGCTCGATGTACCGGTTGAAGTCGAGCCCGCGAGCTGCCGCGGCGTCCTTTCCGGCTGCGAGCACTCCCGGCTCGAGCCGGAGCTGAGTCTGCTTCTTCTGAGATGCCATACATGCAAGGTAGCAGGGTGGTAGCAGTGCGGGAAGGGGAGGTGAGCGCGCCTGGTGGGTGCTCTACGGGCCCGCCGGCGCCCCTCCCGGCTGTCCTGCGGGAGGCAAGCGGTGCTACGAGACCCCTCATCAGCGAAGGCACCGGGAAGAACCTCGGGCGGCGGCGCGGCCATACCTGCATGGCACGATGCGGCCCATGATTCCCACGCCCGGACGGCTGACCCAGGAGACACTGAGCGGACGCGGCTTTCTAGGATTCGTGTCCCGGGCCGCTCCATGATCCGTGCACCGCGGACCATCCCCGACTACGACGAGCTGTTCGAGCCCATCCGCGCCGCCCGCCAGGACGCCAGCGGCAACCAGCTCGGCGACCCGGCTAGGGCTGCCGTCGCGCTTCTGCGCATCCTCGAGGCACCGGACCCCCGGCCCGCCTGGTCCTTGGATCCGACGCCCTGCGCCTGGCCCGGGCCGGACGCGCCGCGGTCGACCGAGACCTCGACACCTGAAAAGACCTCACCCTCTCCACCGACCACACCTCTGCCGACGCCCCGTGATTCGGCACCGGGGCGGTGCATCGGACGCCAGGTCGTTCGCCGCCCCGGGCAGGGATGGGAATCTTGGTGATGTCAGGGCGTGACGGGGAGGCTAGCGCGGTGCCGCGAGTGCGTCCCGGAGTACGTTCTCGAGGGTGACGCGGGCCAGCTCGTGTCTCAAGGTCTCCTCGATGCCCTCGTAGATGCCCTGCATCGCCGGCTGGATGCCGTAACCAACCACGCATCCCTGGTCCGGGGTGGTGCGGTGCATCGCGAACAGCGGGCCGGGTTCCACTGCCTCGTACACGTCGAGCAGGGTCATCGACCCCAGTTCACGCGTCAGCGACCAGCCCGCGCCCACACCTCGCCGGGATTCCACGAGCCCGGCCCTGCGCAGCTCGCCGAGCAGCCGCCTGATCACCACGGGGTTGGTGTTCGCGCTGGTCGCGATCTGCTCGGAGGTGGCGACCTCATGGCCCTGACGCTGGTAGAGACCGATCCAGGCCAGCGCGTGGGCGGCAATGGTCAACCTGCTGTTGGCGCTCATCAACCCCTCCTCTCGGCCGCAACGCTTCATGTTACGACAGCGCAGTCGTAACAGCAAAGGTTGCAACAGGCTGTCGTAACCATTAGCGTTACGACAGTCGAACAGGTCAATCAACGAGGTGAGAAGAATGAGCAAGTCACTCACGGGCAAGGTCGCCGTGGTCACCGGAGGTAGCACCGGCATCGGATTCGCGACCGCACGCGCATTCCGCGACGAGGACGCCAGGGTCTTCATCACCGGTCGTCGCAAGGACGCGCTCGCCGCAGCAGCCGCCGAACTCGGCCCTGCCGTAACCGGCGTGGTCTGTGATGTTTCGGTGCCCTCGGACCTCGACGCCTTCTACAGCACCGTGCGCGAGCAGGCCGGCCGCATCGACGTGCTGGTCGCCAACGCCGGCATCGGCGCTGCGGCTCCGTTCGGCGAGGTGACGGATGATCTGATCGACTCGCTGTTTGCCACCAACGTCAAGGGAACGATCTTCACCCTGCAACACGCGCTGCCGTTGCTCAGCGACAACGCTTCGGTGATCCTCACCGGTTCGACCGCTGCGACACGGCCCGACCTGGGACTGGAGGTCTATGCGGCGTCGAAGGCCGCGGTCCGCAGCCTTGCCCGCGGCTGGGCCCTCAGCTCGCGTGCGCACGGCTTCCGGGTCAACGTCGTATCCCCGGGCGGTACACGCACCCCTGGTTTGCTCGATCTGCTCCCGCCCGAGGCTCTCAAGCAGGCAGAAGGTGAAGTCCCTCTTGGCCGACTCGCCGAACCCGAGGAGATAGCCGCCGTGACGACGTTCCTTGCCTCCGACGCGTCGAGTTACGTCAACGGAGCCGAGTTCTTCGCCGATGGCGGGTACGCACAGGTATGAGTCTCTTGTGAACACATGCGAACATTCCGGCCGTGTCGCCCGATCGTGCGGACCGTCCCGCCGCAGAGCCGCTGCGGTGGGAGTGAGCCAGCAAGGTGAGCTGACGCACTTCTGGTGCAGGCGTGAATCAACGGAAAGTTGATCGCGTTCGACACGGCATGCATACAAACCTGAAGCTCCGCCAGGTACGTTCTGGCGGGGCTTCAGCGTGGGGTGACGGCGATGGCGGCCGGGGAGGACGCGTGATCCCCCGGCGTTCGTCAACTGGAGCCAGCTCAAGGGCCTCGTCATCTGTCGTGCGCAGAGTAGATGTCAGTTCTACGCAGGGTTCTGTCAGTGCGTGGGGTGCTCGTACGGCCTTGGGGAATATGGGTGCAGTGGCTCCGCCCTGCGGCTCCGCCACCGGCCCGGCCGCCACCGAGCACCAGACGCGGCGACGGCTGGTCAACCAGCTGTGACTGTGACCAGCCCGGTTTATTCCTCGGAGGAGTCGCTGCGGGCAGCCGCCGCGAGTTCGATCCCGCGTACCCGTCGCAGCCAGCGTGCCAGGATGTACAAGCCGCCGCCGAACAGAGCGCACGGCTCCCAGATTTCCGTAACCAGGGCCGGGATCCCGCCGCTCCCTACGACGTAGACCGCTTGCCCGCCCACCGCCATGGCGATGAAGCGGTTTGTCCGAGACTCGTTCGACAACAGCCAGTCCACAGGAAGCCACAGCGGACCGACGAGGTCATGAGCCCTCATCCGGGCCGCCGCCCAAAGGCATCCGAGCGCATATCGCATCCTGCGGCTCGCGGAGAGAACGATGCCGTTCTCGGGGTCGCCGGCGAGTAGCGCAGCCCATTCGTCACGCAGGTGCGCGCGACGCGTCCCCGCAACAAACGAGGCGAATTCCAGTGTCCGATCGGCTGCCCCAGTCCTGGGGCAGTCCGAGGAAGCTTCGGTTTCTGACTGATTGTCTTCGAGCGCGCGGTGGCGCAGAGCCGTGACCAGGAGACCGACTGCCGACACTAAAATACTTAGCGCAGTCCCGGCGCCAGAAACCCAGCCCATCGTCACCAAGGTCTCTGAGAAAGCTGGCTCTGGGGTCAGCAATTTGAGGCCGTAGCCGGAGCCGAGGAAGATCACTGTCCCAGTTCCGAAGAGAATCGGAGTGAGCACGGCGATGATGGCGGTCAGGCTCGCCCCCGACGGCTCCGTGAGCTGCTCGCCCTCGCTCATGCCACGCCATTCTCGCTGGCAGCCCGCAGGCCGAAGAGGCGCGGCCTGCTCTCCCTGGCACGCTGCGTCGCAAGATGACCAGCAGCGGTGAGTTCGTAGTAGTACCGCCTTGGCCGCCCAGAGTGCTCGCCCTGTTCCTCTGTGCGTGTGGCCCATCCGGCGCCGACCAGCCGCTCAAGGATCGGGTAGACCGTGCCGGAGCCGAGATCAGCCTCCTCGCAGATCTTCAGGCCCCATGCCGGGTCATCGGAGGTGGCCGTGAGCAGCACCTTGAGCACTTCAAGTGTTGGACGTGTCAGCCGAATTGATGCCATGTGACGAGTGAAGCACCCCCTAGAGCGTATGTCGAGAACGAGTTATCTTGAGCCGGTTATCTCGCCTGCATCTGCCACCCACCCTCCAGGGAGTCCAGCCCGATGGTGGGGATACAGAGGCCGTTGACCCGAGCCGAGAGCGTGTCGGGGACCGCCACCGTGCTCCCGACTCGTTCCGCACGCCTGGTCGAGCCCGCCCGTGCGCCTGTGGTCACCGGTGGCTCGTGGTGGCGGCAGCTTCGTCGTACGCGGCGAAGGTGCGGTACAGGGTGGAGCGGCCGACGCCGAGGTGTGAGGCGATGGCTGTGACGGACTCCTGCGCGTCGCGGCGCCGCAGGGCGACGGCGAGCATGTCGCCGCGGCGGTGTCCAGGCCGACCAGGGTCCGCTCGTGGATGAACTCCCGCTCGACCTCAGCCATCGCGGCGAACACGACGAAGAGGACCTTGCCCGCGCCCTGCGGGTCGTAGGTGCCCGCGAGGGGCCCGGTGCGGATCTCCAGCCGGTGGCCGCGCTCGGCGAGATCCTGTGCGCTGGTGATCAGCTCGACCATGTTGCGGCCGAGCCGGTCGAGCATGGTGACGGTGAGGGTGTCGGCCGGGCGCAGTTCGGCGAGGGCGGCGTTGTACTCGGGCCGGATCTTCTCCCGCGTGCCGACCTTCTCGACGTAGATGCGCACGCACTCGGCTTCCTTGAGGGCGCGGACCTGTCCGGTGAGGTCCTGGCCCTTGCTGGAGACGCGCGCGTAGCCGATCCGGTCGCCGGTGCGCTCCACCGCGGCGAGCAGGCCCGGGTCGGGTTCGGGGCCGGGCTGCCAGGGCCGGCCGGGCCCGCGGGCGGCCGGGATGCGGATCGCGGGCCCGGTCTTCAGTCCGGGGACCTTCGCGTACCGGCCGGTGTGGTAGTCGACGGCGACGACGCCGGAGTTGGCCCGGCAGGCCGATCCGGGCGCCGCCCCGCAGCGCGGGCACGGTTCGCGCTCGACGAGCTCAGCGCGGGCGATCTCGTCCAGGTCGCCGTTCATGTGTTCTCCTCCCGCCCAGCCGCTCGATGTGACCGTCCCGAATACCCGTCCCGCTTCTCCGCCGCGCCCGCCGATTTCGGGACGCCTTTCGGGACGCCTTTCGGGACGCCTCCCGGGCTCCGTCCGCCGCGGCGGACGACCATCCCGGAAACGACCGATTCCGGGACGGACAGGCGAGCGACGGACGTACGGAGTTCCGGCCGGACCGAGCGCCGTCATGATCAGCGTGGACGGACCCGGGGCGACTGCCCGCCGATCACCCCTCGTTCACTCGTACGGGCGAACGGAGCGGATGTCACGAACACGTTTCGGGACGCTGCCGGAGTCTTCCGACCATGGAGGGGGCAGACGAGTCGAAGCGTGCTGCAGCGGTGGCCCGGCTGACCCAGCTGCGCGACGCCGAGCAGCTGTCGGCCGCTCACGTACGCCTCGCCGCCGAGGGCCTGGGCGTCAGCGAGCGCACGGTGTGGCGGTGGCTCTCCGCCGATACCCGCGTGCCCGAACACCGAGGGCCCGAGCCGTACGTGCTGAGCGAGACCGACCGGGAGGCTTACGCCCTCTACCGGGGGAACGTTTCCGCCGTGCACCGCGCCCGCCAGGCCGTGGTCGACGGGGACGGAACCACCGCCGGCGCCCCGGTCCCCGACTTCCTGCGCGAGGGCTGGGCGGGCGCCGCCCCCGTCGCACTGCGCACGATGCAGGTCGCGTTCAGCCGCGAGTTCATCCCGGCCGAGCGGGCCGCGTGGAAGGTCGGCGAGTCCGGGCGCCGGGCGAAGTCGGTGTACCTGCGGCACCCGGACGAGCCCCGGGACCGGGTGTGGGAGATGGACCACAAGCAGCTGCCGATCCTCGTCCACCCGCCCAAGGGCAAGCCGATCTCCCCGTGGATGACCACGATCGTCGACGACGGCACCCGCGCCCTGCTGGGCTGGTCCCTCGCGGTCAGCCCGCACGCGGGCACGGTCCTGACCGCGATGCGCATGGCCCTGGTCCACGACCCCGGCGTCTCGCCGTTCGGCGCGGTACCGAGCCGTGTACGGATCGACCGCGGCCTGGAGTTCGCCGCCGGCACCATCAAGGACGTGATGGCCGCGCTGTGCGTCACCGTGCACCGCCTCCCGGCCTTCATGCCCCATCGAAAGGGCAAAGTCGAACGGGTCAACCTGACCATCGAGCAGACCCTCATCTCCCTGATGCCCGGCTTCACCGGCGGCCCCCGCGACGCGTCCGGCCGTCTGTACGGGCCGGTCGGCGACAGCCCGGCCGCCAAGCGCGCCGTCGAGAAGACCGGCGGACCTATGCCCCTCGACGACTTCGTGCAGCGCCTCGCCGCCTGGGTGCGCTGGTACAACACCGAGCGCCCGCACCGGATGCTGGAAGGCCGTACCGCGCTGGCCGCGTGGCAGGAGGACGAGGCGCCCCTGCACCGGATCGACACGGACAAGCTGCGCCACCTGCTGCTGGCCGGCGACGAGCGCACCATCCAGAAGGACGGCATCCACCTGGGCGGCCACGCCTACGTCGCATCCGAGATCCACGGACGGGTCAGCCAGATCGTCCAGATCCGCTACATGCCGCACGACGACCGGTCCATCGAGGTCTACCTCGGAGGCAAGCACCTGTGCACCGCGCTGCCGACCGGAACGCTCACCGCCGAGCAGACCGACGCCTTCCGCCTCCAGCAGCGCGAGGAAGCCGCCCGGCTCGGCCGCGAACGCCGCAAGGCATCGCGCCGGGCACGCCGCGAACTCGCGCCGATGACCGGCGACAGCCCGGCCGCCGAATCCCGGCTCGTCGCGGACAAGACCGGCCGTAACTCCTCCCGCCAGACCTTGGACGCCGCCCTGCGCGCCCGCGCCTCCACCTCCCTGCTCGGCATCATCCCAATCACCAAGAACAACGAGGAGAGCTGAATGCCCCGGCACTTCGCCGACCTGACCGGCGCCGCGACGCTGCCGACCGGCACCTTCCAACTCGCCCACCGCGTCGTGGACGACCTCGTGAAGAACAACGCCACCGGCGTCATCCACGGCCCGGCCGGCACCGGCAAGACCTACGCGGTCGAGTCCGCCCTGGAGGACCAGGCCACCTGCGGCGGCCCCGCGGTGTGCGCCCTGTCCTTCACCGCCCGCCCCACCATGCGCCTGGTCGCCGACCAGCTCCTCGCCGCCCTCACCGGCATCGCGGCCCCCAAGTCCCGCAACCGGTTCCACATCACCAACCGGCTCCTGGACCTGCTGTCCCACCCCAAGCGCCTGGTCGTCGTGGACGAGGCCCAGCGCCTCAACAGCGACTGCATCGAACTGCTGCGCCACCTTCACGACGACCCGAAGACGAAGTTCGCCCTGCTCTACGTCGGGGGCGACGGCTGCTGGGAGGTCCTCTCCCGCGAACCGATGCTCCGCTCCCGCGTCTTTCGCCGCCTGCCCTTCCGCCCGCCTCCCCGGAAGCGTGCCGCTGAAAGCCTCCGCCGCCAAGACGAAGGGCCTGATGGTGCAGCCCCTGCCCTGCGGATGTCGCTCATGGACAGTGTCGGCGACGCCTGCGCCAGGTACGGCCGCACCTGCTCGGACGCGGAGAAGAAGGCGTACGAGGACAAGCTCAAGAAGGACGGTGACTGGGACACGTGCGTGGCCCAGTGGGCCGTCGGTACCGCGATTACCGGAGCCTTCGCAGGCGCCTTTGCCGGTGGAGTCGGTGCGCTTCCGGGCGGCCTCATCGGATGGGCCGGCGGAGCCACCCCCCGCATGGTCGTGTGCAGCTTCTGACCCGCCCCGCCTGACCCGCCCGCGTCCCCTGCCCGTTGACCGGGTGGGGGACGCGGGGTTCGGCGTAGAGCGGTACGAGAGCGGACCTGGCCGTCTGCTGTGTTGCTGGCCGGACTCGGACCTGTCTGGTCAACGGTGCCGTTCGGGGCGATCCCGGGTCCTGTCCGCCTGATGCCGAACTCATGAGACGCTCAATTCTCAGGACCGCGGACCCTGCCTACGCCCGCTTCAGCGGAGGTTCCGTCCCGCTCCGGGAGCAGCTCGGGCATCCCGTTCACCAGCACCACGATGCCGGTCAGCTCGCCGGTCTCGGCATGGCCGACCCATACCGGGTAGGTGCCGTCCCCGGTCGTGGCGAAGGCCATGAGCTCGCCGTGGGAAGCCTCGTCCCAGGTGCGCAGCATGAACATGGAACCGTCGTCGATGTCCTTGCACCCCTGCAGGTCCGGGTCCCCTTGGATCAGCCCACGCTCGAAGAGCGCGATGAGCGGCTCCCAGGCTCCGGCGTCGGCGAAGCAGCCGGTGGCGCCATCGGTGTCGAAGCCGGCTATGTGGTTCTCGATGAACAGCCTGGGGTCGTCGTCAGGACCAGGGGCCATTTCCCAGGTCGCAGTGGGGATTTCGCCGGCGAGCAGGCGGACAGCTAGGGGTTCCGTGGTCGTGACCTCGGCGTCCCGCCACTCGCAGTGGTAGCTGTAGCTGACCCGCGCCTCGTCGAGTACGTACTCCCCAGGCGGGACGGGGACCGTGACGTGCGGCCCGTCGCCGTGGTCGATGTCAGGGCCGGAGACGGCCAGCAGACCGCTGGGTACGCGCAAGGTGCCGACCCGGTGCGGCTCCACGACGGTCATCTCGGGGTGGTACCCGTCGGTCACGCGTGTGCCGGGCCGGAACAACTCGTTGATCGGACCGGGCTGGGCGGCGCGTGGCGGACGCCAGCAGGTGGCGGGCGCATCTCCGTCACCTGGCTCGACCGCTTCGGGCACCTCAGCCGCCTCGAAGGCCGGCGGCTCGATGAGCCCGTGCACCTGGGCCGAGAGCAGCGGCCACTCCTCGAAGGCGGGGCGGTCCATCCAGCGCTCGTCGTCCCGGAGTCCGGGCGAGGTGACATAGGAGCCCCCGCCCTGCCCCTGCCGCTCCTCCGTCCGTTGGCCCCGTGCGGGAAGCGAGTTGAGTCGTCCGGCGTGGGTGGCGTGCCCCGGCCGCAGTCGTCGGCACAAGGCGCCTGGACAATTACGGGGAGATTTTGACACGGTGAGGTGCACCGGCCCGGCAATCGAACATGTGGCCGATGCCTTCTGGGGGTCCAGCCCATGCCATTCGCTCGCCTCGCACCGGCTGCCGCCGCCTTTTATACCGAGCAGAGTGCTTTCTCCGACCCCGGCAGCTTCGCCCCGCTCTATGTCGGCCTGCCAGATGCTCCGGCTCAACTCGCCTGTACAGCCCGTAATCTGATGGTCCACCGATTGGAGGGCGAGCAGTTCTGCCATGTCATCGCGCCGGACCGCCTGCACAACGACGCCGAAACGCGCTATCTCGACGACATCTTGCGGATCATCACCAAGCGGAACGACGCCCTGCTGACGCAACGGCGCGAGGTCGGTGACCGGTTCGTGGGTGTCTGCCGCGACTTCGCACTGCTGTACTGCTCGTTCCTGCGCCACGCGGGCATACCCGCGCGCCTGCGGTCCGGCTTCGCCGACTACTTCGGCTCGGACGGATTCCACTGTGATCACGTGGTCACCGAGTACTGGGACAACGAGCGGGGCTGGCTGCTCGCAGATCCGCAGCTGGCCGACCCGGTGGTCATCGGCACGTGGAAGGTGGACTTCGACCCGATGGATGTGCCGCGCGACCGCTTTCTGGTCGCGGGCAAGGCGTGGCAGGCCATCCGAGCGGGTGATGCGGATCCGAAGACTTTCGGACTCCACCCTCCCGAGGAAGGGCCAATGTTCGGGGAGTGGTTCGTGGCGCACGACATCCGGATCGATCTCGCGGCGCTGAACAAGGTGGAGACGCTGCTGTGGGACGTCTGGGGGACGGGAGCAGGCGGCGACAGGGATATGACGGAGGCGGTCTGTGAGCTGTACGACCTGACTTCGCTGGTGGTGTGCGACGACGTTCCTTTCGATGCGGCGCGGAAGCTGTTCGCGGAGAATGAGGGGCTGCGGACGCCGAAGACGGTGCTGTCGTTGGCACCGTTCAACGGTCCGAGCGAAGCTACCCTCCGGTGATACTGCAGGTGGCCTGTCATGCGTTTCCGATCGACTGCCCGCCTGCTGGGTGGCTGGCCGAACGGCGGAATGCCGGCGCTGGCTCCCCAGGAGTTGCAGTGGCTAGCTGAGTGCCTCGGCACCGGCTTCGCCGTGACCGGCTTGGGCTCGTAGGCGTTCGGCCTGCTTCTTCTTGTCGGTGATGTGCCGCAGGCTTTCCTGCAGTTCGGCGACCTCACCGAGCCACTGCATCCGCTGGGCCTCTCCCAGGCACTGGTGGGTGTTGGCCTCAATCCCCAGCAGCCGGGGCTCCTGGGCCAGGTCGAGGCGGAGCATGGGGCACCTGACACAGGCTTCTCTGAACCAGTAACTACGGTCCGTTGAAGCAGTCGGCAAACCTGTGGCACATGAGTACCGTCCCGGGCCAGGATGCGGCTATGCGTGATGTCCAGAGCGATCCCGAGTTGCAGGATCTGGTTCGGCGGTTCGTCACGCCTGATCGGCGATACCTTCGGTTGGGCGGGAGCGTTTTCCGGTTGAGCCCGGTCGAGCGCTCCGCGTTTGTGCGGGATCTGGCTCAGGCTGCGTACGAAATCACTCCGGCGGAGCTCGGCGTCCTCTTCGAGGGTGGATGGCGCGAGCGCAAGACTGCCGCCTGGCTGGTTGCTGTGGCCCACAGGTCCGAGTTCCGCGAGCTCATAGGCCAGCTCCTGCTGGCCAGCGAGGGGCCGTATGCGGGCGCGGCATACTGCGTCGCCCTTGCGAAGTTCGGTACTGCAGCGGATGCCGAACTGCTCAGCGCATACCTTGATCACTACGTGGCGCGTCCCGACCTCGACTACGACCAGGCAATCGTCCTTGGGACGCTTCTGTACCTCGATGAGATTCTCGGCTCCGAGTACACGACACGGTTCCTTGCCCCGGCCGGTCCCTGGGACCGATGGCTCGAAGTCCGGGCCGTGGCGGCTCTCGACCCGCATGACTGTCGGCAGGCCGTGCAGCAACTGTGCGCTTTCGTCGACGAGACCTCTGAGGTCTTCGCCTCGCTGGCCTGCGGGAGCTGATCATGACCGAGCGGGGCATCATCCTCAACGAACTCGCCCAAGGACTGCGCGCGATGTCACAGGGCATCGAGTGGTTCGACACCCACAGCCCGGAGGAGCAGGCCGAGATACTCCTGTTCCTGCGCCACCACTGCGTGCAGGCGCGCGCCGTCACCGAAGACGGACCGGAGAGCATCCGACGTGCCGGGCTGCGCCCGACGCACACCCCGGCGGTCTTGATCACCTGCGGCCCGATCGACCAGCAACTAGTAGGGCTTGGTCATGTTGGTGCGGGGTCTGGCATGTCGCGGTGACAGGTGGGGCAGGCGCCGGTCCAGGTCGCGAGGAGTGTTTGCAGCTC
>NZ_JBIAIP010000038.1:0-10510 GCF_042871485.1 Streptomyces sp. NPDC005791
CGTCTACCTGGCCGTCATGAGCCTGGACCCGACCGGCACCGGACGCAAACGCTGGACCATGCGCTGGAAGGCCGCGCTGCAAGCCTTCGACATCACCTTCGACGGCCGGCTCACCGCCGGACGTCGCTGAACAAAACCAATTGAGTCCCACCGTTTACTACACAGCCCCGGTCTGCCCGTCCCTCCCGATCTCGCAGGGCATGGGCGGGCAATCGTATGGTGGGTCGAGCTGATGATCTGTCAATCGGGGGGTTGCATCGTGGGGTACACGATTCCTGAGGGCGTCGACACGATGCTCGATGTGGTCGGTGTGGGCTGGCCGAACGTCGACGAGGATGCGTACCGCGACATGGCGGACGCGCTGCGGGAGTTCGGTGATGACGCGGACGACGATGCGTACGCCGCTTACCAGCACATCCAGAAGTTGCTGGCGAGCGGGCAGAGCGAGTCGTTGGCCGCTCTGGACGCGCACTGGTCGAAGGTGCAGGGCAAGCACAAGGATCTAGCGAAGGCGGCGCGGCTCGTCGCGGGTGCGCTGGACCGGGTCGCCGACATCATCGTGGCCCGCAAGATAGCCGCCGTGGCCGAGCTGGCCGATCTGTGTGCGACGGTGGGTATCACGCTGGCGTTCGCCCCGGTGACGGCCGGCCTGTCGGCGCTCCTGGCGGGCGCGAAGATCGCGGCGACCCGTATCGCCTTCAAGCGGATCCTCAAGGAGATGGCTGAGGCCGCCGTATCGGAGATCGTCGCGACGCTCACCGAGCCGGCGGTAGCCGCTATCGAGAACATCGTGGCGGATCTGGCCGTCCAGACCGCGCTGAACGTAGCGGGTGTGCAAGACGGCTACAACACCGGGCAGGCGGCACAGGCGGGCAAGGACGCGCTGCAGATCAACTCGGTGGGCGGGTCCGGTGGCCCGGGCCCGGGCGGTGGCCCGGTGATCGACCACGATGCGCACAGCAAGGCCGGGATGCACCTGGCCGGTGTGCAGATCACGATGCGCGAGAAGACGGGCGGCAAGCTCGGCAAGGCCAAGGGACACCACGGCCGGGCCAAGGGCAAGGACTCCCTGACCGCCGTACTCGACACCACGATCGAAGGGGTGGTGGACAAGCTCGGTAAGGCGCTGAGCGATATGGGCGACCACGTGGGCAAGACGGTGCCCGAACGCATCGCCAAGAGTTCCAAGACGCACAAGGACACCGACCACGACATCCGTGACGGCCTGAACAAGATCACTTCGGGCGGCGGAAAGGACGACGACGGTAGCCGTGGCGCCGTGCGAGATCAGCCGACCCGTAGGGGCGGCGGGACACGGCTCAAGCCGGCTTCCCTCGACGGCGCCAGGGACAACACCCGCCGTCACGCCATCTCCCTGGAGAAGAAGACCTGCAAGAACGATCCGGTCGATGTCGCCACCGGGGAGATGGCGCTGCCCCAGACCGATCTCGTGCTCCCTGGCACCTTGCCCCTCGTTCTGCGCCGTACCCATCTGTCCGACTACCGCTGGGGCAGCTGGTTCGGACGCAGCTGGGCTTCCACTCTGGACGAACGCATCGAGCTGGACCCCAGGGGGCAGGGCGCGGTCTGGGCGCGCGAGGATGGGTCGTTGCTCGTCTATCCGCGGCTGCCGGTCCCGGATGACGTGGAGGGAGTTCTGCCGACTGAAGGGCCTCGTCTGCCCCTGGCCCATGTCGGGCGGGACGACGCGTCCGCGACGACCTACTGCATAGCAGATGTGTCGGCAGGGTCTACGCGCTACTTCACGGGCAGCCCCTACAAGGAGTCGACCGCGTACTGGCTGAGCGAGGTCGAGGACCGCAATCACAACGGCATCACGTTCGTCCGGCGCAGTGACGGAGCTCCGGTCCGGGTCATACATGACGGCGGCTACGAGGTTGCGTTGCGCGTCGAGGACGACCGGGTGACCGAACTGTCGCTGCGGACACCCGAAGGGCCCGTCACCGTACGGCATTACGGCTACGACAGTGAGGGCAACCTCGACGCGGTCATCAACTCCTCCGGCCTGCCCACGCGGTTCACCTACGACTCGGACGCCCGCATCACCTCCTGGACCGACCGCAACGAGTCCACGTTCCGGTACGTCTACGACGCCGTCGGCCGGGTTGTCAGGACGATCGGCCCGGACGGCATGCTCTCCTCCACGTTCGCCTACGAGACGCCCCCCGAAGCGGCTGGGGGGACGACCCAGTACACGGACTCGACCGGCGCCACCAACGTATTCCACTGCGATGACCGGTTTCAGGTCGTGGCTGCGACCGACCCGCTCGGTGCCACGCAGAGGAGTGAGTACGACGAGTTCGGCCGGCTCCTGACCCACACGGACGCCCACGGGGCGACTTCCCGGCAGAGCTACGACGATGACGGCCGGCCGGTCGAACTACTGAGGGCGGACGGTCATCGCACAACCGTCACCTACGACAGCCACGGACTCCTGGCCTCCCTGACCGAACCTGACGGAGCGAGGTGGCTGCACAGCTACGACGAGAGGGGTAACCGCACTACTCTCACGGATCCGAGCGGGGCCACCACTCACTACACGGTGGACCCCCGGGGCGCCGTGACCGCCGTGACCAATGCTCTGGGCGAGCGGGTGGAGATCACTCGGAACGGAGCCGGGCTCCCCCTGAGTGTCGCCGACGCGTCCGGGACCGTGCGTCGTTACACCTACGATCCCTTCGGCCGCCCGATACTCGTCGCCGGCCGTGAGGAGACCGACGCGACCCGGCTGGAGTGGTCGGTGGACGGTTGGCTCATACGCCGGACCGACCCCGACGGAAGTTCCGAGCAATGGGAGTTCGACGGCGAGGGCAACTGCACCCTGTACACGGATCCGCTCGGAGCGACAGCGCGTACTGAATACACACACTTCGATCTGCCGACCGTCCGGATCACACCTGGCGACGCGCGCCACACCTTCACGTACGACACCGAGCGACGGCTGATCGAGGTCACCGATCCGCAGTCCCTCTCCTGGACATATGACTACGACGCGGCTGGGCAGTTGATCAGCGAGACCGATTTCGACGGTCGTACCACGACCTATGCCTACGACGACGTCGGCCGTCTCACGCGGCGGACCAATGCCGCCGGCCAGGCCGTTGCCTACCGCTACTCCGCCTCCGGGCAGCTGACCGGCAAAAGTGTCGACGGGCGCGAGATCCACTTCGACAACGACGCGTGCGGACGTCTGGTCCATGCCGTCGGTCCCGATGCCACGCTGGCCTACCGCTATGACGCGGTAGGCCGCGTTGTCGGGGAAACCGTGGACGGCAGGACACTCTCCACCGACTGTGACGCGGTCGGCCGCCGTACACACCGTAGGACTCCGCTGGGTATCGCGACCACGTATGCATACGACTCGACGGGAAACTTCGAGACAGTGACGGCATCCGGCCGCACTCTTTCTTTCGAACACGACGCGGCCGGCCGCGAGATCCGCCGTACGCTGGATGACCGCCTCGCCCTGACCTACAGCTGGGACCAGGCGGGTCGGCTCTCCGCGCAGACCGTCACCTCCGACCGATCCGTGCAACCGGCGATCGACCGCACATACGCGTACCGGAGGGACGGTCACCTGACAGGCGTGACCGATCTCCACACGGGCCACCGCGCCTTCACCCTCGACGAGGCCGGCCGTGTCACGGCCGTCGAGGCCGAGAGCTGGACGGAGCGGTACGCCTACGACGCAGCCGGAAACCAGACGCACGCCTCGTGGCCTGACAAGCACCCCGGAAGCGAGGGCCGTGGAGCTCGCAGGTACACCGGAAGCAACCTGGTGAGTGCCGGTGGTATCCGTTACGAACACGATGCCCAAGGGCGCGTAGTGGTGCGCCGCAAGAGCCGCCTGTCGCGTAAGCCCGACACCTGGCTGTACACCTGGGATGCCGAAGACCATCTCACGTCCGTCACCACACCCGACGGCACTCGCTGGCGCTATCTGTACGACCCTTTGGGCCGCCGCATCGCCAAGCAGCGCCTCGACGCGGACGGAACTGTGGCCGAGGAAACCCGCTTCACCTGGGACGGAACCACCCTCACCGAACAGACGACCTCCGCCGCCGGCTCCCCCGAGCTCATCACGCTCACCTGGGACCACGACGGTCAGGCACCACTCGTGCAGACGGAAACCAAATCCCTGGCCGGGGCCCCGCAGGAATCGATCGACCAGCGGTTCTTCGCGATCGTCACCGACCAGGTGGGCACCCCGACCGAGCTGGTCGACGAACACGGCACCGTGGCCTGGCGAACCAGGGCCACCCTGTGGGGCACCACCACCTGGAACCGGGACGCGGACGCCTATACGCCGTTGCGTTTTCCCGGCCAGTACTACGACCCGGAAACAGAACTCCACCACAACTACTTCCGCCACTACGACCCGCAGACCGCTCGATACCTCAGCCTTGACCCGCTAGGACTCGACGCCGCGCCGAACCCCCACACCTACGTCGACAACCCGCACACCCTGACAGATCCCCTGGGTCTCGCGCCGTGCGACGAAAGCGACGTCAGCTGGGGCGGCCGCGTACGCTACGGACGCCCCGGGCCGGGCGGACGGGCAAGCACCATGCGCGCCACGATCGAGGCGGACATGACAGGCGGACAGACCAACCCGAGCGCGAAGGTGGCGGGCTACGTGAAGTACAAGAAGCTGAACAAGACCCATCTGCTCGGCGCGCAGATCGGTGGCTCGAACAAGGACTCGCGAAACTTCGTCACAATGCACCGCTTCGCCAACTCCCCAGTCATGCGAAAAGTCGAGGACCAGATCAGGGCGGCCGTCGACAAACGAGGGGAAACCATCGAGTACTCCGTCACGCCCGTCTACCGGACCAACGACCCCACCGACGTCGTGCCGATTGGGCTGACCATCGAAGCCCGGGGCAACAAGGGTTTCAGCTTCACGCCCTACGAAGGCGGCTGCAACACCAACACCGTCACTATCCTGAACGTCGCCAAACGCGTCTGACCCGGTACAGAAAGAGACGATCATGCACCCCGCCGTGGAACGCCTCACCGAACTCGTCGCGCCTTCCGGTCCGCGCCGCTCCAGGGACTGGCCGGCCGTCGAACGGGCACTCGGCACCGCGCTGCCGACCGACTACCGGCAGCTTGTCGAGACGTACGGGGGAGGTGTCTTCGACGAGACGATCTGGCTCCTGGATCCTGCCTGCCCGGACGACGACTACGAGCTGCTCGCGCAAGCGACCGAAAGGGACGAGACCCTCGAGAAGCTGTGGGAGGTCGAACCCAGGCCTGCTCAGCTTCAGGAGTCCGGTACGGAGGTGCTGCCCTGGGCCTACATCGAGGGCACAGGGGCAATGCTGTACTGGCTGGTGAAGCCGGGACAGGAGCCGGACGAATGGACGGTCATGTTCAACGAGGGCCGTGGGCCGTTGTGGGAACACCACGACACTCAGTGCGCGTCCTTCCTTCTGGCCGTTCTCACGGGGCGAGCGGAGACCAACTACTTCCCGGCACTCCCTGCTGATCAACATCAGTTCGATTCCAACGACGAGATCCTCGGTTAGCTGCGCCGGCGGTCGCTGTGGGGCACCGGCAAACGGTTGGCGATGGCATGAGCCTCGATCCACCGCGTGTTCAAGGGTCACGCGGTGGATCGAGGCTCAGCGCAGCCGGGCGTCGGGATGCCTCAACAGGTGTCCCTCCTGTCGGACGCCGGATATACGGTTGTCCGTAGATCGTCGGCTTTCGTCGGCGTAGTCCCCTGCGGACATGTACACGAAAGGGCGCCGTCGTGAAACCCACCCTGGCCGCCGCACAGTTGCGCGGCAGTCTGACCCAGTACCTCACGACGACGTACGCGCTGGCGGACGAGGACACCCGGCTGGCGCTGGAGCGGTTTCTCGGCGACCCTGAGTCCGGGATCTTCCGCGGGCCCTACCTGCGTATCCGTACGCCGTTCCACACAGCGGACGACGGGTGGCAGTCGGCGCTCGAGTGGGACCCCGGGTTCCCGCCTTACCGGCATCAGGCCAAGGCCTGGGAGCGGCTGAGCACACTGCGCGGGGCGGCCGAGCCGACCCTGGTGACGACGGGGACGGGGTCGGGCAAGACCGAGTCGTTCCTGGTGCCCGTGCTGGACCACTGCCGGCGGCAGAAGGCGCTGGGACGGCAGGGTGTCAAGGCCGTCCTGCTGTACCCGATGAACGCCCTGGCGACCGACCAGGCCGGGCGCATCGGTGAGTACCTGGCGCAGCCCGAGCTGGCGCAGGTCACGGCCGGGTTGTACATCGGGGACCGGCCGGACACCGACTTCCGGCGGGTGATGACGCGGCGCGAGGAGATGCGCAGGACGCCGCCGGATGTGCTGGTCACCAACTACAAGATGCTGGATCTACTGCTGCAGCGGGCCGAGGACAGGTCGTTGTGGGCGGGCGCGGACCTGACGTACGTGGTCCTGGACGAGTTCCACACGTACGACGGTGCACAGGGCACGGACGTGGCGATGCTGCTGCGCCGGCTCGGGGCGACGTTCGGGGCCTCGCGGACGGGGCGGCCGCTCGGCGATATCTGTCCGGTGGCGACGTCGGTGACGCTGGGTGAGGGCACCGGTGGGCTCGGCGGGATCCTCGAGGTGGCCGAGCAGGTCTTCGGCGTGCCCTTCGGGACGGATTCGATCATCGGTGAGGAACGCCTGACGGCCGACCAGTTCGTCGGTGACGTGAATTACGAACTGCCGGATCCACCCACGCCGAAGGAGGTGATCGAGGCGTCCGGCGGGCCGGGGGTCGAGTCCCGGCCGGACCGTCTCGATCTCGACGAGTTGGCGTATCTGCTGCTCAACAGGCGCGCACTCGATCCCTTCAAGCTCGGGCGCATGCTCAAGCAGCACGACTTCACGCACGCGGTGCTCGCCCTGTTGAACGGGGAGCCGCTGGACGAGTGGGGCCTGCGCGACCGCATGGCCCGCTTCGGATACTCCTGGGCGCGTACGGCCCGGGAGAATCCCCGCCTGGCACTGGAGGCGTTGTCCCGGTTCGTGGCGCTGCTGTCCGCGGCGCGGGACCCCGCGTCGGACGAACGGCGGCCCCGCCCGCTGCTGCACATCGAGGCGCACCTGTGGGTGCGGCCGGTGAGCCGGGTGCTGCGCGGGGTCGGTGCCGCGCCCGAGTTCCGGTGGTACGAGGACGAGCGTGGCGGCGATCTCCCCGGAGTCCGACCCGCAGCAGCTCGTCACCGCGGCGGACAAGATCTGGCGGGCCGGTGTCGGCCGGGACAAGCGTCGTATCCGGTATTTCATCGCGGCCACACCGGCGGAGGCGGCAGAGGCGCTCGAAGCACTGACGGGGGCGACCCCCGCGTCCGGGGGCACGGACCCCTTGTCCGTGGTCGTTCTCGACGGCGCCAGGGGGACGTACCGGATGCCGGTCCCGGGCGATGCGGAGGAGCTGCAGGACGCCTGGTTCGCCTTGGCCGTCCTGGACAAGAAGACGGCGGACGGTGCGGCGAAGGACGACCGCTGTCCGGCGTGTGCCACGGACAACGGCATCCGGTTCCTGGGTACGTCACTCGCCGCGCTCGCCTCGGCGACGGTGACCCAGCTGTTCACCGGCGGTGAGATCGCCCTGCTGCCGGAGGAGCGCAAGACGCTGCTCTTCAACGACTCGACGCAGGACGCCGCGCACCGTGCGGGATACGTGGCCAATGCGTCGTACAAGTTCTCCCTGCGCTCGCTGCTCGCGCACAATCTGGACGAGTCCGGGGCGCCGCTCGCACTGAACGATCTGATCGGCAATGTGCTGGACTCGGTCGACGATCCCGGGGCCCTGGCCGCTGTCGTGCCGCCGGACCTGCACGACGAGGCCGGTGTGGACCGGCTGCTGTCCGGCCGGGGCACCGGCGACGCCCGGACGTGGAAGCTTATCGGGGAACGTCTGGCGTTCGCGACCGTGATGGAGTTCGGGCTACGGTCCAGGATGGGCCGGACGATGGAGCTGACGCGGACAGCGGCCGCCGAGGTCACGGTGTCCGACCCGGACCGGGTGGCGGCGCTGGCCCGCGATCTGCATCTGACCCTGCCCGGGCAGCTGGTGATGAGCCAGGGACTGCCCACGACGGACCGGTATCTTGCCTTCGTCCGAGGGCTGTTGGAGCGGATGCGGACGCGCGGCGGGATTCGGCACCGCTGGCTCGATACATGGATCAGGGAAGCGGGCGTCAATCAGTACCTGATCTCGGGACAGCGTGCGGAGGGCATGCCCGCGTTCCCCGAGGGGTATGTGGCCCCGCCGCGTTTCCTGCTGGACAGCACGAAGGAACGCAGCAAGTTCGACACCGTCACCGGCCGGGGCGCCTGGTACCAGGACTGGACGCGGCGCTGTCTGTCGCTGGACGCGGCCGGGGCGAGCGAGTACCTGCGTCGGCTGCTCCCGCTTCTGGCGGAGGAGGGGCTGCTGTCGGTGAAGGTGGCGGCCGACCGCGTCACCCGGGTGTACGGGCTGCAGCCGGGGCACATCGAAGTGCGGCTGCTGGACGACTCCGTGGTCAACAAGGCGTTCGTCGGCTGCGACGCGTGCGGCTGGCAGCAGGTGGTACCGCCCGAGCGGCGCACCCGCTGGTACGGGCACCCATGCCCGCGATACCGGTGCAAAGGCTCACTGACTCCCCCGCAGTACGGCACGTCGTCCACAGGCTCCGGCTCGGGCAGTTTCGGCGGGAAGCTGGAACGCGACTACCAGGGCGACTACTACCGGCGCCTGTATCTGACCGGCGGCACCTACCGGGTCGTGACCGCGGAACACACCGGCATGCTGACCCGCCCCGAACGCGAGCGCGTCGAGCGGACGTTCCGCGAGGGTACGCACTACACCGATCCGAACGTGCTGTCCTGCACCCCGACGCTGGAACTCGGCATCGACATCGGCGACCTCTCCGCCGTCCTGCTCGGTTCCCTGCCCGGCGGGCCGGCCAACTACGTACAGCGAGCCGGACGGGCCGGCCGCAGGACCGGCAATGCCCTGGTGGTGGCCTTCGGCGGGCGGCGTGCGCGTGACCTGTACTACCTGGACGATCCGCGCGAGATGATCGCGGGAGACATCGTCCCTCCCGGGTGCTATCTGTCGGCCGTCGAGATCCTGCGCCGCCAGTACACGGCGCATCTCCTCGACCTCGCGGCGCGCGGCGTCCTGGTGACGGCGGACGGCGAGCGGTTGCAGCCAGTACCCCGGCTCGCCTCGGCCCTGTTCGGGACGACGGGATGGTGTCAGGACCTTCAGGACGCGGCCCTCACCGAGGGGCCGCGCCGGGTGGAGGAGTTCCTGGCCCTTTTCCCCATGAGTGAGGACGAGGACACCGGGGTGTCGGAGCACGCGGCCGGGGAGCTGCGTGCCTACGCGACCGGTGGCATCGTCCGTGCGCTGCAGGAGGCCGAGGCGGACTGGACCGGCCGGCGCGAGGAGCTGCGGCGGCGTATCGCGGCGATCGACGTGGCCGTGGACGGCCTGCTCGCCGACGACCGCGAGCAGGGGCCGGAGCGGAGGGAGTTGCTCGCGGAGCGCCGGTCGACGGGTGATCTGCTGCGCAACCTCAGCCAGACGAGCGCGCACGGTGTGCTGGTGGAGCTGGGGCTGCTGCCCAACTACAGCCTGGCCGACACGGTGACGACCCTGGAGGGCACGCTCTACTGGAAGGAGACCGCCGATCCCGTGGAGGGGGATGTCGATGCCGCTCCGACCAGCACCTACCGCAGTGAGGTCCGTGACTACGAACGCTCACGCAAGCTCGCCCTGACCGAGCTCGCCCCGGGCAACAGCTTCTACGTCAACGGCTACAAGCACGTGGTGCGTGCCCTGGACATCGGCAGCCCGGAGCGGCGCGCCTGGGCGGTGTGGCGGCTGTGCCCCGCCTGTGGCTACACACGTACCAAGGACGCCCAGACGGACACGTCCGCCTGTCCACGCTGCGCTTCGCGCGAGATCGCGGACGCGGGGTGCGTGAGCTACGTACTGGAGCCGAAGCGGGTCATGGCACGTGACAAGCGTGACGACGCCCGGGTTCGCGACGACCGGGACGAGCGGGACCGCCGACGGTACTCGGTGCTGAAGACCGTCGACATCGACCCGGCCCATCTCGCCCCCGGGTCGTGGCGGCACGACACCGCCGTGTTCGGCGCCGACTTCACGCGGCGTGCGGTGGTCCGGACGCTGAATCTGGGCCTGGACCGTCAGGACGGCAGCTCGACGGTGTCGATGGCGGGCGAGGACGTGCGGCTCAACCCGTTCTATGTGTGCACGAGTTGTGGTGGCGCCACGTCCGAGGGCCAACCGGTCGTCGACCAGGCGCAGCACGCGCTGAGCGAGTCGCTGAGCAGGTCCACCCGGGCCAGTGCCCATCACCAGCTCTGGTGCCCGCGCCGTCGACAGCGCGGTGCCGCCTAGGTGTATTGATCACGAGCGTTGTTGACAGTCTCGGGTCTTGAACATGGCGAAGACCTCCGATGTGGTGGAGCTGTCTAGGAACACACCAC
>NZ_JBIAIP010000039.1:0-9123 GCF_042871485.1 Streptomyces sp. NPDC005791
CGGATCCAGCGCCAGCTTGTATGCCAGGACAGTGAAGCCCGGCTGTGGCGTGAACCTCTTCACACGCTCACCCCCACGGGCAAGGGCAATGGCAATGGCAACGGATCTTCACGACATTACGGTATACACAGACAACACCACAGCTCCACTGAAAAAAATAGGAACAGTTGTTTACCCCTCCGGTACCGTCCGGACACGCCGAAGGGGCGCCCGCCGGCGGACGCCCCTTCGAACCGGTGACGGATCAGACCTGGCCGGCCTTCTCCAGCGCGGTGCAGCAGGTGTCGACGATGAGCCGCGTGACGACGTACGGGTCGACGTTGGCGTTCGGGCGGCGGTCCTCGATGTAGCCCTTCTGGTCCTGCTCGACCTGCCACGGGATGCGGACCGAGGCGCCGCGGTCGGAGACGCCGTAGCTGTACTCGTTCCACGGGGCGGTCTCGTGCAGACCGGTCAGACGGTCGTCGATGCCCGCGCCGTAGTTCTTGACGTGGTCCATCGGCTTCGAGCCCTCACCGAGCGACTCGGCCGCGGTGATGATCGCCTCGTAACCCTCGCGCATCGCCTTCGTGGAGAAGTTGGTGTGCGCACCCGCGCCGTTCCAGTCGCCCTTGACCGGCTTCGGGTCCAGGGTCGCGGAGACGTCGAAGTCCTCGGCGGTGCGGTACAGCAGCCAGCGCGCGATCCACAGGTGGTCGGAGACCTCCAGCGGGGAGACCGGTCCGACCTGGAACTCCCACTGGCCGGGCATGACCTCGGCGTTGATTCCGGAGATGGCCAGGCCCGCCTTGAGACAGTTGTCGAGGTGCTTCTCGACGATGTCACGGCCGAAGATCTCGTCCGAGCCCACACCGCAGTAGTAGCCGCCCTGTGCGGCAGGGAAGCCGCCCTCGGGGAAGCCGAGCGGACGGTGGCCGTCGAAGAAGGTGTACTCCTGCTCGATGCCGAAGATCGGCTCCTGGCCCGCGAACTGCTCGGCCACCGGACGCAGAGCGGCGCGGGTGTTCGACTCGTGCGGAGTCATGTCGATGTGGAAGACCTCGCACAGCACGAGGATGTCGTCACCGCCGCGGATCGGGTCCGGACACGCGAAGACCGGCTTCAGCACCCGGTCGGAGGCGTGGCCCTCGGCCTGGTTGGTGCTCGACCCGTCGAATCCCCAGATGGGCAGATCAGCCACGCCCTGCGCGGGGCTACCGGTCATGATCTTCGTCTTGGAGCGAAGCTTCGCGGTCGGCTCGGTGCCGTCGATCCAGATGTACTCAGCCTTGAACGTCACGGACGCCATCCTTTGCGGGTGCTGCGGTCTATGGTGCGCAGCTTGGCAAGATGCGATTTCCCGGCCGTTGCCCGAATGTGAACCGCGTGTTTCCGAGGTTTCCCTGCGGCGTCGGGGAGCTGGCCCACGCCGCCGGGAGGTGTCTCAGCCTGCGGCGAACTGGATACGTTCCGCGTCGGCGACCCGGTCCGGGCAGACTGGTGGCATGACCACACACACCGCGTCCGCCGGGCCGCTGCGGATCGGGCCCCTGGGCGCGCGGCGGAGCGGCGGAGCAGCCGGAAGTCGCCCGCCGGATCGAGGACTTCCTCACCGCCCCAGGGCGTCCCTGACCGCCTCGTCCGTCCGCGCCACCACGGCGCTCCCGTCGTCGGCGGTGATGATCGGGCGCTGGATCAGCTTCGGGTGCGCGGCCAGCGCCGAGATCCACCGCTCGCGTGAACCGGCGTCCTTCGGCCACTCCTCGATCCCGAGCTCCGCGGCCTCCGCCTCCTGGGTCCGGGTGATGTCCCAGGGCTCCAGCCCGAGACGGTCGAGCACGGCCCGGACCTCCTCCGGTGACGGCACGTCCTCCAGGTAGCGGCGGACGGTGTAGTCGGCGCTCTCCGCGTCGAGCAGATCGACCGCGCTACGGCATTTGGAACAGGCGGGATTGATCCAGATCTCCATGGGGCCAAGGTTACGGGAGGGATCCTCGAAATGGCCTCTGGCCAGGGGTGATTGTCAGTGGTGGGCAGTAAGATGGAGGGAGTTCGTGAGGGTTCCACCACCGTGCCAGGAGGTTGCCGATGGCCGTCGCCACAGCCACGACCGAGCCGCTCCACAAGCCCCTGCGGAAGAAGCGCCTGCCCGCGGGCCGGCCCCGCGAGTGGTATGTCTCGCACAATCGCCGGCTGAAGGCCATGCGCCTGACGATCGCCCTGCTCGACGCCGGCGTGTACCAGCCGTCGAGCGCCGGCAACGCCCGGATCCGCGCAGCGGCGGAGCGTCTCGCCATCCACCCGCCGTCCGACACCACCTGCCGTATGGTCCGCGCCCTGATCCGCTACGGCCGCTGACCCCAGCCGCCTGCGCCCCCGGAAGGCCGGGGGCGCAGGCGTGTTCCGGCCGCACGTCCGTCAAGAAGTGCGTCGTGTCACAGACAACGCAGCAGAGCCTGTGGGAACTTCAACTCTGTTACTCAGCAGTTGAGTTACTGACGTGCGCGTGGAGAGGGTCGGAATGAGCACTCTGCAAGCCATCACGCTCGACCAGGTGGTCGACACGGACCGCTACCCCCTGTCGGACCCCGCAAGCAGCGAGGCCCGCGCCGTGGTGGCGCGGGCGGGACGCGAACTGGCGGAAGCCGGCTGCACCGTACTGCCGGACTTCATCCGGCCCGCACACCAGGACGTCCTGCGCGAGGAGTGCGCCGCCCTCGCCCCACAGGCGTACTTCGACGTCGAGACGGTCAACGTCTACAACACCGACGTGGACGCGGACCTGCCCGAGCACCACCCCGGCCGGCGCACCTTCGCGCGTGGCAACGCGTTCGTCGCCCGCGACCGCATCCCCGGGGACTCCCTCATCAGCAGGCTCTACGCCCACGAGTCCTTCCAGCGCCTCGTCGCCGACTGCTTCGGGCTGCCGCACCTGTACGAGCTGGCCGACCCCCTCTCCGGGCTCGTACTCAACGTCGTACGGCCGGGCATGGAACACCCCTGGCACTTCGACACCAACGAGTACACGGTCAGCATGCTGACCCAGGAGGCGCAGGAGGGCGGCGCTTTCGAGTACTGCCCGAACATCAGGTCCGCAGCCGACGAGCGCTTCGACGACGTCCGGGACGTCCTGGACGGCCGCGGCGCACGCCCACCGGAGCGCCTGCCCCTGCGCCCCGGCGACCTGCAGCTGTTCAAAGGCCGCTACTCGCTGCACCGCGTGAGCCCCGTCCGGGGCGACCGCGCACGCCACAGCGCGATCTTCGCCTACAGCGAGCGCCCCGGTGTCATCGGGAGCGTGGCGCGCACCCGGCAGCTCTTCGGCCGCGTACTCCCGGAACACCTGGAGGCGGAAGGCCGGGCCGTGCGGGGCGATCAGCTGCTGGACTGAGACGACGGCCCACGGCTCCAGGCACCGCCACGCGCCCCCACCGAGGAGAAGCCCTTGCGTCTCGACGCGTCCGGAAAAGTCTCGCTGGACCACATCTACACCGCGTCCGACCCCCGCACGTACTTCCAGGTGCTCCGCCCGCTCGGCTACTGCGTCCCCCAACTCGCCAAGCCCTACTTCGACAAGGTCCTCAAGGAGTACCGGGAGACCGAACAGGTGCCCGTCCCCCGCGTGCTGGACATCGGCTGCTCGTACGGGATCAACGCCGCTCTGCTCAAGCACGACATCACGATGGACGAGCTGTACGACCGCTACGACGGCAGCGGCCCCGACTCCCGCGCCGCGCTGCTGGAACGGGACCGCGACCTCGCCCACTCCCGACGCCCCGCGCGGCCACTGCGCTTCACCGGCCTGGACGCCTCCGCCAACGCCCTCGCCTACGCACACGAAGCGGGATTCCTCGACGACACCGTCAACGCCGACCTCGAGACCGACGACCCCACCCCCGCGCAGCGGGACCGCCTCGCCGGGACGGACCTGGTGATCTCGACGGGCTGCATCGGCTACGTCACCGAGCGCACCCTCACCCGCGTCGTCCGCGCGCAGGACGGCCGCCTCCCGTGGATGGCGCACTTCGTGCTGCGGATGTTCTCTTTCGACCCCGTGGAGGCGGCCCTGGACGAGCTGGGCTACCGGACGGTCCGGGCCGACGGGGTCTTCAAGCAGCGGCGGTTCGCAGGCCCGGAGGAACAGCGAGGTGTCCTCGACAGCCTGGCCGCCGCAGGCGTGGACGCGAGCGGACTGGAGGAGGACGGCTGGCTCTACGCTCAGCTCCACCTCTCCAGGCCGAAGCACCCGTAGACCACTCCCGCCCCACCCCACTCACCGAGAAGAGAGAGCCGCATTGAACGTCAGCCAGGAAGCCGCAGCCGGCGCGACCTTCGCCCGTGAAGGCACCCTTCCGCGCGTGCCGCTGCCCACGCTCGAGGCGAGCTGCGACAGGTTCCTCGCCTGGTGCGCCCCACTGCTGACCGCCGAGGAGCGGGCAGCGACGGAAGCCGAGGTCACCGCCTTCCTGCGGCCCGACGGCCCCGGCCGTGCCCTGCACGCGGCGCTGGAGGAGTACGACGCGACGGAGGGCGTGCACAGTTGGCTCGACACCTTCTGGCCGTACCGCTACCTCGGCCGCCGGGACCGCATCGCGCTCAACGCCAACTTCTTCTTCCTGTTCCAGGACACCGGCCAGGGGCAGCTCGACCGGGCGGCCGGGCTCGTCGCGGGGGCGCTGCACTACAAGCGGCAGCTCGACGAAGGGCTCATCGCGCCGGTGGAACAGCGCGGCGTACCCCAGTCCATGGTGCAGAACCAGTACCTCTTCTCCACGACCCGCATCCCAGGCGTACCACTGGACACCGTGCGCGCCCCCTACAGCGAGCGGGAACCCGGACCTTCCGCGGCCCGGCACATCGTGGTGTTCTTCCGGGGCACCATGTTCCGGCTGGACGTGCTCGGCCCCGACGGCGTCCCGTACAGCCTCGACGAGATCGAGGCCGGGCTGCGCGCCGTCACCAAGGCCGACGTCCACACGGCCGAGGAGGACCGGGCGGGCCACCTCACCACCATGGCGCGCGCGGACTGGGCGGACGCCCGGCAGTCGCTCGTCGCCGGCCACCCGGGCAACGCCCGGACCCTGGACGACATCGAGACCGCTCTCTTCTGCGTCTGCCTGGAGGACTTCGCGCCCGAAGGCATCCAGGCGGCCTGCGACGAGCTGCTGTACGGAGACCGCGGCAACCGCTGGTTCGACAAGGCCGTCTCCTTCGTCGTCTACGCGGACGGCCGGGCAGGCATCAACGTCGAGCACTGCGAGCTGGACGGGACGACCATCCTCAGCTTCACCGACGCCCTGCTCGGCACCCCGCCGGACGAGCACTCCCGCCGGTCCGGCGCGCGCTCCCAGGGCGAGCCCGTTCCGCAGCCCCTGACCTTCGCACTGGACGAGCCCCTACGGGAGCGCGTGCGCTCCGCGGCCGAGGCGTTCGCCGCGTACGGACACGGCACCGCCACCCGCACCGTGTCGTTCGGCGACTTCGGCAGCACGGCCGCCAAGGCGCTCGGAGTGTCCCCGGACGCCTTCGTCCAGACCGCCTACCAGGTGGCCCACCAGCGCGCCAAGGGCCATCTCGGAGCGACGTACGAGTCGATCGCCACCCGCCAGTACCGCCACGGCCGCACGGAGGCGATGCGCGTCATCACCCCTGAGATGTCCGCATTCGTCACGGTGATGGACGACCCTACGGCCGACCGCGACACCCGCCGGGCCGCGTTCCGGGCCGCCGCCTCGGCCCATGTGGCGCGGGCGAAGGAATGCCAGGCGGGCGAGGCCCCCGAGCAGCACCTCTGGGAACTGGAACTGATCCAGCGCCGCCGCGGTGACGAGCTCGGCGTGCACGAACAGCCCGCCCTGTACCGCTCCCCGGGCTGGCTCACCCTGCGGGACGACTACCTGAGCACGAGCTCGGCGCCGTCCGAGAACATCCAGTACTTCGGCTTCGGTTCCACGAGCAGCCGCTGCATCGGTATCGCCTACGTTCTGCTGCCGGACCGCTTCAACCTCTACCTGAGCACCCCGCTCGCGGTGGCGGACCAGATGCACGCCTTCGCGGACCACCTCCGCGAGGCGGTCGCGGAACTGCGGGAACTGCTGACGGACTGACCCGAGATGCCGGGGGAGGGGGCGGCGGGCAGCCCCCTCCTCGCCGGCATCATTCGGCCTCACGTTCTCTCACGCACGTGCTCTCACGCCAGGGACGAACGGCGTCGGGGCCCTGTGCTCGGCGAACCGTTCGAGCGTCAGCTCTGCTCGGGGAAGCCAAGAGCGGGCCGGGCGGACGGATCCACGCTGAGAGGGCCCAGCCGAGCTCCCGCAACCGCGGCGTGGACAACGGTGCCGCACCTTCTTGCCGGTCTTTTTCACGTAGACCGTGGTGGCGCCGATGTGTTTGTTGCTCACCACCTTCTTGGACTTCCACGTGACTGTCGCGTGCAGGGCGGTGCGGTACTTGCTCGACTTCCAGTCGAACTTCGAACGCCCGTCGCCGCCGAACTGGAACTTCTTGCCGTAGTCACAGCCCCCGGTGGGAGCGTCGATCTTCTTCTGCGGAATGAAGGAGATCCAGGACAGGGTGGATGTCTTGGCGACACCTGCGGCGGTCGCTCGGGAAACCGCCTGCTCGCGCAGTGCCGTTGGCGATCCGGAGACCGGAATGGAGACCTTCATGCCCCACAGCCGGGCCTGCCACTGGCGTTTTGCGAGTGTGGAATGTCCCGCTCTTCCCTGCATGGCCCGTGAGGCAGTGCCTCTTCCCGGCCTTGGGACCGGTGGACGAGCGTCTGCCTCGGCGGATCACCCCGGACATTCCGTGAAGGCCTGAGCCGGAAAGGGGCGGTGGCCCGAAAGGGGGCCGGCAGCAGCGGGGTGACCTGTTGGCCGTTCCCTGCCCGCCAAGGGTTCGGGGCTGTGGGCCGCCCTGTAGCGACCGGCCTGCTGACCGACCTGCGCGGCGCTGGCCTGCGCCTGGGAAGCTCCCGGGCGGCGATTCCTGTGTCAGTACCTCAGAGGGAGGCTTGCGCCGATCTCTGCCTCCTTCTGGCAGGGGATGTACCAACGACCCTAGAAAGGAGGAGGGTGGGGCGTAAGTGTCTCCTGGGGCAGTGCACTGGTGGGCAGTATTCGAAAGGGCAGAGGCATGGCGTGCCGCCGACCGGTGTGGCGCAACATTCGCTCGGCGTCTGGCGTAGCCGCACGGGCCTGCTGGGCACCGTGAGGTCAATAGACGGGGAAGCTCAAGGGGCGGTTCGACGCGGGTGACATCGTCCGAGGAGCGGAGTCCGCCCATGCCCGGGGCACCGCTGGAGGTAAGCGTTCAGGAGAGCTATGCGGACTGAGCTTGTCCGCACCATGTCGGTGCCCAGACCTGCCGCATCCCGGCAAGGGGCTGACCGACCGTCAGGCCCCGGTGGTCAACGGCAACAATGAGTCGGCGGGGCCACCACGAAGGCATGTACCGGTGCCGGGGACAAGACCGGGAATCCGGAGTATCACGCGTCAAGGGGCGATGGCAGATACCGGGGGCCCTGGTATCCGCGAGGAAGTGTGCCGGCGTGAGGTTCGGTAGCGGCGATGACGGCGGTCGGCAGCCCCGGGCCCGGCAGGCGGTGCCGAGGCGTCAGGCGCCCAAGGCCCCGGCGAGGAAGATCGGGTAGAGCACGCTCAGGGATCCGGTGGCGAGGCCGATGGCACACTGGCCCCGGTTGAGCTTCCGGGTCAGACCGAGGAGCGCGAAGGTGACGGCGAGGCTGCCGAACAGAAACGGGATCGCGATTCCGATGAAGCCCGCGAACACCGCAGCGACCAGAGCAACGGTGCCAAGGACGAGTGAAGCCGGCCCATAGAGGGTTGCGGGGCTGTCGGCGGATCCGGTGGTCATGTCGGTTTCCTCGCTGTCGGGCTCCAGCATGCAGGCACACTCATGATGTCACTTTCCGGGCGTGCCACCGGCTTGTGCCGTGCGTATGGCCACCCGTGAGATCAAGCTCACGCTTGGGGCAGAAGTCTGCAGCTGACCCCATATCCACCTGGTCACGCAGCGGGGCAGTTCGAGGCACTGTTTCCCGGTCGGGTCGTGCAGGCTCGGTCTCGGGTCGGACAGTCTGTAGTCGTGGTGGAACACCAGGGCGTTGTCCACGTCGGCCGTGCCGGGACCGGCACCTGCCCGGGTGAGACGGACCACCGCCAAAACGCTGGCCGCTCACCTTCGCCCCCGATTCTCTGGTGCAACTATCAGCCAACTCGGCGTCGCTTGGCCCCTCAGGGGGCGGCGAGGGCGGGTTCCCGAACCCGCCCTCGCCAGACATCCGAGGACCAGACAGAGGGAGGCGGACCCTCGCAGGAAACGCTCACGCGGCAGACGGCGTCCACGGATCCGCAGGCAGCGTGGAATGCCCGCGGGGGCAGCACGGATCAGCACACAGCACGTTGTGGGAGAGCACGGACAGCACCGCAGCCTGCAGCCGAGTCTCCTGCCCCAGCTTCTCCATTATCCGCGCGAGGTGCGCCTTCACCGTGCGCTCCGCGATACCCAGTTCCCGCGCCAGTTGCCGGTTCCCCAGCCCCGTACCTAGCAGGAGAAGCACCTCCTTCTCCCGGCCCGTCAGCTCCTTGAGCCTCCCCGTCTCACGTACCGGGTGGATCCCGGTACGCCGGTAGGCACACGCAGCATCTGCCGTATCGGACCGCTTGGTCATGGCTGGTCCTTCCTGATCCCACTGTTCCCAGCAGAGCCCCGTGCCCTGGGTGCGGCGGCGATCACGGCCCAACCTACCCGCCGGTACTGACAAGGGCACGCTAGAAAACGCGGGGTCCCTCAAGGGCGCTGAGCCAAGGGGCACTTCCGGTCAACTCGGTGGCTGCGTAGGCTCGTTCTGCGTACTCGCGAAGACTGAAACCATCGGGAGAAGGCTGTGTGGAACCGCATGCCCACACATTGCTTCGTCGTGTCCGCCATCGCCGGTACCGCCGGTCTTGCCTTGGCGCCCATGAACGACGGGACCTCCAGGCCACGTCAGCGGCCCGCAGGGAAGGTCTCCTTACAAGGAGACCTAGGTGTATTGCCCTGTGAGGTTGGGGACGCGGCTGGCGGGTGGTTTGCCTGCGAGCGCGGTGTGTCCGCGGTGGTGATTGTAGGTGTGCA
>NZ_JBIAIP010000040.1:0-8539 GCF_042871485.1 Streptomyces sp. NPDC005791
GGACACCGCGTGAAGAGATCTTGTGCGGTCTGTTCGCGGAGGTACTGGGCCTGGCACAGGTAGGCGTCGACGACAACTTCTTCGAACTCGGCGGGCACTCGATGCTCGCCATGAGGCTGATCGGCCGCATACGGGCCACACTCGGCCTGGAACTCGGCATCCGAGACCTGTATCGCAACCCCACTCCTTCCCGACTTCTCGGTGCCGGGCTCAACGGTGGTGCGGGCACCGAACTCGACGTGCTGATGCCACTGAGGCCGGGCACCGGTCGCGCTCCGTTGTTCTGTGTCCATCCCGCCTCGGGCCTTGCTTGGAGCTACCTGCCGCTCGCTCAGGCCCTGCCTGCCGGAACACCGGTCTACGGCCTGCAGACGCCTGGCCTCACCGAGGACACCACAGCTCCCGTCGACTTCGACGTCCTCTTGATGCAACTCCTCAGTGAGATAAGGCGGGTACAGCCTGCCGGACCGTACCGGCTCCTGGGTTGGTCACTCGGCGGCAACATCGCCCAGGCATTGGCCGCCCGGCTGCAGTCCGAGGGGGAAGAGGTCGACTTGCTCGTACTCGTGGACTCCTACCCCGGCGCGGAGTGGCCCTGCCCGGGCTACGCCACACCGGCCCAGTGGGACGAGTTCGGCATTCTGGTCACACTTGCCGCAGCGCCCGTTGACGCAGCGGAAGGTGAGGCTGACTTCGCCGGCCTGCTCGAGAGGCTGCGTTCGAAGGTCCTGGCTGACCTTCCCCTCGGCGCCGGCACCCTGCAGCGGATGATCACAGCCGGTGTGAGCACCAGTCGCCTGGCAGCCGCCTGGACACCCCAGAGGTTCAACGGCCGGGTCTTCTACTTCGCCGCGACAGAGGGGCGCACCGAACTGAGTCCGAATCCTGTGTCCTGGCAGCCGTACATCGACGCGCTGGACATCACAGAGCTCCCGTGCGCCCACGAAGAAGTCATGAATCCCGAACCCCGTGAGCGGATCGTGCAGGCATTGACCGCGGCTCTGCATGAGTTGCCGCGCCTCTGATCGCTCCGTACTCCGCGCGCCCATGCGCGTGCGCTCTTATACCGGAAGGTATTGATTGCAGTGAATGATCTGGACGGACAGTTCCGTGGGGGCGAATCCCACGAGCCGTTGCGCACTCGGTTTACGGGACAGCTCCTGTCTCCGGGGGACGCCGGATACGACGACGTCCGCCGAGTCTGGAACGGGATGCACGACCGGCGCCCGGTCCTTATTGCCCGCTGCCTTACCGCAGCTGATGTTAGTGCTGCCGTACGTTACGCGGGCACGGCTGGTCTGCCCGTTACGGTCCGTGGCGGGGGGCACAACGTCGCCGGGACCGCAGTCGGCGACGATGCCTTGATGATCGACCTGTCTCTGATGCGGGCCGTCACCGTCGAGCAAGATGCCGAGATAGCTGAGGCCGAGGGTGGCTGCCTCCTCGCTGACGTAGATGCCGCGACCACCCCTCACGGACTTGCCTGCCCGGCGGGCGTCGTGTCGCACACCGGCCTTGCCGGTCTCGCGCTGGGCGGCGGATACGGCTGGCTGGCCCGCAAGTGGGGTTTGACCTGCGACCACATACTGGCTGCGGAGGTCGTTCTGGCAGACGGCACCATCGTGCAGACAAGCTCCGAAGAGAACCCTGAGCTTCTGTGGGGTCTGCGTGGAGGTGGCGGCAACTTCGGTATCGTTACCCGCTTTCGGCTGCGGCTGCGACGGGTCGCCACCGTCCACCACCAGGTCGGTGTCTACCCCCTTGCCAAGGCAACACGGGCCCTCGCCGAGTACCGTTCATTCGCCGAGAGCCAGCCCGCGGATATGCACGCGGTCGGCTGCATGAAGATCGCTGGGACACAGGATTGGATTCCCAGCTCCCTGCGGGGCAAGCCCGCCCTGTTTCTGACCACGGTTTGGCTCGGCGCTCTGGAACAGGGCTCCCATGCAGCCTCCGGTCTCTTCGATAAGGCTGTTCCTGCTGGCTCCCTGTCCCGTCAGCTGACGTACGCGGAGCTCCAGGCGCTCGGTGACCACGGCGAACCCCACGGGAACCGCTACTTCACCAAGTCCTGCTACCTCGAAGACATCTCGCCAGAAGCCGCAACAGCGTTCCTCACTGCGGTGCAGGACGTCAAGTCCCCCTTGTCTTCAATTGACTTCGAGTACCTGCGCGGAGAAATCACCGGGGTCCCGGATTCCGAATCGGCCTTCCCGCGCCGCGAGGCGCCCTACATCTACACGGCGTCCGCGCAGTGGACCGACCCTGCACACGATGCCGAGAACATCGCCTGGACCCGCCGCAGCGTGCAGGTCCTAGAGCCTTGGCACTTTGGCGGTTCCTACGTCAACTACGTCCAGGACGAGCCGGCGGCGAACGTGCGCGAGGTCTACCGAGAGGACCGCTACCGCAAGCTCGTGGCCCTTAAGTCTCGCTACGACCCCGCCAACCTCCTCCGCAGCAACCAGAACATCGTGCCGGCCCGCGCCGAATAGCACGTCAGGAAGGAATAACCCCATGTACCAGTCCTCAGCCCTTCGCCCGACCGTCACCCCGCCGCCCGTGCTGGCCAGCAACGAGCCGGGCTCCTTCCTGGAAGCTCTGCGCTCGCCCTGGTACGGACTCGTGGGCGATCTTCATGACGTCTTCGTCACCACGACGACGGATTACGCCCGCTCCCGCGGGCTGAAGAACCTGCATCTGCCACTCACGACCCGTACAATCACCTGTCCCACCGCTCTGGGCAGCGACGCCGAGCCGGTCCCGGTGAAGGTCCTCGGCGTTGACACCTACCTGCCAGATTCCATGCAATTCATGCTGGAATACGGCTGCCGCATAGCACCGGGCGGCTGTTACACCATCATGCCGTCGTTCCGTGGTGAGGAGCCGGACGAGACGCACCTCAACCAGTTCACCCACAGCGAAGCGGAGATCCCCGGTGGGCTGGACGAGCTCATCGACTACGTCAATGGATACGTGAAGGCACTGGCCTCGGCGATCCTGGAGCAGCAGGGAGACCGGCTCGCCGCCGCCCGGGGAGATATCACCCACCTGGAACGGATGGCCGGCAGGTCCGAGGCGTTCGAACAGATCACTTTCGAGGAGGCCATCCGCCTGGCCGGGGACGTCGAGGGCTGTGTCCGGGACGAGGGCGACTGGCGCACACTCACCCGCAAGGGCGAGAAGCTCCTCATGGAGCGCGTGGACGAATTTCTCTGGGTTCACCACTTCGACAGCCTCAGTGTCCCCTTTTACCAAGCGTTCGGTGACGACGAGGCACGGACCGTACGGGCAGCCGACCTCTACTTCGGCCTGGGTGAGATCGTCGGGTCGGGTGAGCGCCAGTCGGATGTCGGGCTGCTTCGCAAGTCCATTGCGCTGCACGGGGTCAGCGAGCAGGACTATGAGTGGTATGTGCGCATGTGCAGCGAGATGCCGATGCAAACGGCAGGCTTCGGCATGGGCGTGGAGCGGTTCCTCATGTGGGTCCTGAACCATCACGACATCCGTGACATCCCGCTGGTCTCCCGGCTGAACGAGCCCCAGGCGTGGCCGGACGCAATCGTGCGCCCGTAGCACAGCATGTATGCCGGAGCTCTACTGTCAGGTGACGACCCGGATGCTGGGTACTGGGCGGAGTCGGACGCTCGCGCCCGGCTCCGGCGCGACAGCACACGTGAGGGACCGCAGTCCGAGAGGCCCCTCCCTCATGAGCGATAGGTGAATGACCCGTGACGAACCACTCCTCCCCTCCACCACGCAAGGCTCTCTGGGGCGTGCTAGCTCAGCGGGACTTCCGGTTGCTTTGGCTGAGCAATGCGGTGACCGGCCTGGCCAAGGGCGTCACCGGCGTGGTGCTGCCTCTGATTGCTCTGCTCAACCTCTCTGCGAGCCCCTTCGAGGTCGGTTTGCTCGCAGCAGCGGTCTGGCTGCCTTGGCTGGTCATCGGTCTCCCGGCGGGGGCCTGGGTCGATAGCAAGAGCCGTCGACCGATCATGATCGCCTGCCATGCCATCTCAGCGGTGCTCTTCGCGAGCATCCCCGTCGCTTGGTGGCTCGACATCCTGACGTACGGGCACCTGCTGGTGGTTGCCCTACTCACAGGCACCACCACGGTGCTCTTCCAGACGGCTTACAACGTCTACCTGCCGACGGTCCTGCCCAAGGAGGACCTCATCGAGGGGAACGCCAAACTTCAGGGAGCCGAGGCAGCAACCCGGATCGCCGGACCAGCTCTCGGCGGTGGGCTGGTGACGGCTCTCGGCGCGGCCACCGGCCTCCTCATCGAAGTCCTGTCCTGCCTCTTCTGCCTGGTGTGCATCCTACTCATCCGCAGTCGGGAGCCTGCCAGAGCCAAGCAGGTGAGTAAGGAACCGTTCACGCGTCAGATCGCCATCGGCTTGCGGTTCGTAGTCAAGGATCCGTATCTGCGGCCCATCATCACGTACGGTGCCGTCGTCAACCTGGGGCTCACTGGCTACACAACCATCCAGATCGTCTTCCTCGTGCAGTCCGTCGGCGTGGATGCCTCTGTCGTCGGCGCCCTCGTCGCGGTCGCCGGGCTCGGCGGCATCCTGGGATCGCTGATCGCCCGGCCCCTCGGGCGGCGCTTCGGTACCGCCCGCAGCGTCGTGGTGTGCCAGCTGGCAACTGGTCCCTTCGTTCTTGTCTCTCCCCTCACCACGCCGGGAGCGGGCCTGATCTTCTACTGCGTCGGCACGTGCATGCTCATCGCCGGGATTGTGTCCTGCAACGTCGTCCTCGGCAGCTTCAGGCAGGCATACTGCCCGCCGGTCCTGCTGGGCAGAGTGGTGGCCACCAGTATGTTCGTGCTGCACAGCACGATCCCAGTCGGCGCGCTCCTGGCCGGCGTCCTGGGTGACACGGTGGGCCCCCGCGCGACCATGTGGATCATGGCGGCGCTGATCGCTCCCTGTGGGCTCATCCTCCTCCTGAGCCCCATGCGCCGACGGCGTGACCTGCCCAGCGAGCCAGCCAGTGCACCACACCCCGTACACGCGGCCGGATAAGCCCGTCCACAGGTCGACTCGTTCGAGAAGGTCGAGAGAGTGCAAGAGAACACAACAATCCCGATCCGGTATTACAAGGAGCTCGGCTCTTGGGTCGTGTCCGACAAGGACACGGCTCGGGCCGCGCTCGGCCAGTCCGCCCTGTCGTCGCGGACCGCGGACGGAGGTAGCTATCTCCCGGACGACATGAAGGAGCAATGCGCCGAACTCCTGGACGTTCTCAGCCGGTGGTTCGTGCTGCTGGATGGTGAGCAGCACACCGCGGCCCGCCGGGGCGTCCAACGAATGTTTTCGCCCGGCCGGATCCGCAAACTCCAGGAGTCGATCGAGGAGATCGTCGAAGACGCCCTCAACGAGTTTCCTCAGGAGGGCATCGGCGACGCCATGCCTCAGCTGGCCGGGGTGATCTCAGCGCGGACGATGGCGTTGATGCTGGGGTTGGAGAAGACCGATAGCGCCCAGCTGCACGGCTGGGCCCGGGCCATCGCAGACTTCTTGGCCGCCTCCTACCGGCGGGACTTCGCTGTGCGCGCACAGGATGCCCTGCGCGACATGGGGGAGTTCGTGAAGAACTCCGACCGGGCAGACAGCATCTGGAACTCCACCTCGGGCGACGATCGGGACCGCCTCGCCACGTGCTCGCTGATGCTTTTCGGCGGACTGGAGACGACGGCCGCGCTCATGGGCTTCTCCCTCTGGTACGTCATCGAGAACGGCCTGATATCGGTGGTCGCTGACGAGGCCAACGCCACTGAGACGGCCGAGATCGTTGAGCGGGTCCTGGAACTCCACCCTCCACTGGGCCATGTCGCCCGTACGGCGGAGAAGCGAGTGGAGATGAACGGACAAGCGATGGCCCCCGACGATCTCGTTTTGGTGTCCCTCACAGGGCACGACCCATTCGACCCACCGGCCTGCCCGGCGCACCCGGCGCCCCACACAGGCGGAGGGCGCCGTACAGACCACCTCGCGTTCGGTCATGGGATGCACTACTGCATGGGTGCCCCCCTCGCACGCATGGAGGCAACAGCACTGCTGACCCAATTCACCCAACGGTTCCCCGATGCTCGTGTGCAGGACCTGACATGGAGCAAAAACCGGACCTACCGCGGGTTCGACCACCTGAACATTCGTCTCTCAGCATGCGAAGTGGAGTAAACACGCCATGGGGCCAGATATCGTCAAGCTCCTGCCGGATTTTGATGTCTCCCCCAGAGCTGTTCACTCTGGGGGCGAGCGCTTCAAACCTCAGGCGACCTACAGTAAGGGAGAGATCACCCATAGCCTCACGGACGGCTGGCGTGTTCTTCCACCCGCAGGGTGTGCCGAGCCCCTTGAGAACCGACGCCGTACGGCTTCATCTGCATCAGCGGTGTATCGGCGTAGTTCACGAGCCCGGGACCGCCGGGGTTCGTGCGCTTCGGGTCCCCGCAGTAACAGGGGCGGTCCATTACATGAAGCTGGAGCCGGGTGCGGCGGTAGGCGAGCACACCGACGGGCACTACGAGTCGGCACTGGTCCGCGTGGGTAAGCAGGAGTACCGGCCGCTGTGCTGGGCCGAGGAACGCACGATGAAGTTCGAGATGGCAGACGGTATTCCACAGATCTTGTTCCGTTACCGGCATGGCAGCTATCAGACCGACACCGACCGGAACTGTGGCCTCGGCCAGGACCAACTGTGAACTCAAGGAGAGCAGAATCCATGACATCCGCAGAGCGGGACCAACCCATACTGAACATGGGGGTAGACCGCTACGCCTTGCGTGCCTGCCGCAAGCACGCCGACCAGACTGTCGCGGTATGTGGCCCGGAGCCCTGGGATTTCGGCCCTCATATCCCTGAGGACGGCGTCCGCGTGGTGCGTGCAGACGATCCCGGGCACCCGGAGTCGGTCCTGGCCGCACTACACCGGGCCGGCCTGAAGGACACCCATTTTGCTGGCGTGCACTCCGGCGACGACTGGACGTTGATGAACGCGGGAGTGATCTCCCGGCTGCTCGGATGCAGCGGTATTGATCCCGATGTGGCCCTCTATTTCCGGGACAAAGCGCTGCAGAAGCAGAAAATCCGTGAAGCAGGCATCAGTACCGCGCCAACGGTCGTCATCGAGGACATCCGCGATGTCAGCAGTCTGCAAGACGCAGACTTCAAGCGGTCCGTGATCAAGCCCATCTCTTTCGGAGGCACGGGCTACACCTCCACCGTTACCGACTTCGATGGCCTCAGCGCTGTCAGCCGCAGCATGCGGGACCGGAACATTCCTAGGCGCACATTCTTGCTAGAAGAGTTCGTGGACGGTGACGAATGGGTCGCTGACGGTGTCGTCTTCGAGGGAGAGCTGCTCTTCCTGGCACTCGGGAAGTACGGCGAACCATGCTTGAACGCGTTGACCGAGCAGCGAGCGGTGTGGGTGCGCCGATTCGACCCGACCCAGGAGTCATGGGCCTACGAGGCGGCACGACCCTTGGTGGAGGCGTCGCTGTCGGCCCTGGGCCTTTCGAGCGGTGTGTTCCACATGGAGCTGTTCCACAATCCCGTGACCGGACAGTTCACCTTCGGCGAGTGCGCCGCCCGACGCGGTGGCGGGCTGACCCAGGAAGTAGTCCTCTTTAAATTCAACGTGGACCTCGCCGAGTGCGGAGTTCTCTGCTCTCTAGGCCGACGTCCGGAACTGAACGTCAAGATCCGTCCGGAGGCAGCAGGCCACACTCACTTGCTGGGCAGGCCGGGAACGCTCATCAGCCACCCCTCGGTGTCCGAGGTGATGGAATTGCCCTATGTCGAATATGCTCGATTCGAGCATCCATTCGGGACCTCGTTCCCGGAGGCGATTGAATTCGTCGGGCAGAGTCTGGGGCTCATGGTTGTCAAGGCCGACTCCGTTGACGATTTTGCATCACGGGTGGCTGACCTCCAGCGGTGGGTGGACGAGCGTCTGATCGTCGCACCCCCGGGTATGCCGTTCCGCGAGCACCGCGAGTGGCATGAGCAGCTGTGGCCCGAGCAGGCGAAACTTGGCGGCTCTGTCTACGAGCCCCCAAGTGCATGAAGTCACTGCCTTGCGTAGTACCTCGCGGATTGCCGGGCACTGTCTCCGCGCACGCTGACGGAGCCTTGCTCTCGTAGGCCATCGTCTGTTGGCGGAACATGCGCTGCGCCCTAGGGACTCAGCGGGAGTGATCGTACTGAGTGCAACTGATGGAGTGTTGGCCATTGCTTAGGGCCGAACTCGAGGCGGCCGTTGTCGGGGGTGATTGGCGATTGCGATGCCCCCGACAACGGGCCTTGCGGACGGATTCGTCGGCATCATCGGGCCGATCCTGGCCTGCCCGGTTTTCCCTACATCGCCGTCCAGATCACCACCAGCCACCCCAACGGCAACCTCTAGAAATACGATCACGTCGGTACCTGGCTCTAGGGCCTGTATCTAGTTGTGATCAATGAGTGGTCCGCGCGAGGTCCTTGATCCAGATCATGGAGGCGCGGAGATGGAGTCCGGCGAGGTAGCT
>NZ_JBIAIP010000041.1:0-7332 GCF_042871485.1 Streptomyces sp. NPDC005791
AATCCACACCGAACCCGGAAGGCCCTCACCCGTTCAAGATCCCAAGACGGTGATCACTGTCACCGCACCCAACCTCCGTGGACAGAACACCTAGGCCCTCTCGATCGGGTCATGCTGGGCTCGGAACGGGCGGGAGGGCCCCGGTGCGATGCACCGGGGCCCTCCCGCATGTCGATCGGATCAGATGTCGGACCGGATCAGATCGTGCCGAGCTTGATGATCGAGAGCAGCGCGATCAGCTGGATCGCGGAGGCTCCCAGGGCCTTCGGCCAGGGCAGGTCGTGCGACTTGCTCACCATCGAGGTGAACAGCGCGCCGGCGGCCAGCCAGGTGATCCAGCCGAGGATCTGCACCAGGGAGTTCTCGCCGCCGAGGAACAGGGCGAAGATCAGGCGCGGGGCGTCCGTGATCGACATGATGAGCATCGACAGGCCCACGGTCGGCTGCCAGGATCCCGTGCCGCCGAGTTGGCGGGCCAGGGTGTGGGTGACCGCGCCGAGGACCAGGCCACCGATCACGAAGCCGAGGCCCGTGAAGATCACGTACGGGGCGACCGTGGAGACCTCCGCGTGGATCGCCTCGTCGCGCGCCTGGTCGAAGCCGAAGAGGGCGAGCAGGCCGTAGACGAACGTCACGGTGATCGCGGTGCCCCAGACGGGGTAGTCGCGGGTCTGCCAGAACGTCGGCCCCGGCCGCATCACGATGCCGCTCAGCAACTGCTTCCAGTGCAGCCGCGGCCCCGAGGGCTGTGCGGGGGCCTGGCCGGCCCGGTAGGTGTTCCCGTCGCCGCCGTACGGGTCCTCGTTGATGCTGAACGCCTGGGTGTGCCCCGGGGCGTTGGCATACGGGTCCTGCTGCGAGGGCTGGTGGTGCGGGTCGCCGAAGTACTCGGGTTCGCCGTGCCCGTTACCACCCCCGTGTCCGTTGCCGCCGTGCCCGCCGCTGTACGGGGCGCCCTGAGGGCCTCCGTAGGGTGCGCCGGTGCCTCCTGACGGGGGCCACGACTGCCCGCCGTACGGCGGCGGTGATGCCTGCGCGCCGTACGGCTGTTGCTGCTGCGGGTGTTGTTGCGGTGTGCGGTTGTCCCGGCCGCGTCCGATCCTGAATCCAGCCACACGTCGAACGTACCTGGTCCGTGCGGGTGAGGTGTGAGGGCCGGGGGAAGACGGGCCCCATTGCGGCCTAGCTGTGACATCCCCTAGGGGAACCCCGGGGGGAACCCCGGGGGGTCCGTGCCACCCCGGAGAGGGGGCCGGCGCCACCCTTTACGCGAGGAAGCGGCCGGTCCTGCCCCCGAGGCAGGTCCGGCCGCTTCCATGAGGGAGGGAGCTACTGCACGGGCTCCGGTTCGGGCTGGTCGGCGGTCTCCGCCTCACCCGCCGGGTCCGCGGGGGTCTTCACCGATTCCAGGAGCAACTGCGAGACGTCGACGACCTGCACCGACTCCTTCGCCTTGCCGTCGTTCTTCTTGCCGTTGACCGAGTCGGTCAGCATGACGAGGCAGAACGGGCACGCGGTGGAGACGATGTCCGGGTTGAGGGAGAGGGCCTCGTCGACGCGCTCGTTGTTGATGCGCTTGCCGATCCGCTCCTCCATCCACATCCGGGCACCACCGGCGCCGCAGCAGAAGCCGCGCTCCTTGTGGCGGTGCATCTCCTCGTTCCGCAGACCCGGGACCTTGGCGATGATCTCGCGCGGGGGCGTGTAGATCTTGTTGTGCCGCCCCAGGTAGCACGGGTCGTGGTACGTGATCAGGCCCTCGACCGGCGTCACCGGGACGAGCTTGCCCTCGTCCACCAGGTGCTGGAGCAGCTGGGTGTGGTGGATGACCTCGTACTCGCCGCCGAGCTGCGGGTACTCGTTGGCGATGGTGTTGAAGCAGTGCGGGCAGGTCGCGACGATCTTCTTCGACGACTTCGGCTTCTTCGTCGAGTCGTCGCCGTCCTCGCCTTCGGCGGAGTCCTCGCCGAACGCCATGTTCAGCATCGCGACGTTCTCCTGGCCGAGCTGCTGGAACAGCGGCTCGTTGCCGAGGCGGCGGGCGGAGTCCCCGGTGCACTTCTCGTCGCCACCCATGATCGCGAACTTGACGCCCGCGATGTGCAGGAGCTCCGCGAAGGCCTTCGTCGTCTTCTTGGCACGGTCCTCCAGGGCGCCCGCGCAGCCGACCCAGTACAGGTAGTCGATCTCGCTGAGGTCCTCGACGTCCTTGCCGACGATCGGGACCTCGAAGTCGACCTCCTTGGTCCACTCGACGCGCTGCTTCTTGGCCAGCCCCCAGGGGTTGCCCTTCTTCTCCAGGTTCTTGAGCATCGTGCCCGCCTCGGACGGGAACGCGGACTCGATCATCACCTGGTAGCGGCGCATGTCGACGATGTGGTCGACGTGCTCGATGTCGACCGGGCACTGCTCCACGCACGCACCGCAGGTGGTGCAGGACCACAGCACGTCCGGGTCGATGACGCCGTTCTCCTCGGCGGTGCCGATGAGGGGGCGTTCGGCCTCCGCGAGAGCGGCCGCGGGGACGTCCTCGAGCTGCTTCTCGGTGGCCTTCTCGTTGCCTTCCATGTCCTTGCCGCCGCCGGCCAGCAGGTACGGCGCCTTGGCGTGCGCGTGGTCGCGCAGGGACATGATCAGGAGCTTCGGGGAGAGCGGCTTGCCCGTGTTCCAGGCGGGGCACTGCGACTGGCAACGGCCGCATTCGGTGCACGTGGAGAAGTCGAGGATGCCCTTCCAGGAGAACTGCTCGACCTGGGAGACGCCGAAGGTGTCGTCCTCGCCCGGGTCCTCCCAGTCGATCTCCTTGCCGCCCGAGGTCATCGGCTGCAGCGCGCCGAGGGCGACGTCGCCGTCGGCGTCGCGCTTGAACCAGATGTTCGGGAAGCCGAGGAAGCGGTGCCAGGCGACGCCCATGTTGGTGTTGAGCGAGACCGTGATCATCCAGATCAGCGAGGTGCCGATCTTGATCATCGCGGTGAGGTAGATCAGGTTCTGCAGCGTGCCGAGCGCGATGCCCTTGAACGCCAGCACCAGCGGGTACGAGACGAAGTAGGCGGCCTCGTAGCCTTCGACGTGGTGGATCGCGCCTTCGAGACCACGCAGGGCCAGGATCGCCAGGCCGATGACGAGGATGACGTACTCGACGAAGTACGCCTGCCAGGCCTTCGAGCCGGCGAAACGGGACTTGCGGCCGGCCCGTGAGGGCAGGTTCAGCAGCCGGATGGCCATCAGCGTGACGATGCCGAGCACGGTCATGATGCCGATGAACTCGATGTACATCTCGAACGGCAGCCAGCCACCGATGACCGGCAGCACCCAGTCGGCCTGGAAGAGCTGTCCGTACGCCTGGAGCAGTGTCGGCGGCAGGGTCAGGAAGCCGATCGCGACGAACCAGTGGGCGAAGCCCACGATCCCCCACCGGTTCATCCGGGTGTGGCCGAGGAATTCCTTGACCAGGGTGATCGTGCGCTGCTTGGGGTTGTCGGTGCGGCTGCCTGCCGGCACCGGCTGTCCGAGACGGACGAACCGGTAGATCTGCGCGACGGCTCGGGCGATGAGCGCAACGCCGACGACAGTCAGCACCAGCGACACGATGATCGCGGCGAGTTGCATGTGGGGCTCCTCGGGCCTGCGAGGGTGGGATCCAGCGCGTACAAGTGATTACTAAGCAGTAACTTAATCAGTCTGTGCTGACACTATCCACTTATTCCGCCGCTCTGTAGCCGGGCAGGCGGTGATCTGTGTCGCTCAGGCGAGCCTTCCCCGGACGGTGCGGCCGCCGCGGTGCCGCGTGCAGGTGGATGCGTACGGATCGCGCCAGGATCGCCAGGTCGAGTCCTGTCCCATGATGCTCTGCGTAGTGGATGTCGAGGAGGGCGGGTTCGTCCCAGGGCATTCCGGAGCGGGCGCGCACCTGGGCGAGGCCGGTCAGGCCGGGCCGCAGGCCCTGTCGGCAGCGCCGGGCGGACGGCCCGAGAAGGGCCGCCTCGTCCCGGGTGAGGGGAGCCGGACCGACCAGGGAGAGCTTCCCGGTCACGACATGGGGCAGCCGGGACAGCAGGTCGAGCCGGAGCCGCCGGGTGCGCAGTGAGCGCAGTGCGAAGGGGCGGCCGCCGAGGCCGACCCTGATCTCGCGCCTCAGTACGCCGCCCCTCCCGGTCCGCAGGGTCCGCAGGGTGAGGACCAGTGCGGCGGCGGCCAGTACGGGGGCCGCCAGGAGGAGGAGGGCGGAGCCGAGCGCCAGGTCCAGGGACCGCTTCGCGGTCACGGCCGCCAGTGCCCCGGCGGCGCGGTCGGCCGCCGCGCCCGCCACTCCGGCCGCCGCCCGCACGGCGGGGTGTCGTGTCCTTCGTGCCACGGTCTGCTTCGCGTTCCGCATGTGCACCTGCCCGGGTCGGTTACGTGACGGTATGAGCGTCTCGATGCATTTTGTGACAGAACGATCCCACGGTGCGATGGTGGGTGGTGTGCGTGACGTGCGGCGCGTGCCCGGGTGTCGCGGATCGTGGGCGCCGCAGGGTGGGACCACCACCGTTCTGGCGCGGAAAAGTGCTGGTCGACCCGCATGTGAGCACATAAGTTGAGCGTAAGTCGCTCAGGTCCTTTGACTCCGGGGTGGGTCTCATGCATCCTTGAGTCAGATCCACTCAAGTAGTCAGTTGGAGGAATTGAAATGGCACGTGCGGTCGGCATCGACCTGGGCACGACTAACTCCGTCGTCAGCGTTCTCGAAGGCGGCGAGCCCACCGTCATCACCAACGCCGAAGGCGCCAGGACCACGCCGTCCGTCGTCGCCTTCGCGAAGAACGGCGAGGTGCTTGTCGGCGAGGTCGCCAAGCGCCAGGCGGTCACCAACGTCGACAGGACGATCCGTTCGGTCAAGCGCCACATGGGCACTGACTGGAAGATCGAGCTCGACGGCAAGAACTTCAACCCGCAGCAGATGAGCGCCTTCATCCTGCAGAAGCTGAAGCGCGACGCCGAGTCCTACCTGGGCGAGAAGGTCACCGACGCGGTGATCACCGTCCCGGCGTACTTCAACGACTCGGAGCGTCAGGCGACCAAGGAGGCCGGCGAGATCGCGGGCCTGAACGTCCTGCGCATCGTCAACGAGCCGACCGCCGCCGCGCTGGCGTACGGCCTCGACAAGGACGACCAGACGATCCTCGTCTTCGACCTCGGTGGCGGCACCTTCGACGTGTCCCTCCTGGAGATCGGCGACGGCGTCGTCGAGGTGAAGGCAACCAACGGTGACAACCACCTCGGTGGTGACGACTGGGACCAGCGGGTCGTCGACTACCTGGTGAAGCAGTTCGCCAACGGGCACGGCGTGGACCTGTCCAAGGACAAGATGGCTCTCCAGCGTCTCCGCGAGGCCGCGGAGAAGGCGAAGATCGAGCTCTCGTCCTCGACCGAGACCACGATCAACCTGCCCTACATCACGGCGTCCGCCGAGGGCCCGCTGCACCTGGACGAGAAGCTCACGCGCTCGCAGTTCCAGCAGCTGACCGCGGACCTCCTGGACCGTTGCAAGAACCCGTTCCACAACGTCATCAAGGACGCGGGCATCCAGCTCTCCGAGATCGACCACGTCGTTCTCGTCGGTGGCTCGACCCGTATGCCGGCCGTCGCCGAGCTCGTCAAGGAGCTCACGGGCGGCCAGGACGCCAACAAGGGTGTGAACCCGGACGAGGTCGTCGCGATCGGCGCCTCGCTCCAGGCCGGTGTCCTCAAGGGTGAGGTCAAGGACGTCCTGCTCCTCGACGTGACCCCGCTGTCCCTCGGCATCGAGACCAAGGGAGGGATCATGACGAAGCTCATCGAGCGCAACACCACGATCCCGACCAAGCGGTCCGAGATCTTCACGACGGCCGAGGACAACCAGCCGTCCGTGCAGATCCAGGTCTACCAGGGCGAGCGCGAGATCGCGGCGTACAACAAGAAGCTCGGGATGTTCGAGCTCACCGGTCTGCCGCCGGCCCCGCGCGGTGTGCCGCAGATCGAGGTCGCCTTCGACATCGACGCCAACGGCATCATGCACGTCGCTGCCAAGGACCTCGGCACCGGCAAGGAGCAGAAGATGACCGTCACCGGTGGCTCCTCGCTGCCGAAGGACGAGGTCAACCGGATGCGCGAAGAGGCCGAGCAGTACGCCGACGAGGACCACCGTCGTCGCGAGGCCGCCGAGTCGCGCAACCAGGGTGAGCAGCTCGTCTACCAGACGGAGAAGTTCCTCAAGGACAACGAGGACAAGGTCCCCGGCGACGTCAAGACGGAGGTGGAGACCGCGCTCACCGAGCTGAAGGAGAAGCTCAAGGGCGAGGACACCGCAGAGATCCGTACCGCCACCGAGAAGGTCGCGGCCGTCTCCCAGAAGCTCGGCCAGGCGATGTACGCCAACGCCGAGGGTGCGACGCCGGGCGCCGAGGCGCCGGGTGACGGTCAGGCCAAGGCCGACGACGACGTCGTCGACGCCGAGATCGTGGACGACGAGAAGGACACGAAGGGCGGTGCGGCGTGACCGAGGAGACTCCGGGCTTCGACGAGAAGCCTGACGTCCCCTCCGGCGCCGATGCCGACGACGCCGAGCCGAAGGCCGCCACCCCCTCCGAGGAGGAGGCGGCGGCCCCGGCCGGGGACGTACAGCAGACAGCGGCTCTGACGGCCCAGCTGGACCAGGCCCGTACCGCGCTCAACGAGCGCACGGGTGACCTCCAGCGGCTCCAGGCCGAGTACCAGAACTACCGTCGTCGGGTCGAGCGCGACCGGGTCACGGTCAAGGAGGTCGCCGCGGCGAATCTCCTGACCGATCTCCTGCCCGTGCTCGACGACATCGGCCGGGCGCGGGAGCACGGCGAGCTCGTCGGAGGCTTCAAGGCGGTGGCCGAATCCGTGGAGACGGTCGTCGCGAAGATCGGCCTCCAGCAGTTCGGCAAGGAGGGTGAGCCCTTCGACCCGACGATCCACGAGGCTCTGATGCACTCGTACGCGCCGGACGTCACCGAGACGACCTGCGTGGCGATCCTGCAGCCCGGGTATCGCATCGGCGAGCGCACCATCCGCCCCGCGCGGGTGGCCGTGGCCGAGCCGCAGCCGGGCGCCACGCCCGCGGCGGCGAAGGAAGAGAAGGCAGACGACGAGGAGAGCGGTGGCACCGAAGAGGTCTGACATTCCGTCCGACCACTGCGGTGAACACCGACGGGGCGTGGGGGCGGCCCCCCCCCCCCCCCCCCCCCCCCCCCGGCCGGGGGGGGGGGGGCGGGGCCCCCCCCCGCCTTCATCGGGCAGGGCGAAAACAAAATTAGAGGCGGGCCCACCACCCCCCCCCACCCC
>NZ_JBIAIP010000042.1:0-2702 GCF_042871485.1 Streptomyces sp. NPDC005791
AACACAGTGGACGCGAGCAACTGAGGACAAGCCCTCGGCCTATTAGTACCAGTCAGCTCCACCCGTTACCGGGCTTCCACATCTGGCCTATCAACCCAGTCGTCTACTGGGAGCCTTAACCACTCAAGGTGGTGGGAATACTCATCTCGAAGCAGGCTTCCCGCTTAGATGCTTTCAGCGGTTATCCTTTCCGAACGTAGCCAACCAGCCATGCCCTTGGCAGGACAACTGGCACACCAGAGGTTCGTCCGTCCCGGTCCTCTCGTACTAGGGACAGCCCTTCTCAATATTCCTACGCGCACAGCGGATAGGGACCGAACTGTCTCACGACGTTCTAAACCCAGCTCGCGTACCGCTTTAATGGGCGAACAGCCCAACCCTTGGGACCGACTCCAGCCCCAGGATGCGACGAGCCGACATCGAGGTGCCAAACCATCCCGTCGATATGGACTCTTGGGGAAGATCAGCCTGTTATCCCCGGGGTACCTTTTATCCGTTGAGCGACAGCGCTTCCACAAGCCACTGCCGGATCACTAGTCCCGACTTTCGTCCCTGCTCGACCCGTCGGTCTCACAGTCAAGCTCCCTTGTGCACTTACACTCAACACCTGATTGCCAACCAGGCTGAGGGAACCTTTGGGCGCCTCCGTTACTCTTTAGGAGGCAACCGCCCCAGTTAAACTACCCATCAGACACTGTCCCTGATCCGGATCACGGACCCAGGTTAGACATCCAGCACGACCAGAGTGGTATTTCAACGACGACTCCACAACCACTGGCGTGGCCGCTTCAAAGTCTCCCACCTATCCTACACAAGCCGAACCGAACACCAATATCAAACTATAGTAAAGGTCCCGGGGTCTTTCCGTCCTGCTGCGCGAAACGAGCATCTTTACTCGTAGTGCAATTTCACCGGGCCTATGGTTGAGACAGTCGAGAAGTCGTTACGCCATTCGTGCAGGTCGGAACTTACCCGACAAGGAATTTCGCTACCTTAGGATGGTTATAGTTACCACCGCCGTTTACTGGCGCTTAAGTTCTCAGCTTCGCACACCCGAAAGTGCACTAACCGGTCCCCTTAACGTTCCAGCACCGGGCAGGCGTCAGTCCGTATACATCGCCTTACGGCTTCGCACGGACCTGTGTTTTTAGTAAACAGTCGCTTCTCGCTGGTCTCTGCGGCCACCCCCAGCTCAGGAAGCAAGTTCCCTCACCAGTGATGGCCCCCCTTCTCCCGAAGTTACGGGGGCATTTTGCCGAGTTCCTTAACCATAGTTCACCCGAACGCCTCGGTATTCTCTACCTGACTACCTGAGTCGGTTTAGGGTACGGGCCGCCATGAAACTCGCTAGAGGCTTTTCTCGACAGCATAGGATCATCCACTTCACCACAATCGGCTCGGCATCAGGTCTCAGCCTTAACGTGTGACGGATTTACCTACCACACGGCCTACACCCTTACCCCGGGACAACCACCGCCCGGGCTGGACTACCTTCCTGCGTCACCCCATCGCTTACCTAGTACAAGTCTGGTTCGTCGGCTCCACCACTACCCTCAACTCCGAAGAGATCGGGCCGGCTTCACGGACTTAGCATCGCCTGATTCAGTATTGGGCGTTTCAAAGCGGGTACCGGAATATCAACCGGTTGTCCATCGACTACGCCTGTCGGCCTCGCCTTAGGTCCCGACTTACCCTGGGCAGATCAGCTTGACCCAGGAACCCTTAGTCAATCGGCGCACACGTTTCTCACGTGTGTATCGCTACTCATGCCTGCATTCTCACTCGTGAACCGTCCACAACTCGCTTCCGCGGCTGCTTCACCCGGCACACGACGCTCCCCTACCCATCCACACAGGCGTTGGCCCTATATGTGTGAATGACACGACTTCGGCGGTACGCTTGAGCCCCGCTACATTGTCGGCGCGGAATCACTTGACCAGTGAGCTATTACGCACTCTTTCAAGGGTGGCTGCTTCTAAGCCAACCTCCTGGTTGTCTCTGCGACTCCACATCCTTTCCCACTTAGCGTACGCTTAGGGGCCTTAGTCGATGCTCTGGGCTGTTTCCCTCTCGACCATGGAGCTTATCCCCCACAGTCTCACTGCCGCGCTCTCACTTACCGGCATTCGGAGTTTGGCTAAGGTCAGTAACCCGGTAGGGCCCATCGCCTATCCAGTGCTCTACCTCCGGCAAGAAACACACGACGCTGCACCTAAATGCATTTCGGGGAGAACCAGCTATCACGGAGTTTGATTGGCCTTTCACCCCTAACCACAGGTCATCCCCCAGGTTTTCAACCCTGGTGGGTTCGGTCCTCCACGAAGTCTTACCTCCGCTTCAACCTGCCCATGGCTAGATCACTCCGCTTCGGGTCTAGAGCGTGCAACTCAATCGCCCTATTCGGACTCGCTTTCGCTACGGCTTCCCCACACGGGTTAACCTCGCTACACACCGCTAACTCGCAGGCTCATTCTTCAAAAGGCACGCAGTCACGACTGCATGTGCAAGCACATACAGCGACGCTCCCACGGCTTGTAGGCACACGGTTTCAGGTACTATTTCACTCCGCTCCCGCGGTACTTTTCACCATTCCCTCACGGTACTATCCGCTATCGGTCACCAGGGAATATTTAGGCTTAGCGGGTGGTCCCGCCAGATTCACACGGGATTTCTCGGGCCCCGTGCTACTTGGGTGTCTCTCA
>NZ_JBIAIP010000043.1:0-2802 GCF_042871485.1 Streptomyces sp. NPDC005791
AACTTCTTCGAACTCGGCGGGCACTCGATGCTCGCCATGAGGCTGATCGGCCGCATACGGGCCACACTCGGCCTGGAACTCGGCATCCGAGACCTCTTCCAGACACCCACGGTGTCAGCCGTCGCCAACATCCTCAACCAGACGGAACGCGCGGCAAGTAGTCGGCCGCGGGCTGTGCTGTCTGCGGGGGTGCGGCCGGAGCGGGTTCCGTTGTCGTTCGCGCAGCAGCGGCTGTGGTTCCTGGCGCAGTTGGAGGGGCCGAGCCCGACCTACAACATTCCCGTTCCGATGCAGTTGTCCGGGGTGGTGGACGTCGCGGCGCTGGAGGCGGCGGTCGGTGACGTGGTGGACCGCCACGAGGCGCTGCGGACCGTTTTCCCCGCGATTGAGGGTGAACCGTTCCAGCAGATCCTTCCGACCGGGGAAGCACGCCCGCGGCTGACCGTCGTGGAGTGCTCTGACACCGAACGGGAGAAGCTGGTCGCCGAGGCGGCTCAAAGTGTCTTCGATGTGACGTGTGAGGTACCGGTACGGGTGTGGCTGTTCATCTCTCCCGGTCAGGACTCGGTACTGCTGATCCTGGTCCACCACATCGCCAGCGACGGAGTTTCGATGAAACCGTTGCTGCGGGACCTGGCCCAGGCGTACCAGGCACGCTGCGCAGGCCAGGAACCGGACTGGGCTCCACTGCCGGTGCAATACGCCGACTACACCCTGTGGCAGCGCGGACTCCTCGGCGACGAACAGGACCCCCACAGCACCCTCGCCGCCCAGGCACAGTTCTGGAAGGACACCCTCACAGGTCTTCCTGAGCAACTGGATCTTCCCTTCGACCGGTTCCGTCCGGGTATCGCAACGTACGAAGGCGCCACTGTGGAGCTGGAGCTGGAAGCCGGATTGCATGCCCGTATCCAGGAGCTTGCCCAGGTCCGGGGATGCACAGTCTTCATGGTGCTCCAGGCTGCCGTTGCGGTGGTCCTCAGCCGGTCTGGAGCCGGTCACGACGTATCCATGGGCACCCTCGTCGCCGGGCGGTCTGACCTTGCTCTGGATGACTTGGTCGGCTTCTTCGTCAACACGCTCGTACTGCGTACCGACACGTCCGGCGACCCGACCTTCACCGAACTACTGGACAGGGTGCGCAAGGCCGACCTGATGGCCTTCGCCCATCAGGACATCCCCTTCGACCGTGTCGTGGAAGTGGTGAACCCTCAGCGGTCTCTCGCCCGGCACCCGTTGTTCCAGGTCCTGGTTGCTCTCAACGACGGCTTCGGCGCCGACGAAGTCGCCCTGCCAGGGCTGCGGACCGAGATACTCCCCCAGGCCACGGCCACCTCGAAGTTCGACCTGTCAGTGGACTTCGAGACCCGACGGGACGACGCCGGCGGTCCGGGGGGACTTGGGACCTCCTGGGAGTACGCTACCGATCTCTTCGACAGCGCGACTGTCCAGGCCATGGCCGAACGCCTCGTACGGCTGTTGGAAGCTGTGACGGTGGACCCGGACCTCTGCATCGGTGACGTTGAGCTGCTATCCAAGAAGGAACGGCACGAGCAGCTCTCGCAGTGGCAGGGACCAGTGGCCTCTGAGTCCCCCATGGACCTCGCGACACACGTCCGCCAGCTAGCTTCCGAACGACCGGGAAGCACTGCGGTGTCCGATGCCGACGGGATCCTGACCTACCCTGACCTGGCCCGGAATGCGGACGCGATCTCCCGTGCTCTGTCCGACGCCGGCGTGGGGCCGGACTCGATCACTGCAGTGCTGTCCGAGCGCAGTCCCTGGTACATCTCGGTCGTCCTCGGTGTCCTAGGTGTCGGCGGTGGATACATGCCGCTGGACAGTGGCGTCCCCGTGGAGCGGGCTGCGCAGATGCTCCTGGACGCGGGGGTGGGCTACCTGGTGGCCGCTCCCGAGCTGCACGACCGGGCCCTGGCCGTGATAACCGCCACTTCGCATTCCGTACGGCTGTTACTCACGAGTCCCCCGGAACCGGATGTTAAATGGCAGGGCCCGGACATGGCGGAACTCCAGGAGTGCATCGCTTATTCTGTCTTCACGTCTGGCTCGACCGGTCGACCCAAGGGCGTGCTCGTACCGCACCGCGGGCTGGCTAACCACCTCCGTGCCGTGGTGGACCTGTACGACCTGGACCACAACGACATCATGGCTTTCAACGCTCCGTTGACCTTCGATGTCTCGGTGTGGCAGGCGCTGACGATGCTATTGGCCGGCGGCGCGATCCACATCATGGACGATGACACGAACCGGGACCCGCTGGCGACGGTGGAGAGAGTGGCCGCGCACGGAGTCACCGTGCTGCAGATCGTGCCCGCGGTGCTGCGCGCCATCCTGGACACCTGGGACCTAGACGACTCCACCGTAGACCGGTTCGCCGGCCTGCGCTGGATGCTGGTGCACGGTGAGGAGTTGCCGCCTGACCTGATCGCTCGCTGGTACGCGCGTTTCCCCGACATTCCCATGGCAAATGTTTACGGCCCCGCCGAGTGCTCAGACGACGTCTCGATCTCAATGATCGATAGGGATAAGCAAGCCAATACCGTTCGGGCACCGATCGGCGATGTCCTCGTCAACACCCGGGTGTACGTCCTGGATGAGAAGCTGCGGCTGCTGCCCCCGGGTGTCATCGGCGAGCTCTACGTCGCCGGTGCCGGTCTGGCGCGGGGTTACGCCAACCGGTTCGGCGTGACGGCTGAGCGGTTTGTGGCGGATCCGTTTGGTGGTGCGGGTGAGCGGATGTATCGCACGGGTGATCTGGTGCGGTGGAACTCTGGTGGTGAG
>NZ_JBIAIP010000044.1:0-1983 GCF_042871485.1 Streptomyces sp. NPDC005791
ACCACACCCGCAGGCACCAACCCCAAACCCTCATCCAGCACATACACCCGCGTATTCGCCAACGGCACACCAATCGGCACCGACGAACCCAACGGGGGCTGCGTCATGCGACGGCGCAGAGCGAACGTCGTGGTCTCGGTGGGGCCGTACGAGTTCGAGACGACCGTTCCGGTGCCGAGGGCGATCACCCGACGGACGGCTGTGGGCGAGACGGCTTCGCCACCGCAGGAGATCTCGCGGAGCGAAGCGAGGACCTCGGGCGCCTCATCGGCGAAGAGAGCGAACAGGGAGGCGGTCAACCAGGCTGCTGTGACCTTGTGCTCGGAGATCACCTGACTCAGTTGGGCCACATCAGCGAACCCCGATGGAGCCACAACGACAGTGTTTCCGGACAAGAGAGGGACCCACAGCTCGAAGGTCGATGCGTCGAAAGCAAAGTTCGAGTGCAGCAGCACGCGATCGTGTTCGCCGCCCTCCCAGGACCGATCTCGGGCGAGTTCAACGATGTTTCGGTGCGTGGTCGCAATACCCTTTGGCCGGCCAGTAGAGCCTGAGGTAAACATGACGTATGCGAGTCCTGCGGCGCCGCCGCAGTCCGCCGCCGGGTCCCCGGCTGATATGTGTCCTGCTGCGCCCATTGCGTCGACTCCGACGACGAGCACCCCGCTGCTGGATCCCGCGAAGAGGTCCGAGGCAGTCTCCTTGTCAGTGAGGACGGCGACGGCTCCGGCCTCCTCGAGGATCAGGCGCACGCGCGCTGACGGCTGCCCGGCTGCCAGGGGCACGTAGGCGGCGCCTGCCTTGAGCACGGCGAGAAGGCTCACGACCAGCTGAGGTGAGCGTTCCACGTCCACCGCTACTGTGCCGCCGGGAGGGACGCCGAGCCCGATGAGGTGGTGTGCCAGCCGGTTAGCCTGCGTATTGAGCTCGGCGTACGTCAGACTTCCCTGGTCCGAGGCCACCGCCACCGCGTCCGGAACCCGCCGAACCTGCTCCTCAAAGAGCTCATGCACACACGAGTCCGCCGGATAGTCCGCAGCAGTGTCGTTGTACTCGACCAGCAGACGGTGACGCTCTTCGGAAGTGAGCAGATCGATGGTGCTTAGCCGGCGCTCAGGATTCCGCACGGCCTGCCGCAAGACGGTGACCAGCCGGTCCACCAATGCCTCGGCCGTGGACTGGTCGAAGAGGTCAGTCGCATACTCCAAGACTCCGGAGATGCTCTGAATCTCCCCCTGCCCGGACGGCAGTTCGTTCAGGTACAGGCCAAGGTCGAACTTGGCCACGGCGGTGGGCACGACGCCCACCGGTCCGCGCAGTCCCTGCAATTCTGCTCCAGTGGAGGCGCCTGCGCCGAAGGCCAGCGCAACCTGGAACAGGGGATGACGGGGCTGGGAACGCTGAGGATTGACCGCTTCCACGACGCGGTCGAATGGCATGTCCTGGTGCGCGTAGGCCTCGAGGTCGGAAGCCCGTACACGGTCCAGTAGTTCGGCGAAGGTCGGGTCGCCGGACGTGTCGGTGCGCAGCACGATCATGTTGGCGAAGAAGCCGACGAGCTCGTCCAGGACGGTATCGGACCGTCCGGCCACCGGAGTGCCGAGGGGGATATCGTCACCGGCTCCGGACCGGCTCAGCAGCGCTGAGAATGCGGCCTGGATCACCATGAAGACGGTGAGCTGGCGGTTCTGGGCAAGGCGTACGAGGTCCTCGTAGAGCTCGTGTTCCATGGCAAAGGCGACGCCTGCACCGGCATGGCTGGCTGTGGCGAGCCTGGGCCGGTCAACGGGCAGTGCCGTCTCCTCCGGCAGACCCTTCAAATAGGTACGCCAGAACTGTGCCTGGGCGGCGAGGGTGCTGTGGGGGTCCTGTTCGTCGCCGAGGAGTTCGCGCTGCCACAGGGTGTAGTCGGCGTATTGCACCGGCAGTGGAGCCCAGTCCGGTTCCTGGCCTGCGCAGCGTGCCTGGTACGCCTGGGCCAGG
>NZ_JBIAIP010000045.1:0-1159 GCF_042871485.1 Streptomyces sp. NPDC005791
CTAGTAGGGCTTGGTCATGTTGGTGCGGGGTCTGGCATGTCGCGGTGACAGGTGGGGCAGGCGCCGGTCCAGGTCGCGAGGAGTGTTTGCAGCTCGCGGACGACTCGGTAGAGGCTCAGGCCGACGCCGTCTCTTTTGGGGATCGGTTCAGTCGCTGAAGGGTGCAGAAGGCGTGGGCGACCGAGACGAGGGTGACGTGGTGGTGCCAGCCTGGCCAGGTCCGGCCCTCGAAGTGGGCCAGGCCCAGGGCCTGTTTCATCTCGCGGTAGTCGTTCTCGATGCGCCAGCGGAGCTTCGCGGTGCGCACGAGGACGGGCAGCGGGGTGGTTGCGGGCAGGTTGGAGAGCCAGAACTGCACGGGCTCGTCTTGGTCGGCGGGCCATTCGGCCAGCAGCCAGCGGACCGGAAGCTCGGCGCCTTCCGTGGCCTTGCGGATCTCACGCCCGGCGGGCCGGATTCGCAGAGCCACGAAGCGCGAATACATGCGTTTCACTCCGCTGCGGCCACTGCCCGGCCGGGAGCCTTCCCTCCACTGCACCGGCCGTGCGGAGGATTTGCCGGCCGCGATGACCAGGCTCTTCACCCTCTGGGCCGGCTCGGGGTAGGCAGGAACCGGTCGTGGGCCGCGGCCGGAGTAGTCCGGGGTGTATGGCTGTGCGTCTTCGGGTTGCGCGGTGGTCGTGGTCGAGATGCCCACCACGTAGTCGAGTCCGCGTTCTTCCAGGCCGAGCCGGAATGCGGCGGTGTCGCCGTAGCCGCCGTCGGCGATGACCTGGGGCACCTCGATGCCCCAGGACCGCGTCTCGTCGATCATGTCGAGGGCCAGCTGCCACTTCTCGACATGGCCCACCTGAGCAGGGATGGCGCACGTGTCACGGCGAGCGACCTTGGCCGGATCGGCCTTCGGCGAGGCGGGGTCCCAGCTTCCGGGCAGGAACAGACGCCAGTTCACCGCCGTGGAGGCGCCGTTGGAAGCCAGGTGCAGCGAGACGCCGGCCTGGCAGTTGGTGACCTTGCCCGCGGTGCCGGTGTACTGCCGGGTCACGCACGCCGACGCGTTCCCATCCTTGAGGAACCCGGTGTCATCGATGACCAGCGCGGTGGGCTTGACGACCGGCTGCATACGCCAGGCCAGCCGGGCCCGCACATGCGCCGCATC
>NZ_JBIAIP010000047.1:0-1102 GCF_042871485.1 Streptomyces sp. NPDC005791
CGACCGTTCGTCGGCGCGGACCGCCGGATCGGCGATCAGCCGGTCCAGCTCGGCGTGGTAGACCGCCACCTCGTCCGGCGTGATCAGCTGGTCGACGGCGAGGAAACCGTTCTCCTCGTACTCCTCGAGGTCGGGGGTGGCTCGCCCCCAGACGACCGGGTCCTGACGTGGCGTGACCACCTCGTCGGCACCGCGGGTCGGATACAGGTCCTGGACGACCTCGGTGGTGGTCCGGATCATGGTTCAGCCCTCCTCTGTCAACAGCGGGTACACACCGTTCTCGTCATGGTCCTCCCGTCCGGTGACGGGGGGGTTGAAGACGCACACGCAGCGGAAGTCGGTCTTCGGCCGCAGGGTGTGACGCTCGTGCCCGTTCAGCAGGTACATCGTCCCGGGGGAGATCCAGTGCGTCTCCCCGGTCTCGTCGTTGGTGAGCTCGGCCTCGCCCTCGGTGCACAGAACGGCCTCGATGTGGTTGGCGTACCACATCGACGTCTCCGTGCCCGCGTACAGCACGGTCTCGTGGAGCGAGAAGCCCACCTTCTCCTTGGCGAGCACGATGCGCTTGCTCTCCCAGGTGCCCGAAGCGGACCTGATGTGCCGGTCGGTGTTCTCGATGTCACTGAAAGATCGGACGATCACAGTGGGACGGTGCCTTTCTTCCGGCGCCTCATTCCGTGTCCGGTGATGAGGCATGCACAACTGGCGGTCCACCCGAGCCTTCGCACAGAATGCTCACGGCCGCAGGCTCAGCCGGTCTCCCACACGGCCTCGGTGAGGATCCGCAGGCCCTCTGCGAGCTCGTCCGGGGAGACGGTGAGCGGCGGCAGCACCTTCACCACCTCGCCCTCCGGCCCGGACGTCTCCACCAACAGGCCCCGTGCGAAGGCGCGGGCGCAGATGGCGGACGCACGCGCGGGGTCGGTGAACTTCATCCCCCAGACCAGGCCACGGCCGCGGACACAGGCCCCGGCCTCCACGTGCTCTTCCGCGATGGACACCAGCTCCTGCTCGACCTGCTCACCGCGGGCCAGCGTCTGCTTCTCCATCTGGCCGTCGGCCCAGTAGGCGTCGAGCGTGGCGGCGGCGGTGACGAAGGCCG
>NZ_JBIAIP010000048.1:0-1073 GCF_042871485.1 Streptomyces sp. NPDC005791
TGTTCTGTCCACGGAGGTTGGGTGCGGTGACAGTGATCACCGTCTTGGGATCTTGAACGGGTGAGGGCCTTCCGGGTTCGGTGTGGATTACGACGTCTACACCAGCCCGAAAGGCCCTCATGCCCCACCGTAATGCACCCCTGACCGAGACCGGACGCCTGCGGCTGGCCCGTTGCGTTGTCGAGGACGGCTGGCCCCTGCGCCGGGCCGCCGAACGCTTCCAGGTCTCGCCCACGACCGCCCAGCGGTGGGCCGGCCGCTACCGGACCCTGGGCGAGGCCGGGATGACGGACCTCTCCTCCCGTCCGCACCACAGCCCCCGCAGGACCCCGACCCGCACCGAACGCCGCATCATCAAGGTCCGTGTCCTTCGCCGATGGGGACCGGCCCGCATCGCCCATCTACTGGGCCTTGTGCCATCGACCGTGCACCGCGTCCTGACCCGATACGGCCTGGCCCGGCTCAGCCACCTGGACCGGGCCACCGGCCGGGTCATACGCCGCTACGAACGCGACCGGCCCGGCGAACTCGTGCACGTGGACATCAAGAAGCTCGGCAACATCCCCGACGGAGGCGGCCACAAGGCCCTGGGCCGTCAGGCAGGCCGCAAGACCCGCTCCGGAGCCGGCTACAGCTATATCCACACCGCCGTCGACGACCACTCCCGCCTCGCCTACAGCGAAATCCACACCGACGAGAAGAAGGAGACCGCCACCGCCTTCTGGACCCGGGCACACGCCTACTTCACCTCGTGCGGGATCACCGTCGAACGCGTCCTGACCGACAACGGCGCCTGCTACAAGTCCCACGCCTGGCGCGACGTGCTGGCGGCGGCCGGGATCACCCACAAGCGAACCCGGCCCTACCGGCCCCAGACCAACGGCAAGGTCGAACGCCTCAACCGCACCCTGCTCGACGAATGGGCCTACGCAAAGCCCTACCGCTCAGAGCAGGAACGACGCGACGCCTTCCCCCACTGGCTGCACACCTACAATCACCACCGCGGACACACCGCGCTCGCAGGCAAACCACCCGCCAGCCGCGTCCCCAACCTCACAGGGCAATACACCTAG
>NZ_JBIAIP010000049.1:0-1003 GCF_042871485.1 Streptomyces sp. NPDC005791
CTGCTCGACCTGCTCACCGCGGGCCAGCGTCTGCTTCTCCATCTGGCCGTCGGCCCAGTAGGCGTCGAGCGTGGCGGCGGCGGTGACGAAGGCCGGGTTGTTGCCACGGAACGTGCCGTTGTGCTCGCCCGGCTCCCAGACGTCCAGCTCACCCTTGAACAGGCAGAGCGACATCGGCAGGCCGTAGCCGCTGATGGACTTCGACAGCGTCACGATGTCCGGGACGATGCCTGCCTCCTCGAAGGAGAAGAAGCCGCCGGTCCGGCCGCAGCCCATCTGGATGTCGTCGACGATCAGGAGCATGTCCTGGCGGTGGCACAGTTCCTGGAGCGCGCGCAGCCACTCGGCGCGGGCGACGTTGATGCCGCCCTCGCCCTGCACGGTCTCCACGATCACGGCGGCGGGCTTGTTCAGCCCGGAACCCTGGTCCTCCAGCAGCCGCTCGAACCAGATGAAGTCGGGGACCGTGCCGTCGAAGTAGTTGTCGAACGGCATCGGGGTGCCGTGCACCAACGGGACGCCCGCACCGGCCCGCTTGAACGCGTTGCCGGTCACGGCCAGCGAACCGAGCGACATGCCGTGGAAGGCGTTGGTGAACGAGACGACCGACTCACGGCCCTTGACCTTGCGGGCGAGCTTCAGCGCGGCCTCGACGGCGTTCGTGCCCGTCGGGCCGGGAAACATCACCTTGTAGGGCAGGTCACGAGGCCGCAGGATCACGTTCTCGAAGGTCTCGAGGAAGGCCCGTTTGGCCGTCGTGGCCATGTCCAGACCATGGGTGATGCCGTCACGCTCGATGTAGTCGATCAGCGCGCGTTTCAGCACCGGGTTGTTGTGGCCGTAGTTGAGAGACCCGGCACCGGCGAAGAAGTCGAGGTACGAGTGTCCGTCCTCGTCGGTGAGCCGGGCGCCCTGTGCGCGGTCGAAGACCGCGGGCCAACCACGGCAGTAGCTCCGTACCTCCGACTCCAGGGTCTCGAAGACACTCAGGGCGGGCGGGGTG